>OMZE01000008.1 GCA_900315455.1 uncultured Prevotellaceae bacterium | reverse complement strand
CGACCTCGACCTCTACATCTATGACGAGAACGGCAACCTGATTGACTCCGACACCGACTACACCGACGACTGCGTCTGCTCCTTCACTCCGAGATGGACAGGTACGTTCTACATCAAGATCAAGAACAGGGGTAGGGTTTACAACAACTATGTGCTGGTAACCAACTAAGCACTGCTCCAAACGGACAGAATGGTGCCGGGCCTTGTGGCTCGGCACTTTCTGTATGTATTAACACACTGGGGATTCCTGTTCTCGACTACTGGTTCTCGCCGAAGGCGACTGAAGAGGGGAGTGCGCTTCGCGCAGAAATCTCACAAATCGTTACAAATCAAACAAATAACAAATAGAAAAAGATTTGAAAAATTTGGATAGATTTGAAAGATTTCTCGCCGTAGGCGACTAAAAATTTAATTTGACACACCCTCCTATGACATCCTTTTACCTACCACGAACCTTCCGCATCTTCACGAATTCTTTTCTCCCTGAGATTGCATACCCACCGATCTATGGGAGATAAAAGTGAGAATTGATAGAATTATTCTTTTGCATTGCATTTATAAGTTTTTTTCTTTCGTTTTATGCTCGATATTCACTATCTTTGTCACAATAAACCAACAAGACTTTACCACTATGATAGACCAGATTCTCGAATACAACAAAACATTCGTAGATAGGAAAGACTACGAGAAGTTTATTACCGACAAGTATCCCGACAAGAAGTTGGCTGTGCTCTCATGCATGGACACCCGTCTTACCGAACTACTTCCAGCTGCTCTCGGTCTGAAAAACGGTGACGCAAAGATTATCAAGAATGCGGGCGGACTGGTTATCTCTCCCTTCGACTCTGCCATGCGAAGCCTTATCGTAGCCATCTACGAACTGGGTGTGGAGGAGGTCATGGTGGTGGCCCACTCCCATTGTGGGGCCTGTCATATGAGTTTTGCCCACTTCCATGAGGAGATGGTTGCCCGCGGCGTGACCGACGATACACTCGACACCATACGCAGGTGCGGCATCGACCTCGACGCGTGGTTGGAAGGGTTCAAAGACACGCCCACCTCTGTGCGCAAGACAGTAGACACCATCAAGAACCATCCGCTCGTACCGAGAGACATCGTGGTAAGGGGCTTCATCATCGACTCTGAGACCGGTGAATTGGAAGAGATAACCGATGGCCATGAGGAATGATGTCTGCTAATGGCAAGCACTGAAAAGATGATGTGCCGTGTTAATACTTAGTTGACCCAAAATGTCAAAAATAGTGAAAACATGGTCATTTCCTCGTTGAAATTTGCTGATACCAAATAAAACCAGTACTTTTGCACATGGATTGATGAATGTGCAAAAGAGGAGGTTAGTATGTCAATTTCCAAAACTAGACAGAAACTGGTCGATGTGGCCAGACAACTTTTTGCCAAGAAAGGCATTGAGAACACTACGATGAACGACATCGCTGTGGCATCGGGTAAGGGGCGTCGCACACTCTACACTTATTTTAAGAATAAAGAGGAAGTGTACTATGCCGTCATCGCTGCCGAACTAGAACGCTTGTCCGACAAACTCGACGAGGTGGCAGCGAAGAAGATTCCACCGCAAGACAAGATTATCGAACTCATCTACACCCATCTCAGCATGATTAAGGAGACGGTGGTGAGAAACGGTAACCTCAGGGCTGAGTTCTTCCGCAACATCTGGATGGTGGAGAAAATGAGGAAGAATTTCGATGAGGACGAGATAGAACTCTTCCGGAAAGTCTATTCCGACGGGAAGGCCGACGGCGAGTTTGATATCGACAACGTGGAACTCGTGGCCGACATTACCCATTATTGTATCAAAGGACTTGAAGTGCCGTATATCTACGGACGCCTGGGACATGGTCTCACCGAGGAAACGAGCAAGCCCCTCGTTGCCAAGGTGGTGTATGGTGCCTTGGGCAAAAGCATCAACAAATGAGGTCATTGCTGTTCGCTTCACTCCATTGTGGAGAGAATGTGACTTCAGCCATGCGGATAAACATGAATTAACGTCATATAATTTTAAAAAATCAGAAAATGGGATTATTAACAGGTAAGACAGCGCTTATTACAGGTGCTGCACGCGGTATCGGTAAGGCTATCGCGCTCAAGTTTGCGGAAGAAGGTGCCAACGTGGCATTCACCGACCTTGTCATTGACGAGAATGGTCTCGCCACCCAGGAGGAAATTGCCGCCAAGGGTGTCAAGGCAAAGGGGTATGCCTCTAATGCCGCTGACTTCGCTCAGACTGAGGAAGTGGTAAAACTCATCAAGGAAGAATTCGGTTCTATCGATATCCTGGTCAACAACGCCGGCATCACCAAAGACGGCCTGATGCTGAGGATGAGTGAACAGCAATGGGATGCCGTAATCAATGTGAACCTGAAATCTGCTTTCAACTTCATCCACGCCTGCGTGCCTGTGATGATGCGCCAACGCGCCGGCAGTATCATCAATATGTCGTCGGTAGTGGGCGTGCATGGCAACGCCGGACAGGCCAACTACGCTGCATCAAAGGCCGGACTTATTGCCCTCGCCAAGTCGATAGCACAGGAGATGGGTCCAAGAGGCATCCGTGCCAATGCCATTGCTCCGGGATTCATCGATACCGCCATGACCCAGCAACTCTCCGAGGAGGTGCGCAATGAGTGGTGCCAGAAGATACCTCTCCGTCGTGGTGGAACGGTAGACGATATTGCCAATACCGCGCTCTTCCTTGCCAGCGACCTCTCCGCTTATGTGAGTGGTCAGGTAATACAGGTGGATGGCGGCATGAATATGTAGTCAGCACATGCAAGTACTCTACGAAGACAACCACATCATCATCGTGAACAAGGAGAGCGGTGAAATCGTTCAGGGCGACAAGACTGGCGATATGCCCCTCTCCGAGACGGTGAAACAGTATATCAAGACGGTGCGCAACAAACCTGGGAACGTGTTTCTGGGCGTTGCGCACCGCCTCGATAGACCTGTCAGTGGCGTGGTGGTCTTCGCCAAGACCTCGAAAGCCCTCTCGCGCCTCAACATCATGTTTCGCGATGGTGAGGTGCACAAGACTTATTGGGCCATCGTGCAGGGCAGGCCGGAAAGGGAGGCCGACACCCTCACGGGGTGGCTCACGCGAAACGAACAACAGAACAAGAGTTATTGCCACCCACGCGAGGTGCGTGGGTCGAAAAAGGCGGTTCTCGAATACAGGATGCTTGCCAGCACCGGCCGCTATAGCCTGCTCGAGGTGAGACTTCTCACAGGGCGTCACCATCAGATTCGGTGCCAGTTGGCAGCGGCAGGCTGCCCAATCAAGGGCGACCTGAAATATGGTGCCAAGAGGTCGAATCCCGATGGCTCCATCTCGCTCCTTGCACGCAGGGTGGAGTTCACACACCCTGTCTCCAAACTCCCTATCGTAGTCGAGGCTCCCGTTCCCGACGACAATCTCTGGCGTGATATCACCGCTGGTTTTTGAAATTTTCCGCTAAATATTTGCACGTTTTATTTTTTTTGCATATTTTTGCAAATCAACATCTTGGTGGGAGGAAATGTTAACCTTATTTCTCACTGTACACAATAACTGACAGACGAGTTATGCCATCGGTAGATGACCACCTATAAACCTATGAGGAACCTATATGAGTAAACCTTTTTTGGTATTTTTATTGTTGCTTGCTACCTTTGTGGCAAGGGCACAAGTCGTGTATGATGTCTGCCGTTTTGGCGCCTTGGGCGATGGGAAGACTGATGATGCCGTGGCTATCCAGCAGGCTATCGACCGCTGCTCATCCGAAGGAGGGGGTCGCGTATTGCTACCCGCCAACCACACCTTCCTCGCTGGCCCTATACAGTTGAAATCCAACGTCGAACTTCATCTTCAGCCCACTGCCATACTCCTTGCCAATCCCGATGAGTCTATCTACCATCTCAGTGCATTTGGCGATAACAAAGGTGAGGGAATGATGTGGATTTATGCCCAACATGCCCAGAATATCTCTATCACCGGCATGGGGACCATCAGCGGCAACGGTGTGGCTTTTATGGGGGCCGAACTCGACGACTCCTACGAACTGAAGCCCGTCACCACCTTCGACCCCCGTCCGCATGTCATCACCCTCACCGACGTAAAGAATGTCGTGGTGCGCGATGTGACCATACGCGACGGAGCCTACTGGACACTCCACCTTGTGGGGTGCGACGGTGCTGTCATCGATGGCATCAACCTGCTCAACAATCTCAAAATCCGCAATGGCGACGGTATCGACCTCGACCACTCCCGCAACGTACGTATTGCCAACTGCCATATCACCAGTGGCGACGACTGCATCTGCCTGAAGAACAGGCGCGAGACGGCGCAGTATGGTTCCTGCCATGATATCGTTGTCACCAACTGCGTGATGACAAGTCGCTCGTGTGCCATCAAGATTGGCAGCGAGAACATGGATTCCATCTACAATGTGCTCTTCGACAACTGCATCATCAAGGCCTCCAACCGCGGATTAGGCATTCAGAACCGCGACGAGGGCACCGTCACCGATGTGGTCTTCTCCAACATCATGCTCGACTGCCGCCTATGGTCCGATGTGTGGTGGGGGAAGGCAGAGCCCATCTATGTCACCTCGTATCCCCGTGCCAACGGCAACCACAAGGATGCCAACTGGCGTTTCCCCAAGGGACAACTCGAAGGGCGCTGCGGACAGGTGGAGCGTATCTTCTTCCAGAATATCGTTGCCACCAGCGAGAATGGCTGTTTCATCGGCGGCGACACCGATGACAAGGTGCGCGATATCCACCTCTCCCACGTCACCCTCTTCCTCAAGAAATCCACCACGTATCAAGGAGGAGTCTATGACAAGCGGCCATGCCGCGGCGAGGGCTTCGTCACCGATAAGGTCTATGGGCTTTATGTGGAGAAAGCCACGCAGGTTACCGCCGACAATTTCGTTGTCCGCGATATGGGCGTCGACTTTGGCGGAGCCGTCAACCGGCCGTTACAACAGGAATAATTCTTTTTTTGCACAGAACTTAACTATTACATAGAACACTTTTTATTCACCTAACTTAATTATTATGCTGAAAGTACGAAACCATGTAAGGAAGGTACTGCTGAAGTCGTTCATCGCAGTAGCCTTCATGCTATGCGGTACCGTCGCGATGGCACAGAGCAACGTCTCTGGCGTCGTCACCGACGAAAACGGAGAACCGCTCATCGGAGTCACTGTGGTAGAGGCTGGAACACAGAATGCCACTGTCACCGATATCGACGGACGTTACACGCTCAACGTGAGACCTGGGGCAAAACTCAACCTCACGTATGTGGGATATGAAAACCTTAGCATCAACGCCGGTCAGAACGCACAGATGAAGGAAGACCATGCACTCCTCAATGAAGTGGTGGTGGTGGGCTACGGCACTATGCGCCGCAAAGACGTCACCTCTTCCATCACCACGGTGAAGGCCGAAGACCTGAACAGGGGTGTGTTCACCGACCCCGCCTCGATGTTGCAGGGCAAGGTGGCTGGTCTTATTGTCACCAGCACTGGTGACCCCAATGGTGCCCCCAGCATCACCCTGCGTGGTGCTTCCTCGCTGCGTAGCGGAGCCATGTCGCCCTATTATGTCATCGATGGTATTCCCGGTGTGGATATCTCTATGGTGGCTCCCGATGACATCGAGAGCATTGATGTGCTGCGCGATGCTACCGCCACCGCCATTTACGGTTCGAAAGCCGCCAATGGTGTGATTATCATCACTACCAAGAGTGGTGGAAAGACAGAGCGCACCAACGTCACCTACAACGGATATGTAGCATTCGACAACATCTCCAAGAAACTCGACATTGCCACAGCCGACGACATCCGCAATTATGTGAAGGCCAACGGCTTGGACTATGGCTACGACAATGGCGGCAACACCAACTGGCAGGACGAAGTGCTGCGTACGGCTGTCAGCCACAACCACAACCTGTCGGTCAATGGTGGGTCGGAGCGTACGAAGTACATGGCCAGCGTCAACTATGGCAGCCGTGAGGGTGTCATCCGCGGGTCGTTCAACCACCGTCTGAATTTGCGCTCTCTCATTTCCACCAAGGTGTTGAAAGACCGGCTGGAACTCTCCGCAGGTATTAACGCCATGTATGGAAAACATGTGGGTGTAAAGATGGACAACGAGGGCGCATCTGTGCTCGATGCCATGAACTACTTCTCACCGCTGAATCCTATAAAGGATGAGAATGGCAATTGGTTTAAAGGCACGGGTTCCAAGAACTATAACCCCCTGTCGCTCATCAATGAGGACAGAGCAGAGAACATCTGGAAACGTGAGCAGTTTATCACCAAGGCTTCGTTGAAGATTATCGACGGTTTGGTGCTCAATGCCAACTACTCCTTCAACCACTACCAGCGCACTTACAGTGCCTACGACACACACCAGACACAGTTGGAAGGTATCAGTGCCTATAATGGCCGTGCCGACCGCAGCACTTGGTTTGGCAATGAGCAGACCTTTGAGATCTTTGCCAATTACAACAAGACCTTCGCCGATGTACACACCCTGGCACTGATGGCAGGTTACAGTTGGGAAGAGAAGAAAAACGGCGACGGTTTCGGTGTTATTGTTCACGATTTCTATGACGACTACCTGGGATGGAACCAGTTGACCTATGCCAGCACCATCGACGGCATGAATGGGGTGGTGAGCGGAACGAAGACCACCGTGCGCAACATCTCGTTCTATGGTCGTGCCAGTTACTCGTATGCCGGTCGGTATATGTTGCAGGCCACCATCCGCCGCGACGGCTCTTCCGTATTCGGCCCCGACAACCGCTGGGGTACCTTCCCCTCTGTTTCTGCTGCTTGGAACATCACTGAAGAAGAATTCATGCGCAACCAGAATTTCTTCTCTACTCTGAAACTGCGTGCCGGTTATGGCGTTAGTGGTAATGCCATGGGCTTCGATGCCTATACCGCCTATACCACATACGGTGCATCTGGTTTCTTTGAGTACAACGGCAAGAACTGGCGCACACTGGCTGCCACCAAGAATGCCAACCCCGACCTGAAGTGGGAGAGCACAGGCATGTTCAACATCGGTATCGACTTCGGATTCCTCAAGAACCGCATCAACGGTACGTTGGAATTCTACCACAAGAAGACCAAGGACCTTATTTGGGATTACCCCGTTTCCACCAATATCTATCCTGTAGGCTGGATTTCAGCCAATGTGGGTGAGATTACCAACAAGGGTGTGGAGTTGACCGTCAACATTGATGCCATCCGCACAAGAGACTTCAACTGGATGACCACCATCAACCTCTCGCACAACAAGAACACTGTCGACAAACTGTCGAACGACCGCTTCGAGGTAGGCACCTTCACTCAGGGCGACCCAATGGTTGCCGGTGTGTCGTCGAATGGTTATACACAACGCATCATCGAAGGTGAGTCGCTGGGTACGTTCTATACCTACGAATTCGCTGGATATAAGGATGGCAAGTCAACCTATTACGTGCGCGACGAGAATACGGGCGAGCGTACGGGTGAAGTGACCAATGAGCCAGGTTTCAAAGACCGTACCATCACTGGCTGTGCCCAGCCTAAACTCAACTTGGGATGGAACAACACATTCACCTACAAGAACCTCAGCGCATCGCTCTTCTTCACCGGTGTCTTCGGCAACAAGATTTACAACGGTTCGCGTGCCAACTACTCCAGCCCCGAAATGTTCGCCAACGGAAAGAACGTGCTGAAGGAGTTTATCAACGACCGTCCTGCTACCGACAATCTGCCCAACTATCCTTCCGACCGCTATCTGGAGAACGGATCCTATTTCAGGCTTTCTTCCATGACACTGGGCTATACCTTCGACAAGTTCGATGGATGGATCCAGACACTGCAACTCTATGCTACCTGCAACAATGTATTCACCATCACTGGCTATAAGGGTCTCGATCCTGAGGTCAACATGGGTGGTATCGATCCTGGTATCGACTATCGTTGGAGCACTTATCCACATACTCGTACGATTATGGTCGGCGCGAAGATTAATTTCTAATTTTTAATCGGAAAAAACATGAAAACAAATATAAAAGGACTGTTCCTGGCCGGCTTAGCCGCATTAGCCGCCGGCTGCACAAATCTGGATGTGGATGTGGAATCCCAATACACAGAATATCCGACAAACGACATCGCCGTAGAAGCGAAAATGGCTGATATCTACTACCATTTCAGCGGTGTACTGGGGCGTCGTTATATGGAGGCCATGTGCCTGTCGAGCGATGAGTACAGTGCTGCTTCCTTTGGCGGCGGCTGGTATGACGGTGGTGCCTATGCTCACCCCGCATTGCACAACTATACCTTCGAGGATGCCACCATCGACTGGTTTGGTACCATCACCGAGGGAATTTCGAAAGCCAACAAGGCTATTGTCGACCTTGGAGGAAAAGAGGCTGGAGAGGCCATCGCTCCCGCTCGTGCCATCCGTGCCTTCTTCCACTGGATTATCATGGACGGATGGGGCGATGTGCCCATCCTCGACCGTATTCCCGAGGACGGCGAGACAATAGACCGCATGCCGCGTGCCGATGTGGCCAGATGGCTGGAGTCGGAACTGCTTGAAATCATTCCGCAACTCACCACCGAGGTAAGCGCCAACACCTATGGCAAGCCCACCCGCTGGATGGCTGAGGCCCTGCTTGCTAAAATCTACATCAACTGGCCGGTCTATACTGCTGCTGCCGTGGAGAACTACGATGCTGCTACCGCAAAGAACGAGAAACTCGCCGACTGTATCCGCCTGTGCGACGATATCATCAACTCGGGCAAGTTCAATCTCGGTTCGATGTCATATCGTGAGAAATTCTCCTACAACAATGGTCCGCAGGTAGAAGACTTCATCTATGCCATGCCTTACGACACCAATACCCGTCAGGGTATGCAGTATGGCCGTAGCCGCTGCTGGAAGAACATCAAGAAGATGAATCCCAGTTACTTTGGCGATGTCCTCTCACAATCGGGTGGTGGTTACATCACGATGACTCCGGAGTTTGTGAAGCGAACCTTCATCTTGCCAGGCGATGAGCGCAACAAATGTGTTATCGGTCTGTCGAGCAACCCCGATGATTACCGTTATGTGGAAGGTCAGGACGAGAATACCGTTTTCGTTTACAACAAGTCAAACTTGCAGATGACTAATGAGGTGGCTCGCGTGTCAGGTCCCGACAGCGACCCGCTGAAACTCTATGTGAACGTTACGCTGGCTACTAAAGACGATCCTACTCTCGATGTGGGTGACAACGTCAACGGATATAGCCAGGGCTGCCGCTCAGTGAAATGGTATGTCATCGACGATGACTTCAAGAATGGCCGTAACCAGTCGAACGACGTGCCTCTGCTGCGCTTTGCCGACGTGTTGTTGATGAAGGCAGAGGCTTTGACACGCCAGGGTGGTTCTGCAGAGGCGAGGAACCTCTTCAACCAGATTCGTAAATATGCCCATGCTCCCGAACTCGACCACAATCCTTCATTGGAGGAGATTTACGATGAGCGTGGACGTGAGTTCTTCGACGAGAACTGGCGCCGCAACGACATGATTCGTTTCGGACATTATGAGGATGAGTATTTCCCACACTACAAGAACTTCCCGACGGCTCGCTTCGAGAAGACTTGCCGTATCTTCCCGATACACAAGGATATCCTTAACCTCAACCCGAACTGGAAGCAGAATGCGGGCTATTAATGTCTGAAATCACTTGTCGATATTAATGCGGCAAAAACAGGAATAAATGCAATTATTCTAAAGCAATTATTGACAAGTCAATATCTCAGGGCAGCCACTCAATGGCTGCCCAGAATTTTTTAAGAAAGTTGTCTCCGCCCACTCATTTCAAAAGCCGTTCAGTATGTTGCGACTTTGTCGCAACTTTCGTCGCCTCTGTTGCAACCACCGCCCTAAGATATGAAAAGAAATTCTGACATTCTCTTTGCTCTTCGCCCGACTTTTCGTATCTTTGCCATATAGATGACGAAGATAAACCATTCTATATTTTGACTATGACAAAAACGCGTCTCGTTGTCCTTCTCTTGTGTCTCTGCGCCTTGCCGGTTTGCCTGCTGGCGCAGCAGTGGCAGGATATTGACCCGCGCATAGGCAGTGTGGGTGTGGGGCGCACCTTCCCCGGACCGTCGATGCCCTTCGGCATGGTGAAACCAGGGCCTGACTGTGGCGTGAAGCCTAATGCCGGTTGGGCTCCAATGCCCGAACCCGTGACGGGTTTTTCTCAGACGCATGTCAGTGGCACGGGTGGCGGACAGAAATATGGCAATATCCTCATCCAGCCCACTCTCGACGGCACGAAGGAACAGATTCGCACCAGGGAGGACATCTCTTTGGGCTACTATGCCACCACCTACGAAAACGGCATCACCACCGAGATAACCACATCGGAGCGCTGCGCTTTCTATCGCTTCCATTACCCAAGGAATGGCCAACTCTTGATAGATGCCTCACACTACTTAGGCAAGAGCGATGTGCCCGACCTGCGCGAGGCACAGCAGTTTGTGAATGGCGAGGTAGAGCGGGCGGGAGACAACCAGGTACGGGGCTATACCACCGTCAGGGGTGGATGGAACAATGGCGATGCCTATACCGTGTTTTTCTGTCTGGAAGCCAATAAGCCCTTCAGCATGCTGTTTGGCGATAGCCGTCGACAGGCCACTCTCGTCTTCAGCGACACCTGTGTCGAAGTGAAGGTAGGCATCTCGTTTGTCAGTACCATGCAGGCAGCGAGGAACATCAGCGAGAATACGTTCTCCCAACAACTTGATGCACTCCGGGCAGCATGGCAGCAGCAGATGGCACCCATCCGGCTCAACAATGCCACCTCTAAGCAGCGCAGGATGTTCTATACCGCCCTGTACCACACGATGCTCATGCCTGTGGACCGTAGCGGGGAAAACCCGAAATGGAGCGACTTGCCTTATTACGACGACTATTACGCCATCTGGGACACCTATCGCACCTCGTCGCCCCTCCTCACCCTCATTGCTCCTGAGCGCCAGCGCGACATCATCCTCTCCATGCTCAACATCTACCGCCGCGAGGGCTATCTGCCCGAGGCGAGGAGCGGCAACTGCAACGGGCGCACCCAAGGTGGAAGCAATGCCGAGGTGGTGATTGCCGATGCCTGCGTGAAAGGGCTTGAGGGCATCGACTATGAATGGGCTCTCGAGGCGATGCTCAAGGACGCCACCATACCTCCTGGTGGCAATGAGGAGAAAGAGGGTAGGGGTGGTCTTGCCGAATACAACACCCTGGGCTACATCCCTTATGGGATAGACCGTGCAGGCACGCGAACCATCGAGTATGCATACGACGACTATTGCATTGCAGAGGTGGCTCAACGCCTGGGCTATGACGATGTCGCTACTGCCTATTTCCAGAAATCCGCCAACTGGAAGAACCTTTGGCGTACCGACTATGAGTATGACGGCATGAAAGGTTTCATCATGCCGAAAGACCGTGATGGGCAGTGGCTCGACAGCGTGCCATGGGGACACTCCAAGGTCTTCGTGCCCCGGATACCCTATACTCCTACTACGAAGGTGGCACCGTGGTACCTGCCGTGGTGGTCTACCTTCTTCTATGAGGCCACCTCGGAGGAATATTCGCTGAGCATCCCCCACGATGTGACGGGACTCATTGAGGCTTGTGGCGGAGAGGAGGCATTCCGCGAGCGACTCGACCTGTTCTTCGAGAAAGGGTATTACAATGTCGCCAATGAACCCTCGTTCCTCTCACCGTGCCTCTATCATTGGATAGGACGTCCCGACCTCAGCACCCAGCGTGTGCATCGGATTATCGATACCAGGTACACCGACCAGCCCGACGGGCTGCCCGGAAATGACGACTCCGGAGCCATGTCGTCGTGGCTCGCCTTCCACATGATGGGACTCTATCCCAATGCCGGGCAGGACTATTACCTACTCAACCTGCCTGTGCTCAGTGGGGGCTATACGATGACCTTGCCCAATGGAAATACCCTCGAAGTCGTGGTGAAGGGCAAGGTCAACTTATACGACTACACCTACGACTATGCTACCTTCAACGGTGTTCGCCTCGATGACGCACGCATCACCCATGCCCAACTCATGCAGGGCGGCAAACTTGTGTTCCATAGCAAGAAGATGAAGCCAATCCCCTTCTGTGCACCCCCAACCACCGATTGTTCTTGGGAAAAATGGAACCATGAACCGCTCTATCAATGGAATGTATCTTATACACTCAACCGTCAGTTCCGCACATGGCCTCTCACTATGAGGTGGTGGGAGGACACGTTGGTCGTGACGTGTAAGGAGACCAAATACATCATCCCCCGTGAGGTGGTGGAAAACGCGCGTTATTTCGCTTGGGAGAGTCCACAGACCGATGACGTGACGCATCGTGTGCAGGGCACGTTCTGCTTTATTTCGAAAAAGGCACTCAACGACCTCATGCGTGATGGGTGGTTCGTTTACGACGATATCACCTGGCGACGGGTGAGTCAGTCGGAGAAGGAGATAGTGGTCCGTGCCGACCTCGACCGCACGCTGATGACCATTTCGCTCACTCATCCACTGCCTTTGGTGATTGAAATGAAGGGAAATCCATTGGGTATAGACTGGAAAATCACTGAAAATGAATAAATTATATCATATAGCATTCACTGTCCTCCTCTGGGGGATGGCTTTGGGAGCATCGGCACAGAAGTCGTTTCGTGAGATGGGTGGCGTATATTATGCCTATCCCGTGACGCACGAGGCACCCCGTATTGCCGTGCCGGAGGGATATCAGCCTTTCTACATTTCTCACTATGGCCGTCATGGTTCACGATGGTTGCCCTCCGATGAGCGGTATGAATGGGTCGTCGCTCATTTCGTCAATGAGGAGAACCTTACCAAAGAAGGTCTGCGACTCAAGAAGAAACTCAACAAGGTGTGGAAGAACGCTAAGGGCAACGGCGGTCAACTCACTCCCCTTGGCTATCGCCAGCACCGCGACATTGCCGACAGGATGGTTGCCTGCTATCCCGAAGTGTTCTCTACCGGCGCGGTGGTAAGTGCCCGTTCGAGTGTATCCAACCGCTGTAGGGAGAGTATGTTGGCGTTTACCCGACAACTGTCCAAACGCTGTCCTACGCTCGCCATACATGCCGTCACCGACTCTGCCGATATGGCATGGATTGCCTATACATCGCCCGCACTCAGCCACTTGCAACGCACGGCGACGTTCAGCAAGATCAAAGGTTCTCCCAGCAGACTGATGGCACAGTTGTTTCGTGACCCCACGTTGGTCGATGACCCAGCGCGACTCTGCAGCGAACTGCATACCATTGCTTCCGACATGCAGGACGTGCCGCTTCCCATCGACCTGTATACGATTTTTACCGAAGAGGAGTTCAGGGATGTCTATGAACGCAACAATGAGCGGATGGTTTTTCTCAATGCCAACGACCCACATACGGGGGGCATCCCGGCACTGAGCGCCCTGTCGCTGTGGCAACAGATGGAAAGAGAGGCCGACAGGGCCATCACGGAGGGCGGAAAAGGCGTCGACCTGCGATTTGGTCACGACACCAACCTCTACCGCTTGCTGGCATTGATGAAAGCATCGTCTATCGACAGTGGTTGCATGGACGAGATACTGCCTATGGCTACTAACTTGCAGATGGTGTTCTACCGCAATGCCAGTGGCGATGTGCTTGTGCGGATGCTCCACAACGAGAAGGATTTCACACTGCCCATTTCACCCGCATACGACAGACTTTACCGTTGGACCGACGTGAAGCAGATGATGGCCAACCGCATTCACCGTTTGGAGCACCTTCAGCACCTCCATGCCGTCAACACCATGGTGGGCACCGCCAAGGCCACCACCCATTCGGCAGGAGTGTTTGGCAAGGGCAGTGAGGAACAGGGCCAGACGCTCCCTGCCGTACTCACCCCTAACGGACAGAACTGCTGGACACCACAGACACGCGACACAGAAGAGAAATGCGTAGCGCCCTATTACTATACTGACTCTCTGCTTCAGGGATTCCGCAACTCACACTGGATAGTGGGCGGTTGTACGCAAGACTATGGCTCTGCCACGGTGGCTGTATTGGGTGGCACATTGCGCACCTCTCCGAAAAAACGCGCCACGCGCTTCATCCACGACCAGGAAGTGTCGCATCCCCACTACTATGCCGTCAATCTGCCCGACGAACACCTTAGGGTGGAACTGACTGCATCGCCCCATGGGGCCATCATGCGCATCACCCCGGCAATCGACCAGATGGTGTATGTTGTCGTCAATCCCAACAGCGACGAGGGGCAAGGCGAGGTGTGGCTCGACACCGTGCGCCACGAGGTCTATGTCTCTAACCCTGTCCATCGCATCTACCAAGGGTGGGGCGAATCGGCGGGCTTCAGCGGTCATCTGCTCCTCTCTTTCTCGCAGTGTCCCATAGAGGGCGACTGCAGTATGAAGAACTACCCCCACGCCTTTTACCCTTTCCTGAAAGACATGAACGGGGCAGGGGCTTGGGTGGCTTTCGAGGGTAAGGCGGGTGAGCCTATCGAAGTGCGTATGGCTTCGTCATTCACCTCGCTCAGCCAGTGCCGCAACAATATGCGGGCTGAGGTAGAAGGGGTGAGTTTCGAAGAGATGATGGAGCGTGCCGCAGAGGCATGGATAGACCGTTTCCATACCATCGATGTCGCCGACAGCGACACGGCAGCCGTCAACCAGTTTTATGGAGCGCTCTATAGGGCGTCGTTCTTGCCACGTTTGCTGAGTGATGCCGACGGCAGTTATCCCCGCTTTGCCGACGGTCTGCCGATGAAAGGCAACACACCACGCTATACCGACTTCTCCATGTGGGACACCTATCGTGCCCTCCACCCCCTCTACCACATCATCCTCCCCACCTTGTCGGGACACCTGATGCAGTCGTTGGTAGGCATGGCAGAAGAAGGTGGGTGGTTGCCGATCTTCCCCTGTTGGAACTCCTACACGGCAGCAATGATAGGCGACCATTGTGCCGTGGCTCTCGCCGACGCCTATGTCAAGGGCGTCAGGGGATTTGATGCTCAGCGGGCTTACCAGGCTATGCGGAAGAATGCTTTTGAGTCTCCCTCGTCGGTGAAGGAATATGCCGACGGTATGGGAAGACGGGCCCTCTCGTCCTACCTCAAGTATGGGTTCATCCCGATGGAGGACGGGGTGAGCGAGGCGTTCCACAACGATGAGCAGACATCGCGCACCATGGAATATGCATTCGATGACTTCGCTGTGGCGCAGATGGCGAAGGCTCTGGGCCATGACGATGACTATAAGGCGCTGATGCAGCGGTCGGGCAACTGGCGCAACATCTTCAATCCCCGCACGGGGTATGCCGATGGGCGCCACCAGAATGGGCGCTTTGAAAACAATACCGACTTCATCCACCGCAAGAGTTATTTCACCGAAGGGGCAGCATGCCATTATACATGGTATGTTCCCCACGACCCTGCCGGCCTCATTCAACTCATGGGAGGAAAGCATCGCTTTGTCGAACGCCTTGACTCGATGTTTGTCAACGGCTTGTACTGGCATGGCAACGAACCATGCCACCAGATGGCGTATATGTTTGACTATGCCGACCGTCCTGACCTTACCCGGAAATGGGTAAGTCACATCTTGAAGACTGAATATGCCGACACGCCCGGAGGACTCTCCGGAAACGATGATGCCGGACAGATGTCGGCATGGTATGTGTTCTCTGCGATGGGCTTTTATCCGGTATGCCCTGCCACGAATGAGTATATGCTCGGCACCACGATGTTCGACAGCGTGAAGGTGAATCTTGAGAACGGCCGAACCTTTTCTATTATTGGGCGACAAGACATGGCCGATGGACAGCCACCTATGATTGACGGACATCCTCTGTCAGGCCATGTCATCACTCATGACGACCTGACGAATGGAACTACACTACACATCAAGAAAACTAGATAAAACTTATACTATGAGAAAAACTGTCCTGTTATTGGCAATGGTTTGTTTTACCCTGGGTATGACGGCCAACCCTGTTGACGATATGCTGGAACGTATCGACAAAGGTGCGTCGTCGAAATTCAAGACGCAGTTGGTAAAGGGAAATACAGATTTCTTCGAACTTGACCAGAGCGGGAAGAAGGTCGTCGTGAGAGGAAACACCTGGGTGAATATCGCCACCGGCGTGAACTGGTATCTGAAATACTATGCCGGCATACACCTGTCGTGGAACGGGATGAAGGCCCGAATCCCCGAATCGCTGCCTCCAGTGACCCGGAAAGAACGGCATGAAACCAACCTCACGCTGCGCTACGACTTCAACTACTGCACCTTCTCCTATTCCATGGCTTTCTGGGATTGGGAGCGGTGGCAGCAAGAGATAGACTGGATGGCGCTGCATGGTGTGAACATGCCACTGGCCATTGTCGGTGAGGAGTGCGTGTGGCGAAACATGCTCCTTAAATTGGGCTACAGCGAAGAAGAGGTGGGACGGTTTATTGCCGGTCCGGCTTTCCTGGCATGGTGGGAGATGAACAACCTCGAAGGGTGGGGCGGTCCGCTCCCAAAATCGTGGTATGCCCGTCAGGAGAAGTTGCAGAAGCAGATTCTTGCGCGTATGCGGCAATGGGGCATGCTGCCGGTGCTGCCGGGCTATTCGGGCATGGTGCCACACGATGCAAGGGAGAAACTCGGGCTCGACGTGGCTGATGCCGGACTGTGGAACGGTTTCCAGCGTCCAGCCAACCTCATGCCCACCGACCCCCGCTTCAAAGAGATTGCCAAGGTGTATTACGATGAACTCACCCGTCTCTTCGGCAAGGCCGACTTCTACTCCATGGACCCGTTTCATGAGAGCAACGATGACAGCCGCATCGACTATGCCGAAGCGGCAAGAGCCATCAAGGAGGCGATGAAGAAAACCAATCCCAACGCGGTATGGGTGGTGCAGGGCTGGACGGAGAATCCGCGTCCGCAGATGCTCGATGCGCTTTCGCAGGACGATGTGGTGGTGCTCGACCTCTTCAGCGAATGCCGTCCGATGTGGGGCGCCCCGTCGGTATGGCATCGTGAGCAGGGCTATGGCAATCATCGCTGGCTCTTCTGTATGCTCGAGAACTTCGGTGCCAATGTGGGACTTCACGGCCGCATGGACCAACTTATCCAGAATTTCTACTCTACCAAGGGCAACCCTTTGGCACAACATCTCTGTGGCACTGGGTTCACTATGGAGGGGTCGGAGAACAATCCCGTGATGTTTGAGTTGATGAGCGAACTGCCCTGGCGCCCGCAACCCTTCACCAAGGAAGAGTGGGTGGGGCAATACGTGAAGGCACGCTATGGTGTGGCCGACCCACAGGTTGCAGAGGCATGGCAGGTGCTCGCGAGGAGTATTTACAACTGTCCGGTGGGAAACAACCAGCAGGGACCCCATGAGAGCATCTTCTGCGCCCGTCCATCGCTTAACAATTTCCAGGCATCGAGTTGGTCGAAGATGAAAAACTACTACGACCCCGACGATACACGCAGGGCGGCAGAACTGATGGTGGGTGTAGCCGACAAATATAAGGGCAACAACAACTTCGAGTACGACCTCGTGGATATCGTCCGTCAGGCGCTGGCCGACCAGGCACGCATCCAGTATCACCGCACCATTGCCGACTACAAGGCCTTCTCGCGACGGGCGTTCGAGCGCGACAGCCGGCGGTTCCTCGATATGCTCGCCATGCAGGATGAACTGCTGGGCACACGGAGCGAGTTCCGTCTGGGCACTCGTCTTACGCAGGCACGACAGTGTGGAACAACGACAGCCGAGAGCGACCTCTATGAGTGGAACGCCAGAGTACAAATCACCACATGGGGCAATCGCTACTGTGCCGACACCGGTGGCTTGCGCGATTATGCTCATAAGGAGTGGCAGGGGCTGTTGGCCGATTTCTATGCCACACGGTGGAAGACTTATTTCGACCTGCTTGCCGAACAGATGAGGGTGATGACATTGCCCAACCCGGAGATGCTCGGAACAGGGCAGAACAGCAACAAGACTGCCGATGAACTCTTCCAGATGGCATTGCCACAGGAAGTGAAGGTAGACTACTATGCTATCGAGGAGCCATGGACACTACAACACAATCCCTATACAACTGCCCCTGTGGGCAGCGCTGTGGAAATGGCAAAAAGGGCCATGCGGCTCATCAATGATAAAGAAGAATAAGGTCTCTAAAGACGCTAATTTAACCATCAACAATATACAATGGCTTCAAACAAACAACGGCTGCTCTCGCTCGATATCCTCAGGGGTATCACCGTGGCGGGAATGATTTTGGTCAACAATGGTTACGGAGAATCTTACGAGATGCTCCAGCATGTGGCGTGGAACGGAATGACACCATGCGACCTCGTGTTTCCTTTTTTCCTTTTCATTATGGGAGTGTCAACTTATCTCTCGTTGTCGAAATACCAGTTCAAGCCAACGAAGGTGGTGGTGAGGAAAATCGTGAAGCGTACCGTGCTCCTCTTCCTCATCGGACTCGCCATACATTGGCTCGATTATGCTATTGAGGGCGACTTCCTCTGCTTCGGACATTTGAGAATCTGGGCGGTACTCCAGCGTATCGCGCTATGCTATGGCATCGTGTCGCTCTTTGCCATCCTCGTGTCCCATAAATGGGTCATTCCCACCATCATCGTTCTGCTCGCCATCTACTCGGCCATCCTCGTCTTCGGCAACGGCTATGCCGAGGACGCGACCAACATCCTGGCGAGGGTCGATACCCAATTGTTTGGGGCAGAGCATCTCTACACCAAGAGTGCGGTGGACCCCGAGGGACTTCTTGGCACCATCTCTTCGGTGGCGCATGTGCTTATCGGCTTCTATTGCGGATTGAAACTGAAGAAAGCAGGAAGTCTCAGCGAGAAAGTAATCAACTTCTTTTTCATCGGTACCATCCTTGTATTCGCCGGCTACCTCCTCTCGTACGGTTTGCCTCTCAACAAGCGGATATGGAGTCCCAGTTATGTGCTGGTGACCTGTGGTCTGGCATCACTCTTGCAGGGTGCGCTCATGGTCATCATCGATGTGTGGGGGAAAAAGAAGTGGTGCACCTTCTTCAGGGTTTTCGGTGTCAATCCTCTCTTCATCTATGTGGCGAGCGAAGTACTGGCCATTGTGCTGGGGCACCTCGGAGTGAGTGGCGTAGTGTTTGATGGCATACATGCGGTGATACCTGCCGCAAAAGTGGCTTCGCTCACCTATGCCGTCTATTTCGTGCTTCTCAACTTTGTCTTAGGCTATATACTCTATAAACGGAATATCTATATCAAACTATGACATATGACGAAAGAATAAAGATGATCGTTTCTTTCTAAAAAAATGACTTCGCATAAAACCTTTTACATCTTATGAGAAAACTCTTTTTTGTGACAATGCTCCTCCTTTCTGTTGGTGCCTTTGCCGATGGCAGGAAGGAAATCGTGCTTGGCGAGGGATGGCAGTTCTCCCGCGACAGCATGGCGTGGCAACAGGTAAGTGTGCCACACGACTGGGCCATCAGTGGTCCTTTCGACAAGAAATGGGACCTGCAGTTTGTGGCCATCGAACAGAATGGTGAGAAAGAAAAGACAGAGAAATCGGGCAGGTCGGGAGCCTTGCCCTGGATAGGGAAGGGGTATTACCGCACGGTAGTACACATCGACAGGCAACCTTCCTCTGCGGTGCTCGTCTTCGACGGCGCGATGAGTGAGCCAGTGGTGCGTGTCAACGGCAAGGAGGCGGGCCGATGGGCCTACGGCTACAATGCCTTCCGCTTGGATGTAGCACGACTGCTGCGTCAGGGCGACAATACCGTTGAGGTGTCGCTCAACAACCTGGAGGAGAGCAGCAGGTGGTATCCTGGTGGCGGACTGTATCGTCCGGTGAAGTTGATACTGGGTGAGGATGCGCTCATCGATGACTGGGCGACGTTTTTTCAGACGAAGGAGGCCGATGGCAATTCGGCGACCATAGAGGTGCAGACCGCAGTGTGGAATGGGCAACCGCTTAATGACCTCTTCGTAGAAGTGTCGCTCTACGACCAGCGGCAGCGACGGGTGGCAGCCTTCCACAACCAGTTGGACAGCGAAGGAAAGTGCAGCGATGTGCTTCGTGTACACAGACCACGCCTGTGGTCGCCCGAGACCCCCAATCTGTATGTGCTCAATGTAAGACTCTACCGCAACCTCCAACTCATTGACGAAAAAGTGCAGAAGGTTGGCATCCGTACGGTGAAGGTAAGCAAGGAGGGAGGCTTCCAACTCAATGGCGTGACACGCAAGATCAAGGGCGTTTGTCTGCACCATGACCTCGGTCCGCTGGGTGCTGCGGTGAACAAGGCGGCACTCATCCGTCAGATACGGACAATGAAGGAGATGGGGTGCGATGCCATCCGTACCGCCCATAATATGCCGTCTACCTGGCAGATGGAGGTTTGCGACTCGATGGGGATGATGGTCATGGCAGAGAGTTTCGACATGTGGCTCTATCCGAAGTGCAAGAATGGTTATGCGAGGTTCTTCAACAATTGGAGTGAGCGCGACATCACCAACCTCGTGCTCAATCATCGCAATCATCCTTCTATCGTGATGTGGAGCATCGGCAACGAGATACCCGAACAGTGGAGCGAAGAGGGTAGGGAGATTTCGAAAAGGCTGCAGCAGTTGTGTCATGACCTCGACCCCACACGTCCTGTTACCCAGGGTATGGACAGGGCAGATGAGGCGCTCAAGTCGGGCTTTGCCCAGGTGATGGACGTGCCCGGATTCAATTACCGTGTACACAAATATGAGAATAATATCAAGCAGTTGCCACAAGGGTTCCTCTTGGGGTCCGAGACGGCTTCTACCGTGAGTTCCCGTGGAGTGTATAAGTTCCCCGTCGAGGTGTCCAACCACAGTGTCTATCCCGACGGCCAGTGCTCGAGTTACGACACGGAATATTGCTCGTGGAGCAACCTGCCCGATGACGACTGGAAGATGCAGGACGACTACGACTGGGTCATCGGCGAGTTTGTATGGACGGGCTACGACTATCTCGGTGAGCCGACGCCCTATGACGAATACTGGCCTTCGCGCAGTAGTTATTTTGGCATCTGCGACCTTGCCGGTTTGCCCAAAGACCGCTATTTCCTTTATCGCAGCCGCTGGAACACCAGTGAGCACACCATCCACCTCCTGCCTCATTGGACCTGGCCCGACCGCAAGGGAAAGGTCACGCCTGTGTATTGCTATACCGACTGTCCTTCAGCAGAACTGTTTGTCAACGGGAAGAGTCAGGGACGTATCTTCAAAAACAAGGACTCCCGACTCGACAGATATCGTCTGAGGTGGAACAATGTGGTGTATGAGCCGGGTGAAATCAAGGTGGTGGCTTACGACAGCAATGGTAGGGTAGTGGGAGAGCAGACGGTGCGCACGGCAGGGAAACCGGCAAGGCTGTCGCTCGAGGCCGACAGAACGACTATTGCCGCCGATGGCAGCGACTTGGCGTTCATCACCGTGTCGCTCCGCGATGCTGATGGCACACTCATCCCCGATGCCGACAATCAATTGGAGTTTGAGGTGACGGGAGCAGGCGCTTTCAAGGCTGTCTGCAATGGTGATGCCACCTCGCTTGAGACGTTCACCACACCCACCATGCGCCTCTTCCATGGCCAGTTGGTGCTCGTGGTGCAGGCATCGAAACAGCCCGGTGACATTCATGTGGTGGTGAAAGACCAAAAGAAAGAGGTGATGGCGGCCGAGGCTACCATCACCACGAAATAAGTATTCTCAAGTATTGTCTTATAGGGATGCTCAATGCTGTTTTACCTCAGCATTGAGCATTTTTTTCCATTCCACGAGGCAGTTGAACCATTCCTGGGCGCTGTGTACCCCGAAACTCTCGTTGTCGCTGCCAAAGGTGATGTGGTAGGTGAACGTGCGGCCTGGCACACCAATCACATAAGGATAGTTGTCGGTGTTGGCAGGCAACTCGCCGGCGATGTTCTTCTGGGGGATACAGATGCCCAGTCCCACGGTCTCACGCTTGTGGCCTGCGGAGTCTTTCTCCGAGACGGGCCAGTCGGTGCCCCAACAGCCCCTCAGTCCGGCGTTGTCGTTGAACTCCGTGGAGTTCTTCACGTTGATAATTCCAGTGGCAAAACGCAGGTCGGGCACGTCGCGGCTGAAACAGACATCCACGCGGCAGTCGCGCCGACCGGCATAGAGCGTGTAGTGTGTGGTCATCGTCACGGGTTGGGCAGCCCCCGAGGGAAGCCAATCCTCATCGGTCACCTCGATGATGGTGCGCAGCGGACCACGTGCCACGATACGTTGGCCACGGTGCTCCACGTCTTCTATCATTGTGGGGGCGGAGCCGTCCCAACCGCGCAACGTTCCCAGACCAAAGGTGTTGCCCACCCACAGCACATCGTCGCCATAACCGGCGGCTTTCTGCGTGTCGTCGGGATAAAACTGCGTGTCTTTCAGTTCCAGGCCTTTTCGGTATTTCCCATAGATGTCTACAGTCTGGCGGTGGTCGAAGTAGATACGGTAGGCCACCAACTCATTCTCGAAGGCGCAGCCGTGGTGGTGGAGCATCCAGTAAGGGTTCACGCCACGGTCTACGGTGAGTTGTGAGATATACAGGTCTTGTTTGTTGCTCTCCTTGATTTTCTTGTTGGTGAGCATCAGGTCGGCATACACGCGGGGTTCGTAACTGCGCGGGGCATCGGTATCGGAGAGGACAATGGCGTAGGTTTGTTTCGTTTTCTTTTTCAGTGTAGTGAGGAAGAATAGTTCATCTGCCACGCGGTCGCCATCGATGTCATCGAGTTGGCAGGGTATTTCTATGCCGTTGAGGCGCACCAAAGCCGATGTGGCGGCACCACCTTCCAATGCGTGGCTGATGTCTACCGTCACAGGGTAGTTCTCCAGATCCATATTGCTCTTGTTCTCCAGTGTCACCTGTGTCTCCACCGTGCGCTGCCCGAAACAGCAGCCCACGGCAGCGAGCAGAAGAATGAGTGTTATTGTTTTTTTCTTCATGAATGGTTCAATTTATGGTGTCCAATTGTTTTTCATGCAAAGTAGAATAATTACTCCTTGGTGTCAACTGCTCCGGTGAATGAGATTTCCGTCCTTTGTCGCATCCACACCGAGATGGTGCTGCTTCCGCTCTCAAAGGCCGTGACGGTATAGACATAGGTGTCTTCCTCGTTGGTCAGTCCTATCCTAATGCGGTGTTCACCGGGTCTCACCACCACGTCTTCGTATTCATCGATGATGCCGGTGAAGTTGAGCCCCTTGCCGCCACCGTAGGGGATGTTGTAGGCTCTGCCGTAGTAGGGCAGGTAGGAGACGAGGGTGTCGCCGCGCACCTCTAGGCTGTAGAGTGTGCTGAGCATGATGGTGGGGCGTCCTAAGGGATGCGCGCTTGTCACGTTGATGGTGTAATGGCGGTTGGCGAGTGCTTCGCGGATGTGAGTCTGTTTCTGGAGCCTTCGCTCATGGCGTGATAGGCCGTCACTGCTGGCACAACTGGCGAGCAGGCAAACCGACATTATTATATATATAAATTTTCTCATAATGATATAGATTAATTTTTCTCATAGCAAAGGCAAAGATAGGAAAAAAGAATGAAAATGCAAGCAATGGACGACTTTTTCAGTCTTTTCAGTTCTTTTCGTAGTATTTTTTCTTCTAATCGGACTGCTTTTGGGGATTTTTCTTGCGCTTGTCTTTTTTTTGTTTCATTGTCTGAATGTCTTTCTCACGTTTTTTGAGAAATAATTGTTGGGGTGTGTAGAAGGCGATACTTTTGCATCGTCAAAACGACAAGACAACCAAAAAGAAAAATATAAATCAAAAATAAAAAAGAAAATGAAAAAGAATGTATTTGTTTTAGCATTGTTCTGCTGCCTGACAGTGATGGCTCAGGCACAAGTTGCAAAGTATTGCATGACCTACGCTGACTTCGTGGCCGGCAAGTGGAATTCCGTCGATGAACTGACAAAGGGGCGTCAGGCCTGTCAGATAAAGACCGACAACAAACAGGTTCGTTTCAAGACTGGCGACAAGGCAGCCGACAAGATGTTGAAAAAAGAGGCCTTCGCCGTGATGTATGGCGACCAACTGTTTGTCAACTGCCGCAACCTGCGCTGCAATGAGATTTGTCTTGATGTGTTGGGATACACCCAGGCAGTGCGCTACGACAACGACAAGATTTGTGTGATGGCTTATAAGTGCAACGATGCCGCATTCGTGTTGGAATTAGGGACTGCAGTAGCGGGTTGCTTGGTCGACAGCAAGGCTCTGAGCGCTGGCTTGTGGGTTACTTCGGGTGCCATAGGTTTCTACAATGAGAACATGAAGACGATGGCCTGCTATCTGGTGGACGGCAGTACCACCGAGAAAGGTAAAATCAATGCCACACGTATCAACGATTCCTTCATGGAGAGCCTTCTTGCCAGCGACGCGCCATTGCTGGAAAAATACAAGGCCATCAGTGGCAAGCGCAGCCGCCAGTCTGCTGCCAACGTACTTCCCATCCTCATGGAGAAGGGTGTCGTAGCGATGCACGCGGTTAACTGATAACCTCACCCCGTCCATCGGGTGCCAAAAAGAGATAGAGACGTCACATGGTGGCGTCTCTATTTGGTTTAGTGGAAGGTATCACCGTCGAGTTCGTCGAAAAGTCGCTTCCATCTCCCTACCTTATAATTGATGCTTTCCAGTGCATTTGCATATTTCTCGGGCATCTTGCTTCCGGAGTATGTCTGTTCGTATTTCTCTGTCTCAGGGTTGAGGTTGCTTACCAACACCTTGAACAGTTTGCCGTCTTTGTAGTAGAGTCGCAGTTCACCTCCCACTTCATCCAGGTCGGCATTGCGATTGTAAACGAATTCTATGTTTCCCTTATCGTCGTAGAGATATTCTTCATAGAACTCTCGGGCGGCATAGTTGTATTTCCAGGTCACGAAATGCAAGTCTCTGGTGAGCATCGGCTCATCGGGCTGCCAATCCTCGTTATCTTTCACGTTGTAGTACAGCCGCATCACTTCTTGGTGTTGACCGGTACCTGGCAGGTTCTGCAAGATTTTTACCTCGTAATACTCTTGGGGAATCTCTTCTTTTTCAATCGCTTCAATCTTCTGCTGCGTTTCGGTGTAGTGCTTACGGATGACACTCATCGCATCTTGTGCCGTAGCCGATAACACGAATGTCATGGCAAACAGCATTCCTAAAATAATTCTTTTTTCCATAGGCTTTGTCTTTATTTCGCACAAATATAGTGAAAGCCGAGAGAAGCGCAAAATAATTTTTGATTTATTTTCGATTCCGAGGCGCATCTTATATTCGGCGTCAGCCAAATTAGTGAAAGCCGAGAGAAGCGCAAAATAATTATTGATTTATTTTCGGTTCCGAGGTGCATCTTATATTCGGCGTCAGCCAAATAGGTGAAAGTCGAGAGAAGCGCAAAATAAAAATGGATTTATTTTCGGTTCCGAGCCGCATCACCATGAAAATGCCCTATCTCCACATCCCTGATGCCTTTATCTTTGTGCCGACAAAACAATCTCATCATGGCATCAGTAAGAATCAAGTTCCGGCCTTCTACGGTACGGCAGAAAGAAGGGCGTCTCTATTTCCAGGTCATCCACAACAGGGTCGTGCGACAGTTATATACCGACTACAAGGTCTTTCCCGACGAATGGGACGACAAGAACGAGTGCATCATCACCCTGGGGCAGAGAGCCAACTATCTCAGGGGCATACTTGAACATCTTGAATGGGATGAAGCACGGTTGAAGAAGGTCATCATTCAACTCGAAATGGAGTGTCGTCGCTATTCTGCCGACGAGGTGGTCACTGCTTATGAAAGGCTGACGAGTGAGTCGTCGCTGTTCTCTTTCATGCATGCCGTCATTGCGCAGATGAAGCAACTCGGTAGGGAGCGCACGTCGGAGACTTATACGGCAACACTTCGCAGTTTCATGTCTTTCCGTCAGGATAACGACGTGCCTGTCGACGCCATCACGTCCGACCTCATCCTCCAGTACGAGGCGTGGCTGAAGGGTAGGGGCATCACCATGAACACCGTCTCATTCTATATGCGTATCCTTCGGGCGGTCTACAACCGTGCTGTGGAGAAAGGCCTTACCACACAATGTTATCCTTTCCGCCATGTCTATACAGGTGTGGAGAAAACCGTGAAACGCGCTGTCCCCATCAAGGTTGTCAAGGCGCTGAAAGGTCTCGACCTGTCGGTGAAACCCTCTTTGGCGTTCGCGCGCGACATGTTTCTCTTCAGTTTCTACACCCGTGGAATGTCGTTTGTCGATATGGCATTTCTAAGGAAGAGTGACCTGCGTAATGGTATCCTGACCTATCGGCGACGGAAGACGGGACAGCGCCTCTCCATCCGCTGGGAGAAGTGCATGGCAGAGGTCGTAGCAAGATATCCTGCAGATAATACGGATTATCTCCTTCCCATCATCTCCCATGTGGGTGACGAACGGCGGCAATACACCAACGCCCTGCATCTCATCAACTGCCGTCTGAAAACCCTCTCCGACATGCTCCACTTGCCGCGTCCTCTCACCATGTATGTGGCACGCCACTCCTGGGCGAGTGCCGCCAAGGCCAAGAATGTGCCGCTCTCTGTCATTAGCGAAGGAATGGGGCACGACAGCGAGGCCACCACACAAATCTATCTCGCCTCTCTCGAAACCACGGTGGTCGACAAGGCCAACAAACTCATACTCTCGCTGCTGTAATTCGCTTTTTTGTCAGCAATAAAAATAAGACGTCACATCGTGGCGTCTTATTTTTTACTCCTGTTCATTCTATTCCATAACCATTTTGAGAGCATGCTTCAATCATCCAGAACAGGGCAAATAGGATGTTTTGCAAAAATGATTGTCTCTTGTTCAGAGATAGATAATCTTTGCAAATATACACATAATTGTTGAAAACGTACCTACTTTATAAAGAAAAATCATAGTAAAATAATAGTTGTCATTTACAGAATGTCGATTGTTTAGCAAGAATGATAGTCAATAGTCCTATTTCCCGTTAGTGTTTTTTGTTTTTCAAAATGGTACATCTCTGAACAAGAGACGGATGGTCTTATAGCTTACAATACCCAACCATTTTGCATTAAAAAACCTAAACACAGTATCATTCAACGAGATTTATGGGAAATGATAATTTTGCGTTGCAGAGTGAAAACCCTGTATTAAACAACCCCTATGAGGAACCGAAGTACTATTATGACTCGGACATGGATGGCAACATTGACTACACCACAATCATCAATGGTCGAAGGCCTTATGGTTATGATGTGAATATCGTGCCGAAGAAACGTAGCGGACAGACTTTTTTCTCTCAAGAAGACTTCTCTTCGGTCGATCCCAATGCCGATTTTATCAACACTATTCGCAAAGAAGTGAAGGCATGGCGTGAGGCAGGGTATCCCAAGGCTTCTCGCATCACCAAGGAACTGCTCGACTTCTGGTTCAACAACAAGGAGCGCAGAGCCAATCTGCGATTGTTTTTCTGTCAGAGAGAGGCTGTGGAAACTGCTGTTTGGTTAAACGAGATAGCAGAACGTGACCCCAATACAGGCTACTATATCCTGAACCTGTTGGGTGAGCGACGCCATACCGTATCTCAAGACGATGCTTTTGTGCTGCCACGCACTGCATTCAAAATGGCAACGGGCACAGGCAAGACTGTGGTTATGGCCATGTTGATTCTCTATAACTATCTGAACAAGCGGACCAATCCGATGGACACTCACTATGCCGACCATTTCTTGCTTTGTGCGCCAGGCATTACTATTCGCGACCGCCTCGGAGTATTACAACTCGACCATAGTCAGCGTAGCAACAACTTTGAACGCACCGACTACTACCATCAGCGAGGATTAATACCCCCTCAGTTTGAAAAAGAACTGGGTGGACTGAATTCCTCAATCACCATTGTAAACTATCAACAGTTTATGCCCCGTGTCTTTTCCGGCAAACACGCCTCACCGCTCGACGGGAAACAGAAATGGGTTGATGGTAAGTTGGAAAAACAGAAAGACAAGGAAGACTATGCTGTCATGCTGACTCGCATCTTGGAGAAAGGGGTAAAGGGCAAGCGCATCGTGGTCATCAACGACGAGGCGCATCACTGCTATCTGCCAAAACAAAACAAAGACAAGACCCTGACCGATGATGAGAAGAATGATTTGAAGCAGGAGAATGAGGCCGCTATGGTATGGTACGAGGGATTGCGCCAGATGAAACTCTTGGGCTATAAACTTCAACATGTCTACGACCTGTCTGCCACGCCTTATTACCTGAAAGGTTCTGGCTATCCGAACTATTCACTTTTCCCATGGGTAGTAAGCGACTTCGGTTTGGTGGATGCCATAGAGAGCGGATTGGTAAAGATTCCCTATCTGCCCGCTTACGACAACACACCTGACCTTGACGAACCCAAATTAAGAAACATCTACGACTATATCAAAGACAAACTGCCCAAACGAGGTATACGTGCCCAGAAGAAGAAAGATAAGGAAGACCAAGTAGAAACATCGTTAATTGCCCAGGCTCCTAATCTTCCCACCCTGCTGAACACAGCCTTGGAACAGTTTGTCAAGGATTATGAGGAATATGACCTCGGCCTTCGCAAGGCATATGAGTCTATGAAATCACTTTATACCGCTCCACCTGTATTGATTGTCGTCTGCAACAATACCGCTGTTTCTCATGAGGTGTATCGTGACATTGCTGGCTATCAGGATAGAATTGACGAAGAGGGTGAGCCACATTATCATAAGGGCCGTTATCCGGTATTTTCCAACTATGACGAGATGGGACTGCCCAAGGAGAAGTTCCCAACCCTGCTCATCGACTCTTCTGCCCTCGACGATGCATCGACACGTATTGATGAGGCCTTCAAAAAAGCCTATGCCAAAGAGATTGCAGATTTCAAGCATGAATATGCCAACCAGCATGGTGCAGGTGCTGCCGACAACCTTACCGATGCCGACATCCTACGTGAAGTGGTGAATACCGTGGGCAAACCAGGTAAGTTGGGAGGTGATATCAAGTGTGTGGTCAGCGTGTCGATGTTGACGGAAGGTTGGGATGCCAATACCGTGACCCATGTATGTGGCATCCGTGCCTTTGGCAGTCAGTTGCTTTGCGAACAGGTGGTAGGCCGAGCCTTGCGCCGTCAAAGTTACGACATGTTACCATACGATAACAGGACTGGACGTGAAATTGACCACAAAGACGTTCGTCGATATAACCCAGAGAATGTCACTTATAAGTTCCCGCCAGAATACGCCCGTATCATAGGCGTGCCGTTCAACACTTTCAAGGGTGGACAGACGGTGGTCACTAAGCCGCAGAAGCCCAAAGCCATTCTTCGGGCATTACCCGAACGAAAGGCGTTGGAGATACGGTTCCCTGTAATTACTGGCTATCGTTCGGACAATATAGAGGGGACGCTCACTGCCGACTACACAGGACTTCCAAAATTCATTCTCGATTTCAATAGGATACCTACTGAGACCATACTCCAGACCATAGTGAATGGCGAAAAGAAGATGTTGAAGACGGATTATATGGAGTTGCGCGACAGTGAAGTAGTTTACTATTTCTCCCACCTGATGATTCGTGAATACTACACCAGCCGGGAGCATGGTCAGCAGTTCCAGAAATTCCCCGACATCAAAAAGATAGTGGAGAAATGGTACAAGGAGCAATTGGAAATACAGGGCGGCGACGGCAGCAAAGAGCAGAAACGACTGGCAATGCTGTGGGATTACAAGGCGGTGTTGAGCAACATCAATGAAGGCATCCATAAGGCCAATGCCGACCATGAGGAGATAACAGCCGTGCTCAACTATTACAATCCAGAGGGTAGCACCCAACACGTTTATCGCCCGACAAACAGAACAGTATGGCCCATTCAGAAAAGCCACGTCAACTATGTGATAGCAGAGGATAATAGTTGGGAGCAAATAGCAGCCAAGACGCTCGATGCCATGGATTGCGTAGAGTCATGGGTAAAGAACACCTACTTGGGGCTCCGCATCCCCTACACTGTGGGCGATGAGAACAAGGAATACCAACCTACCTTTATCGTTAAAGTGAGATTGGCAGACGAAAGCATCGTGCATTTGATAGTGGAGTGCCAGGAATTTGATGCTGACAAATCTGGCAACAAGGAGGCCAAGCGGCATTACTTGAAAGACTACTGGATTCCTGCAGCCAACAACCTCAAGACATACGGTCGGTGGGACTTATTAGAAGTAAAAGACATTGACCAATTGGAAACCCTCATCAACGATAAAATCAAAGCCTTATGAAATACGATAAAAACAGACCTGTAAGCAGTATCAAGCATGATGATAAACGTGCCGCCATCCCTGACAGTGCCCATCAAGGTGAGGAAGAGATGGCCATCAGCGGACAACCTGAAATGAGCGAATATAAAGTGTTCCGCCATGAGTTTCAGCGTGGACGTGACCCTGAACTCTATTGGCTCGGTAAGTACAAGAACGACGATGTAGACAACCCTGACTATATGCCCCAACTGCGTACAGACATCCGCAGCCTGTATAAACATGAGGATGTCCGCCCGGAGGCCATCATCGACAATCTCTATGAACTGCATGAGCACAAGAGCGAGAGTGCAAAGTTGCAACTCGATTTGTTTGGCGATTGGACAGAGGAGGAAGATGAATTGGAACGCCTAGCCGGCTATTACAAACACAGCGACAACTGGCAAAACCGACTGATTCAGGGCGATAGTCTGCTTGTGATGAACTCCCTGCTCAACAGAGAGGGGATGAAGGGCCAAGTGCAGTGTATATACTTTGACCCACCGTATGGAATTAAATATGCATCCAATTGGCAATTAAAACTGAACAGCCGTGAGGTTAAAGATAATGATAATAATGTTTCTCAAGAGCCTGAAATGATCAAGGCTTTTCGTGATACATGGGAATTAGGAATTCATAGTTATTTATCTTATCTGAGAGATAGATTGGTTCTTGCAAGAGAATTACTTTCGGAAACAGGATCTTGCTTTGTCCAAATATCAGATCAAAATGTCCATCTAATACGAAGTGTTATGGATGAGGTTTTTGGAAGTGACAATTTCTTCTCGCTCATAACATTCAAGAAGACTTCTCCATTAGGGAGCACTGGCTTGCCTGGTGTTGTAGACTACCTTATATGGTACGCAAAAGATATTGAAAAAATGAAATACCGTTCGTTGTTCATAAAAAAACCGATTGGGCAGGGAACAATGTACAAAAGTGTGGAATTGGAAGACGGAACTCGCCGTCCAATGACTAAAGAAGAGCTACAAGATACAAATCTTATTCCTAAAGGCGCAAAAGCATATAGACTCGACAAATTGTCATCCACAGGATATACAGATTCGTGTATGTATGATTTTGAATTTGAAGGAAAAATATATAAATGTGGGAAAAAAAGTTGGAGAACAAATTATAATGGGATGATGCGTTTAATAAAGAAACGCCGTGTTGCTGCACCATCTACAGTTCCAAGCTATGTGCTATATGCTGACGATTTTCCAATGCAGGATATTAATAATTTATGGGCAGATACAGCAGGAGCATCAAACATTGAATACGTTGTACAGACTTCTGAAAAAGTGATTCAAAGATGTTTATTAATGTGCACTGATCCTGGTGATTTGGTACTTGATCCAACTTGTGGAGGAGGCACTACGGCCTATGTTGCCGAGCAATGGGGGCGAAGATGGATTACGATTGACACCAGTCGCATTGCCCTAAATATTGCAAAAAAACGATTGACAACGGCCTTGTTCCCTTACTACAAAACCCATGACGAGAGTGAGAATCCCAATATCCGCAGAGGCTTTATCTACAAGAAAGTTCCTCATATCACATTGAAGGCTTTAGCCAATGACTTGCCTTTTGACGAAGAAACTCTCTACGACCAGCCAGAAGAAGACAAAAAGCGTATTCGTGTGAGTGGTCCCTTCACTGTAGAAACCTTACAAAGCCTTGATGTCAGTTCGCCAGAATCGTTGAATGACAAGCAAAACGACTATGATGAATACGCCGCCTTTACAGAGCGTATCTTCAATAACCTAAAAGCCAATGGCATACGAAATGGCATCAAGCAACAACAGGCCGTGATGCACTCCATGGAGCATTTGGATGAACCATACCTGAATGCCAAGGGGTATTACAAACAAGAAGACGGTATAGAGCACTGCGTCTATTTTATGATTGGTCCGAAGTTTGGCACGGTAAGCAAACATGCTGTAAATGAATCCGTACGTGCTTTTCGTCAGCATCTGAACGAATCAAACTGGCTCGTGATTCTTGGCTTCTCCTTCGAAGACTGCATTGAGTCTGGCGAGAACAAAGACTATAACTTTGGTACTTTCCAAGTGTCGAAAGTCCGTATGAGTGATGACCTGTTGCAAGACGGTCTGCTGAAAAAGGACAAGAAGGCGGGCTCGTTTATCATCATTGGAGAGCCGGATATCAGTCTGGTTGACGATGGTGACGATATGTGCCATGTGGAAATCAACGGCATGGACATGTACGACCCGATACAAGACGAGGTGAAAGCCCGCAACGTAAACGACATCGCCTATTGGGAGATGGATGACAACTATACAGGTGGACTCTTCAAAGTGCGCAGCATCCATTTCTGTGGTGGTGACAAAAAAGATTTTGCAGCCTGGCGCAAAGGACTCGACAACGTTGCGAAAGACCTGGCCAAGAAAAAGGCAGAGCGCACCCTGCGATTGGAGTTCAACGAAGAGATTTGGGACACTCTTTATGGCTTCAAGAGCGAGCCTATCCCCTACGAGAATGGCAAGAAAATAGCAGTACGTGTCGTTTCACAATTCGGTGAGGAATCGACAAAAATATTGACAATGGATTGAAAAAAGTGGTGGATGTCCCACGATTTGAGACAACATTCGATTATCTTTGCAAAAAAACCAAATAATCAAGCGATAAACATGGAAAAAATAGCTCGAATATGTTGGAACACGTATGGATGGAAACGCCCATCCGGCAGTGAAGGCAAATCACAAGTAGATAGCTCATACGAGAAAAACATCGGCTTCGGTCATGAGGAATGGCTTCTCGATGACTTGAAAATATTACCCGATGGGTATCATTACGGTTTTCTTCAACCAATGAACGTTGCCAGCGGTAAACATGTGGGTGCAATTTACGATATTCATCTTTTTGCCATCTCCCCACGTAAACAAAAGGTTTATGTGGGATGTCTGCACAATGCAGAGGGAGTATCGCTGAAAGAAAGCAAAAAAGTATTTGCCTATTACAAAAAACAAGGCTGGCTGGCAGAGATGAAGGAGGATGTGAAGTTTGCTGGCGGAAAAGTGAAGGGCTTTTATCCAGAGTTTTTGTTCAATGTGAGATTTAAGTTCAGCGAGGCAATCATCAACTATTCCAATATGCCAATCTTGAAATCCGACTCATTAGGACACCGATATAACTTGATGGACAAGAAAGGGGAGTTTGAATTCGAGTTGGATGAGGAAAACAATATTCAAGTACTCGACACCAGTGACATTTATCGCATGACAAACAAGGGCGAGATTATTATCGACCCTCTTCATAAGAAAATCCAAAATGCAATTGTTGAACAACTGAAAGACCAATATGTCCATTTGTATCTTGAAAGCACTCAGACACAAAAGCAACGTGTTGACATCAAAGGTATTTTGAAAGGTACAGAGGATTGGCACTACTTTGAGATCAAGACCTATTCGGCCAAGCGTAGTATTCGTGAAGCATTGGGCCAGATTTTGGAATATACAAATTATCCATCTGCAAATAGAGCCAAGAAACTATTCATTGTGGGGCCAGAAAAACCGGATGAAAATGATAGGGCCTACATGGAACTGCTGAGAAACACCTATCATATCCCTATATGGTTTCGCTGGTATTCATTTGAAGAGAACAAACTTTATAATGGAATCTAATAACATATTATTATGGCAGAGATAAAATACAAGACAATTGAAGAATGTCTTGCGGCTATGAAAACGCTGGAAGCCATTGGAATGCCTATTCCTGAATGGATGTCAAGGCAGTATGAACAATTGAAACAGACACAAAAGTCTCCGGTAGTGGCAGCAGACAGTGACACTCCTATTTGGGACACTTTGAAAGCAAATTATCCTTATGGAGAAATGCCACAGGAAAAGATTGACTGTGTGGAGAAAACCGTTTCACAACTATTGGAAGAGGGGTCTCGCGCAGAAGAACCTGGATTATTGCTTGGAAAGATTCAATGTGGCAAAACAGACACCTTTGAGGACATCATCGGACTGGCCTTCGACAAGGGCATGGATGTCGCCATTATTTTGACAAAAGGAACAAATGCCCTTGCCGAACAGACAGAGAAAAGGGCACGGTATGATTTCCGCTGGTTCAGGCCTTCCGACGATTTGGATCAAAAGGCCACCATCGAGGTTTATGGTAAAATAAAACCATGGAGGAACTTGAGACTGGCAAATGTTGAGAAGCATAAAACTGTCATAGTCTGTATGAAGCAGGCAAAAAACCTGGAACATCTGTATGAACTGATAACGAAGAAACTTCCCATCCTGCAAAAGAAAAAAACACTCATTGTGGATGACGAGGCAGACTTTGCGAGCCGTAACTATAAATCGGTAAAATTGGAGGCGTTGAAAGATGAAAATGGTCAACCCATTACTCAGACTGCCGAAACAACAATGGCAAAAATCAGTCAGCAGATAGACGACATACGCAATAAAATAGAATTTTGTCGGTATCTGCAAGTAACAGCCACTCCTTATTGCCTTTATTTGCAACCCAAGGGAGAACTCAACCTCAACGGAAAGTGGGTGAAACCATTTCGCCCGCGTTTTACAAGCATAGTACCAACACATGCCGCATACATTGGAGGCGAACAGTATTATGTAGAGTCCCAAAATTCAGATTCCATGTACTACCACCTGTTCCACCAAATTGACCAAAAATGTACAGATGTGCTGGGGCATGAGGACAAACGTTATCTGAACAATACCGTTTCTTCAGGCAACATATATGGACTCACATACGCTCTTGTGTCATTTTTTATGGCAACAGCCATCAGAAGGATTCAAGAAAGGGAAAAAGACGGGATTATCATAGCAGTGCGCTCATTCATGTGGAGATTGACAAGAAAAACCATGACTGGCAACATCGCGTCATTACCCGACTTATAGATGCCATCAAAAGTGCTGTTGTGGACGAGGACCAGTCCGACCAACGTGTGTGGAATGCAATCGATGTCAACTACGAGGACTTTGAAGAATCAAACAGAAAAGGACGTGAGGAAGGATTGATTGCAGTAGAGTTGCCATCAAAGGAAGATGTGATGGATGAATTACGAAACATCTTCAATCCTAAACTTGACAACTATCATGTTCAGATTGTAAATTCTGACGAAAGAGTGAACGCTTTGCTTGATGAAGAAACTGGAGAGCTGCGCCTTGATACCGCAGCCAATATCTTTATTGGAGGCAACATTCTCGACCGCGGCATCACTATCAAAAACATGCTCTGTTTCTTCTATGGGCGTGATCCAGGAAACTTCCAGCAAGACACCGTACTCCAACATGCCCGTATGTATGGTGCACGCTCAAAAGAGGATATGGCCGTCACACGACTGCACACTACAGCCAAGATATACAAGATACTCACACGCATGAATGAGTTGGACAATCAACTGCGAGAGTGGTTTATTGCTGGAAAAGACCAAACCGAGCCAAATGCCGCTTTCATTGGCTTCGATAAAAACATACGGCCATGTGCCTCGCAAAAAATCAAGGCTTCTAGCACTATAACTCTGAAAAAACAGGTTCGTTTGTTGCCTGTTGGCTTCTGGACTGGAGGAAAGACAGCCATCGGAAAGACGGTTGTAAAAATTGACCGTCTTATTGAAAATGCTCCAAAATACGACAGCAAAGACAAAAATGGATTCTTTGAAATTGACAAGGAGAGGGTGATAGAAATATTGAAACTGATTGAGTCAACTTATGTTTATGACAATGATAGGTTTTTCAATATAGACCACAAGAACGATATCAAGGAAATGCTCTGCGCCCTGGAATATTGCACAGACAGGTCTGATGGGAAAATATATGCCATTCACCGTCTTAATCGTGACATGAGCAGAATCAGAGCCAATGGCGGATGGATTGATGCTCCAGACGATGGCCGTACTGACACACAGCCCTCCCGTGAGAAGGCACAAGATGCACCAGTTATTATGTTCCTCCGGCAGAATGGTAAAAAAAATACTGACACTCCAAATGGTGAAAACATTGGTTGGAATAATGCACCATTCTACTGGCCGGTATTGATGACACAGAACAACATCGACCCAGTAATGTTTGCCATCGACCAAAGCAGAAAGAAACAAGTTTCTGTCGTTGACTATGGTGACATCTTTGAAGATGTGGATACGACGCAAATGCTTTCACTGACATACAAAGGTGATCTTGAAGAGCATTTCGGCGCAGAGGGGACAGTTTATAATGAAGATGGTCCATGTGAGACACGGATTCTTAAAGAAACTACGGCATCCCGGTATATAGAGAAAGACGATAATGGCAATTGGGCAATTAACCCTGATGTAACCTTTGACTCGGAACACGATCATGGGGTGTATTCATACAATAATGGGAAATTCCCATTTGTTTTACGCCCATACAAATATATGTTTCTTAGAAACGGCAGAACGGCTGCGGCAGATGTCATTCTAATGGAACTTACCGATGTTTCAACGTGGGAGGTCATTCCTGAAGGAACTTTAAACGAGAAAGGTGATTTGATTGATCCTGACAGCAAAACAATTCTTCTTCATGGTCGCGATACCATATTAAATAAAAAGTTGGAAGGTCGGGATTTTGAAGACCAAACCATCACATTATGGAGAATAATATATGGTATCAAAAAAGTCTTGAAACTTCGCAAGAACTCCATTGACTGGGATGCAATTTTTGAAGATGACGGGGAGTAACTGTCAATGATAGTGGACATACCTTATATCAAACGGAAATTCGAGGAGTTTAACCAGCAAATGTTTGCTGGTCAACTCCCCGATATTCCTGTCTGTCTCAGCGATGCCAAGTCTTTTTTGGGAAAGTGCTGTTTTAAGAAGCGACTGTTGGAGAATGGGAAAACTGAGTATTATGATTTCATGCTCAGAATTAACACACGTCTTGATTTACCTGAAAGGGAAGTGGAAGATACAATTATCCATGAAATGATACACTACTTCATCGCTTACAAGAATTTGGAAGATGCCACCTCGCATGGGCCGATATTTCAGCATATCATGAACGGCATCAACGAGAAATATGGACGAAATCTGACCATATCGTATAAGGGCAGTGATGAAGAAAAAGAAGCTCTTGTTGACAAAAAGCAACATTACCATGTAATAGCAGTAGTGGTGTTCCATGATGGACGGTCTGGCATAAAAGTTCTTCCGCGTGTTCTTCCACGCATTCTTAATTACTACAATACCATTTCGAGACAAAAAGAAATTGCTGTTGTGAGATTATACATGAGCAATGACGTTTTCTTCAATCGTTTCCCAAATTCTTCGGCATTGAAGGTACACTATTTGGATGCGGATGTAATCAGGGAGCATCTGCAAGATGCAGAAGTGTTGGAATGTGATGGTAAAACGATTCTAAGGAATAAGAAATAGCGAATACAAATGAAATACTGGATTGTTCCATGCAACGACCGCATATTCAGCATTGGTGATGCCATCAAGGCACAAGGCGGACTGGTGGACTGGAGAACGGACAGGTTCTCTGTAGGTGATATCGTGTTCATTTACAAGACCAAGCCAGAGCAATGCATCCGTTACAAGATGGAGGTGCAGAAGGTGAGAATCAACCATGAACAAGTCCTTGACCAAGAAGCCTATTGGGCGGATAAAGGCTTGTATTATAGTGGTATCGTCACATATTATGCCAGATTGAAATTGTTGGAGGAATACCAAGACGATATTCTTTCGTTGCATCACCTGCATGAACATGGCTATCAAGGTGATCCGCAAAGTGTAAAGGAATGCAAGGACAATGCATTGCTTGACTTCCTTCTGCATCCGCATCAGATGGTGAATGAAGATGTGTATGACGTGGACTATCCCGCAGATGACGAGCATCTCTATGAAGGCGCACTGGTTAAGGTGATGGCCAACAAGTATGAACGCAACCAAAAGGCCCGAATGGAATGCGTAGCAAAGAAGGGGTATCAGTGCATGGTTTGTGGAAGGGATTTCGAAGCGACTTATGGTGATACGGGCAAGGGATTCATCCACGTACACCACCTGACCCCCATCTCATCCATTGGCAAGGAATATGAGTTGAATGTTGATGAAGACTTGGTGCCTGTTTGTCCGAACTGCCACTATATGTTGCATAGGAAAGATCCACCTTACACCATACAAGAACTGAAAGACATCATGCAGGAAGTGGAGGAAAAGACAGCATTGAAAAAGACAGTCGCTTCCACTTCAAGACGGTTGAAAAAAGCAGAAAATGTACGTCTTATTGTGCCTGGAACCTTATTGGAAGATATCAATGATGATGAGGACGTAAAACGGCTAATCCTTTCAATGATGGAAATGGAAGGGGGGGCGATGATGAAAAATATTGTCTCTATCTGCCAAAAACAATTCCAAGAAAAGTATTTCAGTATGAAAGGAAATCAGTGGCGCCATATCATAGACGATTTCGTGAGAGAGGTCACAGGGGAACAGGTGTTGACAGAGGAGACGATAGTTCACTACATATCCAAAGTCTCGTGAAACAACCTATAAGGGAAATGACCTAAAAAATGCCCGTAAGCACAAAAAAATCCCCGTCTCTGGGAGACGGGGAGGGTTGTTTGTTTGGAATAGTTTTTTTCTGAATTGTTAGGCCTCAGGTATCACTGACACCACGCTCTTGTCGTGGGCTCCCTTGTGGAAGTTCACCACACCATCTACAAGTGCGTAGAGAGTGTCGTCTTTGCCGATACCTACATTCTGACCTGGGTTGTGCTTTGTGCCACGCTGGCGAACGATGATGTTGCCGGCAACCACACGCTGGCCACCCCAAATCTTCACACCTAATCTCTGCGATGCTGACTCGCGGCCGTTCTTAGAACTACCTACACCTTTTTTATGTGCCATTTCTTAGTCCTCCTACGTTTTAGCCAATTACTGATTTAATCTCAATCTGTGTGAACTGGGCACGATGGCCGTTCTTCTTGCGGGAGTCCTTGCGGCGCTTCATCTTGAAGACGATGACCTTGTCACCCTTAACCAGTGGTTTCACCACTTCACACACTACCTTAGCGCCTTCTACTGTGGGCGCACCTACAGTCACTGCTCCGTCGTTGTCGACGAGAAGCACTTTCTCAAACTCAACAGACTGGCCTTCTTCCACATCTTTCATGTGGTGAACGAAGAGTTTCTTTCCCTCTTCGGCCTTGAACTGCTGACCCATGATTTCTACAATTGCGTACATTTCTTATTGTATAACAGGTTGTTCCGCAAGGCGTACAGCACCGTGCTGTCGCTTTTTAGGGCCTCCACGGAGTAAATCGGCTGCAAAATTACTACTTTTTTGTCAAACTCTATGCTGTTTCTCCCAATTTTCAATTGGAATTTAACAGGATTTAACCACAATTGAATTTGAGCCTTGAGTTTTGAGATTTGAAATTTGGCTTTCGCCCGAAGGCCAAACTCAATTATCAATCTTCAATTTTCAATTTTCAATTTTCAATCTTCAATCGGCCGAAGGCCGCACTCAATCTTTTTTGTCGAGTTGTTGGAAGACGGAGTTGTTTGACTTATATTCGGGCACGATGGCCTTCATCTTGGTGACGATGGCCATGTCGTCGTAGGTGTCGGCGATGCTGACGAGTTTTTCCACGTCTTTTTCCACGTCTTCGTAGTCGTATTCCCTTACCTCGGCAATCCTGATTTTCTGATGAAAACTGGGCTTGGTGTTCTCCTCGGTGGAGAGCAATTCCTCGTAGAGTTTCTCGCCTGGTCGCAGACCCGTGTATTTGATTTGCACATTTTTCGCCCCGCTGAGTTTGATCATGCGCTTGGCAAGGTCAGAAATCCTCACCGGTTCTCCCATGTCGAAGACGAAAATCTCGCCTCCGTTGCCGTGGGTACCTGCTTCGAGCACGAGTTTGCACGCCTCAGGAATGAGCATGAAGTATCTGATGATGCGCTCGTCGGTGACAGTGACCGGTCCGCCCGCCTTGATTTGTTTCTCGAAAAGTGGGATAACCGAACCGTTCGACCCCAGTACGTTGCCGAAACGGGTGGTGACAAACTGAGTGTGGCCTTTCACCTTTCCCTCCTTGATGGCCTTGTCAAGGCTCTGCACATAGATTTCGCAGATGCGCTTCGAGCACCCCATGACGTTGGTGGGGTTCACCGCCTTGTCAGTGGAGAGCATGACAAACTTCCTCACGCCATACTTGACACTGAGGTCAGCGATGACCTTCGTGCCATATACGTTGTTGTGAATGCTCTCGCAAGGATTGTCTTCCATCATCGGCACGTGCTTGTAGGCAGCGGCGTGGAAGACGTATTCGGGTCTAAACTCCTCGAAGATGTGCTCCATTCTCCCCTTGTTGGCTATCGATGCTACGGCGGTGGTGGCCTTGATGTGCGACCATTCCCTTGCCATCATCAGCCTGATGTCGTGCTGAGGGGTCTCGGCAGAGTCGATGAGCATCAGTTCGGCAGGAGCATACTCCGCCACCTGGCGCACGATTTCAGAACCGATGGAGCCGGCAGAGCCGGTGATGAGGATACGCCTTCCCCTGAGCATGTTGCCCACCTTTTCCATGTCGACCTGTATCTCGTTTCTGGGCAGCAGGTCTTCCACGCTGATGGGTTTCAGCCTGACGTTAGAGTAGTCGTCGTCCTTTCCCCATTCCCTTGAACCCTCTGCCATGAAAATCTTGATGTCGGCATTGAGGAGCATGTCTTGCAGGTGCTGGTCTTTCTGGAAAGCCTGGTTCTGCATGGGTGAGACGAGGAGAGCCTTGATGCCTTTCCTCTTGAGCAGGTTGGGGAGATTGTCGTTGATGATATACACGCGCTCGCCCATGAGCAGTCTGCCCTTGAAATCCTTGTCGGAGGTAAGGAAGCCGCAGAGTTTGAACTGGCTCTTGTCTTGGTTGCGGAGACTCTTGGCGATGCCCACACCACCGTTTCTCACGCCATAGACGAGGGTGCGCATGGCTGTCACCTCGCCGTTGCTCACGTCGAAGACGGTCTTGGCGAGCACTCTCCACATCCACATGAGGATGAGTGCCATGACATACATGGCGAAGATTTGTCGACCCTGAAGAGTGACGAAGAGACTGTGTCCGCTGGCTGCCCTATACCCCACGTGCATGAGGTTGATGGGGTAGCGCATGATTTCAGCGATAAGGCATGAGAGTGCCATGGCGTATCCCACTCGTCTGAGGTCGATAAATGAGGAGTACCTCACCACGCCGGCATAGGTGTGGAACACCCTGAAACCGATGATGTTGAAAATCATGTATACGCCAATGGTGCGGAGGGCGTCGCCGAAATGCTGAATGATAGACGACGCGCTGGTGTAGAGCCACAATACAAAGAGTCCCGACACCACGCAGATGAGGATGTCGAGCAGCAGCACGGTCCAGTAGGGTAGGGCTTTCCTTGACAGATACCATCCGAATATTTTGTCGGTGATTTTGTCCATGGTAGCCTTAAAACCACCCTGGTCTTCGTAAGTCTCGTCGGTGTCGTTGGTATTATTGGTGTCGCCAGTGTTGCCAGCGGCACCAAATTGATTGGTAATAGTCTTGTCTTCTATGTTGTCGTTTACGCTCATACTAGATGTCCCTCCGCCACTTTTTTGATGGTTTTGATGACTCGCTCCACGTCGGAATCATCTACACATGGGCCTGATGGCAGGCAGAGTCCCTTCTTGAAGAGACGTTCGCATGTGCCGTTGATGTAGGCGGGAGCACCGTTGTAAACGGGCTGGGTATGCATCGGCCGCCAGAGAGGACGGCTCTCGATGTCTTCGGCGGCGAGGGCAGCCATGGCCTCCATGACGATGGGGGCGGGTTCCATCTCGCTGATATTGGTATCGCCGGTCTCGAAGGTGATGGTGCTGAGCCAGAAGTTGGAACGCATGTATTCCTCGGGCTCGGTATGCACTTTCACGATGGGGTGACCTTCGAAAGCCTCGGCATACATGGCGGCAATCTTCCTGTGGTGCTCTATGTGGTCGTGAACAACTGTCATTTGTCCGCGGCCGATGCCGGCGCACACGTTGCTCATGCGGTAGTTGTAGCCGATATGTTCGTGCAGGTAGTAGGGCTTGTCTTCACGTGCCTGGGTGGCGTAGAACATGATTCGCTTCTTTGCCTCTTCGTTGGGGCATACAAGTGCACCGCCACCCGAGGTGGTAATCATCTTGTTGCCATTGAAACTCATCACGCCATATTCGCCCATAGAGCCTGTCATGCGGCCCTTGTAGAGAGAGCCGAATGCCTCGGCGGAGTCTTCAAGTACGGGGATATCGTATTGCTTGCCCACTGCCAGCACCTCATCGATGTAGGCGGGCATGCCATACATATACACGGGAACGATGGCCTTGGGCTTGCGGCCGGTTTTGCGTATGCGGTCTTTTACGGCATCCTCAAGGATGTTGGGGTCAATGTTCCATGTCTTCTCCTCGGAGTCGACGAACACCGGTGTGGCACCGAGATACCTGGCTGGGTTGCAGGATGCTGCGAAGGTGAAACTCTGACACACCACTTCGTCGCCAGGTCCTACACCAAGCGACACCATGCCCAGATGCACGGCGGCTGTACCTGATGCGAGGGCCACCACCTTCTTTCCCTCACCTACGAACTTCTCGAGGTCTTCCTCAAACCCGTTGACGTTGGGACCCAATGGCACAACCCAGTTGGTGTCGAACGCCTCCTGGATGAATTTCATCTCATTGCTGCTCATGTGGGCAAGACATAAATATACTTTTTTGTTCTTTGACATGTGACCTTTGTTTTTGTCGTTGAAGTGTTAATCCTGTACAAATGCTGGTTAGGCCGGCATTAACGATTCTATGCTTTTTCAGACGGCAAAGATAATTGTTTTTTCGATACGAAACAAGTGAACACGCATTATTTTTTCGTTACAAGGGTGTTTTTCACATAATGATGACGGATTTTTGAGGGATTTTATGGGTGCGATGGGCGCGATGGGCGCAATGGGCGTTATCGACAACGTGGACGTATCAAAAAGTGTAAGATTGATTTGGCTTTGTCCCTTTTTTGACTTATCTTTGCACATTATAAACCATATTTTTCATCATCTATCGTACAATCAACTGCGCTTAAACATCATGAAACATCTTTTATTTGCCCGTAGTCTGAGAATGGCTGTTTTCGCTTTGTCGCTCTTCGTTATGGATACGGTGAGCGCACATTTGTTGCCTGTCAACATTTCGCAGGCAACGACCAGTTATGACCTGACCACCCTCCGTTCGTGGGGTGCCACTGAGCAACTTGGCGACGTGAACAGAGACGGCATCGATGATATTGTGATGATAGCGACCCCTCATTTTCAGGAGATGATGATTGTGAATGAACTGGGCGACACTGTAGATACTAACAAACCCGTGTTCAGCGTGTTTTTCGGAAATGGCCATGGTGGCTATTCGTGCAGGTTCCAGTCCGACAGTGTGCTCCCTGCCCGTGACGACGCTTACCATTTCCTGGATTTCGGGCTCGAGGTGAACGACAAGGGGGTGTTCTCGATAAGCATCGGCCATTTCTCGAGTGTGGGTGGCTGGGGCAACACCAACGAGAAGTATGTGTTTCGCTACCAAAACAATGACTTTTTCCTTATCGGCGAAGACAATGATTATTTTATGCGCAACAGCGGTGAAGGTGAACGGACGAGCATCAATTATCTCACGCACAGGAAACAGGTGGTGAAGTATAATGCTTTTGACGACAGCGTGAAGCCGAAGGAGAAGTGGACGAAGATTCCCAATCAGCCATTGCGGAGGTTGGGCACCTGGACTCTCGGGGATTGATTTTCAATCTTCAATCTTCAATTTTCAATTTTTTTTCTTGTTTGAGACAGATTTTCTGTCTGTTTTGTCTCTTTGTCTATAAAGAGGCACGTTGTCTGATGCTTTTCAAGGACTTTTGGGCAAAAAACTTGCGATGCTGACGGACAGGCCTTAACTTTGCCAATGAAATAACACAAGATTGTTAGGTTAATGAAATACATGGATAGTTAAGTATGATTTTAGGTTAGGTTTTGATTATTAGGTTGATAGTTATTTAGGTTAAGTAAAAATCGCGTCACCAAAGCGTTGGTGGCGCGATTGTTTTTTTGTGTCCTTGGCTTTACTATGGAAACAGCAGCCAGACTTTATTTGTAACTTCTCTTGATTTTGTCGACATAGGCATCGATGACTGCCACGGCGGTAATGCTCACCACATCGCGCACCGAACTGCCGTAGTCTGCAAAGTGGATGGGTTTGTTCAGTCCCATCTGGATGGGGCCGATGATTTCGATGTCGGGCTCCAGTGCCTGCAGCATCTTGTACGACGAACGGGCACTCGTGAGGTTGGGGAAGACGAGGGTGTTCACGTCCATACCCTTCAGGCGGTTGAAGGGATAGAGCGAGTCGCGCAACTCCCGGTCGAGAGCAGTGCTGATCTGCATCTCTCCGTCGATGGGCAGGTCGGGCATCTGCTCATGTATCTTTGCCACGGCCTCGCGCACCTTCCTGCTCCCTTCCGACTGGTCGGAGCCGAAGTTGGAATGGCTGATGAGCGCAATCTTCGGGTTTACATTGAAGAAGTGCACGGCAGTGGATGCCAGTTTGGCGATGTCGACGAGTTTGTTGGCATCGGGGTTGTTGTTGATGAGTGTGTCGGCAACGAAGAAGGTGCCTCGCTTGGAGTTGAGGATATGCATCGTGCCGAAGGTGTTGAATTCCGGTCGCACGCCGATGATTTCCTTCACCACCTTCAGCGTGTTGGAATACTTGGTGTAAAGGCCAGTGATGAAGGCGTCGGCGTCGCCCGTCTCCACCATCATCATGCCGAAGTAGTTGCGCTCAAACATCTTGTCGTTGGCTTCCTCGAAAGTGTAACCATCGCGCTGGCGTTTCTCCGTGAGGATGCGTGCGTAGCGTTCGCGGCGCTCTGCTTCGCGGTCGTGGCGCAGGTTGACGATTTCGATGCCGTCGAGGCTCAGGTCGAGTTGTGCTGCGAGTTTCTCGATGCGCTCGTCGTTGCCGAGGAGTATGGGCTCGCAGATGCCCTCTGCCTTCGCCTGCACTGCTGCCTTCAGCATCGTGGGATGAATGCCTTCGGCGAAGACCACACGTTGCGGATGGGCACGTGCAGTGTCGTAGAGTTTTCGGGTGACCTTGGTCTGCAGACCGAGCATCTGTCGCAGGCGGTTCTTGTAGTCTTCCCAGTCGGTGATGGTCTTGCGTGCCACTCCGCTGTCGATGGCTGCTTTGGCTACGGCTGCCGATACCTCTGTGATGAGTCGCGGGTCTACGGGTTTGGGAATGAAGTAGGAGGGACCGAAGGTGAGGTTGTTGACTTTATATATATCGTTCACCACATCCGGAACGGGTTGCTTGGCGAGGTCGGCGATGGCATGTACGGCAGCCATTTTCATTTCTTCGTTGATGGCCCGGGCATGTACGTCGAGGGCGCCCCTGAAGATGTAGGGGAAGCCAATCACGTTGTTGATTTGGTTGGGATAGTCGCTGCGGCCTGTCGCCATCAGCACGTCGTCGCGCGAGTCCATAGCGTCTTCATACGATATTTCGGGCACAGGGTTGGCAAGGGCGAAGACGATGGGGTCTTTGGCCATCGAGCGCACCATGTCTTTCGTCAGCACGTTGCCTTTCGATAAACCCACGAAGACGTCGGCATCCCTGACGGCCTCTTCCAGAGTGTGCACGTCGCGGCGCTCGGTGGCGAAGAAGCGTTTCTGTTCGTTCAGGTCTTCACGGTCGCTGCAGATGACTCCTTTCGAGTCGAGCATGAGGATGTTCTCTTTCTTCGCGCCAAGAGCCATGTATAGTTTCGTGCACGAGATGGCTGCTGCACCGGCACCGTTGACCACGATTTGCACCTTGGCAATGTCTTTGCCATTCACCTCAAGGGCATTCTTCAGTCCGGCGGCAGAGATGATGGCGGTGCCATGCTGGTCGTCGTGCATCACGGGGATGTCGAGAGTGCGTTTCAGGCGCTCCTCGATGTAGAAACACTCGGGAGCCTTGATGTCCTCAAGGTTGATGCCACCAAAGGTGGGGGCAATGCGCTCCACGGCCTCGCAAAACTTCTCCGGGTCTTTCTCTGCCACTTCGATGTCGAACACGTCGATGCCTCCATAAATCTTGAAGAGCAGGCCTTTACCCTCCATCACGGGTTTTCCGCTGAGTGCGCCGATGTCGCCCAGTCCGAGTACGGCGGTGCCATTGCTGATGACTGCCACGAGGTTTCCCTTGTCGGTGTACTTATAGGCCTCGTCGGCATTTTCCTGTATTTCGAGGCAGGGGAACGCCACTCCCGGCGAGTAGGCCAGGCTGAGGTCGGTCTGTGTGCGGTAGGGTTTTGTGGGCTTTACTTCTATTTTGCCGGGGCGGCCACTCTTGTGGTAGGCCAGGGCTGCTTCTTTCGTGATTTTTACCATTTGAAGTATATGATTGATATAAGTTTAATTCCTATGAGACTCTCTTTATGCATAAAAAAGGCTTTTCCTATGCAAGGATGCTGTCACTTCGAAACGCGCTGCAAAGGTATAAAAACAATTTGCCAATGGATAATTTTTTGTGCAAAAAAGTGTATGAAATGCACTAAAAACAGTATAAATGATGCATAACACGTATTTTTATACAAAATATAGGAGGTCTTTCGGTTGTTAATGACTTCAGTTTATTCGCATAGTTCATCATGCACAGCATGATAAATCTTAAACCTCAAACCTTAAACCTCTCAAATTCTCTCCACTTGCTTTACTCCCTTTACGGTGCGCAGTTTCTTGATGAGGGCTTCTAGGCGCGAGGTGTCGTCGAGTTGTACGACCATGATGCCGCCAAAGAGTCCGTCATGGCTGTCGATGTTGATGGAGCGCATCACGATTCTCTCCTCCTTGGAGATGATGCTCGTGATGTTGTTGACAATGCCGATGTCGTCATTGCCCACCACACGTAGTGTGATGGAATATTGCGAGGTGCCCTTGCCACTCCATCGGGCGCGGACTACGCGGTAGCCGAATCGCTTGCGCAGTTCGGGTGCGTTGGGGCAGTCGGTTCGATGCACCTTGATGCCGCCGTTCACCGTTACAAAACCGAAAATCTTGTCACCATAGATGGGGTTGCAGCATTTCGCCAGTTGGTAGTCGATGCCTTTCAAGTCGCGGTCTACCACCAGCACGTCGTCGTTCTTTATGGCTATCTGCTCGTCGGGGTTCGAATAGTTGAATTCCCCGGCGCTGCGTACTGGACCTTGTGGGGTGTTGCCGCTGTCGGCCTGCTTCACCTCGATATACTTCTCGATGACCTCGTTGGGGTCGAGTTTCTCGTCGGCGAGTTGTTTGTAGAAGTCGCTCGTTTCCTTGAAACCAAGTTTCTTGATGAGGTGCGACATCGTGGCTTCCTCCATCTCCATCTTCCGGTTTTTCAGCCGACGTTCCAGCATCTCTTTGGCATAGAGCGCATCTTTCACCTGAGTCTCCTTGAGTGCCAGTCGAATCTTCGACTTCGCCCGCGAGGTTTTCACAATCTGGAGCCAGTCTTGCTTCGGCTTCTGGTTGTTGGACGTGAGAATCTCCACTTGGTCGCCGCTCACCAGCAGTTCGCGCACCGGCACCATCTTGCCGTTGATGCGCCCTCCCACGCAGTGGTTGCCCACGTTGGAGTGGATGGAGTAGGCGAAGTCGAGGATGGTAGCCCCCTTGGGAAACTTCAGCAGGTCGCCCTTTGGGGTGAAGACAAACACTTCGTCTTCATAGAGGTCCATCTTGAACTGGTCCATGACCTGCAGGTCGTCGTTGCTTTCCAGTGCCGAACGGATATCGTTTAGCCACTCGTCGATGCCCGACTCACTCCGAATCCCCTTGTAACGCCAATGGGCGGCGAGACCTCTCTCGGCTATCTCATCCATGCGCTCGGTGCGTATCTGCACCTCCACCCATTTGTTCTCCGGACCGAGGACGGTGATGTGGAGACTCTCATAGCCGTTTGACTTGGGCACGGAGAGCCAGTCGCGCATGCGTTTCGGGTTGGGCTGGTACATGTCGGTGATGACGGAGAATACCTGCCAGCATTGCATCTTCTCCTTTTCCAGAGGCGCATCGATGATGATGCGGATGGCAAAGAGGTCGTAGATGCCTTCGAAACCGCACTTCTGCTTCTTCATCTTCTGCCAGATGCTGTGAATGCTCTTCGTGCGCCCTTTCATGTGGAACTTCAGTCCGGCAGCACGCAACTTCTCGTCGATAGGGCCGATGAAGCGCTCGATATAGGCGTCGCGTGAACGCTTGGTGGCATTGAGTTTGTCCTTGATCATGTAATAGGCGTCGTGCTCGAGGTATTTCAGGCTCAGGTCCTCGAGTTCGCTCTTCAACTTGTACAGACCCAGTTTGTGGGCGAGTGGGGCGTAGAGGTATGACGCCTCTTCCGACACACGGCGCTTCTCCTCCTCCTTGTCGGTGTCGCGAATCTGCCGCATCAGGTTCACACGGTCGGCTATCATAATAAGGATGACGCGCATGTCTTCGGCAAACGACACCAGAAGATTGCGGAAATTCTCACTCTCTATGACGGGTGTGCGCTGGTAGAGTTGCTGCACGCGGTCGAGGCCGTGGAGGATGTGCTTCACGCCTTCGCCATAGGTCGCACCTATCTCCTCTTCTGAGAGCGAGATGGCCGAACGGCAGGAGTAGAGCAGGATGGCTATCAGACCGTCGCGCTTCAGTCCTGTCTCATCGATGGCTATCTTCGCCGTCTGTAGTCCGAAGAGCAAGGGGTTCAAGCCAAACACGTTGCGCTCCATCTGGTCAGACAACTGTGGGTTGTCGAGCAGACGGGCTATTTTGTCGGTGTCGCCTTCAAGGAAATAGGGCGACAGCGCAGTGAGCAGTTGCGATTTCAGTTCCTCGATTTGTTTTCTTTCTTCGGCGGTGAGTGGCGATGTGGGCATGTAGGTTTCTCCTGTTTGGTGGTACAAAATCCATCGGAAAATGGACGTCGTATGAACGACATGATTCCATGGATTCTTCAATTTTACGGCAAAGTTACAATTTTTCTCGAAAAAATGCTTGAGTTTGTGAAAAAGTAAGTATATTTGTGACATAAAATCTATCAATGTGTTATTAAATCTACAATATTATGTTATCACAAGAAGACCTTAAACAACTACAAGAGAAAGGTATCACCGAAGAGCAAATCGCCGTACAACTTGAAGAGTTCAAGACCGGATTCCCCTTCCTGAAACTCGAGGCAGCCGCTGCCATCGGAAAGGGCATCGTGGCTCCCGACAAAGAGGAAAAAGAGAAGGCGATTGAGGCGTGGAATGCTTACAAGGCTGCCGGAAACAAAATCGTGAAGTTTGTGCCGGCATCGGGCGCTGCCAGCCGTATGTTCAAGAACATGTTCGCTTTCCTCACTGCCGATTACGACGTGCCTACTACCGACTTTGAGAAAAACTATTTCGACAATATCGAGAAGTTCGCCTTCTACGATGCCCTTGACGCGAAATGTGTTGCCAACAACGGTATGGGTATCAAGCAACTGGTGGAGAAGGGCGAGTACAAGGCTGTGGTGGCCAACATGCTCAATGGCGAGGGGCTGAATTACGGACAACTGCCCAAGGGCTTGCTGCTCTTCCACAACTATCCCGAGGGACCTCGCACACCGATGGAGGAGCATCTCGTGGAGGGGGCGCTCTATGCTGCCAGCAATGGCGAGGCCAACGTGCACTTCACCGTGAGCCATGAGCACATGGCACTCTTTGAGAAGAAGGTAGAGGAGAAAAAAGACTGCTACGCAAAGAAGTATGGCATACATTATAATATCTCGTTCTCTGAGCAGAAACCGAGTACGGATACCGTGGCAGCCAATCCCGACAACACGCCCTTCAGGACCGAGGACGGGAAACTGCTCTTCCGTCCGGGCGGACATGGTGCCCTCATCGAGAACCTCAACGAGATCGATGCTGATGTCATCTTCATCAAGAACATCGATAATGTGGTGCCCGACAGACTGAAGCAGGAGACCGTAGACTACAAGCAAGTCATCGCCGGTGTGCTGGTGACGCTGCAGAAGAAAGCCTTTGAATATCTGCGACTGCTCGATACCGGCAGTTACAGCCATGAGCAGTTGGAGGAGATCATCCGCTTCGTGCAGCGCGACCTCTGCTGCCGGAAGAACGACATCAAACTCCTTGAGGATGCCGAACTCGTGGTATATCTGCGCAACAAACTCAATAGACCCATGCGTGTCTGTGGCGTAGTGAAGAATGTGGGCGAGCCTGGTGGAGGCCCGTTCCTTACTTACAACCAGGATGGCACCGTGAGCCTGCAGATTCTTGAGAGCAGCCAGATTGACAAGTCGAATGCGGAATACCAGAAGATGTTCACCGAAGGTACCCACTTCAATCCCGTCGACCTTGTGTGTGCCGTGAAGGACTACAAGGGACAGCCGTTCAACCTGCCGGAGTTCGTCGACAAGACCACGGGATTCATCTCCAGCAAGAGCAAAAACGGCAAGGAACTCAAGGCGCTTGAGTTGCCGGGTCTCTGGAACGGTGCGATGAGCAACTGGAACACGGTGTTCGTGGAAGTGCCCCTTGGCACCTTCAATCCCGTGAAGACCGTCAACGATTTGCTCAGGGAGCAGCATCAGTAATTTGCTGACGCTATCCTTATCCCCCAAAAAATAGTAAATCAATCTGAATAGAAAAAGGCGGAGAAACCAGAATCGGCTTCTCCGCCTTCTACAATATCATGTATTCCAGTAAACAATATGGCAAGCAACACTGACTTTGTACAATATGTAGCCGACCAGTGCGCCGGTGCTGGTGAGATTACGGTCAAGAAGATGTTTGGTGATTACGGCATCTATTGCGACGGCAAGATTTTCGGTCTCATTTGCGACGACCGCTTTTATGTGAAACCCACGGAGGCAGGACGCTCCTTGCTGAGAACTGTTGACCTTCAACCGCCTTACGAGGGTGCAAAGGACTATTTCTATATAGCCGACGTGGATGACCACGACTATCTCTCCACACTGGTTCGTGAGACTTGCAGGTCGCTTCCGGAACCAAAACCAAGAAAAAAGAAGGGCAGTTAAAGGGGAGAGTTGGTATGGAGACAAATAAAAATATCGAACCAAGGATAGATATTGATGACTATCTGGAAAAACCGTATTGGGTGGTTGACATCCTGCCCCGGCAGGTGCCCCCAAACGCCAACGGACAGTTTTTCAGGATAGAGGATTATCTCTTGAAGCATCCTCAGATAGATGCTATCTATAAGAAATTCTTCCATATCCTATTGAAGTTGAACTGCTATGACAACATGGCTTACGGACAGAATGGAGAGAATTGGTCGATGAACCCTTCTCCACAGGATGTAGAGCGGATGATGACATGTTGCATGCAGGAGAAAAGCATGCTTTATGTTTGGATGGCATCATCGGAGGCGTTGATAGGCATCAGCCCAGATGACACCCATCTTACCGTTTACAGTCCAACAAAAGAGGTGCTTGAACTTATAGGTGCTTTGGCTGCCGCCGAAGGATTGTTTGTTTGGAAACCATGTGTCATGTGAAATTCACCTCCTTGTCACACCACTATACAGTGTTTTGTAAAAAAGCGCAAAAAATTTGATGATATCGGCAAAAATCTTTAAATTTGCATTTCGTAAAAAACATTCATTACCCATAGTATTAACAATTCTGCCTATGAAAAGAATTACTCTATTTACCTTGCTTTTCGCACTGCTTGGTGTGGTAGCATTTGCACAAAACAGCCAGAAAGGGGAAACCCAAAGTCAGCGCCCTGTTTTCAATTGTGTCGACCGGCATGCGCTGACTGCCACCAATGCCGTGCTCAATGCCGAAGAAGAACTGGTGACACCCCCTGCCTCTGCCCAGGTGGAGACGTGGTACACCATTGAAGGCGCTCTCTATGTGAACACTCCTTCTGGCGTACAGGATTTCATCTCTGCAGTACCGACCATCAAGGTGGCCATCGACGGTTCCGACATCTACATCCAGGGCCTGGCCTACTATTTCAGGGATGGATGGATCAAAGGTACACTCAACGGCACCACCGCAACCTTTGCCAGCGGACAACTGGTGGGTGAAGACGAATATGGTCCAGAGTATATCTGTGGCACCAATGACACGGAGACTCTGACCGACGTTGTCTTCAACTACAATGCCGAGGATGGCATTATGGAGTCGCAGACAACCTACATTCTGGAGAACAACACCGCCACAGATCTTAGCCCCTATGCTTACTGGTACAAGCCTTCTTTCAGCACGAAAGAACCTTCCAAACTGGTGGAAGTGCCTGATGGCTTGATAGCCGATGAATGGGTGATTACCTATATCAACAACATGGACGTGCCCTCTTCGGGTGCACTGAAGATTGGCTTCGACGGCAACGACGTGTACCTGCAGGGATTGTGTGGCTATCTGCCAGAATCATGGATCAAGGGCTCGCTGGATGGTACGACCATCACCTTCCCCGGCGGCCAGTACTTCGGTTTCTACCAAGACTCCCCATATTATGGTTACGACCTGTACCTCCAACCCGAGGATGTTGTCTTCACTTACGATGCAGAGGCAAACAAGATGACGGCAGTAACGGATGAGATCACCGTCTACACATCCTCATTGCTGAAGGGCGACATCTATAAGGTTGCTGTTATCCTCAAGGTGTTCGAGCAGGCCGCCACACCAGCCACACCCAACATCTCACAGATTTACGAGTCGACAAGCCCCGTTGCCATATTCGCCGTGCCGGTTCTCGATGTTGACGGCAACCCGATTTCCTCTTCTAAATTGAGTTACCAGTTCTTCAGCGACGTGGAAGAGGAGATTTCACCCATCACCTTCAGTCCTGACGACTACAGTAGTCTGACGGAGGAAACGACCGTCTTCCCCTATGGATTTACTGACAATACGGAAATCTACCGCACGCATATTTACCTGAAACAGGCCGACTACAAGAAGTGGAACAAGATAGGTCTTCAGAGTATTTATACTGGTGGTGGTGTGGAGAACAAGTCGGAAATCTATTGGCTTACCATCAAGCCTTACGAGAAAGCCACCTTCAACTTCAATGCCATGACCGATGAGCCGTGCTCTTCAAACGACAGCAATGCGGGTGACATCACCGAAGACCGCCAGTTCACCGAAGGTGCCGTGACACTGACCGTCTCGCCCAATCCGGAGGGCACACCCAACCGTTTCTGGAATACCAACAATGGTCCTCAACTGCGTGTCTATGGAGGAACGCTGACCTTCACTGCTGCCGTAGGCAAGACCATCGGCAAGATTGTGTTTAATGCTGCGAAGTGGAACGACAAGAACAGTGCCGACACTGGTAGTTTCGACGGCACGACATGGACGGGCGATGCCCAGAAGGTAGTGGTGACCATCGCCGGCAACACCCAGTTGAACAGCATTGTGGTCTATCCTGCCGACTACGTTCCTACTGCCGTCGTGGCTCCCGAGAATCTCGTGACAGACACTTATGTATTGAAGGCCAACTCCTTGAAGCCCTACTACGACCCGGCCGAACTGACACTCTGGCTGAAAGCCGGCTTCGACGGCGACGACGTCTACATCCAGGGGCTGGCAGCCGATGTCAACTCCGATGCCAATCAACTGTGGGTGAAGGCCACCAAGAACGAGGCTGGGCAGTATGTTATCCCCGCCAACCAGTTCATGGGTTCGGTAAGTTTCTGGATGTCGTCTAACGACTACTATTTCACCGCCATCGACAATGAAGGCAAGATGGTGGACGCCGTGCTCGACTATGATGCAGAGAAATCGGAGTTCACCTCCGCCCAGACCTTGGTGCTCAATGGTCTTCTTTCCGAAGTGTATGCTTATCAGACGTTCACCGATGTCGTCATCACGAAGTTCAACGAAGTGGCTGCCTCACCTGCCGATCCAACGGTCAATTCAATCGACTTCAGCGAATGGTCGAGTAGCATCTCTTGTTCGATTCCTGCCGTAGGCAGCAATGGCGAGACACTGTATCCCCAAAAACTGTTCTACACCGTATGGATAGAGAAAGATGGACTGCAGACACCCTATACTTTCAAGGCCGATAACTATTATGGTATAGAGCAAGATGCCACGGAAGTTCCATATAGTTTCAACTACAACTCATGGGACGGTTCACACGGCATCTACTTCCAGGATAGTGTTGAGGAATGCGCTACCTGGACGAAGGTGGGTATCCAGAGCATCTATTATGGTGGCGATGAGTGCAACAAGTCGGCGATATCTTGGATTGACAACCCCAATGCTTCGGGCATCAGCGACATTGCAGCAGACGCCAAGGAAGGCAAGTATGTGATCTACAACATTGCCGGTCAGCGTATGGATGCTCCACGAAAGGGGTTGAACATCATCAATGGCCGCAAGGTGATGGTCAAGTAGCATCTCCGCTATAGGCATCTATTTTGCATACGACCGTAAGCGGTTGATGCCATACAAAATTGGGCTTGCAGGGTTAACACCTTGCAAGCCCTTTTTTTCGGGGACCTATGACGGGAAAATAGTTCTCTCACGTAAATTTCCACCGAATGGGGTGATTTTCTGTGATTTTTTGCTTATATTTGCCTTGCCATTGCTGATTTTGCTTGTTTTGTTTTGCAGCACTATGATAAGTGAAAAAACTGACATGGAAATATTTATGGCAACCTTTTGTTACTCAGGAACTTATAAAATGGTAAACTAAAGTGCTGCGGTATTTGGGTTTTTCTTTTTTGAATTATTCTATTGATGTGACTATTTTGTCATCGTAAACCAAAAGATTTATAAAATGAAAACGGTACTCTATTTTGACATGGACAACGTATTGGTCGACTTTCAAAGCGGACTCGATCAAGTGAGTGAAGAAGTGAAAGCCAAGTATGCAGATGACGGTAATGGCGAACCCTTCTACGAGGACATCCCGGGGTTATTTGCATTGATGAAGCCAATGCCGGGAGCCATAGATGCTGTGAATGTGCTGAAAGACAAATACGATTGCTATATCCTCACCACATCCCCATGGGACAATCCCACGGCCCTGCAAGACAAACACAATTGGGTGAGGAAGTATTTCGGAGATATCTTTTACAAGCGTATCATCTTCTCGCACCACAAAAACCTGTGTTTCCAATCTGGCGCCTATCTCATCGATGACCGCACGAAACACGGTGCGGACCAGTTCGGCGACCACCACATCCATTTCGGCAGTGAAAAGTTCCCTGACTGGGAGAGCGTGCTCAACTACCTGATTCCATAAGCAAGTAGATCTTAGAAGGGACGGAGTTTGAAGCGAACCCAGAAATTTGGACACAACTTAACAGTTCAAATAATCACGAATCCTGATTGTTAAATAAATTAAAAATGAGCGAAATGAGTTGAAATTTTTTTTATATTTGCAGAACAAGTCAAAATGCAAGATATTAGTATACACCCATCATAAAAACAACCATGAGAAAGACAACACTACTTTTCATCATTTGGCTCTTCACCTCCTCTATTCCACTCACGGCTCTTGCCGATGGTGAGCAAGTGGAAGCCGGTTTGGTGTGGGTTGACCCTGTGGAATTCTTCCATTTGCAGGACATCACCACTACCGACCTGAGACGCGACTACGACCAGGGAGATATCGACATTAACGAAGTGCTTAAAAATTCGGGTGAGGAAATCTATGGACTGCGTATAAAGCCCATCGTCGCCGCCGGTTATGTGGAGGAATGGATAAATGTCAAAGACTGGGCCTATAATAATACGAGCCGTAGTACTCCTACTACCAAAACAACCACCCTCCAAAGTATCGAATACATTGATAATATGGGCTTCCGTGGAGTCCCGGTCAACGAAGCCGGATTCTGCATTTCTTTTGATGAAAGCGTGAGCCGTTCCTACGACATCTCTTATAAGATGGTTACCCGAGAACGCACAAAATCCAAGTATTTCGATGATACCGAAGTGAAGGATTTCACTTATAGACTACACATGGATATCACCAACCTGACGCTCGCTCAAACGGATAACGGCATAGGCTTCAATTATACAATGAAATGCCAACAAATCGGCTCTGGTCCTATAACATATATACCGGGTTCATCAAGCAGTTCTTCAAGTGTTAAAAATGACAGGAGATATGATGAAACGGTAAACATGTTCAAACCTGCCGGTATCGACGATGCACTCAGCCATTTCATTTATTTCAAAGGAGGCAACAAACTATTTCTCATCCTCAGTACCAACTTGTTGAGTCCGCCGGGAGAAAAACTGAAAATAGAAAAATACCTCAGTGGCTCACAATTGGAAGCCATAAAACGGCCTTGGGCTCGTGTGTACTTCGAGGTGGAGAAAATCATGGTCAAGGCTGATCCGGACATGATACTTTCCAAAGAAGACAAAGAAGCCTTGAAAGGATATACGGAGAGTCTTTTTGACTGGCTCAAAGGCGAGGGCGACGAACTGGGACTTGGTGAGCATACTGATGAGAAAGAATCGATGGTAATCAACACCATCTCAATCTTAACATCCATCCTTCTCGGAACAGGTTTAGGTGGTTTTATTGGCGGCTCAGGAGCAGCCATAGCCGAGAGTCTGACAGACAACATCATTGGAGGCGGTGGAGAATCATCTCCCTGGCCGGGCACATCCGAGCCACCCTCGGAGGGAATGCCTTCAAAACGCCCTGATGAGGAGGATACTCCGGAAGAAAAGACACCAACGCCGAATCCTGATGACTTGAAACTGTTCCACTCCACGGATTATCCCGAACTATGCGAACGCTACATCCACGAGGGTTCCGACGGCACCGTCACTGTCACCGATCCTGCCACAGGTGTGAAGACCGAGTTTTATCCCACCGAAGACGGGAAGTGGGTGAAATATTACGGTCAGGGCGCCGATGAATACACCAGTGCCGACCTTGAGGAGAGGGTTCGTTTCTCGGTTGAGAATTCGGAGTATGTGCTCTTCAATGCCAATAAGGCTGCACAGAACTTAGCAGAGCAACGTGCTCAGAGGGAAACACAACTCGCAATAGACCGTGCGCGCGGATATTCCGACGAGATGAAGGAATACAAGGATATTGTGGCCGAGAGCGAGAGAAAATTGCAAAAGGAGCAATACCTTGATAAACTCGCTATGAAGTATAGTACCACGGTTGAGAATCTCACCAATAAGATAAAACAGGTTCAGGAGCAAGCCTTGGAGGAGAAGGCTCGTCAGGAAAAGATAGTGAAATATTATGACAAAGCCATCAAGGTCGCGGAAGTGATAGACAAGACGGCCGAGGTGACCATCAACATCATGGGAGAATGCGTGCCGGGCGGCCGGGCGGTCAAGAACGCCTACACTTTCCTGAAGTCGACATGTGTTGCTGCCAGTGAGGCTTATGCGGATGGCATGGAACTACGCTATGCCGTGGGCCATGTGGCGTTGGGAATGAATCAGGGAATACTCGGCGTGATACAGAACCAGGCAGGTGACCTGACGAAAAATCCATTCAAGGAATATGGTATTGTCCTCGGAACGGAGGCTTTGAAAGAAGGCTTGTCCACATACGAGAAGAAGGGCAATATGGCTGACACCTTTGACGCCATGCTCAAAGCCGGAGCCAGCAAGACCATGGATTTCCTCACAGGCAAGGCACTGAATTTCGGTATGAACACCTTAAAGGATTCCGCATCGCAGGCGCTGAACCCTGCCTTGCGCAACATCGACACCGACACCGGACTGCGGTTCAGTGATAATACAGCGAATAAAATTAACAAGTGGTTCAACTCAGAACTAGACCTGACAAAAAATACCAAATTGAAGGGATGGAACTTATTTGACGAAAAGGGCAAATTCAGTATCACCGGGACGAGCAATGTCACTTTCGGTGGCAAGGTGGACCTCGGCAACCTGATCACCACCTCCACCACAGAACTTCTGAACCAGACCGGAGCACATGGATGGGCAGGCACCGTGGCTGGAGGGCTGAAAGACGACGCCGTTGGATTCGTAAAAGACCTGATGGCCATCAGGGATAAATTGTCAAGGAAAAAATGACCGTCCCGCCTGACGGACCACGAAGAGTAATTCTGTACCATTAAACGAATAATAACAACAATAAATACTACAACGAGAATGGACAACGAGAAAGTAAAGAGAAACAGAGAGTATTCCGAGCGTGCATTCTGGACCGGGCACTACCACTTCCTGATGCAGGCCCTGGCAGTGGCTTCAACCCACTGCCTGGTGTGGCGTTCGGTGGAAGAAGGACTGCCTTTCACGCTCAAGGACATCTTCGAACTGGCTAAAAGACATGACGAGGAACATGAAATCTCTGAGCCCAGTTTCTACTACGTATCACGAGAGGGAGCCATCGGTATCTGTCCTGGACTTGAGTATCTCACACAATGGCTGTTCATACCTATGGAGCCGGGCGAAGAGCGTGACCTCTTACTGAACGAACTCCGTGAGTCGCTACGGGAGGAAGAAGCCATAGAGGAGGCTGTCAACAAAGCCATCACAGATGGACTGGAGCAGGAGAAGAAGTCAGCCATATACTATATCATGGACAACGGGCGCCAGGAAGGTCCTTTCAATGTGCAGCAACTGAAGCACAGACACGTCACAGCCGACACCCTCGTGTGGGCCAAAGGCATGAGCACGTGGGTGAAAGCCGGACAGGTGAGTGAGATAATGATGGCGCTGTCTCCCGCAGAACCAGCCGCTGCTGCGGCTTCTGTGCCACAGGCAGGCACTCCCCAGACAGAAGCACCACTCTACTACATGATAGGCAAGGACAACCAGCAGACCGGTCCTCACACAGTGGATGGGCTTCTGCGCATCGGACTCACACCTGAGTCGCTGGTGTGGGCAGAAGGTATGTCGCAGTGGGTAAGGGCTGCAGACGTACCGTTGATAGCAACTGCCATCACTGCCGCGACAGCGCCACCCCAGCAGGCGCCCGTTCCGCCGCAGGGCACTTCTGCACAGGTGCGCTACTATATGCTGGACAGGGAAAACCGCCAGGTCGGACCTTTCACCATCGACGATTTGTTGCGTGCCGGACTCAAGCCTGAGTCGCTGGTGTGGGCAGCGGGTATGACTGAGTGGAAGAGAGCCTCAGAGGTGCCGTTGATAGCGGCCGCCCTGCGTCGTGGATAGACACGGCCGATTTTCACCGTTTCTTTTTTCTGATAAGTATATTTATTGAACAATATATATGGTTAACGAGAATATAGGAGTGGGAGAATTCCTGAAGGAATGCCTCAACAAGTGTGCCGATTCCCTCAAGCATCCCCTGCGATTTCTGCCGATCCTTGTCATCGGAGCGGTATGGTTGGTCATCGGCTACTATTCATCCAAGATGGAACTGCCGATATGGGCGAAAGTGGTGAGTTTCCTCTCTTTTGCCGAGGGAGGACTTTTCGGTGGAGTGCTTGGAGCGCTCGGCGGCATCGTGGGAAAAGTGGTGATGGCCGTGTTCGTCAACAGCGCCATCCTTCCTCTTTTCGAGAAGAAATGGCCGTTCTTCGGAGTGGCTGGAGGACTCAAAGGAATGTTCTCAAACATAGGCATGGAAACCTCGCGTGGAATTGCTCCATTTTTGGGCGGGATGGGTGCAGCGCTGATGCTGTACTCCTTCATGAACATCTCTCAGATTACGCTCAATTCGATGGTTGGCATAGCCGCGGCAGTGATGCTCGTGCAGAGCATAGGAAACCAAGGTGGATTCATTTTCGGGCTGTTGTTTTCCATCGCCAACTCGCTGACAGGAGGAAGGGTGCCCAGTTACCTCACCATTTCAAGGTTGCTGACGGGAATGGCGGTGGGATTTGTCGTGGCTGTAGGCCTGAGTTTCGCGCATTTTCCATGGTGCCTTGTCATAGGGCTACCGCTGCTGCTTCTCGGACTATTGCTCAGCATCTTTCTTAACAGGAAAAAAGAAGAGGAAGAGAGTTTTTAGTCGGGGTATCCATTCCTGTAGATCACAGTTACGGAGTTTTTGATTCGTTTTCCGTCTTCTTTACCTCTTGTCCTCCTTAGTAACGAATTGGGCAACACTCAAAATGATGCACCGAATATCACTGTCAACATAGAGGCACAGAGATATGGAGTTTGTATTTTTCTCTGTTTCTCTGTATCTCTGTGTTGTATTTATAGTGTAATAGCGAAAAATGTGAGGCCGTCTCTCTATTCCAGTTCTCTGCATTTCCTATCCCCCCTTCCAGTAGTTAAAAAAAGCAAAAAATGCTATTCTTTGCAAATAAAAGGCTATCTTTGCCATACTTTACCGATTATGGCTTATTGGGAACCAACCTTATTGCCAGATAAGCAATTCAAAACTACGGCCGTTTGCCACGAAGGATCACTGATTGATAGGATTATGAGAAGAATTTTTGCTTTAGTGATTTGCTGTCTTCTCTGTGCATTGACAGCAGGCGCACAACAGGTGAGATGGAATGCTGACTATCAAGCCTATATCGACAGATACAAAGACATCGCCATTGAAGAAATGGTGAGGTATCGCATTCCCGCATCCATAACCCTGGCCCAGGGCCTGCTTGAGAGTGGGGCAGGCAAGAGTTACCTCTCCACGCATGGCAACAACCACTTTGGTATAAAGAGCCATGGATGGAGCGGAAGGACCTTGCGCCATGACGACGACCGCAGACAGGAGAGTTTCAGAGCATACGACTCCGTAAGGGAGAGTTTTGAGGACCACAGCCTTTTCCTTGCCGGCAGGGAGCGTTACCAGCGCCTCTTCTCACTCAGTACGACAGATTACAAGGGATGGGCACGCGGACTGAAGGAGTGTGGCTATGCCACCAATCCCGCTTATGCACAAAGACTTATCAGTATCATCGAGACTTACAAACTCTATGAGTATGACAGGGTTCCTACACAGCGGAGGGTGACCACACCTGCGCCGCCAGCCGTAAGCAGCGGTAAGGCCGTGGCGGTTCACCCGCCCCATACGGTGATGCAGTATAATCAGAATTATTTCGTCTACTCCCACAATGGGGATTCGTTTGAATCGTTAGGACGGGAGTTGGGTGTGCCGGCATCGAAACTCGCTAAGTACAACGAGCGGAGTGTGACCGAACCCTTGCGCGATGGCGACGTGATATACCTGAAGAAGAAACAGAAGCATGCCGAAGCCAGGTTCAAGGGACAGTGCCATGTGGTGCAACCCGGTGAGAGCATGTATCTTATCTCACAGAAATATGGCATACGGCTCACCTCACTCTACAAGATGAACCACCTTTCCCCCAATTATACCATTCAGCCAGGACATAGGCTGAAGGTCTATTGACCAAAGTTTCGCATTCGCTCAACCTACGGAATGGAAGGGGAGTTAAAGAGGACTAAAAGGGACATATGCACTTTTGAAGGAAAAGGAATGGAAAGGAAGTGAAAGAGAATAGCAAGAACATCTGAAACCTCAAACCTCAATCCTCAATCCTCAAATCTCAAATCAAGACAAATCAAGACTTGATTTATGTCAAAAAACTGCATGATTATTTGAAAATGAGGCGGATTTTTGGGCGAAACCGTATTTTTCTGCCTATATTTGCAATGTCAGAGAATCTTTTCACTTGGTATTAGTGAGGTAAAAGATTGCTTTGGGATGACGAAGACAGAATATATCTCGCTTGCGAGTCATAATTTAGGTGTTTCGTTAAATTTTTAAGGTAAAATCATTTGAGAGAGTTGAATAATAGTTTATTCCGGCTGGATGTAGAGATACATCTGGCCGGAATTTTTTTTGAGGGCTTTTTTCGTGAACAGGCATACAATATCGGATTTTTTATCTAATTTTGCATCATAAAAGCACAAAATAAAGGAAACAATGAAAACTTTGAAAAAATGCCTGCCCGACATCATCGCCGTGGTCGTGTTCGTACTCATCGCGTTTGCCTATTTCTTCCCTGCCGACATCGAGGGGAGAATTCTCTACCAGCACGACACCTCTGCGGGAAGGGGTGCCGGACAGGAAGCACTGGAATATTACCAGGCTACGGGAGAACGGACGAGATGGAGCAACGCCACCTTTGGAGGAATGCCAACCTACCAGACGGCTCCCTCCTACGACAGTACCGATGCCCTCGCACAGGTGACCAAAGCCTATCACCTCTGGTTGCCAGACAATGTGTGGTATGTCTTCGTCTATCTCCTCGGCTTCTACATCCTGCTCAGAGCCTTTAAGTTCAGACCTGTTCTATCGGCTTTGGGAGCCGTTGTCTGGGCGTTCTCCAGTTATTTCTTCATCATTATAGCGGCAGGACATATCTGGAAAGTATGGGCCCTGGCCTACCTGCCACCGATGATAGCCGGTATCGTGCTGGCATATAGGGGGAAATATTTCGCGGGCCTGGTCGTGACCGCCCTTTTCACCGCCTTCGAGGTGTTTGCCAACCACGTGCAGATGACCTACTATTACCTTTTCATCATCTTCTTCATGATTGTAGCCTTCTTCGTGCAGGCACTCAAGGAGAAGCAGATGGCACGGTTTTTCAAGGCGTCGGCAGTATGCGTCATAGCAGCAGCCATAGGTATCTGCATGAATATCTCCAGTCTATACCACACCTACCAGTACTCCAAGGAGTCGATGCGAGGGAAGAGCGAGTTGGTGAAGGAAGACAACGCCAACCAGACCAACTCGGGCCTGGAGCGCGACTATATCACCCAGTGGAGTTACGGCATCGGCGAGACATGGACCTTGCTCGTGCCCAACACGAAGGGTGGGGCATCGGTGCCCCTCGCCGCTAACACCAAGGCGATGGAGAAGGCCGACCCCATGTATTACCAGATATATGGTCAGATAGGGCAGTATTGGGGTGAGCAGCCTGGCACGAGCGGTCCAGTATATGTGGGGGCTTTCGTTGTCATGCTCTTTATCCTCGGGCTCTTCATCGTGAAGGGACCGATGAAATGGGCGTTGCTCGCTGCCACCATCCTCTCCATACTCCTCTCATGGGGAAAGAACTTCATGCCCTTTACCGACTTCTTCATCGACCATTTCCCGATGTATTCCAAGTTCCGCACCGTGGCGTCGATACTGGTCATTGCCGAGTTCACCATACCCCTGCTCGCCATGATGGCATTGAAGAAGGTGGTAGACAAGCCCGAACTGCTCAAGAAGAACATCAAATACCTCTATGCCAGTTTCGCCCTGACGGGAGGAGTATGCCTGCTCTTCGCTGTGGCGCCCACGCTCTTCTTCTCCGACTTCGTGTCTTCGAGCGAGATGCAGGCGCTCAGCCAGTTCCCTGCCGACCAACTCAACCCGCTCCTTGCCAATCTGCGTGAGGTGAGACAGTCGATTTTCACGGCCGATGCATGGCGCTCATTCCTCATCATCCTTATCGGCACATTGCTGCTGCTGGTCTATCAGGCCCGCAAACTCAATGCCACATGGACGGTGGCACTCATCGCAGCCATTTGTCTTGTTGATATGTGGACGGTCAACAAACGCTATCTCTACGACGATATGTTCGTGTCGAAAACGGTGAAGGAGCAGCCACAGCCCCTGACTGCCACAGATGAGCAGATCCTGCAAGACAAGAGCCTCGACTACAGGGTACTCAACTTCGCATCCAATACGTTCAACGAAAACGAGACATCGTTCTATCACAAGAGCGTTGGAGGTTATCATGCTGCCAAACTCCGCCGCTACCAGGAAATGATAGAAGAACATATCTCGCCCGAGATGCAGGCTGCCATGAGCGAGATGTCGGCAGCAGGCGGCGATATGTCGCAAGTGCCGGGCGACAGCATCTTCCCCGTGCTCAACATGCTCAACACCAAGTACTTCATCGTTCCCTTGCAGGGCGGTCAGACCAAACCGCTGACCAACCCTTATGCCTACGGAAACGCATGGTGGGTAGACAACGTGGAATATGTGGCTAATGCCAACGAAGAGATAGAAGGCGTGGGAAAGGTGAACCTGCGCAAGGTGGCTGTGGCCGACAAGCAGTTTGAGAAGATTCTCGGGCAGAGCGCAGCACACGACTCCACCGACGTGGTTACCCTGACGGCTTACCAGCCCAACAATCTCAAGTACAACGTAGAGTCGAAAAACGGAGGCGTGCTGGTGTTCTCTGAAATCTACTATCCCGGGTGGACAGCCACAGTAGATGGCAAGCCGGCCGAACTGGGAAGGGTGAACTACATCCTCAGGGCTATGCGGCTTGAACCGGGAAAACACGAGGTGGTGCTCGACTTCCATCCCACAACGGTGAAGGCTACTGAGACTGTGGCATATGTTTCCGGCATCTTGCTCTTGCTCATCATCTTGGCAGGAGGATACCTCGTATTCAGAGACAAAAAGAGAACAGACGCAAACGCGACTTTGAACGACTGACAATACATGAAGAAACTGCTCTCTTTGCCTCCGCATCTCGTGACCGCCTTCCATCAGGTCACGGGCTATGACAAGGAACAATGGTTCTGCTCCAACGACCCCGTCGGGCGAAAACTCGGCAGTGGGGGCGGCACGGCATGGCTTCTGCGGCAGTGCTATGAACGCGAGAACAGTGGAGAGCATTTCGCACAATGGCTCTCGAAAGAGAAACGGATTATCCTGCATGCCGGAGGACAGAGCAGGAGGCTTCCGGCTTATGCGCCTTCAGGAAAGGTGCTCACGCCGATTCCCGTTTTCCGGTGGGAGAGGGGACAAAGGCTATCACAAGACTTGCTCTCGCTGCAGATGCCGCTTTTCGAGCAGGTGATGGCCATGGCACCGGAGTCGATGCACACCATGATAGTGAGCGGTGATGTGCTCATTAGAACCAACAAACGCCCTACGGTGGTGCCCGAGGCCGACGTGGTGTGTTACGGTCTGTGGCTCGATGATGAGGTGGCGACAGCCCACGGGGTATTCGTAGCGGAAAGGAAACACCCCACCACCTTGAAATGTATGTTGCAGAAACCATCGGCGGAAACGCTCAAGAACCTCATCCGTGAGCATTTCTACCTCACCGACATCGGTCTGTGGATACTCAGCGACAAGGCTGTGGAAGTGCTCGCACGACACTGTGAGCGGGATGGAGATATCACCGCTTACGACCTTTACGGGCAGTTTGGCTGTGCGCTTGGCACGTCGCCTGTCATCACCGACCCCGAAATCAACCAACTCAAGGTGGCGGTCGTGCCGCTCGAGGGGGGAGAGTTCTATCATTTCGGTACGAGCCGTGAGATGATCTCCTCGATGCTCACCATACAAAACCTTGTCAGCGACCAGCGTGAAATCATGCACCGCTCAAGGAAGCCACATCCTTCGATTTTCATACAGAACTCGGAGACATGGGTGAAAATGAGTGAGGAGAACCGCCATGTGTGGATAGAGAACAGTTGCATCAGCGAAGAGTGGCACATCTCGCACGACAACATCATCACGGGCGTGCCGCATAATACTTGGGAAATCAAGGTGCTGCCGGGACAATGCATCGATATCGTGCCCATAGGTGATGGCCAATGGGCAGTGAGACCCTATGGGATGGATGATGCGTTTCGTGGGGCTCTCGACGATGAGAACACGATGTTTCTGGGAATGCCCTTCAAGGTGTGGACCTCGCAAAGGGGGATTGACCACACGATGATTGAGGGGAGAGATGACTTACAGGCAGCACGCGTCTTCCCTGTCGTGGACAACACACACGACATGTGCCTTGTGCTCAGGTGGATGCTCAACATGCCCGAACTAGAGGGTGGCAAGCGCATTTGGGCCAATGCCCAGAGGATGAGCGCCGACGAACTGACCAACGAGGCCAACCTGCAACGGTTGTTTGCCCAACGCGAGGAGTTCAGAAAACTCAACTGGGCGATGTTGGCTGCCAACCACAAGCACAGTGTGTTCTACCAACTCGACCTCGACGATGCCGCCCAGCAATTCGCCCGACATCATATCGCCGAACCTCATCCGCTTGGAGAAGACGAACCAGTGATGCTCAGGGTGAGAGACGCCATGTTCAGGGCACGGTTGAGAAAACTGAAAGGCTTGGCGGCAGACGAAGAGGAGCAAAGGGCCTTCTCGCTGATGAGAGACACCATCCTGCAGAATGCCCTCGATGACCGGCAGAACCCCAGGACAACCGTTTATGGCGACCAGATAGTATGGGGGAGGAGCCCGGTGCGTATTGATATCGCCGGAGGGTGGACAGACACACCGCCATCTTGTCTCATGGAGGGCGGAGATGTCGTCAACCTCGCCATAGAACTCAACGGGCAGCCGCCCATCCAGACTTTCATCAGGCCATGCAGCGAACCACACATCATTCTCAGAAGCATCGACCTGGGGGCAGAGGAGAAGGTGGAGACCTATGAACAACTGGCTGATTTTCACCATGTGGGCAGCCCGTTCTCCATCCCCAAGGCCGCCCTTGTGCTGGCGGGCTTCCAGCCTGGGTTCTCACAGGTCGACTATCCATCGCTTGTTCAGCAACTCATAGAATGCGGCGGAGGTATCGAACTGACCCTGCTCTCCGCCATTCCCGCCGGCAGCGGACTGGGTACGAGCAGCATACTTGCTGCCACTACCCTCGGAGCCCTCAACAACTTCTTCGGACTGGCATGGGACAAGAACGAAATCGGGTTGCGCACCTTGGCACTCGAGCAACTGCTCACCACCGGAGGTGGGTGGCAAGACCAGTTTGGCGGACTGTTGCAAGGCGTGAAACTCTTGCAGACCTCAAGGGGATTCAATCAGAACCCCATCATCAAGTGGTTGCCGGAGCAATTGTATGTGCAGCCCGACTTCAAAGCCTGTCACCTGTTGTACTACACAGGAATAACCCGTACGGCAAAGAGCATCCTCGCCGAGATTGTGAGAAAGATGTTCCTCAACCAGAACGAGCAGTTGGCTTTGCTCAGGCAAATGAAAGCCCATGCCCTCGACATGTATGATGCCATCCAGCGCAATGATTTCGAGAGAATGGGAAGGCTCGTGGGCAAGTCGTGGCAGCAGAACCAGATGCTCGACAGCGGAACGAACCCCGAAGGAGTGCGGCGACTCACCGCCCTCGTCGATGACCTCTGCTTAGGCTACAAATTGCCTGGCGCAGGAGGGGGAGGATACCTCTACATGGTGGCAAAGGACCCCGACGCCGCTGCCCGCATAAGGGTGATACTCGAGGAAAACCGACAAAACAAGTATGAGCGATTTGTCGATATGACCCTCAGCAAAACGGGCATGCAAGTGAGCCGTAGTTGATTAAAAAATGTTAATTATACAATAAGTGGCCACTTAGGGTGTTGCTATTCGATAAAAAATGGTTATATTTGCATGTTGACAACGAATAATTAAGCGCTTATGACGAAAAAAATACTTGCTACCATCTTCTTTTTGGGGCTGATGCTTGGCATGCCTGCCAAGGCAGAGGCCGCAGCAATGATTGAGGTTATCGACACCGAGATACAGAATGTTTCTCTGTCGGTAAACGAGTCGGTGCTGCATATCACGGGTGCCAATGGCATGGTGTTGCACGTATACAATGTGGCCGGGGTGCGCGTGATGAGCGTGAAAGTGGAAGGAGCAGACAAACGCATCGAACTCAATCTGCCCAAAGGATGCTATATCGTCAAGGTAGGTAAATTGGTGCGTAAGATCTCCATCCAATAATTAGGTTAATCTTCTTTATAGGGCTCTTTAGGAGCGAATATCAAGGCATGGGTTTCTCTATCTGATTGATGGGCGGAGATACCCATGTTTTTTGTTAGTTGGTGGAATGGCATACGACGAAAAAACTATTATCCGACTTTTGGCCGAATCTGGTTCCCAAAGGAAAGCCTTTGAGGAGATCGTGAGGCATTATAGTCAGCCACTCTACTGGAAAATCAGAAATATTGTTCTCTCACACGATGATGCCGATGATGTGTTGCAGAACACGTTCGTGAAGGCATGGATGAACCTGTCGGAATTCAAGAACCTCTCGAAGTTGTCGACTTGGCTGTATCGCATTGCCATCAATGAGTCGCTTGATTTCCTGCGCAGGAAGAAGCATTCGCAGGACTTGAGCGTTGACGAGGTGGCTTCGGTGGCCAATACGCTCATGGCAGATGAGTTCTTTGATGGCGACCAGGCAAAGGCCCTGCTTTACGAGGCCATAGACACCTTGCCCGACGTTCAACGTATGGTCTTCAACCTCCGTTATTTCGACAACATGAAATACAATGAGATCAGTCAGGTTCTCGGCACCTCAGAGGGGGCGTTGAAGGCTTCCTACCATATCGCTCAACAGAAAGTGACGGAATATCTGAAAAAGAGGCAGTGAATCCACTGCCTCTTTTGTATCGTGTGTCGGAGTCAAAGGACGGATTGTCGCTATCCGAAGATATTTTTGTCAAAAATTGAAGAATTCATGTTGCAACCCCAAGCCGAATATCAATCCATAGTAGATGATATTGGCTACTATAGCACCGATAAGACTGTAGAGTGCCCAATTCTTCGCTTTGTCTGCTGCCTCTTGGGCAGCAGCATAGTTGCCGCTGTAATAAAAACCGTTGACGCGTGAAGCGTATACTATCGATACGATGCCTAAGGGAAGGCAACAGCAGAGCGTCGACAGGATAGCCCATACCATATTGTTGTCGGGCTTGATGGGAGGCATATTGCCTGATGCGTTGTTGGTGAATGGATTTCCGGCTGCTGCATAGGCCTGGTTGTTCTGACTGCCGAAACCAGAAGGGTTGTAAGCCTGCTGTGATGCATCGTAAGCCTGTTGCGACTGGAAAGTGCCGTCACTCTGCTGCGTCGAGCCGTTTTGTTGTTGCTGCCACGGGTCGTTTGGCTGTTGGGTCGGACCGAATTGTTGCTGCGACGCATCGAATTGCTGTTGTGACTGTGATGGGTTGAACGGCGGTGGGGTAGAGGTCGAGAGGATAAAGAATGTCAGGTCGGGCAAGTCACCGGCTCGTTGCCAGTTCGCCATTCCTTCTGTCCACACCATCGTGTTGCTGTCGACGCCACACGATGCCAGCATGGCGGCCTCAACGGGTCCGCGTTGCTCGTTTTCCGGGGTAATGTAGTAATATTTCTTCATGATACCAGGTGGTTTTTACATGTTGTTGATGCTATTGGAGGAGAAGGGGTCAGCGCGAAGAGCGCAGACCTTCCATATTCACATACTTGCGTTTCATCATCCTCTTGTAGATGTCGCCAATCCAGTAGTGGTGGGTGAGGATGAATGCCAGTCCGATAAGGCATATGATAATGTAGCCCAGCCGCTCATCGAGTAAGTTGGGCAGGAAGATGAAGAGGAACATGGGCAGGAGGAAGGCGGCAAACTGCACGATGACCTGTATCCAGTTGTTCTCAGCACTTCCCTTTCCGATAAACTTGGTGTTGAGCGGAATGGTCTGCTTGTTCCAAACCGCCATGTAGAGAAACACGCAGTTCACGGGACCTGCTGTAAGCAGCATAACGGCAATCATCATCAGCACACTGCACTTGCCCATGACCATGATGGGAATCATCAGGAGGAAGGGGAAGACGAGCAGTAGGGTGAAGAGCACGTATTTGGCTTTCAGCAGCGAGATGATGTTTTCTTTGTGCACCATCAGGCAGTCGATGTAGTTGCCCTCGTAACACATGACGCGCGTAAGCATCAGTGCCCCAAAGAGGGCAAAGTTGTAGACCACGAGGAAGATGGTCATGCCACCTTGATAGATGTCGGTAAACGAGATGAGCAGGCTGAAGACAAGAACCAGGGAGGTGGCCATGATAAAGGCCTTGCGGATGTTCTTGTTGCGCATGATGCTCTTGATTTCCAATTTCACATACTCACCCACCTGACCGAAGCGGTCGAGGGCGGTAAACTGCGACACATGCTTGATTTCCGTCGTTTCGGTCTTGGCCAGTTCGGCATAGACGGAGTTGTACTGCAAGAGGCGGTTGATGAAAATCACCAATGCCAGGAGCAGCAACAGGCCGCACCATGCCACTATCGACCCATAGGGCAACAAGTTTCCGAGGTTGGCGTAGAAATCGCAGAGTTTGTCAAACCCTGCATCCTTGCCGATATACCATGGCGAGAAGAGGATGGCGTAGACAGCGGCGGGCAGCAGCCACCAGAGGAGACTCTTGTTGATGAGGGTTCGCACAATGACGTACCATTGGCTGTTGGTGATGATGATGAGGTGCAGGGCGATGAGGAAAGCCAATGTCACCCAGATGCCTTCGCTGAACACCACCGACATGATGGCAAATGGTACGAACAACGCCATCCACAGCAGGTTGGCGCCGCTCGTCACGTTATTGAAGATGAAGCAGTCGATGCAGGTATATTTCCCTAAAGGCAACAGCACGTAGGGCTTTACCAATTGCGAGGGCGTCTGCTGTGCCATGAAGCGTATGAAGAAGTCGATAACCAATATGATGGGAAGGATACCGAACATCAACTCACATGCTGTGATGTCGGTGGCGGAATTGGCTATCAATGCCAACATTACGGCGAAGAACAACAGGTAGAACACCATGAGGCCTGCCATCACATAGGCTGCAATCTTTGCAATCTTGTTTTGTGAAAAGGCAGCGCTGCGCTTCTCCGAGAGTTTCATATGCTTGCGGAGTTCCTTGACCAACTGCCAGCGGGTAAACTTTTTCTCTGTCTTAGGCATATCTATGATAAAAAAACAACACAGAGACACAGAGGCACAGAGGCACAGAGGTTAGTCATAAACACTCTGTTGCACTGTTTTTCTATGTTGTGATATTAGAGGATTCATTTGGTGTATTGCACAATTCGATACTCAGATGGGTATGAGATGTAAAGGATGGTTTATCGCAAATCAATGACCTCGGCCTGAGGATAGTCTTTCGAGTTGAAGGTAAACTTCGAGTCGCTGAGGTTCATTGCCTTGAAGTTGCTGATGGTCACGGTGGTCCAATTGCCACCATGGAGCATCCTCACTTTAGTGGGCAGATAACTGCGGCTGTTGACGGTAATATACATCTCCTTCACCGACTGCCTTGAGTTCTGCGCGGTAAGGTGCACCTCATAGCCCCCCTTGACGTTCTTCATGCCCAGCGTATAGCCCTTCTTGTAGAGGTTGATGAAGTGATAGGGGTTCAGTTGGGCTTGCTGGCTCTCATTGGGGTTGCTCACGTTCACCTCGTCGCTGTTCTTCATATATGTCCACATCGTCTGGCCGTTGTACCATACAATAGCCTGTGGCGTGGTGGCCTGAAACTTGTTGCCTTTGATGAGGATGGTGCCCGAGGTGTTGCCGGTCTTCTGGCCGCTGATGGTGAATTTGGCACTTGCGCCACCCTTGTTGCTCACGATAGCGGCGGTCTTGTCGAGTATTTGCTTGGCCTTGCTGGCATTCTGGGCACCCATGCCCATCGTCAGCAACAGCGCGAAGGTAATGGTCAGTATTCTTTTCATTGTTGTTTCTCCTTTTAATTTAATTATCGCACCCGCTCAATTTTCGCAAGAATAGGGAGTTAAAGCGTAGATAAAGTGACTTCTCCTTACTTGCGCCAGCATGCTGAAGAGCAATGTGAATGATGTGGTGTCTTATTATATTTGATGTTGTTATCCCAATTTGGTTTAAATCTTAAATCTTCATTTGAGACAAGAGTGCATGCAGGCTGTTCTCGTCGGCAAGAAGCACGTCGCGTGGTTTGCTGCCTTGTGCCTGGCCCACTACGCCAGCCTTCTCCAGTTGGTCCATCAGGCGTCCTGCACGGTTGTAGCCGATGGAGAATCGGCGCTGTATCATGCTCGTAGACCCTTGTTGGGTAAGGACGATGGCACGGGCAGCCTCGGCAAACAAGGGGTCGATGCTCGACGACTCCACCATGCCGCCACTGCCTTCCATCATGCCGGTATCCTCGCTCGCCGGTTCGGGCAACTCCAGTGGACTTGCCGGACCTGGTTGATGGGCGATATAGTCGTTGACGGTCTCCACTTCGGGCGTGTCGATGAACGCACATTGCACACGCACGGGGTCGCTGCCGCTAAGGAAGAGCATGTCGCCACGTCCCACCAGTTGGTTGGCGCCGGGACGGTCGAGAATGGTACGGGAGTCGACCATCGCACTGACCTTGAACGCCATGCGCCCGGGGAAGTTGGCCTTGATATTACCGGTGATGATGCTCGTAGTGGGTCGCTGTGTGGCAATCACCATGTGGATGCCTACGGCACGTGCGAGTTGGGCAATACGTGCAATGGGCAACTCTATCTCCTTGCCGGCGGTCATGATGAGGTCGCCAAACTCGTCGATGATCACTACGATATAAGGCATGTACTCATGTCCTTCGGCAGGGTTGAGTTCATGGTTCACGTATTTCTTGTTGTATTCCTTCACCGTCCTTACCTTGGCAACCTTCAGCATGTCGTAGCGCTGGTCCATCAAGGTGCACAGGCTCTTCAGCGTGCGCACCACCTTTGTCACGTCGGTGATGATGGGGTCGTCGTCATCGTCTACAGTTGCCATGAAATGCGGGGCGATGGGGGCATAAACGCTGAACTCCACCTTCTTCGGGTCGATGAGCACGAATTTCAGTTCGTTGGGATGCTTCTTGTAGAGCAGGGAGGTGATAATGGCGTTGAGACCCACCGACTTACCTTGTCCGGTGGCACCGGCAACGAGAAGGTGGGGTATCTTGGCAAGGTCGACCATGAACACCTCGTTGGTGATGGTCTTGCCAAGGGCAATGGGGAGGTCCATGGGGGTGACCTGGAACTTCTTCGAGTCGAGGATGCTGCGCATCGACACGATATTGGGTTTCGCATTGGGCACCTCGATACCTATCGTGCCCTTGCCGGGGATGGGGGCGATGATACGGATGCCGAGGGCAGCCAGACTGAGCGCGATGTCGTCTTCGAGGTTGCGGATGCGCGAGATGCGCACACCCTCGGCAGGCGTGATTTCATAAAGGGTGATGGTTGGGCCTACGGTGGCCTTGATTTCACGAATCTGCACGTTGAAACTGTTGAGCACCTTTTCTATCTGCTCCTTGTTGGCCTTCAGTTCCCTCTCGTCGATATACGGTTTGCTGTCGTTCTCGTAGGCTTTCAGAAGATTGAGCGTCGGGTACTTGTAGGTGAGGAACGGCTCTTTAGGGTTGAGGGGAGTGTCGATGGGGTAGTCGCTGTTCACCCGTTTGCCGTCGGCATGGGCCTCCTCGGCGCCAACGCCATACTCAAACGAACTTTTCTTTCCACTCTTTGGGGGGCGGATACGTCCGAAATCCTCTTCCTTGTATTTCGGCTCCACGATATTCACCCCACCGTCGTCGTCGAATTTCACTTCCTGTGGCTCAGGGTCATCGTAGACGGTAGAAATGCCCTCGCCGTTTTCCCCGCCATTGTCTGTAGCCGTACCGCCATTATCTCCCTTATTGGTGATAATCAGTGGGATACGGTGCAAAAACTTCGCCGGGTTAAGGATATGCTGCACAGTATAGATGGTCTGTGCACTGAGATATACCAGGAATGCCAGTGCCACCAAGAGCAACAGTCCAATCAGGCCGGGAGTTCCCGAAACATTCTCGATGAAGTTGGCGATGTAGAGCCCATGGTCGCCCCCGGGATTGAAGATGGAGTCGGGGAAGAGTGGGGGGAGAAACTTCGCAAACGTCACCGAACACCATATCATGATTACTGCCAGGGCGAAAAACCATTTCACCAGGTTGAGGTTGTTGTATGCCCGGGTGAGTTTCAGTCCGATGAGGATGATAAACAGGGGGATGGCGTAAGCGGCAATGCCAAAACAGCGTGAGATGAAGAAGTGCGACACGATGGCACCTATCGACCCGCAGATGTTTTGGAAACTATGGGTGGTATTCTCCACCTCGCCCGGTTGCAGGGAGGTCACCAGACTTTGGTCGGCCTCTCCGGTGGAAAAATACGAAGTGAAGGCGATGACCATGAGCACGCCCAGCACAAACAGCAGGAATCCCAGACCGAATCTCAGTCGCTCGTCACGATAGAAATTCAGCCCCAATGACTCCATGAATGAGGTATGTTTCTTTGTCGCTTTTTTCTTAGCCATTTCCAATCAATTTGATAGTGCCTTTTTCCTCAATAGGGGCCAACATCATGCTGATGGCACCCTTAATAGGGGCTATTCCGTTATTCTACATGCAAAAGTAACTGATTTTTTCTACAAAAACTCATTTTTTCATAACTTTTTTGTATTTTTGCATATTGTAACGAAAAAGGATGGCAAAAATTATTTACAGCAAGTTTGATAAGAAGGCTATCGCCAAACTGCCTCGTGCCATGTTTGATGGTACGACAGTTGTTGTCATTGCCGCTCAGGATGCGAAGAAGGCTGTTGATTTCCTTCTTAAGCAAGAAGTCCTCGGGATTGACACCGAGACAAGGCCATCTTTCAGGAAAGGGAAGCAAAATGTGGTCTCTTTGCTTCAGGTGGCCACCAAGAACATCTGTTTCCTCTTCCGCCTCAACCTCATCGGCCTTACGCCAGACATCAAGCGGTTGCTTGAGGACACTACGGTGCCCAAGGTGGGGTTGTCGCTCCACGACGACGTGTTGTCACTGCACAAGCGGGGTGACTTCACCCCGGGCTTGTTCATCGACCTGCAAGACCACATGAAGGAGTTGGGCGTAGATGACAAAAGCCTCCAAAAACTCTATGCTAATTTTTTCGGACAGAAAATCAGCAAGTCGCAGCAGTTGTCGAATTGGGAGGCTGATGTGCTCAGCGACAAGCAGAAATCCTATGCAGCCACCGACGCGTGGGCTTGTGTCATGCTTTATGAAGAATATCTGAGACTGAGAACTACGGGTGATTTCACACTCGAGATAGTGGATGACCAAGAGGAGGAACATCTTGAGCCTCAGCCATAAAGCATACCAGGATAAACCTGTGCTTTAATAGAACAACCATGTATAAGAATGTTTATCTTAGAAAGGGGAAAGAGGAGAGCCTGCTCCGCTTCCATCCTTGGATTTTCTCGGGTGCCATCGCCCGTGCCGATGAGGGAATTGCTGATGGGGAACTCGTGAGGGTAGTCACGGCAAAAGGTGATTTTATCGCCATGGGGCATTTCCAATTGGGCTCTATCGCGGTAAGGGTGTTGTCGTTCGACGACGAGACCGTGGATGTGGAGTTTTTGAAACGACGTATCGACTGCGCCTTGCAGATGCGGCGGGCGATAGGAATCGCCGACAACAGCGACAACAATACCTTCCGACTGATACACGGCGAGGGCGATAACCTGCCTGGACTGGTGGTCGACTGCTATGGCACCACTGCGGTGATGCAGGCTCATAGCGTGGGGATGCATCTTTGCCGGAAAGATATCACCACGGCGCTGGTCGAGGTGATGGGTAACCGTATTTCTTCCGTGTATTATAAGAGTGAAAACACATTGCCTTTTGTAGAACAAGAGAATGGCTTTATCTACGGCAAGAGCGATGATGACGTGGCGGTGGAGAACGGCCTGAAGTTCCATGTCGACTGGCTGAAAGGACAGAAGACAGGCTTCTTCGTCGACCAGCGCGATAACCGCAGTCTGCTCGAACAGTATGCCAAGGGAAAGTCTGTGCTCAATATGTTTTGTTATACAGGTGGCTTCTCCGTATATGCCATGAGAGGTGGAGCAACCTTGGTGCATTCTGTTGACAGCAGCGCGAAGGCCATTCAACTCACCCAGGATAATGTGGAACTCAATTTCCCGGGCGATGGCAGGCACAAGGCTATTTGCGATGATGCTTTCAAATTTCTTGAAGGAATTGATTGCGAATACGACCTCATCGTACTCGACCCTCCTGCGTTCGCAAAGCATAGAGGCGCACTCCACAATGCATTGAAAGGTTACACACGTCTCAACCTGAAAGCCTTTGAGAAGATTCAGCCAGGGGGTATCTTGTTTACTTTCAGTTGTAGTCAGGTGGTGACGAAAGACCATTTTCGGAATGCCGTATTCACTGCTGCTGCACAGGCACGCCGTAAGGTGCGCATACTGCACCAGTTGCACCAACCCGCCGACCATCCCATCAACATCTATCATCCTGAAGGCGAATACCTGAAGGGACTTGTGCTCTATGTCGAGTGATATGGGCAGTCCGTTTGTCGATACGGTGTCGCGCTTTATCGGTCAACACCAGTTATTGCACCCCGGTAAGAAATACCTGGTGGCGCTCTCTGGAGGGGCCGACAGTGTGGCGTTGCTCCGGGTGATGCGGCTTCTCGGTTATGACATAGAGGCAGCACATTGCAATTTCCGTTTGCGTGGTGAGGAATCCGACCGAGATGAAGCATTCTGTGCTGACCTGTGCCATGAATTGTCAGTGCCCATGCATATCGCCCATTTCGATACCTCAGCCTACGCGGAGGCGCATCATCTGAGTATCGAGATGGCGGCAAGGAACCTGAGGTATGGGTATTTCCGCCAGTTGATGAATGATATCGGTGCCGAGGCAGTGGTGGTGGCCCACCATAAAGACGACTCTGTGGAAACCATGCTCATCAACCTTATCCGTGGAACGGGCATCAAAGGCCTGACGGGCATCTCACCGAAGCGTGATGGGGTGGTGCGCCCGTTGTTGTGTGTCGACAGAGAGCAGATCCTCGGTTTCCTTTCTCACATTCACCAGGACTATGTCACAGACAGTACCAACCTCGTAGACGACGTGGTGCGCAATAAGATCAGGCTCAATATCCTGCCTCTCATGCGTGAAATCAATCCATCGGTGACAGAGGCGATGGCGGCCACTGCAGAAAAATTGTCGATGGTTTCGGCTGTTTACGACAGTGCGATGGAAGAGTTGTCAGGACAAGCCCGAGTGCCACTGGCCGATGGTAAGGTCATTGCCTATGAGTTGGGGAAAATCACAAGCGAAGGTCTGCTTTTCCACATCCTGCAACCCTTGGGGTTCAGTCCGAAAAACGTGGAGGAGGTATTTGATGCGGTGCAGAACAGGCACACAGGTGCCTATTTCCGCTCCTCTTCCCATGAAATGGTGGTCGACAGGGAGTTGTTGGTCATCATGCCCGTCGTGAAACCCTTCACCGCGATGAATATACCGGTGACTGGAAGGTATGTCGTCTCGGAGGATTGCCTGTTGAATGTTAAGGAGGTGAAGGTAGACGGGGATTTTAGTATTGTCCGAACCCCAGAATGTGCGTGTCTTGACGCAGAAAAAGTGGCATGGCCATTGGTTTTGCGCACTATTGAGGATGGTGACCGCTTCTCACCGCTGGGAATGCGCGGCTCGAAGTTGGTGAGCGACTTCCTCACCGACCAGAAGGTGAACCTTCTTGAAAAACGGCGCCAACTCGTAGTGGCTGATGCCGAAGGACGTATTGTATGGGTGGTTGGCCGGCGTCCGGCTCATCATTGCCGCATCACCGAAGTCACCAAGAAGGCCATTGTATTGAAGTGGGAAACTATTTAGTGTTTAAATTTTAATTTTCCCTTACACTTTTCACATATTCCTTTGACGATGTATTCCGTTTCCTCTACTTCAAACCAATTGGGTAGGGCTACCGGTGGTATGCGTACATTGTTGAGGCAATAGGTACGGTGGCATGACGTACAGGTGAGGTGCACATGTCCCTCGCAATGACGGGTGTCGTCGAGATGACAGACACAGTATTTCTGTGTTCCACTGCCGTCGTTGATCTCATGCAGCAAGTGGGCGTCGGTGAGTGTGGTAAGGGTGCGGAAAAGGGTAGAGCGGTCAACAGTGGGCAGTGCCTCTATCAGGTCTTGCAGGTTGAAAGCGTCATGGAATTGGTGGCGCACATGTCGCCATACCAACAGACGGACAGCAGTCACGCGCACGCCTGCATTGTCGAGTGATTGCTCGTCGGAGATGGATAGATGGTGTTGATGGTTCATCTTCGTTGGGAATTGTCGGATGCAAAATTATAAAGTTTTTCGGTATTTCCAAAGTCGGGTCGTTCTTTTATGTTGTATTCTTTATCCCGAGACTTGTCGTTGACCCTCTGCTCAAAGGGAGGTAAAGGGTGGAATATACAGTATGACTGATAAAAAAAACAGAGACACAAAGATTCTACTCTCTGTGTCTCTGTATCTATGTGTTGAATTGATGATTACAGGATGCTCTTCACTGCCTCGAGCATGCCTTTCTCCTGAATCAGGTCAAGGTCTTTCTTCACCAGTTCGGCCAGGCCAGGCACGCCGTGCAGGTCTTCGCCCCAGATGTCGGTGGCTGAGAGCACACCGTCGGTTACTTGCTGTGTGTCGCCGGTAGCCCACAATGTCTTCAGCAGGTCCATGATTTCCTGGGCATCGTTGGGCACGATTTCGGCACCGTCGGCACGCACGCCACCCTTGTAGTAGGTGATGATGGCGGCAAGACCGAGAACCAGTCCCTGTGGCAAAACGCCCTTGCGCTCGAGATAGGTCTTCACGCCGGGCAGGTCGCGGGCGCAGAATTTCGGGAAGGAGTTGAGCATGATGCTCGTCACCTGGTGGTCGACGAACGGGTTGTTGAAACGCTCGAGCACGTCGCCGGCAAACTTCTTCAGTTCGTCCATCGGCAGGTTCAGGGTCTCCATCAGTTCTTCGAACTGCACCTTGTGGATGTATTTACCGATAACCTCGTGGTTGCAGGCGTCGCGTACGATGTCTACTCCGCTCAGATAGGCCACAGGGGAGAGCACGGTATGCGGACCGTTGAGCAGTGTCACCTTGCGCTCGTGGTATGGTTTCTCGCTCTCGGCGATGAGCACGTGAAGTCCGGCTTTCTCTGCGGGGAACTCAGCACGCAGTTCCTCGCACGTCATATTCTCGGCTTTCTCGATGACCCACAGGTGGAAAATCTCTGCCTGTACCACCAAGTTGTCTTTATAACTGATTTTCTGCTGTATCTCTGCAATCTCCTTGCGGGGGAAGCCGGGAACGATGCGGTCTACCAATGTGGCGCATACGTAGCAGTATTTCGTGAACCACTCCTTGAAACCTTCATAGTCGGCACCGAAATCGTCTTTCCACAGTTCGATATACTGATAGATGCACTCCTTCAGGTGATGGCCGTTGAGGAAAATCAATTCGCAAGGCATGATGATGAGACCCTTGGTGGGGTCGCCCTCAAAGGTCTGATAGCGGCGGTAGAGCAACTGCACGAGTTTGCCGGGATAACTGCTGGCGGGAGCGTCGCTCAACTTGCACGAGGGGTCGAAGGCAATGCCTGCCTCGGTGGTGTTGGAGATGACAAAGCGTATCTCAGGCTGGTCGGCCAATGCCTGATAGGCCCAGAACTGGGTATAGGGGTTCAGCGCGCGAGAGATGACATCGATGCGCTCCAGTGTGTTCACGGCCTCACCGTTTTCGCGGCCTTGCAGGTTGACATGATAGAGACAGTCCTGACCGTTGAGCCAGTCCACCATACCGCGTTCGATGGGTTGCACCACCACTACGCTGCCATTGAAATCAGTTCTCTGGTTCATCTTCCATACTATCCAGTCTACAAAAGCACGGAGGAAATTTCCTTCACCAAACTGGATGATTTTCTCTGGCATCACGCTCTTTGGAGCGGTGCGCTTGTTCAATTCTTGCAGTCTTTTCATTTGTTTTTTATAGATTGAGTTGATGTTTTTCTGCTTGTGTTATTTCTTATGCAAAAGTAATCATTTCCTTGCCGATTTGCATGTGAAAAGGGCGTAAAACGAACGTAAAGGTTTACGTTACCAAGGCCCAAATTCTACAGACGGCAAGTCCTCTTTTCATGAAAAAGAGTAAAATAATTCATGTGGAATATAATTTTTCTCTCACTTGTCCCACGAAATGAAACAACCTTGCGCTAACTTTGTAGCCAGTTTGATATAACTTACTAATTTCAATATCTACCACTTTATATAAATACAGGCGGGTCAATCGACCCGCCTGTATGGTTTCTCTCACAAATTCAATAAGAATTGTCTCTTGCATTTTCTTGCCATTTATCTTGCCGACACATATTTGTGGAGTTCAAAGTAGAAAATGCGGCATTCCTGCTGCATGGGGTTGTTGGGCAGGAATGCCGAACCTCCTACTGTGAAACGGTTGGATAACCGTCGGTAATATGGAAGGATAGTTGTGGCGAATCAATTCTTTGTTATTCGATGATGGTCTGCAAAATTTTATTTTCAAAGATAAGGACAAAATTCAACCCATACGACCATTGAATGCGGTTGTTGTTGTCTTCGTAAATGTTCTTAGGCTTTCCGAATGCCAGCAGACATTCATCCTCATTCATGCCTTTGACTGGCTTTTGGATGTCTATTTCTTTCCAATGGGTAATTTCCTTGCATTGGTTTTCCTCTACGGCGTCAAACAACTGATTTAGTTTCTTTGAGGCTAACTCCTGAAAGGCGGTGATAATCTCCTTGTGTTTGGGTTTTTTCTCAGGAGTCAACTTGTCTATGGAAGAGGTGCTGGATAACGGTACCAATGAATTTGCCTTATACTGAATGTCGTATATCATAAAGACTAGTTTTCCCTCTGCCACTTTTATGTTTCCTTTACAGTAGAACGAATATTTTGTCTTTCCATCGACCACATAGTCAAGTGGCATGTAGAAAGAGAAATCCTTCTTGTTCACTTGAATCTCGAACAACCCGTCACGTTGGTCGTTACAGAATTGTTCGATGGCCCATTTCATGGCATTGGCAAGTATTACTTCATCTGAACTATTGAAGCCTTGAAAACCAGAAATCATCCTATGCCCGTCATCCTCGACGACAGAGTATATTTTCCTGCTATCTGTAAAAGAACCAGCATGGATGATGCCAAAGAAGAGAGACAGACATAATACTATTGTATATTTCTTTGCCATAATTTAATATAATAACAATAGTCTCCATCCTTGAATCAAGGAAAGAGACTATTGAGAGTTACAATATGATTTTAGAAACCGTATGCCACACGAAGACTGACAATACCTATTTTTACCTTGTCATAATAACTGTAATCACCAATATCGAAGTAATCGTCGACTTTGAGATTAGCATCGTTGTAGTTGACACCTACAGAAATATTGGGAGTGATGTTGATGCCAGCGCCTACCTCCCATACGAAGCCACCCTTTTCAATGTATGTATAGTAGCCATAACCTGCCGAAAAATTGGCATATAGGGAGGAATTTCCAAACAATACAGGAGTCACGGTGCGAATACCTGACTTAAGTTGGACGTTCAGCATGTCTGAGAATTCCTTTGTGTCTGTCTGAGCACTGAGTTTAATGACATCCCATCCCACATTCTCGTGGAACATGTGAGTGTAGCGAAGGCCTAAGTCTAAAGCAACACCGGGTTTTTCTAAATCACCCGTGAACGAGCCGGCACCTAATTCCAGCCAAAGACGAGATGATGTAGGTTGGTTTTTTTTGGTCGTGCCATAGAGAGATGAGCGGGCAATCTGTGCTTGTGACACCATGGCAAGCATGGCCAATAATGTAATAATGTAAATCCTTTTCATTTTTTCTATATATTATATTGATTATTTGGCGTCTGTTTTATCTTCTCTCCTTTCTTTGTCTGATTTGGTCTGATCCTTTTCCATTTTTATCCATTCATAGTCTGCTTGTGTGGCAGTTTTCCAATTGACAAAATTGGCAGGAAACCCCATGATTTCAACCACTATACCATTTTCAACTGTGCGTATGTTTGAGGTTGAAGCCACCAACATGTCGCATTGATGTATCTGGCATACTCTGTAGGTCGCAAAATTGCGGATGTTCTGAACAAATTCCACAAGAAACTCTTTGTCAGTGGTGGTATATTTGGTACCACCTGCCAAATCAAGAAGATCTTGATTTGATAGTTGAATACGTTCCGTCACACGGCCTTTGTCACTCACTTTTACTTCTACAGTCAGAGGCTTGACGTATGCGTTGGCAAGGACATTCACTTTGCGAACCTCGGTGTCTTGAATTCTGACTTCTTTCTGGGCATGGCAAACAACTGTGCCTATTACCAATGTAAATAATGCTAAAAATATCTTTTTCATTGAGTAAAAAATTATTGGTTATTCTTTCAATAGCAAAATTATTGATCTTTATGGAAAGCAAAAAATATGTTATATATCAAATTTGATACACATTTGTTGCATTTTCTAATCATTCATGTCGAGGCTGTCCGACAAATCCTGGAAAAAATTGTGGTGTAGGATTTTGGATATGGATGCCAGTAAGGCCGTATCGATGCTGTTCTTACAAAAGATTCTATATACGGCAGAGCGGTTGCAATTCAGTTTGCGAGCCAACCAACTTACTGTGCGTTCTTGACGCATGAGTTCGTTCTTGATGTCTTGCCCAATATTTACCATTTCGACAGTATTGTGTCTCGTCGGCTCCAAGACATAGACGGTTTTTAAGAATGTAGAGTCGGTTTTAGTCAACCAAAAAGCGTGAAGCCTTTTGTCGCCCGCTTCTTGTTCTGAGGCCTTAGGACTGCCCGTCATATCCGAAACGAGCAACGTGACCTCACGCTGATATGTGAACAGTGTATACACCTCAAGGTATCGTCAATGCGACAACACCAAGAGGGTATGCTCTTCGACATACCCATGAGCATCATCGTTGCAAGGATTCTTGATATGACTGAAGTGTCCTAAGTTTCAGAACATAAGAAACCCAGCGTCAACAACGCTTTCTCTGAAATATTATGCTCTCATCCCATGAGCGTTTGCTGTGCTCATGGAAGAGAAGTGCCTATTGAACAATAGGCATTTTGTCTTGTGGGCAAATATGCCTATGTCCGATAGGTTTATGCAAATGTAGCGATTTCTTTTTACTATAGAAGATTATTCCTGATATATTAACAATAATTGTGTTATTATCTTGCCGACACATATTTGTGGAGTGTGGCGCGCACGGCACCTGGTCCGGCAAAGAGTTCCTTTACCATGCCTTCAATCTGTTCGCCCAAACCGGCTTCGTAGAGGTCGAGGCCGAACACATCGGCACGGCTGTAGAGGGAGCGCAGACAACTGTAGTCTTGTTCGGGCTTGCCCACTTCCAATGGAGCGACGATGGCCTGCATCTCTGCCAGCATCGGGTCGGGCGACGGTTCAAATGGCGTGCCGTCGTCCTTGATGCCTTTCAGATAACGGGCATATCCTGCCAGGGTGAGGGGGATGAGCACGAGGTTGCCCATGTCGAGGCCCCGTGCAAGGTATTTCTTGATGGTCTCGCCGAAGCGGATGGGCAGTTTCTGACTCGTATCCATGGCGATGCGCTGTGGTGCGTCGGGCATGAAGGGGTTGGGCAGACGCCGGTTGATGACGGCGCCGATAAACTCGTAGGGATTGAGCACGCCGGGGTCGGTGACCACGGGCATGGCCTCTATATATCCGATCTTCTGGATGAAACTGCGCAGGTCGTCGTCGGCCATCTCGGCGGAGATGAGTGTGTAGCCTAGCATACAGCCGTAGATGGACATGGCGGTATGGAGGGGGTTCAGGCAGGTGGTCACCTTCATCGTCTCCACCTTGTCAACTGTCTCGCGGGTGGTATAGAGAGCACCGCCAAGGTCGAGTGGTGGACGGCCGTTGGTGTAGTTGTCTTCGATGACAAGATACTGCACCTCTTCGGCATTCACGAATGGGGCGGTGAAGGTGTGCTTCTCGGTCTCGATATAGTTGTTGTCGTCGAAACCGTCGGCGGCGAGCATGGCCTGTACCTTCTCGTGTGGACGAGGGGTGATCTTGTCGATCATCGACCAGGGGAAGGTTATCTTCGTCTCGTCTTTCAGGTAGTCGAGGAAGGCGGGTTCCACAAGTCCGTCGGCCACCCATTTCTCCGCGTAGGCGAAGACACCTGCCTTCACCTTGTCGCCGTTGTGCGAGCAGTTGTCCATGCTCTGCACGGTGAGTGGCAGTTGTCCTGCTTTGAAGCGTTCAAGCAAGAGTGCTGTCACCTTGCCCATGGCGAGGACGGGGGTGAGGCCGCGCTCCAGGTCAGCAGGTGCCACGCTGTAGCCCTTCTCGGTGATGGTGAAGGAAATCATCTGCAGCGACGGGTTGCGGAAGATTTCCACCAATCGCTGCCAGTCGGCAAACTGGTAGTCGGCTTTCAGGGCTTCGGTTACCGATGCGATGACTTTCTTCTCGATGGTGCCGGTAGACTGCAGGCTGACCAGGAGAGAGAGGTTGCCGTAGGGGGCGTAGGCCTTGTCGATGACCTCAAAGTCGAAGGTCTCTGCCACGATGACGCCACGGTCGTATTTCCCGCTGTTCAGCGCATCGTTGAGGATAGCAGCGGGGAAAGCACGGAAGATGTTTCCGCCTCCGAAGTGCACCCATGTCGGTGCGTCGTGGGTCTTCTTTGCCACGGAGGCGATGTCGAACTTGGGAAGTTCATAGCCTTTGGCTTCCCATTCAGCGGCATTATAGTTGCCGGAAAGTATATCTGTCAGTTTCATAACTAAAGTATCTTCTTAAGCCAGAATAAATTATTTCTCTTTGTATCTCTGTGTTGGATTAATTTCAATCAAAGAATCCGGGTTGTTTGTAGGCGATGCCCAGTTCGCGGTCCACCGTGGCGAGGATGCCTTGCACCTGTCCGAGGGCAAACATACGTCCGAGGAAGGAGTATCCGGCATTGTAGCCTTTGGTCTCGTCGCCGAGCATCGTCATGCCATGGTCTACGCGCATCGGCAGTGCCGGGTTCTCTTTCTCGAAGATACGGGCGAGTTCCACGATGTCGGCACGGCCTCCGAGATGGCTGGCTTCGGTGAAGTCGCCATTGGGGAAGATATGGCAACTGCGCAGGTGTACGAAGTGGGTGCGTGGGGCAAACTTGCGTGCCATCTCCACCACGTTGTTGTAGGCACCAGCAGAGAGCGAACCGGCACAGAACGTCAGGCCGTTATGCGGGTTGGGTACGGCATCGAGGAACCACTGGATATCCTCTTCGGTGCGCACGATGCGAGGTAGACCCAGTATCTCGATGGGTGGGTCGTCGGGATGTACGCACATGTTCATACCACATTCCTCACAGGTGGGCATGATGGCCTCGAGGAAATATTTCATGTTGGCACGCAGTTGCGCCTTGTCGATGCCTTTGTAGAGGTCGAGGAAGTCGCGGAACTTCTGTATCGGCGCCTCGTCGTTCTCACTGAAGTTGCCCGACACGAAACCCTGTGTCTTGATGATGATGGTCTCTACGAGTTGATGTTCTTTCTCTGGAGTCATCGTCTTGGCCAGTTCATCGGCCTCGGCCAATACGTTGCGCCCTTCGCCCACACCGGCGGGGAAGACAAACTTTGCCCATTCCTCGCGTGCTCCGGCACGTTTCAGGATGTAGATGTCGAAATAGGCAAATTCAGCGTAGTTGAAATAGAGGTTGCTCGAGCCGTTGGGGTTTTCATGCAGTAGGTCGGTGCGCGCCCAGTCGAGAACGGGCATGAAGTTGTAGCAGATGGTGTGGATGCCTTCGGCGGAGAGGTTGCGCAGGCTTTCCTTATATACCTCTATCTGCTCGTCGCGGTCGGGGCCGCCATACTTGATGGTTTCCACCACCGGCAGCGACTCCACCACGCTCCAGCGCATGCCATAACTCTCGATATACTCTTTGAGGTCCCTGATTTTCTCACGGGTCCACACTTCGCCCAATGGCACGTCGTGCAGGGCGGTAACGATGCCTTCGACACCGATTTGCTTCAGCATGGCAAGGGTGATCTTGTCGTTCTTGCCAAACCATCTCCATGTTCTTTCCATAATTATATATAATAATGTGTTGTTTTCATATCATCCGACAAGGGTAGTTTGTCATTGCAATAGCAAAGATACGGAGTAACCACTAATGCAATGGCAAAGTTACTCTAAAAGGGAGGAATTTCAAAGCAAATCCTAAGAATTATTTTCCATTGATATTCCATACCTTTTGGATTTTGTGAAATACTATACCCAAGCACCGCCTTCACTCTATTTTGCGAAGGGAATAGAAAGGAAGAGGGAAAGGACGAATGTTTTTTCATAAGGAGAAAAAACACCGCATCCCTGTCAATTTGTCTGGTAGGCGCAGCAATAAATCTCAAACCTCAAACCTCAAATGTCGTGCAAGCCGAAGGCAGACGAAAGCAGACGAAAGTATGCTTTCAGTATGCTGAGGCGCCGCCGACATTCAAGCGAAGCTTAAACCTCAAACCTCAAACCTCAAACCTAAAAAAATCCCTGACCAATTTCTCGGCCAGGGATTTTGAATATTTCGGGAGGAAATGATTACTCACCTTTCTCCATCTTGGCTTTCAGAGCAGCCAGGGCGTCGATGTCACCAAGGGTGGTGCCACCAGTCTGGTTGTTGATAACCGGAGTCTCTTCCTTCTTAGGAGCAGTGTGCTTGCGGGCAACCTTCTTCTCCTCCTTGCCTTCCTCGAAAGTACGGCTGTGAGAGAGGATGATGCGCTTGGTCTCCTTCACAAACTCAATCACCTTGAATGGCAGTTCCTCACCCTGCTGGGCTTTGGTGCCATCCTCTTTCTCCAGGTGCTTCGGAGTGGCGAAGCCTTCGCCGCCCTCGTTGAGTGCGATAACGGCACCCTTGTCCATGAGTTCGGTAATCTTACCGGTGTGGATAGAACCAGGAGTGTAGAGGGTCTCATAGGTATCCCAAGGATTGTCTTCAAGTTGCTTGTGGCCAAGGCTCAGACGACGGTTCTCCTTGTCGATTTCGAGCACTACGACGTCGATGTCGGCACCCACCTGGGTAAACTCTGACGGATGTTTCACCTTCTTGGTCCATGACAGGTCGCTGATGTGAATCAGACCGTCGACACCTTCCTCAAGTTCCACGAAGATACCGAAGTTGGTGAAGTTGCGCACCTTAGCGGTGTGCTTCGAGCCGAGAGGATATTTCACCTCGATGGCCTCCCATGGGTCTTCCTTCAACTGCTTGATGCCGAGAGACATCTTGCGCTCGTTGCGGTCGAGGGTAAGGATAACGGCCTCTACCTCGTCGCCCACGTGCATGAACTCCTGAGCGGAACGCAGGTGCTGGCTCCAACTCATCTCAGATACGTGAATCAGACCTTCCACACCCGGAGCAATCTCTACGAATGCACCATAGTCGGCGATGACAACTACCTTGCCCTTCACGTGGTCGCCCACCTTCAGGTTCTCGTCGAGGGCATCCCATGGATGCGGAGTGAGTTGCTTCAGACCGAGGGCGATACGCTTCTTCTCGTCATCGAAGTCGAGAATAACGACATTGATCTTTTGATCGAGAGCAACAACCTCTTTCGGATCGCTTACGCGGCCCCAAGACAGGTCGGTGATGTGGATGAGTCCGTCTACACCGCCAAGGTCTACGAACACACCGTAGGAAGTGATGTTCTTCACGGTGCCTTCGAGAATCTGACCCTTCTCGAGTTTGCTGATAATCTCCTTCTTCTGTGCCTCGAGTTCTGCCTCGATGAGTGCCTTGTGAGAAACCACCACATTGCGGAACTCCTGGTTGATCTTCACCACCTTGAACTCCATGGTCTTGCCCACGAACACGTCGTAGTCGCGGATGGGGTGAACGTCGATCTGGCTGCCGGGAAGGAATGCCTCGATGCCGAACACGTCGACAATCATACCACCCTTCGTGCGGCACTTGATGAAGCCCTGGATAACCTCCTCGTTGTCAAGAGCAGCGTTGATACGCTCCCAACTCTTGCTCAGGCGGGCCTTCTTGTGCGAAAGAATCAACTGACCTTTCTTGTCTTCCTGATTTTCTACGTAAACTTCTACGATGTCGCCAACCTTCAGGTCGGGGTTGTAG
>OMZE01000072.1 GCA_900315455.1 uncultured Prevotellaceae bacterium | reverse complement strand
AGCATGAGAAGGTGGCAATCTTCTCGCTCGACTCAATGATGTTGGTGTTCGGATTCCTGTTGATGGCAAAGGACTGTCCCGCCTTATGGCCATGGAGATTGATAATGGTATTCAGGTTGGCGATGACTTTCTCCGGCCGCTTCGGTTGGTCGGCTGAAGAGTCAGCAAAAGCCGTAAGGGTGCTGCAGGCAATGAGCAGCAATGAGATGACACGTTTCATATTGATGATGTTTTTATTGTTTTGCAACTTGTTCATATTGATAATTCATGATTTCCAATTCCAGTTCCATCCACTTCACGTAGGCTTCATTGGCTTGCCGTCGCATCAGGGCGATTTCCTCGGGTGTATAGCGATAGTTTTCTGGACGGCTGATGGGGATATCACGCTCAGTGAGCACTACTTGTTGAGGCTTTGCTTGCGTGCGAGGCAAATCTGTAGTTGACTTTTCTTCACTTGCCGCCATTTCCTTGTGCTGTTCAGCGGCTTTTCCTTGCGCCAATAGCACCTGTTCAGTCGAATTTGCAATCCGCTCAGTCCGCTCCATCGAATTTGCAACCTCCTTCCGTTCCGCCGAATTTGCAACCTCCTTCCGTTCCGTCGAATTTGCAATTCGACGGCCACGAGTATTAGGATTTGTAATCCGCTGGTCCTGGGCCATTATTGTGGATGCTATTTCCTTTGTCTCTTGCAGGATATTTTTAGCATCTCGTCCATCAACAATCGAACTGGTTTGCGCAGTCAATTCGCCAGAACTGGCCATAGCCCCGCTGCCTTTCTCTTTTGGCGGCAGCAGCCACACCACTATCACTGCGGCCACACAGGCGACAGCCAGCCACGGCCATACCCTATAATGGCGATGGCGTTTCTCATGGTGCAGACGCTTCATCAGCCGGTCGTTCAGGTCGGCAGGCATCTGCGGCAGCGCAGCCTCCTCTTGTCTGAGTGCCTCGCGCAGGTTTTCATCCTGCTGTATCGAATGATTGCCCTTGTTCATGATTGTAGCATTTTGATGATTCTGCATAGTTTCTTTCTCGTTCTGCTCAGTTTCGAGGCTATGGTGGTGGGGATGCTCCCGGTGACGAAGGCTATCTCCTTCAAACTCATCTCCTCATAATAGAACATGGTGATGACAGCCCGTTCTTCTGGCGGCAGGTGCTTGAGGGCAGCGCGTATCAGTTGCACGGTTTCGGCATTGGGATGGCCTAATGTCTCGTCCACTTCCTGGTCGGACAACGCCTCGGCCTTGCCTTCGCTGTCTTCAAAATAGACCACTGGTTGCCTTTGGTGCCTGAGCCAGTCTACTGCAGCGTTATAGGCTATGCGTGAGAGCCACGTCCGTAGTGACGACCGCGTCTCGTCATACTGCCCGATGTGGGTGAATGCCTTGACAAAGACATCCTGATACAATTCCTCGGCATTTTCCTTGCCAGGCACCAATCTCGCCATCTGGGCGAAAATGACTTTGCCATAGCGTTGTAGCGTCAGACACTGCGCCTTTGGGTCTTGCCTTCGAAGTTCCTCTATCAGTTCCTGTTCTGCCTCTGTCATGAATTCTTACGGTCTTCTATTTACATATACGAGCAAAAACAGTCAAACATTGCAAGGACAAACAAATTAATTGGGAAAAGTGATCATGGAGTGGCCAATAGGGCGTAAGGGATGTCATCACAGAGCATGGAGCAGGCCATTTGCTCGGCTGATGATTGACGGGTAGGGGAGGGTGTTGGGGATTCTTGAGCCTCCTTGGAAGCAAGCATCCTTTGCCTGGTTGTTGGAGTTGGCTGAACTCTCTTAGGTTTCGCATGTTGGGTGACAATGCGCGTCTGATAGACGGTGTCACGGATGGTCTCTGTCATCATGATGGTGTCGTGCTGCACCTGAACGACCTGTGCCAATGGTTGAGTTGTTGGCTGGGACATTTTTGAATGAATGCCGTAGCCTGCTATGAAACTCACCAGACTGGCTGCAATGGTTATAATAGCGGCAACTCCATGCCTACGAAGATGGCGAGGTTTCCAAGGCTCAATTTCCATGCGACTGTTGACGGCTTGTCGCTGTCGGCGTGCCGATTGGATGATTTGTTCATTAGTGATGTCAGATATGGTCTTTTTCATATTTCTTGAGTTTTTTACGGATGATGTTCATGGTTTTATGCAAACGAGATTTGACGGTGCCTTCAGGAACGCCGACAATCTCTGCTATCTGCGGGATGGTCAGTTCCTCCTGATAGTGGAGAGAGAAGATTTGGTGCAACGTCGGGGTCAGTTCTGCCAGCACTTTTTCCAATGCTTGGTCGAGGGTCGCGGAGTCCAGTCTCACCTCAATCAGTTGATCCGTCACAGGCTCTGCATCAAGGGTGGACAATAGCTGCGCCTCGTAGGCATTGCTGCGATAGTGGTTGCGGCAAAGGTTGTAGGCGATGGTGAAGAGCCATGTGTCAAACTTGTGGCTTTCTTCATAGCGGCTTCTTGCTTCGTAAGCCCGGAGGAATACGTCGTGTGTGGCATCGGCTGCCAGTTCTTCGTCACCACCTAATTGCATGAAGAAGAATCCTTGCAAACGACGGGCATAGCGGCGATACAGTTCCTCGAAAGCAGCATCGCTGCCTGCTGCAGCCCTTGTCATCAGTTGTTCGTCTGTCTGCTGGCGAAGTGGTTTAAGGTGGAAGATACTCATTTCAGATAGTCTTTGAACTCATCTACGTCGTAATTCTTCTTCTCCAACTGACTGATGACATCGCGGAAGATGTCGCTGAGCCACTGATAGCGCTCCTTGTTGTGCTGTTTGTAGTAGGGCAACTGGTCGCGCAGCAGCCGCATATAGTTCATGGCGTAGTAGTCGCCCTCGGCCGAACCCGAGAAACGCTGCATGTTCTTCATTACTGGATGAAACCGCATACGCAGATACTCCAAGCGGTAGCGCTGCTCAATGTTGCGGCGCTTCACGGCCCTGTTGTCGTAAGGCTTCGTGGAATAGCGCATGGTCAGTCCTTCGTTGTAGAGGCAGGCCTTCAGTTCGTCAGGCAAGCCTTCTCCTATGATGTATTGCCACATATCGTGAGCCGACAGATAGACAGGACGCTTGGAGTGGTCGAAGATGTAGCGCATGATGGCTGCCAGTGTCTTGTCCTGCCAGGTAGTCCATAACTGATTCCATACGTCATCGTTGAAGGGGATGCCTATGTGACCAAACACATCTTTTACATATTCAGAAAACATAGCGGCATCCTCGTCGTAGAGTATCTTATCCTTGTGTACACCCAGCACATGCTGCAGGATGAGTTTGCCAACCATTTCGCCTGGATGGGGTGCGATATAGACACCGCCCTCTTCCATGCCTTGCAGTTCGTTGAAGTGGTATTGCAACGACTCCTCGGGATACTGCCCGCTCTCGTAGTATTGGGTCAGCACGTTGGTTATCCTCACCGTGTCACGTTTGGGAATCAGATACTGAGTCCACAATTCGTAATCGCCGGCAGGAGCATCTTTTGGCAGCAGGACGATGGCGGAGTCCGCAACAAGTTCTCTCCTGTCGGTCGTCGTGGCGAGCATACCTTCATATTCGCAATAGTAAGCGGTATAAGTGCCAGGAATGGCATTCTTTATCCGTTCCAACAGCGGCATTGTCTGTTCCTTGAAGTGCTGTATGCCCGCCTCCCAGTTCTTGCATCTCAGTCTAAACTCCTGGTTAGAGCATATCTCGAAGAGATTGCGCCACGCCACATCGTCCTTCGGGTGCTGGGTCACGAAGCCGTTCCAATAGTTGTACATGCTGTCCAACTTGAGCGAGTCCGTCAGATATAGTGGTATCCCCCTATCAATAAGTTCTGTTCCCTGTGCGCTGGCTCCCGTCATTATCACGAGACTTACCAGCAGTGTAGTCAAAATCCGTTTCATTTTTTCTGTTTTTGTTTCGTTTTGACAGCATACACACGAAACGGGAAATCGTTCATTTTTATTTTCTACTATTCACGGTTATCATTATTTGTTTTCTTGTTCGCCTCGTTTTATCGGGCAAAGGTATGGGACACATCACTGCGCCCCATGCCTTGTTCCGGGTACTTATGAATCATATTCTGTCGATATTATTCGTCTTTCTTCGGTTCCATACCTTTGAAATAGGAAACTTTGCCGTTGACAAAAGTCTTGATGCTCGGCCAGTCAACCGGAAACCACTCCATACCTTTGGTATTGGCGATGACGAAGTGAAAGCCCGACTCATTTCTTCGCATGTTGATGCTATAGGATGTGGTCTCGTCATAGTAACATGTCAGAATGTCTCCCCAATAGGACTCGTCGAATGTCAAATAATTGTAGCGGTACAAGACATCCAGGTTTCCTTCTGTGAATTGCAGAGCCATCCTCGATATCTCATCGTAGAACTGGCGGGCTTTCTCTTCCTGCTCACGTGGCACTGTGAATATCTGTGCATGGGTGACGCCCTCCAAGCCATTGCCCCCAATGATGATGCGTGATTCGAAATCTTTTGAGTCCACTGCATGTATCGAGTCGGAATAAGTCTTGTCGTGCCGCCACATGGCCATTCGTGGCTTGATCTTGTTCTGTATGAAAAGCCGGGCAATGCCGGAGGTGAGCGACTCAAGACTGTTCTTCTCTGCTTGTGGGCCAGGGTTGGGAGTATGGACGGTATATTGAAGGGTGGCTCCTACCTCGCGCACATCATGATATGGCTGATAGTTGAAGTAAAGATATTCATCGGAATAGAATGTCGGATGGTTGGCATTATGGTGCTTGCTTGCGTAGCGGGTGGTGTCACGGCACAGGTTCATGGAATAGATGATGGTGTCGCTTCCTCCCTTGTGGTATTCGTAATGATAACTCTCCGCAGCCTCCGCTTGCAATTCATCGAGGGTGTGTCGGATGGTGGACAGTTGCTGTGCCATACGGTTCCGATCTTCACGGAGGATGCTGTCCAAGGATAGAGAGTCCACACCGAGATACATATTGGGACCATAGTAAAGGTGAACACTGTAATCAAAGCGAACAGTATCATGTGGATTTAGAATTCTATCGGTTTTTGTATTTGTTGCATTACTTCCGCTGTCAGCCGTTGGCCACGCATGCGTAGGTCGTTGATTGACGGCATGTCAGTTGTCGGCACTTGCCTTTCACCGTTGATGATATATACGACATGCTCCGGGGCAATGTGAGTGGATGGCATTGTCGGCTCCGTCGCCGTGGTGGTCGTCTCGGCAATGATGGGTTGCTCTTCCTTGGGTGTCGTCATGTCGGAAGGTTGCTGGTGCACCGTCCCCGTCTTCCTCTTGCCATGTTTCATGGATAATGTGGCAGGTCTTGGCTGTGACACTGCTTGAGTCGCTTCAAATTCCACTCGCTCTTCTGTTTCCTCCTTGCTTTCCTGTGGTTCCTTCTTGGCAACTTCCGATTGGGCAATGTCCTTTGTCTTCTCAACGCTGAGTTCAACACCTTCCTTTTTTGCAATGGCATCTTTCTCGGTTGTGACATGGTTTCTAAGAAGGACGACACAGCCTATCAGAATGGCAACACATGCTGCTGCACACCAGCCCCAGGTTACGAACAAACGTTTTTTCTTTGCCTGGAGATTGACAGAACGTGATATTCCCATCAGCACACGGGTTTCACGGAGCAGAGGCGAGTTCAGCTCGGACTGCATCAGTACATACTCCAGTTCCGTCTCTTCCAACACCGACAACTGGCAGTCCATATAGAGCCGACAGAGTTGTTCGGCTTCTTCTATAGTGATATGTCTGGTGTCTTGTTTCATCTGTTCAATTGATTGTAGGTTTCACGCATCTTCTTTACGGTCATCGAGAGCTTTTCAGCAACCTGCTCATATTCTATTCCTTCGTGAGTGACGAGGTTGAATATCTCCCGTTGCAGAGGAGTCAGGCTCTCTTGCAATAGTGCTTCAAGGTGTTTCAAGTCCTCTTCAACCATATTGTAGCCTTTCAACTCACGGACACTGACAGCATCCAATGGTATGGGCTTGGCCTTTCTCAAACGGTCAATGCAGACGTGCCGCAGCACGGTCACGAGTTTGTTTCCTGTAGCGCATCCTTGGCATCCTCATCGCTTTCCAGATAATTCAGGGCGATGTGGTGCAACTTGTCGCGCAAGCCAAGAAACGAGGATGTCAGCACGTCGATTTCCATATTCTACTAATGATACGATTGAAAGCGCGAAACGTAACAAGAAAAATTACTTTTCGCTTATTCTTTGTTTTTTTGCCAACAAAATAAACAAATTGCATGGAAAAACCCTCGGTGAATTTCCGGGAAAGGGTGCCGAAACTATAACTCTGAACAAATGTTCAGACTTTTGTCTATTTTTTGTACTTTGAGACTCTCATCAATTGACAGAACATCAAGATTAGTGTTGCTCTATAGCTTCTATCAACATGTAGGTGTCTCGTGTCGTTTCAATCGACGAAACGATGTCGTTTCCATAGCCTTCCATTGCTTCGACAAATGCTTGTATCTCGTTGAAGTAGCCTTGCGAATGGATTTGGTTGTTTGTGAGGATGGGCGTGAAATTGTTGCGGGTGTAGAGGTGTTCGATGTTCTTTTTCCATGGACGAATCTTTTCCGATGGGAGCCCGAAAACGGTGGTGGGAATAGATTCGTAACTTAATTCTTCCATTTGCAAAAAATGGTAAATGCCAGAAGATGTGCAGACTTTCAACGATTCATCGGCAGCAGTCCAGGAATAGGCGGTGGAGAGTTCGAGGGTGCCGACGATTTGAGGATGACGAAGCATGAGAATGTAGGAAGCTGGAGCGACTTGCCGACAAGCCATGATTTCGGGTTTGCCGAAGAGATAAGTAACGAGGTCGAGGGGATGGATATACAAACCAAGGAGGGTGTCACCCTCTGGGTAGTTGCCGGTGAGATAATGGAAGTCGTAATAGACAAGTCGCTCCTTTGCAAGCCGTTTCCTAAGGATTTGTACGGCAGGAGCATATCGTTTCTGTAGTCCAACCATCGCTATAGGAGAACCGTGAAGTTGTTGAAGGTCAATGAGAGCATCGACTTCTGCATGCGACTGACAGGGAGGTTTCTCAATGAACAATGACTTCCCGCTTTTCAGAATTTGCGAAGCGATGGAGAAATGTGCAGAAGGCGAAGCTGAAACGAATATGCCTTTCACTTCATCATCATTCAATATCATGTCGAGTGAGGTGGTCGCCTTCACCCTGTACTT
>OMZE01000002.1 GCA_900315455.1 uncultured Prevotellaceae bacterium | reverse complement strand
TTGAAACAGGGTGAGACGCTGCACTACAACCTAATCCTCGCCAATGTTTATAAGCGGGGTATCCAGAAAGTAGAGTTTACGATAAAGAAGAAATGACAATATCAGGGGGACGGGGAATCAATATCAGGGGGACGGGGAATCTGATACGTCTTGAGCCATCTTATGATCATCGGGGATGATCATCGAGGACGGTTCTCCATGATCATTTTTTCAAGAAATGCATTCCCGATGCCTCCGCGACACCATTATCATTCCCGAGAAATCCAAGTCCATTCATATGGAACTCCTTTATAATTATGTAAGTCCTTGACAGTCAATGGTAATTGAAAATGCCCAATTTTATACGGTACAAAAACAGTGCAAACCGAATGGAAAGTAAAAACGAAGTTTTTCTTTCCTGAGGTGCCGCCTGTTTTCATACAAAGTATAAATTTTTATTACCCGATAATGGATTCTTTGTTGTCGCTTGTTGGATTTTTTGACATTTATGATGCGGTGGAGGGGCAACAAAGTTTATGATTTGGTTAAGGATGTTTAACTACCCAGCATGGCTCTAAAATAGGGTGAAAAATGGACTTTTTGTACCTAAATCTATGGTTTGACATAGAGATAATCATTCTGTGATGCTGGATTTAGTCAGAATACGCCCATCTTTATGAAAAATAGCAGCAATTTATATCTTTCTTGGCAAATTATTTTTGTATTTGACAAAAAAGATATATTTTTGCACTGACAAACACTGATATGACAGCAACGGAAGTTATATTGAACTACGCAGTGGCACAGGGAGGAACTTTCCACAGGAAAGACCTGCTGCATGAAGTTGCCCGCCAGCAGACGGGCATCAAGGCCAGTGCAATTACCCTTCAGATTAACCGGATGCTTGCATCAGGCTCACTTCATAGGGTTGGGCACGGAGTTTACGTATTGGCTCATGACAGTCTTCCGGAATTCGTATATCAGCCATCAGAGATGGAGAAAAACATCTATTTGAGTCTAAAGCAGAAGTTTCCGCTCCTTAATATGTGCATCTGGAGCCCACGAGTGCTTGCCTCGTTCATGCTCCATGTGCCAGACATCGGCTATGTTTTCGTGGATGTGGAGAAGGACGGTATGGAGACGGTATTCCATGCCTTGCAGGAGATGAAACTTGACAGAAACATTCTCCTGTCGCCTTCTCCCATAGACTGTGACCGTTATCTGACGGGTACTGATGCCCTCGTGGTGCGCCAACTGATAGGTCAGTCGCCGCTGACCATCGTGGACGGTTGTCAGGTACCCCGTATAGAGAAAATCCTTGTGGATGCCATTGGCGACAACGAACTGCTATTCGCCAGCGGTTCCGAGATATACAATATATATGACTATGCGCGTGAGAGAAATCATGTCAACATGCGCAAACTGCTTAGGTATGCCTCTCGCCGTAACAGGAAAGAGAAAGTTGAACATATCATATACACGATAGACCATGATCAATCCCAAGAGTAGAAGCCTTGAGTGGATAACCGAAGCCGCCCGTCAAATGGGTGTCCACGACATTGCATTGGTTGAAAAGACCATCCGTACCTTTTCATTGCTTGAAGCACTGGCTCGCTCAGGCTGTCCTTTCATCTTCAAGGGCGGCAGTTCGCTGATGCTTCACCTGAACACCAGCAAACGATTGTCAATAGACATTGATATCATCTGTCCTCCAGGAACCGTTATAGAGGAATATCTCAGCCAGTATGCCGAAGAATACGGCTTTGGCAAAGTGGAACTCGTAGAGCGCATATCGCGCACAGAAGTCCCGAAGCAACACGCCAAATTCTACTACGAAGTGAGCTATCCCGGTAAGGGAGGACAGGACAAGATACTACTTGATGTGCTCTTTGAGGAAACGCACTATTCCCAGATCGTGTCGCTACCCATACAGAGTCCGTTGCTGATGACCGACGAACCTCTCGTCACGGTCAGCTTGCCGAGCCATGATGATTTGTTGGGCGACAAATTGACGGCTTTCGCTCCGCACACGACGGGCATCCCATTCTTCAAGGGCCAGAAGAAATGTACGATGGAGATTATCAAGCAACTCTTTGACATAGCCTCGCTGTTTGACATCACCGAAAATATCTCTGTTACCCGCCAGACCTTCCTGAAGTTTGCCAAGGTGGAACTGCAATATCGCAACCTACGATCGGATGACATTCAACAAGTGCTTGATGACATCTACCAGACGGCCATCACTATATGTATGCGCGGTTTGGAGAATCCTGAGGAATACAAACTCCTTCAAGATGGCATTAGTCGTATTGGCAATTTCATTCACAGCGAGAAGTACACCTTGGATTCTGCCATCATCAATGCTGCCAAAGTGGCTTACCTCAGTCGACTTTTGGAGAAAGGAATTAACGAGATACGACACTATACACCAAACGATATAGGTACGTTAGCATCACAGACTCTTCAACTCCCTATGCCCACCAAACTCAACAAACTAAAAAAGACACATCCCGAGGCTTTCTTTTATCTGAATGAAATACAATTGATTGGATAGGCTATAACCGTTAACAAAGTGAATGTTTTCAAAAATGAAGAAAGAATTATTTAAAACAATTATATCTGATTTTAAAACTGATGTTTTTTTCTGCTTATAAATTCGTCAAATCAGAACGCCTCTAGATTCATCGCAACGTAGATGGATTCGTTGCTGTAGATCTGCAGCATTGGAGAGATTACGAAGATGAATCATGTACTATACGCCCAGTTTATGTAAGGCACTTTAACGTCCTTGCCAGATGGTTCGAGAAATATAGCGTTAAGCCACTTAATGCGCAACGATTATCTCCACAAATAATGCGATACAACATATGAAAGAAGAACCGCAAAATAATAGGCCGATGAAATGGACGGTGTTGACTGACAACCGCTCAAAAGACCCGTCATTCAAGACGGAGCACGGGTTGTCTATCTGGCTAGAAACGAAGTGCTCCCGTATCCTGCTTGATACGGGAGCCAGTGATGTATTCATCGATAATGCGAAGCGTATGGGCATTGACCTCGGTGCGGTGGATTACGTCTTCATCTCCCACGGCCATAACGACCATGCCGGTGGACTGCGCCATTTCATGGAAGTCAACAAGAAAGCGAAAGTCATCGTCTCCCCAGAGAGCGTCAACGGGATGTTCTATTCCATGAGAAATGAAAGGCATAGCATCACCACGGTCTGGCCAGATGGAATGGAGGAGAGGTTCATCATGGTCGACCACTCTTGTGAGGTTGCCGACGGTATTTATGTCATGGCACATATTCCACAGACTCATCCCATGCCCAAGGGCAACAGGCATCTATTCATCAAGGACGCAGATGGTAATTTTATTCCCGATGATTTCCGGCACGAGTTGGCTCTCTATACCGACGGTCTGCTTTTTACCGGCTGCGCCCATAGTGGATTGGAAAACATCTTGGCGGCATGCCCATGGCCTGTCAGGGCCATAGTGGGAGGATTCCACCTGCTGGACGGCCATGAGACGAGCAGCGAACTGACCGGTCTGGCCCGCAGACTGGCAGACAACTATCCCCAGGCCACGTTTCATACTAGTCATTGCACAGGTGACATCGCCTACGCCATAATGAAAAATACCATGGCCGACCGGCTTCATGCTTTCTGCTGCGGCACTGTCTGTGAGATGGGAGAGGCGAAAGAGACGCCTCTTGATGAACTGCAATGATGAGGGGTGAATGGTTGTTTCACTCCCCTGTGATTTCCAAGTCCTTTGCGGGCCAGCCATAGTCTTGGTACTTGGTGGCTGAAAGTCCGTGGTCACGTACGAATGTCTCCAGCAGTGCAGCCCTGTTGAATTCGCGCTCATCTGGATTGCTGTGGTTGATTCGGAAAGTTTCGTAGTATTCACCAAAAATTCGCTTGGCACTGGAGAGGAACGTGGAGCCGTCCTCTACCTGATCAAACTGGTATACATAGAAGTGCTCGCCCTTCTGACAGACGTGTATCAGCCCTGGGTGACTGCCGCCGGAGACGCATTTCAACGTGTCGCCAACTTGTTTGTAGTTGTACACCCAGAAATCACCCCATATACGGATGTCGGTTGTGTCCTCATCATCTGCAGCAACGAATTCACTGACTGGCACACAGTATTCGCCCTGGGCATAGTGCCCGGCAATCTGCTCCGTGAGATAACGGTCGACGGCAGAGTAGTAGTCGGTCACCTGTTCGTTAATCATCACTACAGTCTTGTCTGCATACTTCCTGTCAAGCGTGATGAGCGAAATAGGTTGTGCGCTGGATGACTGTGCCTTGCCAACCTTGGCATCATAGTAATAGAATAGGGTGTCTCCCTGTTCTTCCAGTCTTACAGGAGTAATCTCCGTAGCGAGGTTAGTCACCGGAAGGACAATGGCGATAACAAACTTCTTCGCGAAGTCTATTTCCGTAGGCTGTCCGTCCTTGCCCATTACAGCGGCCATACCGAACAGTTTGCCGAACTCCTCCGCCGTAGTAATCTTAGGATTGGCAGGAATCTCCTGGTCATTCTTGAAGAAGTAGTTTTTCGCTATCTCAAACTCAATGCCATTACTGTCACTCTTAGTGTCAGTTGAAGTTTCTGTCGTCGGTTTCATGCTACATGCTGCCAGAAACATTAGAGCAGCAAATGCTAGTAATACTTTTCTCATAGTTGTATGTGTTAAATCTAAATGGATGTGCACGGTCTGGCTTTTCTGATTCTGATACAGCCACCGAGAGATGACAATCGGTATAAAATGGTCAGATACTGCTGTTGGTATATTTGATGGCGAGCATCGTGAGGTCATCGCTTTGCTCAGTGTTGCCAACGAATTGATGTACGGCAGCAGTCATGCTCTCTATCAGTTGCTGAGGCGAGCATGGATTTTGCATGGTTGCCTTGAGAACTTCCGTCATGCGGTGCTTATGAAATAGTTCTTGGGCTGCATTCTCTGCCTCAGTCAGACCGTCGGTATACATAAAGATGGTTGTGCCGGGAACAAATTTCGCAGTTTGCTCCGAGTATTTGAAGTTTGGGATGATACCAATGGGGAGATTGGAGTCACAAGGCAGAAAGGTGTTCTCGACATAAGGCGCATCATGCCCTGCACTGCTGTAGAGCAAAACACCTGTCTTCAGGTCGAGCACACCGACGAACAGCGTAACGAACATATTGTTGTCGTTGCCCTCGCATACATTCATGTTCATGGATTCCATGATTTGACCAGGATGGACAGAATGTGCTGAAATATTGCGGAAAAGTGTTCGGGTAACGGCCATGACAAGCGAGGCAGGCACACCCTTGCCCGACACGTCGCCGATGCAGAAGAAGAGTTTCTCGTCGTGGATGAAGAAGTCGTAGAGGTCGCCACCAACGGCTTTGGCAGGGGTTTGTGAACCGAAGATTTCTATGTCGTTGCGTTCGGGGAATGGAGGGTTGGTCTTGGGCAACATCGACTTCTGGATGTCTTGTGCCACGTGTAGTTCGCTCTCTATGGCGGCTTTTGAGGCGGTAGTCTCTTTCAATTCCTTCACATATTGCTTCAGTGAATGTTGCATAGTGTCGAAGGAGTCGCGCAGTTCGGCCACTTCGTCGTCATGCTTGAATGTGGGCAACAACGTGTCGAAGTTACCTTTTGCCACCTCCTGCGCCGATGTCGACAGGAATCCCAGCGGCTTTATGGCACGGCGGATGCTGCGGCTCAAAAAAAGGAAGATGATGAGGCCGCCAATAGTCATGAAGAACAAAATGCAGATGCCAAGTGATATGCCGTCTAAAAACACCCATTCCCAATGTTGCGCCATGGTCAAAGTCCATCCGGTATTGGGTAAACGCTTGGAACTGACGTAATAAGACTCGTCATTAATCTGCATTCTCTTATTTTCGATAAGGCCTCTCTGCCATATTTCTTTGAGAGTTTTTTCATCTACGTCTATAGTACCAGAAATTCTTTTACCCTTGCTGTCGAGAAGTTGGATAAAGAAGGCATTCACGTTGTCAGGGTCATCCGGGCTGTCTTCCACAAGTTCTATCTTCTTGATGCTCTTCTCTTCCTTGACAATAGTGGAGTCAATCCAGCCAAGGTCCAAGTCAACACCATAGACGCCTACTTTACGCCCCTGACGGTCGAAGATGGGCAAGACATAACTGCAATATAGGCTGTTGCCGACAGAGTTGTCATAGTAGGGGTCTGTGAGATAGCCGTCATCGTCTTTCTTCAAACTTAATCCCTTCTTATACCACACCCCGTTGAAGTAGTCGTGTAGGGAAGAGCCAAGTTGTTGCCGCTCAATCTGCTTGCTGTCAGTAAAATGAGCGTAGGCTTCAAACCATCTGCCATGGTCTTTGTAGTACCCTGGTTCGAAAGCGGCAAAGCAGCCCACCAGGCTCTTGTTGACCTGAAGTTCACGCTCAAGGGCATCGAAGACTTTTGCTGGACTGTCGAGGTTGGCTTCCACCTCAACCTTGTTGTTGATGGCTGTAGCCTTTACCACCTGAAACATTGTTTCCAGTTTGTTCTCTATACCGTCCATCAGGTGCTGAGCACGCACTTTGCTGCCCCAAAATGATAATGCAAGGCTGGATAATAATACAGCACCAATGATGAACACATTGATGATAACAATAATCAGGATGACACGCCAGGTGATGCGCCGCGACAGTCTGCCCTTTCTCTTCATGAATATCCTAATTGCAGTCTGATTGCCTACTTATTCATTGATTTTCCGTAATGGGATACTTTTTCGCCAGACGGAACTGATAGCGGTAGACCAGACAGGCAAGACCGAGATAGGCCGCTGCCTGAATCCAGAGAATGCGCACTTCGGGTAGCACCTGATCGATAGAGGCTCCCATGGAGTTGACACGGACGAAGGCCCTTACACCGAAGGTGCTGGGGAAGAGCCACGAAATTCCCTGCCATGCCCCTGGAATGCTGGTTTCGGGCCACGACACGCCGGTGAGAAAGAGCAGCGGCACTGAGACAAAGACCATCAGTAGCATGACATTCTCTCGATAGCGCACCATACAACTCACTGCCATCCCGAAGAAGATACTTGCCAAGACGTATGGAATCATCATCCACAACAGGTCCCAACGGTGGGCAAGGTGCGGAAAGGAGAACAACTTCGGAATGACCAAGGTGAGGTAGGCACTCGTCACGGCTGCTATCATAGCATAGCAGAGGGCCTTGCCGCAAACGATGCGGTAGGCACCGCGGTAGTGTGGGTTGTCGTTGGGGATGAGTTGGCCGTTGCGGTTGCGCTCACGCGATGTGCCTGCCGACATGCCAATGCCGAGGGCGAGTGTCTGCTGCAAGATGAGCATGAGAACGGCTGGCAGCACACAACTGCCATAGCCGCCCGAAGGGTTGAACATGGCCACGTCGTCTACCTCCAAGGGCTGCACGGTGATGACATCCTCACGTTTGGTGTAATTGCCTGATTTCTTGATACTCAGGCCAGCGCCAATACGTCCCGCCTCTACCATCGCTGTCTGGTAGATGCATTTGTAGGCGAGCATGAGCGACATGTCGCAATACACACTGATGGTGCCTTGCTCACCACGAATGATTCGTTTGGCGAAGTCGGTGGGGATGAAGTAGATACCTTTGACGAGTTGACGGCTGACAAGCGACTTCGCCTCGTCGAGGTCCTCGGCATAGTAGGCAACGTGAACATCGGGTGAGGCATCGCAGTCGTTGATGAACTGTCGGGAGAGTTGTGAGTAAGAATGGTCGACCACCACAACGGGCACCTCGTGCACCGCCTCATTGTTGTATATCCACGAATAGAGTAGGGGATAGCCCAATGGAACGATGACAAGGAACATCAGCACGCCCTCGTCGCGGATGACCTGCAGCATCTCATGCCGCCAGATGTAGGTCACATCAGTGAAGTGCTCCTTTAACTTATGGAATATAGACATAATTCAGCATTGCGTTTTTGACTTTGCGGAGAACGAACCATGGCAACAGCGTGAAGCCCACAAGCGCCACAAGGTGGAACCAGGCATCAATGACCGGATAACCATTAAACACCGTTACCTGATAGAGCATGAAATAGTGACGTAGCGGGAAGAGCCACGACAGCGCCTGCAACGGAGGGTCCATGCCCATCACAGGAAATGCTGAGCCGCACATCGATATGCTGAGCACCGACCATAGCGAACTGATACTCATTGACATGCGTAGCGACGGCATCAGTCCGAAGGCGAAGATGCCGAAGCCGAGCGAGGCAATGACTTGCAGGACGCATAGCCGCACGATGCTCCATACATTACCTAATCGTGGGAACTCGAGCACGTTGTAGATATAATATTGGAACAAGAACACGACAACGAGGAAGACGAGCGTGTGGACAAGATACTTGCCGATGATGGCCACGACAATGTTGCCGTCGGCCTTGGCAAGCCATTCCTTACCCGTGTCGAACTTCAGTTCCATACCCAGGGAGTAGGAAGAGAGCAACGCCATGAAGAGCATCATGATGCCGGGGACAAGAGCGGTGGTAAGGTAGACATTGTAACTGCCCTCGGGGTTGGCTATCTGATGCGCATCGATGGTCACAGGCTGCAGGGCAGCCTTGATCTGAGCAGGCGTGGCACCCTTGGCACTCAGTATAGACTGTCCCACGGCGGCAGAGCCGAGTGTGCCGATGGTCTTCAGGTCCTTCATCGCCATCGAGCCTGCAGTCATGCAGGTCATGGTGTAGTAGTACGAAATCTTCGGCCGGCGACCGGCGAGGAGTTTCGCAGCCATGCCCTCAGGGATATAGAGGTAGGCATAGACCTTGTTTTCCTGCATAGCGCAGCGGGCCTCGGAAACTGAAGCGAAGTGATAGGCCACCCGTGAACTCTGCATGGCGTCGAGATTACGTATGAGCGCACGTGAGGTATGACTGTCGTCGAGGTCCACAACCCCTACAGGCAAGTCTTGCGGCAGACCGTCGGCAAGCATTGTGGTGAAGAAAAGCACCGTCATCAAAGGGAACACCACCATGCAGAAACCGTAGATACGGTTCTTGCGAAGGATGTCGAGTTCGCGCAGAACGATGTGCCAAATCTGTCTGATGTATTTCATTGGCAATTAATCCTCAAATCTCAAATCTCAAATCTTTTTAAGCACCACCGACATGCCGGGACGCAGTCCGTCGACTTTCCCCAATGGGCGGGCCTTTATCTCGAAAGTCTTCTGGTCGTATTGGCCGCTGGCCTTCGTGGCCTTCCATACAGCAAACGCCCCCTTGTCTTTCATGTAGTACACCTTCATCTTCATTTCCTTGTCAAGAGCCGGAATGATGACAGATATCTCAGACCCCACTTTGATACCTTTCAACTGATCCTCGCGGATGTTGAAAGTAGCCCAAGGGTCGTCCATCATCGAGATGGTCATGATGGGACTGCCGGTGCCGACGAGTTCACCCACCTTGGGGTAAACCTCACTTACCTCGCCGTCCATCTGCGCCACTTGCTTGGTCTCGTTGATGTAGGAGTTCACTTCCATGACGGCTCCGCTGGCCTGGCTCACTTGGGCAGAACTGGCTTTCCGTTCTTCCTGACGGGCACCGTTGCGAGCCATGTCATACTGACTCTGGGCTGCCTTTACCTGAGCAGCGGTGGCTTCTACGGCGGCCTGAGCCTCATCACGACGTTGGGCGGTCACCACACCTTCATTGAACAGGTTGTTGACACGCTCGTAGGTCTTGCGGGCAATATCATTGGCGGCCTTGGCTTGTTGCAACACTTCGAAGGCACCACGTATGATTTCCTCACGAGCGCCGTTGTCGGCCATCTCGTGCATGGCAGAGGCAGCCTCGCGGGCACTCTCGGCCTGCACTTTCTTGGCATGTACCTCAGGGGCATCGATGATGGCGAGGATATCGCCTTTGTGTACGTAGTCGCCTTCCTTCACGCGAATCTCGAGGATGCGCCCCGGCACCTTGCTCGACACACGGTATTCATCCACCTCCATCTGCCCCTGAATGACATCCGGGTCACGGTCGAGGGCAAGGAAACCGATAAGTGCCACGATGATAACCACTGTTGCAAATCCCGCTATGGCAAGCAGGATGTTGTTGTGTTGTTTTTTTGCTTGGTTTGACATGATTTCTCGATTATATTTGTCCCAGGGCTTTGCGTAAACCCAGAAGGGATAGTTGAACTTCTATTCCAGCGTCTATCTTCTGTGTGTGAGCGGCTTCCCATGCTGTCTGGGCTGCCGTCACGTCGGAGAGGCTCATCACGCCCTCGCGGAAGCCGAGTGAGGCACAACGGAGGTTCTCTTCGGCACTAGCCACATGCTTCGTCGACAGTTCCAGACGACGGTTGGCCTCTCGCACCTTAAAGCGTTCCTGCTCTACCTGAAGGTTGACTTTCTCCGACAAGTCGCTATGCTCCAGTTTGGCTATCGTAGTGGCAGCACGTGAGGCGGCGAGTTTGTGGCGGCCGTCGTGCCAGTCCCAAATGGGCATGCGCACGAGAACACCCACATTCCATACACCGGCAAACTTGCGCTCGAAACCATTATACACGTTGGGGTTCGACAACAGGTATCCACCGGTAAGTGCCACCTGGGGACGGAAATACGTGGCAGTGATGAGGCGTTGCGACTGTTCGGACACTCCTATGGCCGACTGCAGCATACGGAGTTCGGGGCGGGTAACGTCTGTCGTGGCATAACCTACGCCCATGTCGGAGGCGGGAATGATTTCCTTCCCCTCGTCGGCAAGGGTAAGCGGGGTGTGCATCGGAAGACCGCATAGTTGGCAAAGGAGCATTTTGGCTAGAACAAGGTTGTCTTCGACCCGCATCTTGGCTATTTCAGCCTCATTCACGCGCACATCCACATTCAACCCATCTGCACGGATGGCAACACCCTCGTTGATCATCTTGTAAACGTCGTCGTGCAGTTGATTCACCAAGTTGAGGTAACTTTCCGCCAATTTCTGTTTTTGGCGGAGCGACACCACCAGCCAATATGTGGCTTCTATCTCGTAGAGCACGTTCTGTAGCAGCATGTCATAGTTGTCATCGGCGATAGTCTCGTTGATTTCGGCTATCCGATTGAGTGCGGTGATGCTGCCGCCCATATACAAGGGCTGACTCACCAACACCGAACCAGCAAACATATTGCGGTTGTTGGTGCGGAAGGCTTGGCGGATGGTCGAGCCGAACTCGTCGCCTAAGGCGGCAATCGACGACGACATGGCACCCATCTGCTGAGCGAGTTGCTGGGCCATCTGTGGGGTGATGGCACCGTCTTGAACCAGTCGTGTAAAGACATCCGAAACCGAATTGCCCACCTTCGACATGGTATTGGTGCCTAAATTGTTCAGGGCGTCTTTCTGGGAATTGTTCAATATCGACACCTCCTTGCTCATCAGTTCATACCCCGCCATGGCATCCACACGTGGTAGATACTTTGTACGGGCTGACTTCACGTTGTAGGAAGCGATTTCCCTGCCGGTACGAGCCACGCTGAGTTGTTTGTTGTTGGCGATGGCCAGTTGGCGGCATGAGTCGAGGGTCAATATTCGCTGGGCTCCGGCATTCTGCGGCAAAAGCACAAGGAGACCTAACACAAGGAGTTGCATCTTCTTGTGAAAGAACGGCGAATCAATAAAAATGTTTCTTATCATATTTCTTGATGTTGTTTTAAGTTTTGTAACTTTTTGCTCTCATACGCCATCTATGGCGTATCTCCACTCAGTCTTTCATAGTCACATGTGTTTCAAGTTACAAAATTACATTTTTTTTCCAATATTATCTTCAGATACCGTTGATTTTTTTGTAAAAAATAACCGTTTTGTAATATTTCGCAGAAAAATGAGGAATAAAATGGGTTATAGGCTTGATTTATAGCCTTGGTGCTGCAAAATGCTTGTCTTCATGCAGCCAAAAAGACTTCCAAAAAGACTAAATGATTCCAACTTTTGATTCGTTTGGTTCATTTTTCTGCAGTTGATAAGTTAGACACTAGTGTCTCTTAATATATGTTAATCGTATATAAAGTCAAAATAGAGTTGACCATCAGGCTTGTCGTCCTCCTTCTGCTTGAGAGGTTGAAGCAGGTCTCTGATATTGTCCGTGGTAAGTGCCGACTAGCCAAGGATACGCATAACCTCAAACACTGGTCTGTCAATCTTGAGGTCGTGTTCGATGACGGCAATGAGACAATATGTGATGATGGCGATGTGTATCTGTATTCGTACAGAATTTTCAGACTCACCCCAGAATCGGCCAAGATGTGATAGGAGTCCGCTACAAGCAGGGCGCAGAGAACTGGGCCCCGGAGGAGGAGATCAAGGAAAGCCGAGATGGCCGTATCAGATACCCAGAGAATCTTCATCCAGGCAAACCATACGAAATATATGTCACCGATTTTTCAATGAAAAGTCCTCGACTATGCGACCTTCTTAATGGAAGGATCACAAAGTGAAAGATGCCTCAGATACCACCTTTCCTTATCCGTTATTGATGATTTTCGCAATCTCCTTGCGGGCTTCCTTCCCTTCCGGACATGGCCAAAGCGGATAGACGTGCCCCATCTTCTCTTTCACATGCAGACGGACATCCACACCTGCCGCCTTCATCTTGTCAAAGGTTTTGACAATATCAGTATAGAAGACTTCCCATGTGCCTGTAAAGAGATCTGTGGGCGGCAAGTCCTGCATATCCCCGTAAAGAGGTGAGACAATCGGGTCATAGACGTCTATTTCACCTGCCCAATCGGCTCCTACGTGCCGCAGCACCTCATTGTTGAGGAAGGTATCATACTCCTGCAGCGCATCATCGCCTCCTGCAACGTCCACCCAGGGTGAAATGAGAACCAACTGGCTGGGCAATTCCAAGGAGTCTGTCTTCAGTACTTCCTGGGCCAAAGCAAGGCTGAAGCCGCCGCCGGCTGAATCACCCATGACGAGGATGCGTCTGGCGGAATAACGCTCTTGCAGTTGCCGGTATAACTGGAGCATCAGCGGAAAGGCATCCTTGACGGTATAACGGTAGAGCAGCGGATAGTTGGGGGCTACGATGCCGCAGCCTGTCGTCTCTGCCCATTCGGCCATGGCTTTCCAATGCCGAGAAGAGAAGTTGTGGTAATAGGCTCCTCCGTGGATGTAGAGAACGATGGGTTTGGAGCCGTCTTCTGCAGCGACCTCAAACACCTGCATGTCTCCCACCCTGTACTGTTTTACCTCACGGGGAAACTCCACGCCCTCGGGAATCGCCACCGTGCTCTTGTCTGTCATGTCGCCCTTGCCCTTCTCATATTCTTCCATAGTCGACTGATGGAACAGATGGGCGACGATGAAGGCCTGTGGTGAACGCCCGTCGATGAGCCGTATTCCCAAGCCGGCAACGATGATGATTGCTATGAGTGCCAGAACCGTAAGAAATAGTTTTCGAAAAATTCTCTTTGTCTTCATAAGGCTTTATAGGTTTATAGAGTGTTTGTTCTTATTACAAAATGCATCATAGGTGTCTCTTTTTTTCACATTTGGGAAAAGAACATCTGACAGCACCTTCATCATTTTTTACAATGACGATGACATCCTTTATATCAGGAAAGAATGTTCTCCTTCGCTCTTAACTGTGTCAATGTTAATATGTGTACCTCATTGATTTACAGAAATGCACATAGTCAGATTGTTTCCACAAAAATAAACAAAAAATCCGTTTTAACAACGTTTTTACTAAGATTCTTTTTCTCTTTGTCAACAATGAAGGAAAATTAAGTTAGAAATGATTACTAAATGATTCCATCTTAAGAAAAATCCCATATTCAAGTGGATATCTCAGAATAATTGCTTACCTTTGCAATTGATTGCGAAATCATTGATGTTTTTCCCTATTCTTGAATTGCAGCACCAAGATTAGTGGAAATCAGACATGACATAATCAAGGATATCTTATTGATGTTCTCACACTCTATCAATTTTGTTCAACTCATGTGCTGCGTAATCTAGGCTAAAAGAAAACGATGCAGGGAAAAATCAAAAAAGGTCTTTTGCTGTTGGCTGTGTTGCTGCCAATGGCTTCATTTGCCCAGTTGTCTTCCAACCCGGACAAGTTTTTGGGAAACATCACCACAAGGTCGAATGTGGATGCCGGTAACGGTGTGCCCAACTATTATCTGCTATGGAACCAGATCACTTGTGAGAATGAGTCGAAATGGGGTTCTGTAGAGGGAAATCGTGGCGTTTTCAACTGGGGATGCGACAGGGCTTTCAATTATGCCCAACAGCATGGTTTTACCTACAAATTCCACGCTCTGGTTTGGGGAGCACAGTATCCTAACTGGTTGCCCGACTTGAAACCTAAGGAGCGTTTCAACGCCATCACCAACTGGTTCGACAACGTGAAGGCGAAATACAATACCCTGCCCCTCATCGACGTGGTGAACGAGGCTGTGGGTAACCACCAGGATGGCAATTCCATGATGAAAGAGTCACTGGGAGGCGGCGGAAAGACTGGTTACGACTGGCTCATCAAGGCCTTCGACATGGCAGGTCAGCGCTGGCCCGATGCCATTCTGATTTACAACGACTATAACTCCATACGCTGGGATGTAGACAACTACCTCACCTTGGTGCAGACGCTGCGCGATGCCGGTGCGCCTATCGACGCCTATGGCAATCAGTCGCACGAATTGGGTGATATCAGTGCCAATGAATTGAGCAATGTGCTGCAGAGGCAGCAGGAGACGCTGCATATGCCTATGTATATCACAGAGTTGGACATAGACAAAGCAGATGACAACCAGCAAAAGGCACAGTATCAGAGGGTGTTGCCGCTGATGTGGGAAGCACCTTATTGCGCTGGCGTTACCCTTTGGGGATATATCCTTGGGGCTACATGGGTTGACAACTCTGGCCTCTATAGGAATGGTGTTGAGCGCCCTGCTATGACCTGGATAAAGGAGTATATGGCCAGTGATGAAGCCAAGAATGCCGTGAGTCCTTTCCCCGGTATGAAGAAAGAGGCTTCTGTCTATATCCGTCCTGCTTCCCTGAAAGTGGTAAGGGGCGATGTGCTGCCCATCAAGGTACATGCCCGGTTGGCCACCAAGACCATTCAGAAAGTAGAACTCTATGTGGATGACGACCTCGTTGCCACGATGACCGAGGCTCCTTATGTGACAGAGTATGAGGTGCCGGCACATGGCTCATCGGGTTGGAGGACAACGAGGGCTGTGGTTACTGCTACCGACGGCTCTACCTATGAGCGTTATGGACGTTTCAGTGTGGTGAGCGGCAATACCAAGCGTGAGCCCTTCGGTGAGGTGCCTCAATTGCCTGGCACCATCAATATTGATGAATACGACAAGGGCGTTTCGGGTGTGTCATACTACAATACTTCCCGCAATAGTGCTACGGCTGTAAAGACCGGCCAATGGATGGACTATACGGTAGATGTGAAGGAAGACGGACTCTATTCGTTCGATGCCACAGTGGCATCGAGTTCTTCCAATGGCAGGTTCCACTTGGCTGAATATGGTCTCGACAGCCTGTCGTTCCTCACCGAACTGGCTGAGGTGCCAACGACGGGTGGCGATACAGAATGGAAGACATTGCACGGTGTCCTGAAGACGGAACTGAAGGCCGGCCGCCATGTGTTCACCCTCATGGTAGACCAGGGTGGATTCAACATCAAGGACATCACTTTCAACCGCTTTGAGGAGGCTGAGGGGTCGTGTATGGTGAAAGCCTTTAATGGCACCTATGGCGTGGGCGACAATGTTACAATATCTGTCAAGGCTACATCGAGAAACAGCACCGTAAGTGAGGTGAGGTTCTATGCCGACAATTTGTATATTGGCACTTCGACAGTGAAACCCTATGAGTTTACATTTAAGCCAACAGAGAAGCGCAATTATGACATCATGGCTATTGCTGTCCATGCCGATGGCAAGGAAAAAATGTCTGCTGTTCAACAACTGCGGGTTACCAGCGACACGCCAACTGACATCGATACGCTTGTTGGCGAAGAGCAAGAGACACCGGCCTATAATCTCATGGGTATGCCTGTAGATGACAACTATCGTGGTATTGTTATCAAGAACGGCAAAAAGTATGTGAAAAAATAAGACTGGGAAATCATATTCCTTTTAGTCTTAGAAACTATACGGCCTCCATGTGATGAACATGGGGGCCGTTGTCTATGGGGGCAAAAGTCTCTATCTGGATTTGGACAACAAGAAATTAGGTGGCACTCACTCCTTCCTTGCCGTCAGACCTTAGGAAAAGACCAGCCAGAATCGTTCCGCTGATGCTGTGCCATGCGCAGGAGATGGCACAGGGTAGGACAGAGAGAGGCTGGGCTGCAAAGAAGGTGCCGGCAAGTACGGTGGCGAGTCCGGCGTTCTGCATGCCCACCTCTATGGAGATGGTGCGCTTCTTGGCTTTGTTGAACCTCGCCAACTTCCCGGCGGTCCATCCCAGCAAATAGCCTATGGAGTTATGGCAGAACACCACAGCAAAGGTCCATACAAACAGCATCAGGCCACGGGCGATGAGGTCGTCGTGCACAGTGCTGATTACCCCGCCCACGATGCATGCCAGACAGACAACACTGAGTCCGGGCATCAGTGACTGGATGGTGGGGAAACTGGAACGGTTGGAATAGGTGTAATTGAGAAAACAACCTAGGCCGACGGGGATAATGGTAACGATAAGGATGTTGAGGAACATGCCGATGGCATCGATTTCGATAATCTCACCAGCGGTCAACTGCATCAACAGTGGGGTCATCACGGGCGCGAGGAGGGTAGAGGCACAGGTCATTCCCACCGAGAAGGCCACGTCGCCGTGGCAGAGGTACGACATGATGTTGCTTGACACTCCTCCAGGGCAACAACCCACAAGTAGGATGCCCAACGCCAATGCCGGTTCAAGATGAAACACATGCACCAAAAGATAGGCCACGCAGGGCATGATGAGGAATTGCGCGCAGGCGCCAATGAGAATGTCGAGCGGACGTCGTGCCAGTATCCTGAAGTCTTTGGTGGTGAGTGTCAGTCCCATCGTAAGCATGATGATGCCGAGAATGACGGTCTGTGTCGTCCCTCGTACCCATTCGAAAAGGTCGGGCACGAAGAAGGTAAGTACGGCAATGGCCGTAACGAAAAGTGAGGCATGGGCAGCGAGCCATCGACTCAAGCGTTGTAATGATTGTAACATTAAAAAATGATTATCTTATGGTCGCATGTATGTGATGAATCAATATTTTCGTCATACCATATTTTCCATCCATATGGGCACAAGTCTATTGAATCCTATCCCTTTGAATCATTGATATACTCACTGGGCAGCATGCCGAACTCTTTCTTGAAGAGTTTGGTGAAATACTTCGGTGTGTTGAAGCCCACCTCCATGGAGAGTTCGGTCATCTTGATGCCGGGCTGCTGACGCATGATGCGGCATGCCTCTTTCAGACGGATGCTGTTGATGAACCCGGTGACCGACTGTCCGGTGAGTGCCCGCAGTTTATTGTATAGGGTCGACGACGAGACGCACATGTCGGAAGCGAACCGCTCACGGTCGTAGTCGGCATCGTCGAGGTGCTGTTTCACGCAGTCGATGGCCTTTTGGATAAACACTTCGTCGGGCGAGGAATAATGCTGCTCTTCCACCTTGAAGTCGGTCTGGCTGCTGAATTTCTTGCGGATGCGCTCCCGGTTGCGGATGATGTTGTCGATACGCAACTGCAGGTCACCCATTCTGAAGGGCTTGGTGATGTAGGCATCGGCTCCCGTCTCATACCCTACATTCTTGTCTTCGTCGGTGGTCTTCGCCGTCAGCATGACAACAGGCAACTGGGCATAGTCGTCTGAATCCTTGATCTTGCGAGTCAGTTCAATGCCGTCCATAATAGGCATCATGACATCGGTAATCACAATGTCGAGATCGCATTTGTAAATCGTATTCAGGGCCTGTTTGCCGTTGCGTGCAGTATACACATGATAACGCTGAACAAAGAGTTTGCGCATGAGTTCCAGAAGTTCGTGGTTGTCTTCCACAATCAGCATCGAGTAGTCTTTCTCCACGGCGCTGTCTTCGCTTTCCGGCTCATTGTCGGCGAGCAGCAACTGCTCCTCCATCTGGTCGGTCTGCTGAGCGTCAATGGCCCAGTTGTCTGCTGTCAGGTCTATCTCGTCTTCGCTATAGGCCGTTCTCGTAATAGGGAAGGTGACAGTGAACGTGGTGCCCTCACCTTCGCGGCTTTGGCAGTCAATCTTTCCGTGGTGGAGCACTACCAGGTTGCGCGTCAGCGAGAGGCCGATACCTGTTCCGTAGGTGTTCATCCGCCGGTAGTCGCCATCAAGAAACCTGGTGTAGAGGTGCTTCATCTTGTCTTTGGAGATGCCGATGCCCTCATCGCTCACCTTCAGGCTGGCTTGGTGCTTGTCGGCGCTCAGCGTCACTGTAATGCGACCGCCTTCCTTGTTATATTTCACGGCATTCGACAGCAGGTTGTAGAGGATTTTGTCAATCTTGTCTTTGTCAAACCATGCATCGATACCCTCTGCAGGACATTCTACAATCAGTTCCTCGTTTTTTGAGCCTGCCATCGGACGTATGCTCTCGCATTCCTTGGCCACAAACTGAGAGAGGTCGCCACGAGCCACCAATAGTTTCAGTTGTCCGGCCTGAGACTTCCTCACTTCGAGTATCTGGCGCAGCAGACGGGTGAGTCGCTGGATATTGTGCTGAATCAATCCATAGTTGGTGCTGAACTGCGGCGCTTTCTGCCGCAACTCATCGATAGAGGCGGAAATGATGGTGAGCGGGGTGAGCAGTTCATGGGTGATGTTGGTGAATACCACAGCCATGGCCAGACGGTTCTTTGTTTTCAGGTAGTTCTTATACCAGCATATCCCCCCATAGATGGCTCCAGCCAGCAGCGCGGCATAAATTAGATAGGCCCACCAGGTAAGATACCATGGAGGCAGCACCCTCACCTTTATACTATAGGGCATCTCTGTTTGGTGTCCATAACTGTCGATGGCCTTCAGTTTCAGGTAGTATGTGCCGGCAGGCAGGTTCTGATAGGTGGCCATCCGGTTGTCCGCATCGGTATAGTGCCACTCTCGGTCGTAATTCTTCAGACGGTAGGCGTAACGGCACTGGTGCTGACTCTGATAGGTAAGGAGAGAGAAGCCAACAGAGAATTTGTCGACACTCGACGGTATGGTAATCTCTTTCGTGAAGAATGGCTGGCAAGCGGAAATCTTTTTTTGTAAAGTGGAGTCAAGCCAGTCATACGGCACGTCGTCAATCATCAAATCCGAGACAATCAGTGGCGCAGAACCCTCCTGGTGATACTTCTCTATCTGGCTGGGCTCAAAGGAAAAGAAACCGCTCACATTGCCGTAGAAGAGTTCCTTGCTATAGCGGAAAGAGCCATTGGGAGAGAAGTGTGGCATCTCAAGGCCGTCTTCCGCACCATAGTAGGTCATGGATTTGTTATTGTTGTCGCCTTTCAGACGCAGCAGTCCCTTGTCAGTGGAGAGCCACAGCCCTCCTTTGGTGTCGCCGTCGATAGAATAGATGCTGTTCACATTGATATGGAAACGGTGGTTGACAGGCTCAAAGACGTCTTTTCCCGCATCGTAGAGAAACAGTCCGCCGCTGCTGGCGATAGCCCATAGCCGATGATCTGCATCCTCATAGCAGGCCAGGGCATCGTCGAGGGGATAGTTCTTGTTGGCAGGGGCATATTGGTGGAAGCGCAGCGACTGTGGCTGGCGCGCATCACCACTGACGCGGAGGATTCCGGCATTCTCCGTGGCTATCCACAGTCTGTGCTGATGGTCCTCCCTGATGGTTTGCACATCGCAATTGCTGAAATCACGGCCTGCCTCACTCATCTTGAGCATCCTGCCCTTGCCATCGGGGTAAACTATCGACATGCCATTGTCCTGGGCTATCCATACTGTGCCGTCACGCTGTCGGAAAAAGTCTTTCACGTCGGTGTCTCTGAGATATGGCGTGTTGCGATAGTCGAGGAGTTGTGCCTGCTGTCCTTCCTTCCAGGATATGATGCCGCGTGAACTGCCAAACCATAGTTCTCCGCCACCTCTGTCCAGCACGGAAAAGATAGTCTGGGCATGAATGCCGGCATTGTCTGTCATCCTGCTGAATCCGGGAATCTGGCTGTTGTAGGTCACCCGATTCCCCACACGGTCGTAGTGGGCAAGGCCATAAGGCTGAAGTCCTAACCAGAACCATCGGCCGTCGGAAGTGAAGACAGTTTGAATGCGGTTCACAGGCAGTTCTCTGCCGGTGGGGTTGAGATAACAGAAGCGGAAAGCAGACGGCATGGTGCTAAGGTGTACGATGCCCTGGTTACGTGTGATAACCCATAGGTTTCCCTTACCGTCGGTCTGCATGTCATAGCAGAAATTGAGGTCAGAAAAGTTTTCCACCTCCGTCAGGTTGTCGAGCCCCACACGGGTCAACCCTTCTATGCAGCATCCCCATACAGAATGACTTACGGGGTCTTCCAGCAACTGGTGGAAGGTGCGGAAGTCGCGCCTTCCTTCATTGATATGATGGGCTTCCGGGGCATGTTCGTTCTCAGGATGCTCCAGGCAAACGATGCCGTTTTCCCAAGTGCCTATCCAGAGACGCCCTCTGCTGTCTACCAATAGCGACGAGGCGGTATTGCGCTCGCACAGCCTGGGGTAGTTCACCATCTTGCCGCTTTTCTTGTCCATCCTGAACAGACCGCCCTCCCAGGTGCCAATATACAGGTTGCCTCTGGCATCCTCGGCAAAGGAGTGTACACCGGCAGGTATGCTTATATTGACAAAGACATCTTTTTTGGCATCAAAACGAGAGAAGCCTGTGTCGGTTCCTGCCCATACCGTTCCGTCGGCCGAGGTGAAAAGCACATTGACCGAACGGGCCTGGTCGCTACTGAGATGATAGGTCTTAAAATGTCCATGTTTCCTGTCGTAGCATACAAGACCGGCACGTGTTCCTATCCAAAGGCCGCCTGACTTGTCTTCAGACATGCATCTGACATAGTTGTTGGGAAGAATGCCCGGCGAATAGGCATTGTTACGATAGGACTTGAAATGGTAGCCGTCGAAAGAACGAAGACCCTGGTCTGTTCCTATCCACATGAGTCCATAGTGGTCGAACATCAGGCAACGGGCGTCTTCGATACCTTGAACGGGCATCTGCGACAATATTCTGAGCGGCACATGCTGTGCTGCCATTACATGACTTACAAATACAAAGAATAACAACAGTAACTTTTTTGTCATCCGATATAAGATTGTTGATTCTTTAGTGTTGCAAATATACACAAATTATTTGAATTTGTAACAAAGGTATAATAAAAATCATTAGATGAGCAAAACGGCATTCATGCCCAATTGTATAACTTGTCATTTCAAACCGATGGGGTAGGTGAGTGCATTATTAATGATTTGTTACCCTAAAATCACGATATGGCGACTTACTTATGGCAGAAAGGGCGTATCTTTGCGGCATATCAAACTATCGCTATATGAAAAACATCATACTCTTGGCTGCGTTATTCGCAGCATGGGCAACAACAGGTGAGGCTAAAAAACAAAAGCAGCCGTCGGAGAAAGGCATGGGTGCCTATCTCTTCACCTATTTCAACGATCCCACACACTCGCTCTTTATGGCCATCAGTTATGATGGCTACACGTTCACGGCGGTCAACGGCAACAAACCGGTCATCGCCGGCGATTCCATTGCCGAACAGCATGGCATCCGCGACCCGCACATCTACCGTGCCCCCAACGGGAAGTTCTATATCGTCATGACCGACTTGCACGTCTTCGGCAAACAGAAGGGGTTGCGCACCACGCAATGGGAGCGGCCGCAGAAGTATGACTGGGGCAACAATCGCGGTCTGGTGCTGATGGCTTCCGACGACCTGATTCACTGGACCCATCACGAGGCACGTATCGACAAACTCTTTCCTGAGAAATTCGGTGATATAGGATGTGCCTGGGCACCTCAAACCATTTGGGATCCTGATGTCAACAAGCCAATGGTGTATTTCACCATCCGTCAGCAGCCTGGCGCACGCACAAAGGTTTACTACAGTTATGGCGACGAGGCTTTCACAACCTTGGAGACAGAGCCGCAACTGCTCTTTGAATATCCCGACGGGAATATTCAGACCCTCGATGCCGACATCTGTCCGATGCCCGATGGACGATATTTTATGACGTATGTGGCTCAGGAGAGTCCTGGCGGCATCAAGTATATGATTTCCGACCGTATCAATCAGTTCAACGATTATCATCCCGAACAGATCGACAGTGAAAACCGCGGCTGCGAGGCGCCCAACGTGTGGAAGCGCATCGGCGAGAACAAGTGGGTCATCATGTACGATATCTACAGTGTAACTCCCCATAACTTCGGATTTGTGGAAACCAGCGACTTCAAAACCTTCAAGCCGCTGGGACGATTTAACGAGGGGGTGATGAAAGCAGCCAATTTCGTATCTCCAAAACATGGGTCTGTTATCCACATCACCAAAGCCGAGGCCAAGCGTCTGGAGCATTACTGGGCCAGTCAACCTGAACAGACCGACATCAGGAGCGGTGAACTGTGGCTCGATGACAGCGGCAGGCATATCAATGCCCACGGTGGTGGCATCATGAAGTATGGTGATACTTACTATTGGTTTGGTGAGCATAAGGCCGACACCACGTCGAGTGCCATGATAGGGGTGATGTGCTATGCTTCTGAGGATCTCGTGAACTGGAGGAATCTGGGTGTGGCATTGTCGGTTTCCGACGAGAAGGGGGCCGATATCGAGCGTGGCTGCATCCTGGAGCGCCCTAAGGTAATATATAATAAAGTGACAGGCAAATTCTGCATGTGGTTCCACCTGGAACTAAAGGGTCGGGGATATAGTGCCGCCCGATATGGCGTGGCAGTCAGCGACCGTCCCGAAGGTCCATATAAGTTCCTCTATTCTCAGCGAGCCAATCCGGGCACCTATCCTGTAGTGCCTTCGGCCGACGGAAAGGGGATTTCCCCCATCGGCAAGCACGAGATGGCTGTCATCGACACGCTCAATTTGGATAACTTCAAAGAATGGTGGACTCCCGCCTGGCGAGAGGCCATTGCCAAGGGACTCTTCCTGAAGCGTGACTTCGCTACCGGACAGATGGCGCGTGATATGACGCTATATGTAGATGACGACGGCAAGGCCTACCACATCTTTTCTTCTGAAGACAATCTCACCATGCACATCGCCGAACTGACCAATGATTATCTGCACCATACTGGCCGCTATACCCGCGTGGCGCCCGGAGGACAGAACGAGGCTCCTGCCATCTTCAAGAAAGACGGCACTTACTGGATGATTACATCGGGATGCACTGGCTGGGAACCCAACGAAGCCCGCATGTTTTCCGCTCCCTCTATCTGGGGACCTTGGACACAGCATCCCAATCCCTGTAGAGGTCCAAAACAGGAAATCACGTTTGGAGGGCAGTCTACCTTCATCCTTCCCGTTGGCGACCAATTCATCTTCATGGCCGACATTTGGCGACCCAGACATCCAAGCGATGCCAGATACATCTGGCTGCCCATAGAGTTTGAGAATGGTAAGCCGGTAATCAGGTGGCGCAGTGAGTGGAATCTACGTGAATTGGAGAAAAAATAATGATTTGTTCTCTTAAAATAACGATAAGGGGACACTGATTCTCACCTGCCACCGTATCTTTGCACACAGATTTCATAGGAGTTTACTTCGTGATTTCATACTAACCTATCCTAACAATCATTGATGCTGAACTATTCTTCGCTACTATTTTTTATTTCAACCAAAACAATAATTTAAAAACCTTACCAAATGAACTATGCTCATTTAATTCTTCCATCTAAGAAACTATGTTTCGCCATGGCACTGGCAGCAGGAATGATGGCATTCCCATTGCCGACATTGGCAGAGCCGGCTGTTCATGCTACACAGCAGAGCGCTGTCGTGAAGGGCCAGGTAACAGACAAAAGCGGTGAGCCGATTATCGGTGCCACCGTGAAGGTGAAAGATGCCGCTTCCGTAGGCACCGTAACAGACTTTGACGGCAATTATGAATTAAGGGATGTTCCGCAACAGGGTACGCTCGTTATCACCTACATTGGCTATGCCACCAAGGAAATCGCCTATAAGAACGGACAGACGGTGAATGTCATCCTCGAAGAAGACTCAGAAACCCTGCAAACCGTGGTGGTGGTAGGTTATGGTACGATGCGTAAGAAGGACCTGACGGGTTCTGTCGTACAAATCGACCCCAATAAGATTGCCGACCAGAACCCTGGCACCGTGCAGGACTTGTTGCGTGGCACACCGGGCTTGCAAATCGGATTCAGTTCTGATGCTCAGGCCAACGCCAGCATACAGTTGCGTGGCCAGAACTCTCTCTATACCGATGGCTCGCACAACTCTCCGCTGATCATTCTCGACGGTATGCAGTTCGCAGGTAGCCTCTCGGAAATCAACCCCGATGATATCGGGCAGATTGATGTGCTGAAGGATGCCTCATCGGCTGCCATCTATGGTGCAAAGGCTGCCAGTGGCGTCATCATCATCACCACTAAAAAAGGTAAGGAAGGCAAACCCGTCATCAACCTCAGCATGAACCTGGCCTCCAATACCAAGGCTGCCTATCGCGACGTGTTCAGCCCCAGCGAGTATATGACCTACCGCGAAGACTGGTACAAGGCACAGACCTACGGATATCGTGAAGACGGAACATGGGGCTACTATGGCAAGGACAGCGGAATACCCGTGGGCTACTACGACAATTACAATAGTCTCTCACAATATGGCATCTCACAGGAACAGTGGGCCAGCAACGGACCAAAGACCTCACAGGCAGGAGAGTCGCTGCTTAGCCTCTATGCACGACGCATGGGCTTCGATGCCGATGCTGCCATCGTGATGGAAAACTTCCTGGCAGGCAGGACCTACGACTGGGAGGACGCCGTTTTCCGCAATGGCTTCAACCAAGACTACAACGCCAGTATCTCGGGAGCCACAGACCGTATCAACTACTACATGGGATTCGGTTATCTGAACAACCAGGGTGCCATTCAGGGCGATGACTACCACACCTATCGTGCCAACATGAAACTGAATGCCAAAATCACCGATTGGCTCGAAGTGGGAGGAAACGTCAACTTCCAGGACCGTAGCGATATCTCGCAGAAGGTGCCTCTGGGCAGCAACTACTGGGATGACAACCAATTGCGCGAGTCTCCATACGCCTCCAGATACGATGCCGATGGTAACGAGATGCAGTATCCACGTACAGGAAACCCCACCAATGGTGGATATAATTATCACTTCCAGCAGCAGTATATCGACCTGGATAAGGGATATACCGTGCTCAACACCATCTTCAACGCAAAGGTGACACTGCCTTATGGCTTCACCTATCAGTTCAATATCGCTCCCCGTTTCCAGTGGTTCTACGACCGTTACTGGATGTCGGCAGAATTGCCCGACAGTAAGGCTGCCGACCGTGGCTCCAACCGCAACACTTCAAAGACTTTCAACTGGAACCTGAACAATACGCTGACTTGGGACCGCACGTTCAACGACCTGCACCACTTCACCGTAACACTCGTGCAGGAGGCTGAGGAGAACCGTTACTGGTACGATGAGATTCATGCCCGCAATATCACACCTACCGATGTGCTGGGATTCCACTACATTGAGGGTGCCAACAAAGAGCAGAGTTCATTCAGGACCAACGACACTCACTATACCGCCGCTGCTTATCTGGGACGTCTGTTCTATGGATTCATGGACCGCTACATGCTGACCGCTACCGTGCGCCGCGACGGTTATTCTGCTTTCGGACAGAACAACCCATGGGCCAACTTCTGGTCACTGGGTGCCAGTTGGGTACTCTCTGAGGAGAAGTTCGCGCAAAACTGGAATTGGCTCGACATGGCTAAACTGCGCCTCAGTTACGGTACCAATGGTAACCGTTCGCTCAGCGACACCTACCTCGCGCTGTCCAACCTTGCCAATGGTGGTCTCTACGCATACTATAAATATGGCTCTACCTCTCAAGAAGTGCTCAATGCCCTTCAGGTGAGCCGTCTGGGCAACCCGAATCTGGAGTGGGAGAAGACCTCATCTTGGAACTTCGGTGTCGACTTCTCTTTCATCAACCGTCGCATCTCGGGTAGCCTCGATATCTACCACAAGCGCACACACGACATGATTATGGCACAGCGCCTGCCAAACTTCACAGGTTTCAGCAGCATCACCACCAACCTCGGCGAAGTGACCAACACTGGTTTCGAACTCACTCTGAACACCCGCAACATCGATACGGAGAACTTCAAGTGGAATACCTCGCTGGGCTTCTCTTACAATAAGAACAAGATCAAGCACCTCTACTATGAGTACGACGAGGATGGCAAGGAAATGGACGACACCAGCAATGGATGGTTCATAGGCAAGCCTATTGGCGAAATCTGGTATTGGGAGACCGACGGCATCTGGCAGGCCAACGAGGCCGAGCAGGCTGCCCTGGTGAACCAGAAGCCTGGTGACCCGAAAGTGGTCAACGTCTATACTGAGGATGACAAAATTCTCGACGATGGCACACGCGTTCCCGTTTACAACGACAAGGATAGAACCTACCAAGGCACTACCCAGCCGCCAGTCTACTGGAGCATGCGCAACGACTTCACCTTCTTTAAGAACTTCACCTTCTCGTTCTCGATGTACAGTTACATGGGCCACAAGAGCCGCGCAGGCTACTGGCTCAACGGCGACAACTCCGGTTCAATGTTCACCCAGACTTGCAACACCTACAAGAAGGAATACTGGACTCCCGACAACCCAACCAACGACTACGGTCGTCTGAACGCAGTGGGTCCCTCTGGCGTTACAGGTATAGAGAAGGTATATAACCGTAGTTTTGTTCGTCTCGACAACATCACACTCGGCTACACCCTCCCCGTGGAGTTGACCAGCAAGATTGGTGTACAGCGTGTACATCTGACTGCCGGCATCAACAATGTGTTTACCATCGACAGTTGGGAATACGGCGACCCCGAGACAGGTGGATTTGCCAACCGTCAGTTCCACTTCGGTCTGAACGTGACACTCTAAAGATATTGGAAATCAGTAATTAGGAGTTTTGATTACGAAAAAAATAAGAAAGATATGAACAACAAGAATATATTAAAGGGTGGAGTGGCAGTAATAGCAATGGCCTCGATGTTGGTCGGATGCGGTGACTCATTCCTGGAGCAAGACCCGCTGTCATTCTATGAGCCGGCAACCACATACAGCACAGAGGCCGGCCTGCAGGCCGCCCTCGCACAGTGCGACAAGCAATTGAAGACCTACCGTATCGACGGCAACTGGAACAATGTGGGCGTCTTTACCAACTACCTCATGTCGGATGTAGGCATGTATGCCAAGACCGATATGGGCGGAGGATTCCAAGACAACTTCGACGCCAAACTGACACCGACTTCAGGTATGGCAGGCGGCGGAGACGGCAACTACATGCAACGCTTCTGGGACCAGGGTTTCAGCATGGTGAAATATGCTAACTCCATCCTCTCGTATGTCGACCAGGTGAAAGGCCTCGATGAAGCCACACGTAATGCCTACAAGGGCCGTGCCTATTTCCACCGTGCCTATGCATATTACAACCTGGCACTGCAGTTCGGCGACATTCCTTTGATTACTAAACTCATCAGCGTGCCCAAGCGCAACTATACCTCTGCAAGCAAGGAGGCCATATTCAAAATGCTGGTCAACGACCTGGAGTTTGCCGTTCAGCATGTGCCCTCACAGGCAAAGATGAGTTATATGGGACAGGTGAACCAGGAAGGCTGTATGCATTTGCTCATTAAGTGTTATCTGGCTGTAGGTGAGTATGCAAAGGCCGAGGCAATGGCCACTGACCTGATCAGCAACCATGGTCTGCAACTCATGACAGAGCCTTTCGGCACTTGGCAGCCTTCTGGCAATGAGAAGACTTGGAAGGTGACACGCAACGTGATTTGGGACCTGCACCGCACACCCAACATCGCCGACCCCTCCAACAAAGAGACCATCATGATGATCTCCAACAGCAACGACCAGGATTTCACTACCTATAACATCATGCGTGCCTGCTTCGCACACTGGAGCAATGGTATCATCCGCGACCCGCACGGACTGGGTGGCCCCGGACAGAACATCGCCCGAAACAACAAGGACTACAATGAGGAACTCGACTGGGTGAGAGTGGCCGGACGTGGCATCGCGCTGAACCGCACTTCTTACTACTATAACAAGACCATCTGGATGGATGAGAAGGGTGAGTACGACTGGCAGGACCTGAGACACAACCGCGAGGTGGGCAACTGGATGGAGATGGAAGACTTCAAATACAACAACCGCAAGTCTGACTGCTACGGGCAGAACTACCAACTCTATGCCACCGAGGATTATGCCGATCCTTCCGATCCTTCAAAAATTCTCGTCCACAAGGGCGATATCCTCTGCTCCGACACCATCCGCAGTTGGTATCCCACACCGCTCTACCAACTCTACATCCTCGACACCCCCAATGAGCAGAACATGGGTGCCAACCAGTTCCAGGGTGCGTCGGGCAAAGGCGCCAATGGCGATATGTACCTATTCCGCCTGGCAGAGACTTATCTGCTGCGTGCCGAAGCACGCTTCTATCAGGGCAAGAATGCTGAGGCAGCCAATGACTTGAACATCATCCGCCAGCGTGCCAATGCCAAGAAGATGTATACTACCGTTACCATCGGCGACATCATGTCGGAACGTGCCCGCGAACTCTACCTCGAAGAGTTCCGCCAGGCCGAGATGGTGCGCGTGAGTTGGTGTCTCGCCCGCAGCGGAAAACCCGACGAGTGGGGCAATACCTACGACCTGAACACTTGGGACAAGCAGGAGGGTACCGACCTCAATGGAGGCAGTTACTGGTATCGCCGCTGCACCACCTACAACGTGTTCAACCACCCCTATGGCAAAGGTCAGCAGGGTAACCAAACTTACGAGTACAAGATCAACAAGCACAACCTGTTCTGGCCTGTTCCCAACTCTGCCATCACGGCAAACAATAAGGGACAACTGCGGCAGAACTATGGTTACGACGGCTACGATGAGTCTATCCCCATGTGGACAAACTGGGAGGATGCCGTTGCTGATGAGGAGATGGCAAATTAAGACCTCATCTTTCATAGGCAAAGATGAAGTGTGTAAATTGTCTGTACGACGAAAGCAATACTTGATTGAATACTTTGGTTCATACATGGTTATATATTAGGTAATTTAGCTTTTTTTCGGAGGGGACAGTCTGCGCATAGTAGACTGCCCCCACTTTTACACCAAGAAAGACTATTTGAAATGAGGAGATTCATATTTTGCTTAGCATTGCTGTCGGCAGTGGCAGGTCACGCCCGCTCATGGTCGGGCAATCAGGTGAGGGAAGTCATCATGCGAGTGAACAACTACTGGCAGAACAACAATCCTGCGGAAGTACGGGCATTCTGGGACAATGCTGCTTATCATACAGGCAATATGGAGGTATACCAATTGCTTCACAACCAGCAAATGCTCGACTACAGCATACGATGGGCTGAGCATAATCACTGGAAAGGCGCAACCGAACCCGACCCCGCCAAATGGAAGTATAAAAGGTATGGTGAGGGGCAGGATTATGTGCTCTTCGGCGATTGGCAGATTTGTTTCCAGACTTATATCGACCTCTATAACCTTGCTCCCGACGAGAAGAAGGTGGCACGTGCGAAAGAGGTGATGGGCTATGAAGCCGACTCCAAAGCGCACGACTACTGGTGGTGGGCAGATGCGCTCTATATGGTGATGCCTGTGATGACCAAAATGTATAAGTTGACCGGCGACACCAAATACTTGGATAAACTCTATGAGAATATCCTCTACAGCGACAGCATCATGCTCGATGGCGAGACCGGACTCTATTTCCGCGACGGCAAATACATCTATCCGAACCACAAGACCGACAATGGAAAGAAGGATTTCTGGGCACGTGGCGATGGCTGGGTGCTCGCCGGACTGGCTAAGGTATTGCAGGATATGCCGCAAGACTATGTCCGTCAGCCTTTCTTCCGCGAGAAATTCATACGCTTGGCACGCGCTGTGGCAAAGACCCAACAACCTAAGGGTTACTGGACCCGCTCGATGATGGACCCGAAACAGGCTCCTGGACCGGAGACCTCTGGAACGGCTTTCTTCTGCTATGGGTTGCTCTGGGGCATTAACAATGGTTATCTCTCCAAGAAAGAGTTCGCACCTACCGTGAAGAAGGCATGGAAATACCTGACGAAAACGGCTTTGCAGGCCGACGGAAAGATTGGCTACGTGCAGCCTATCGGAGAACGGGCTATACCCGGACAGACGGTGGATGCCAACTCTCAGGCCAACTTTGGCGTAGGCGCTTTCCTGCTTGCAGCGTGTGAGTATGTGAGATACATCGAAAAATAACTGCACAATGCTCGGATTCAGCCTTCGTTTAGCAGCGCTCTCTCTGTAAATCCAACCTTAACCTTAAACATCATTAATCAATCATTCTATGAAGAGACTTATAACCATAATGGCAGCACTTATGCTGCTTGTGCCTCTACAGGCTGCCAAGAAAGCAAAACAGCAGACCTCCGACCGTGAGTATTGGAGCGCCTTGGCCTATAAAATGGCACTGCCCGTACTCGAGAATATGGCTAAGGGAGAGTTGCAGAAGAACATGAAGACGGAATTCTCACCCTCTTTCGACAACCGCGACCGCAGTGTGGTATACATGGAAACATTCGGACGGCTGATGGCAGGCATAGCACCTTGGCTCACGCTGCCCGATGATGATACGGCAGAGGGAAAGCAGCGCAAGCAACTCCGCGAGATGGCATTGGCTGCATATAAAAATGCTGTCGACCCCGACTCTCCCGACTATCTCTGCTGGGGCAAGGCGGGGCAGAACCTCGTCGATGCCGCCTATATTGCTGAGTCTTTCCTCAGGGCATGGGACACCCTCTGGCTGCCCCTTGATGAGGTTACCCGACAGCGGTATATCAAGGAATTCCAGGCTTTGCGCAGGATAGACCCGCCTTATACCAATTGGTTTCTTTTCTCATCTACCATCGAGAGCCTGCTGGCCAAGGCAGGAGCCCAGTTCGATGAGTTTCGTGTCAACACTGCCTGCCGTAAGGTGGAGGAATGGTATGTGGGAGATGGCTGGTATGCCGATGGCCCTGTCTTCGCGTTCGACTACTATTCAAGTTATGTTTTCCATGCGATGTACCTGGAGACTCTCCAGGCTATGGTTGATGCAAAGGTGAACTCCCGTCTCGATTATCAGAAATACCACGACCGGGCCCTGAAGCGCGCACAAAAGTTTGCCATCATCCTTGAGCGCTTTATCTCTCCAGAAGGCACCTTCCCCGTAATCGGCCGCTCCACGCCATACCGAATGGCTGCCATGCAGCCACTGGCACTGATGGCATGGTACCAGAAGTTGCCTTCCGACCTCTCTAACGGACAGGTAAGAGCGGCGCTGACCAAGGTGCTGCACCGTATGTTCGACATCCAAAACAACTTCAATGATGCCGGATATCTCACCATCGGCTTCTGTGGCTCACAGCCAGAGACAGCCGACTGGTATACCAACAATGGTTCGCTCTACATGACGAGTCTTGCATTCATGCCTCTTGGCCTGCCTGCCAATCATCCGTTCTGGACCGATGAACCGCAGCCATGGACTCAGGTGAAGGCATGGGGCGGACAGGCTTTCCCGAAAGACCATCGCTGGGCAGACGACATACGGACACATGACAAATGGTAACGGAATAAGGTGACTGCCCTTGTTCTGCTCAATCTACAATCTGACGATAATAGACCGCTCCCTGCTCGTTTTTCAGGCTACGGGTGTCCTCGTCATACTCATAGCAGTCTTCTTCTGAGTCCACATCCTTAGGTTTCAGGCAGATGGTATTGCCCTTGATGGTGTAGGTATATTCTGTGTAGTTCAGACTTCCTACCATACCCCAAGTGGCAGTGCCATCTGCATTCAGACAGAAACGGCTCTCGCTGTTCATGTTTTCATCAAGGCTGTCATATATTCCTTCCATATTGGCGTAAGTCAACCCTGATGTTCCTTCCTGTGACTCTGCAAGATAGTCTTGCATGGCTTGCATCATGTCTGTCTCAGTCTCATGGCCGTCGAAATCGGTGTCGCACCTGATGATATTGTGTACGCGCCAGTCGCCGTCCTCACGGCAGAAAGCAAATTTCTGGTGAATGGTCTGAACGGAACTCCATAGCACGAAATCTACCAAAGCCGTGCCTTTTTCAACATCCAGTTGCAGAAACTTCATGTCGCGGACTTCAAAATCATCGGGATTTTCATCCTGCATCTGGGTCCATAGGTCATCGTTGAAGAAACCGATTTCCTCTACTTCGGCGTCTTTCTTATCAACCGCTGCAACAGTGTTCCACCAAGTATGACAGGCATAACTTTCAATGCCCTCTTCTTTCTGGGCTATTTTGGCATACAGGTTCTTGATGCGGCCGGCGATATCTTCCTTGGCTTTCACAGCCGTTGGGTCATCGGCTACTACACCCGTACTCCCTGCCAATGTTTGTCTCTGCTTGCTGTTGCATGAGGCAGATGTAATAACACAAAGCAACAGCATAATCATGATCTTTTTCATAATGCTATTTGTTGATATAATTTTCCATTCTAACTAAAAGGCTGCCAGAAGGGTCGTGGCTCTTCTCCAACCAGTCGCTGATACGCCACATGCCCCGCTCATAATCGAGCGAGAGAATGACCTTCCTGCTGAGACCATGCTCCTTAGCCACCAGAGTGAATACGGCTTCCGCCATGTCGCCCGTCAACAGTTCCACCCTGATGTCCCTCACTTCAAGAGGGGTATCCATTCCTGCCGTCCAGTGGTTGTCGTCAATGAAAAAACGCTGCTCCACCGTCTCCACTTGACCTTCTTTCACGTTGACGGCATCATAGACTTCGTTCCAGTGAGCAGAATAGTAATTCTTGTCTAAGTCGAAAGGATTCAGGTCAGACCCTTCCGCAAAGGTTGCATTGACGGCATCGAAATACTTCTTTACCTGGTTGGCAACGGCTTCTTCAGTCCAGTCTTCTTCAGGAGCAACTACCACGCCTTCAGGCTGAACATCATCTTCGGGGTCGTCAGGCCTTGTCGCTTCCTCGCTCTTGATGAGTTGGATGTTGGTCTGCTCTACGATGCTCAACTTAATGGTATTATTGTCACTGACAGGCTTGTACCAACGCACGTTGCTGAAGTATTCCTGTAAGTCCTTCGACTGGAAACGATAGCCATGATAGGCAAGGATCTTGTTGCGTAACAGGCGCAACTCGCTCTTGGTGGCGACACAACTCTGCAAGTAGGCACGGTTGAGCAGAATACCGTTGACGGCGTTCCAGGGTTCCTCCTGGCCCATCATCTGCTGACGTTCCTCACATGCCTTCTCATTGACGGTAGTCAATTCCATCGTCCACATCGCATCACCGTTGGGCTTGCGGATGGCAAGGAAGTTCACGCCCTCCTGATTGATATGCTGTACCTTCCATCCGAACTCGGCACCGAAGGGACAGTCGTCGGCCTGACGGCTGGGAATAATCTTATACTCTCCCTTCTTGACCATCTCCAGTGTCAGTTCATTGCCATGACTGGTGGTCATATAGAAGTATTTCCCCATCCTTATTTCCTTGACGGTGTAAAGGCTTTCACCGTCCCAGAACTTCTGGCCTACACGAATGGTCTGTGCCTGTGCAAAAACAGCCGTAAGCGATATCAGCAATAAAAAGAAGATTTTCTTCATAGTCTATTTTTGTTCTTGATTATTCACATCATTTCACTCCATGAACAAGCATTTTCAAGGTATAAACGGATTTCGATGCGGTAATAAATAGAATATTACGCTCTTTTCCGCCAAAACAAACATTGGCTGTCCACTCCTCAGGGATGGGGAAATGGGCTATCTTCCTACCGTCCTTGTCAAAGACGGTCACACCGTCGCCGGTAAGATAGATGTTTCCTCTGTCATCGATGGTCATCCCGTCTGACCCCATGTTGGCAAACACCTGCCGGTTGGCGAGAAGCCCGTTTGGCTGAATGTCGTATTTGAGGATTCTGTTTGCCTTTGCCTCCGCCACATACAGATGCTTTCCGTCGGGCGTTCCTACAAGTCCATTGGGCTGGTTGAGTGTGGAGTCAAGCATGAGCAGATGTTTTTCTCCAGGAGCCAGATAATACAAGCCTTCCACAGGTTGCTGGCGAACTGTGTCGCGTGTCCAATAGTCTCTTTTGAAATAAGGGTCAGTAAGATAATAACTGCCGTCCTTAGATATCCATACATCGTTGGGACCGTTCAGCAACTTGCCACGGAAGTCGGTTATCAGTATCTCGTTATGACCTTCCGCATCGAAAGACCACAGTTGGTTGTCCATGTCTGCACAGGCTATCAAGTTGCCTTGAGCATCAAAGTACATGCCGTTCGAACGGCCGCTTTGGTCTGTGAACAGTGTTATCACCCCTGATTCGCAGTCCCAATGGTAAATCTTGTTGTTGGGCTGGTCGGTGAAGAAGACATCGCCTCTTTCATCGACAGCAGGCCCTTCAGTAAAACTATACGAGCCGGAAACTCTTACTGGGACTTCCCCTTCTGCCACTATCTCATTGGAGTGAGTTGGAGAACAGGCTGCCAACACAAACAGAAAAGTGCATGCCGGCATGATGAGGGAGTTGGATAACCTTTCTTTCATAGTTTATCGCTCTTTATCAGTGTATCTTTTGGCTTGTCTGTGACAAAAGGTAAAACCTCCTTGTAAGACCAGCCAATATAAAATGGTCAATGCATGTCGTGCATTTCTGAAAATTTCTATTTGTCAAGGTTCACGATGGTGTATTTCTTCGAACCGAGGCCAATTTTTTCCGCATGGTCGATGGTGTGTGTGCCGTGTTGTTTGTTGATGCGGTTCAACAGGTCGGTGGGGTCATTCTTGGCGGTCACCTTCTGCTGATTGATGATGTCGATGCATGCTTGGTCGAGGGCCACGGGGTCTGTCGAGGCGAGGATGCCATAGTCTTCCAGTTTTACGGGTTCGGGATGGTCTACACAGTCGCAGTCAATCGACATGTTGTTCATCACGCTGATATAGATGATGCCTTGTTTCTTATTGAAGTAGTTCACCACGGCCTGAGCCGCTGCTGCCATGCTCTCCAGGAAACCATCCTGATTGCCGATGTATTCAGGTGTCCAAAGTTTACTCATGTCAAGTTTCTCCATCTTTCCAGCAGAATGGATATAGGCTTTGCCGTTCTGGCTGGCGCATCCGATAGAAAGGTTCTTCAGTGCACCGCCGTAGCCGCCCATGGGATGACCCTTGAAGTGGTTGAGGGCAATCATGAAGTCGTAGTTGGCCATGTGGCCGCCAACGATGTCGTACTTGATGTTCGACTGGTCCTTGACAGGGATGCGTATTTCATCATACTCGTCCATGATGTCAACGGGGAAATAATTCAAAAATCCATGACGCTCTATCACCTTCCAGTGGTTGGCCGACGTGTTGCGCTCGTCCTTTTTGTCGGCAGGTCCGTTGCCGTAGGCTGTGTTGCATTCCACGATGGTGCCATCCACCTCCAATACCAAATCCTTGATCAACTCGGGTTTCAGATAGTTGGGATTGCTGCCTTCGCCTGTCGATATTTTTACTGCTACACGGCCTTTGGCTTCCACGCCCAGCGCCTTGTAGATTCTCACTAACGACTCAGGGGTAATCTCTTTTGTGAGATACACCGTAGATGTCTGTGCCGATGCGGTGATTACTGCGAATACCAGCATCATTGAAATCAGGGTCTTCTTCATCATACGTAAATTCAGATTTGCAAAAAGGATTTTCTAATTTGTTAATTTCAACTTGAGGGTTGTCAATAATACATGCAAAAATACAAAAAGATTTTCATATTTCACCATCTGTTAAATAATGATGTTTGCTTTTGCATCGTTTTCCGAGAGGGGCTATTTATCCAGTATTTTTCTTACTTCAGATTTGTCTATCACCACATAGATGGTGTCAATGACATGGCCTTGTGGGTTGTTGCCTGTACGAAGAACATTGGCAAAATTCTTATCCAGCACCTCCATGCCATCCACGAAATAGTCGAAACGTCCACGGTTCTGAAACCAGTTCCAACCTTTTACCCTATGATACTTGATTTTGATTTTCCACCCTTCAACCTGTGCCTGCTGAAACATGCTGATCAGACTGTCCTGGTCATTTCGGTCATTGTCGAATGAAAACTCAAATGGTTCTCCGGCAGTATTCATTCCGGTCTGAGTCAGGTTCAAACGGCCATCCCAAGAGTCCCAAAACAAGCCCGACTGGGCAAACTCTGTGAGTGTGCCCACTTTCTCTCCAATCGAGTAATTCTCCTTGCAGGAAACGGCTGTCATACATAGAACGACAACCCAAACAATGAAGCCAAACGATTTTCTCATAATTATTAGTTTGATGTCTATTAGACTGCAAATATACGAAAAAACTGACAATTTTCCCACACAAAAGTGCAATTATCCTTATAAATTGGCCTTTGTTCCTTGGCGGTTTCATGGAAATATTGTTACTTTGCCAAGTGAAAGGTGAAAAGATTGGATGTGAAGCAGGAAAATGATAAACGTGAATAAATAATATCTTTAATGTGATGAAAAAAATTGTATTACTCATTCTGATGGTGGCGACGTTTGCCTGTGTATCGGCTCAGTCGAAGAAAGTGTCTATTCTTGGTGATTCTTATTCTACTTTTATTGGAATCATTCCAGCCAATTATTCAAGTTTCTATCCCAATGACAGAAACGATGTCACTGAGATAGGACAGACGTGGTGGAGCCTGTATATCCAGGCAAAAGGCTACACGTTGGAGAAGAACGATTCGTGGGGTGGCACAACCATCTGTGGCACAGGATATGGTAGAATGGACTCTTCGCGCAACAACTTCATTGCACGCGTCGACAGTCTTGGAAATCCCGACCTCATTTTTGTTTTCGGTGGCACCAACGATGCTTGGGCCAACTCCCCAATGGGCGAGTATCAGTACTCGGATTGGACAAAAGAGGATTGCAAGAATTTCCGTCCGGCAGTGGCATGCCTCATTGATTTGCTCAAGCAGCGTTATCCCAATGCAGAATTCTGCTTCATTCTCAACTCGGAGTTGAATGAGACAGTCAATGAGTCAATGCGTGAAATCTGCAATCACTATAATGTGAAACTCGTTGAACTGCACGACATCGAGAAGCAGAACGGCCATCCGTCAATAAATGGGATGAAGAGCATCTGCGAACAACTATTGGAAGCCGGTCTGTAAGACAAGACATTTTTGCTTTTTTTGAAGATGGTGCATCACCGTGAGAATCTGCCCTCAATGTGAGGTCAGGAGGATGGTGATGAAGGATGTTTATGTTCATTCCTCATCGTGTTCATGATTTTCGCATATCCGCTTGATTTCTTCTAATTGTTGGATGAAAACATCGTAGCCCGCCTCTACACCTCTCAGGAGCAGGCCATTGTTTACGATACGGCCATCGGGAGTCAGAGTGACATTGAACGGAATGGCATTGAAGCCAAACAGTTCTTGCATCTGCCGGAAACGGTTGTCATCAATGGCGATATAACTCTCCCCGTCCAAATTAGTGCGGACAAAATCTCGATAATCCGTGCGCTCAGGATGGTTTTCATTGGCAAGGAAGATGAATCTGAGGTCCGAACGTTCACGCAGCCTCATTCGGAAGTCTTTCGTGTCCATAATCTCCTTCTTACAAGGTGCGCACCACATCGCCCAGAAATCCAAGACAATGTATCGCCCAGGATGCTTCAAAAGGATTTCACGCACAAAATCAGCGCCGGGACCTTCGGGCAGGGGATATGCCACACCCATGCTCATCTGTTCGTGGAAACACTGTAATGCCGTTTCCTTGATTTGTGGATGCGATATGAAGTTCATGAGCGCATTGATGTTCTCCTCTGCTTCGCCTGTCTCCATCCATACGCCAATGGCCTCGTAGATACGTTGGAGTTGAAGGAGTTGAATGTGCATAACATCGTGGTCGGCAGCAAACAACTGGTATCCTTGGTTCCTGAAAAAGTTGAGGTCCTCTATCACCTCATCCCTGCTGTCATCCGACACCCAAGCGTGTTTGACCATCAAAGGGTAACGCATCGGTGCGGCAAACGTCAATTTGTTTAAAAACAAAGGATAGAACATGGAAGTCATCATCAACGGGTCGTCATTGGGCAGACGGCGCAAAACTTCATAATTATCCGTCAGACTCAAATTCTCCATCACAGTGTTGCCCTCCTTGATTATTGCAGAAGGGTCTTCTTGCTCCAGTTTAGTTTGAATCTGGCTGAAATAGGCAAGATAGGCCAATCCGAAATTGGCTGACTCATCACAACGCATCAGGTGACGTTCAAAGGGTGTGAAGCCATGCTCCGTTGCACATGCCTCCACTTTGCCTAAACGCGCTGTATAGACAGAATCTGCCCAATGGTTATACGCAGGGATATCCCCGGCAAACGAAATACATTGGCCATAAGTATCAAGGTATTCCGTTCGCTCCTGCAGCAGCCGGGCCACTTCGTCAGCATGACCACCCGAATATGAGCATTGGGGTATGTCTTTGCCGTTGAAAGTAATTGTGATATTAAGCGTGTCACCAGGACAGAGATAGAACGGAACTTGTTTTTTCCCAATATTCTCCGCCGATGTAAAGAACCAATTGTAGACAGGATGATGGAGCAGCAGGCGTTTCTCAAAGGTTCCGTCTTCCCGGATTTCGGCTGAAACGACTTTATGCTCGTCTATGAACAAATCAACCATCTGCACAGAGAGAGATTGGAATCCCATCGTGCTCGAATAATCCGTAATGCGCCCCCGAATCAGCGCCGAGTCGGTTTGGAAGAAAACCTCTTGTGCCTGAACAGACATTACGACAAACGTAAGTAGGAGTGAGAAGATGATTTGCAGCATATCGTTCCTATTCGTCATTATCGTTTTCTTTCTTGTAATTGATTGGAAATGCCTTATACAACAAATAAGCACCAGCCAAAACTAAAAGAAAGTATAAGAGAGTGTATACCATATTATTTAGTTTGCCGAGAAAGTAGCCACTTACACAACATACCAAAAGGAATGAGATGAAATAGATGATTCTCTTTTTCATTGCTGATTGTAGTATTTCACTTGTCCTTGAAATAACGATAGGTAAGAAACGTAAGATAGACGATGGCATACCATACAACAAAAAAAACTACGCTGCACCAAAAACTGTCTGTATAACGCCCTACGAAAATGGCGGGAATAATACCAAGCGCCCCAATCACGCCCAGTATGCCATTAGGATTCCATTTGAATTCACCTTGAAGTGGTTTCCAAAAATTTTTCATAACACTATCTTTTGTTTATTTCACGATGACACGAGGAAGGTAATCGAACAGTTGTTGGTTATCACGGAGTTGTTGGATGCTGATGTTGGGAATCACGGTGCCCGACCAGTTGGCACCCCAAGCGCCAAATGGTTCACTGTCTGGTTCGCTGAAGGTGATGGAGGAAACGCTGAGGGGTAGCGGGTCGAAGACTAGCAGGAAGGCAATATAATCGCCCGAACAGCCTTCCATGAAGAACAGTTCGTCCTTGGGGACTCCAAGTATCTCACGGAGTTTGTACTGATGACCAGCCTCGTCAACCAGCATGGTGCCTTGTCTGAAATCAAAATATTCCGTTGTCCAGTTCTGCTCATAGCCCACGGCCACGTATGTTGCCTCTGGGGTGCGCCATAGCGCCATCGTTCCATCTTGCAAAGGCTTGATCAGATGGGCGTCGGTCATCACCTTCCATGTGTTCCAATTTTGCTTGTCGTAGGGCTTGTTCTCGTACATATGCTCCAGTTTCATGTTGGGGCGGTGGAATTGCGGTATGGTGTCGTAGTTTTGATAGGATACCGTACCGTGAATTTCATGACGGATGGGCACGGTGGTACCCATCAAACTCCAGTTGGGAACGCCATAGATGGTAACTTCTTTGGTTGTCGCTGGCAGTGGTGGGAAGATAATCTTCATGTCTATCACGTCACCCTTGTTCGCCTTGATGTCAAAGTGTTTGCGGTAGGTGTCGGGCTCCGTTCGGCGTACACGGTACTGCACACCTGTCTCCCGGTCGAGCAGACACGCTTCCTCTCCCGTCAGCCACATATTGGTCATCTCGTCGGCTGGCATGCGGATATAGCAGTGCAGCACCGTCTCGCCGCCCTCACCTGTCAGTCGCCAACTCATTGGCACGAAGTTCTGCTCGTCCAACTGTACATCTGACAGTTCCGGGAAGATTTTCATATAGTCCTCTTCTTTGTCAAAACCCGTTGGCGTGCAATAGTCCTTGATCCACTCCATGTTCGTCGGATGCCATTCCACAGTGGTCTTCTTTGTCTTGTTGTCAGTTTTCACATCAGGACATGCAACAAAGACGCCTTTGTTTTTTGCATACTCTATGACCACATTCGATGATGGTTGATAGGTAAGGGTTACTTCATTTGTTTGTGCCTGCAAGGAGTAGCAGGTGAAAAACAGGAGGCTGAATAATAGAGTCCTTTCCATAGGTTGTTGTTGTTTAGAATTTCGATGTTCCAAATGTATGCATCAGTTGTTCGCGATATTTCTGATAACAGGCCGATGAGACGTTGGCCTCTATCGGTGAGTGTGAGGTGTAGAGCAGGATGCGCCCACCATCGATGCGTTCTGCTATCCAGAGGTATTTCTCCTCTTTGTGTGGGTCTTTCAGGGTGAAGAAGAACTGTTGCTGAGAGAAGTTCAGCATATAGCCGGGACTATTACTGTCATACCAGCAAGCGGCTTGGAATAATCGGGAGAAGAGGTCGAGTTCCTTAGTGTCACGGAAAACATAGGCTTTGTTGTCAATGCGGCTGTCTTCCTTGCCCGAAATACACTCAAGTGGCACTGCCGTTACCTTGTTATAGTCGGCTATCTTGGCGATAAACTCATCCATCCTGCTCGGTGCTTGATCGGCGGGGGATTCCGTCGTGTTGTTGGCATAGTGGAGATTGTCGCTTGGGGCTTCTCCGAAAACGGGGCTCAACTCTGAGAAACCATCGTCGTCGTGGCTTTTCACCCCTATTGAACCATCCTTGGTTCGAAGGGTGGTTGCAGGACTCTTCGCCGATGGAGATGGTTTTTCTGAGGCGTCCGCCTTGGCTACATGTGGCTTGGGGGCATTGGCTTTTGCTGTTGCTGAAGGTTGTGGCACTGTTTCTTGTTCCTCAATGGCCTGGGCAATGCTGACTTGTTGTTGATGGTCGGGGCTCTTGTCCGTCTTTTGTGCTTTATGGGCATGAGCGTATAGGTCTTCTGTCTGCCCGGCCTGTTCTTTGGATAACATGGTTATGCCTAAACCGATTATCAGAAGAAGACAGGCGGCTGCCGCCACCCAGCGCCAGAGCCTTTTCCTTGTGGCTGGCTCAGGTATCGACGGCTCATTCTCCTGCGCCATCCGTTCCTGCATCTTCGTCAAGAAGTCGGCGGGCAGTTGTGGGGTGTCTGAGTATTTGCGTCTCAGGGCCTCGCGAAGATCTGTGTCCTTATATGTTTCCTTCTTCATGATTTATCATTTTTAGATAGAGTTTCTTTCTCATCCTACAGAGCCGATTGGCCAATGCCTTTGCGTTGATGCCTGTGATATAGGCAATTTCTGTCAGCGGTCGATTTTCATAATAGTAAAGAGTCAGTAACATCCTTTCATCGCCAGGCAATTCGTCCATCAGTTCTTCCAGTTTTGCAATGCGCTCCTCGCGGCCTGTAGAAAGTTCCTCCTCCAACTGTTCGTCACTGATGTCGCTCTGCCAGGCAGAACTCTCTTCGATGGAAACCATCTGTGGTCGGCGGCGCCTAAGAAAGTCAATCGTCAGGTGGTAGGCAATGCGGCAGAGCCAGGTAGAAAGCGATGCTTTTTGAGCATCATAACTGTCAATGCGATGGAAAGCCCTGAGAAACGTGTCCTGTGTCAGTTCTTGTGCGTCCATCACATCAGGCACCTGTCTTACAATCATGGCGAATATGCGCTCAGCATAGCGACTTACTGCCACTACCTGTCCTTCGCGTCGCCCTTCACGCAAGGCTTCCACGATTTCCGCTTCCGTAATAACGCTCGTTATTGGTCTCACTTCTACTTGTTATACGATATCAATTAAATAATATATCGCATTTTCCAAAACTTTTTTCAAAATTAGTGTTATTCTGGATAACAGCAAAAGAATGTTGAGATTTATCAAAAAAAATGTTATCTTTGCATGATTGAATCAGATAAATCGGTTTTTATGGAAATAACATACAAAGACATTCACGAGTTCAAGAAAGAAGACTTGGAAGATTTGTTCCTGTCTGTGGAATGGTCTTCAGGCCATTTCCCTGAGAAGTTGGTCATTGCCATGAAAAACTTCAAAACGGTATATTCGGCATGGGATGGTGCGAAACTTGTCGGAATGGTGTGCGCCATGGATGATGGCATTATGAATGCTTACCTCCATTATCTGCTGGTGCGCCCAGATTATCACCATCAAGGCATCGGACACCAACTTGTAGAGATGATGAAAGAGCACTATGCAGATTACCTTCGCGTTGCGGTGATTGCCTATAATGCCGAGTTGGATTTCTATGAGTCATGTGGATTCAAGAAGTCTGAAGATGCAAGCCCGATGTTTATCACCAGCCTTTGGACATAAACATTCATTATAATAAGGTCATATATTGATAAAACTGAGGATATGTTACATTTTAAACACGGAATAGGCTGGAAGGCCTGCTATGACGATGAAAGAAATCTCTATACGGCAAAAACGTCGTGGAGAGGTGATTTCGACCTCTACGAGATAAATGCGGAAATCTACAACCAACTGGGCAATCCGGATGTAGATGCAGATATACTGATTCACTCCGGACGGCATCTCTATTATAGCCAAGACAATCCCATCGGACCGCCAACCGATATGGTCATTGACGAAAACTATGCCACACTTTGTCCTTGGGCCGACATTCAGAAAAGCGGGAATGTCATGTCTTCGGAACTGACCGACATTGCCGTGGATCTCTTTGAAAACAATGAAACTCGTGCACAAAGGAAGAAGCAAGGGAAATCCGGCAAGAAAGAAAAGCAATGAGTTTCATCAAATACATCGCCGACGAGAACCACTACAAGGATGTACTGACACTGGTCAGTCAGGCTAAGCGGACGGTGTGGTTGGGAACGGTAGATATCAAGAATTTGTATGTCGACGACAAGCCCTTCCTCGACGTGCTTGCTTCCCTGCTCAAAAAGGGCGTGGAAGTAAGACTCATCCATGCCAAGGAACCCGGGACCGCATGGAGGGAAGACCACGAGAAGCATCCCATTCTCTATGATGGTATTGAGCGGGTGCTTTGCCCGAGAGTCCATTTCAAACTCATCATTATCGACTCCGCCATGGCCTACGTCGGCTCCGCCAACCTGACGGGGGCTGGAATGGGCATGAAGTCGCCAAGAAGGCGAAACTTTGAGGCGGGCATCCTGACCGACGACCCAGAGATGGTGGAAGCGGCCATCGGGCAGTTCGACAACGTGTGGATGGGAAAGTTCTGTAAGGAATGTGGCCGCCGGGATTATTGCGCCGACCCCATCAAGTAAAACCAGAGGAAGGAAGAAATGGACGCGACACCCAACGAATCAGCATACACGATAGAAAGATATACGGCAGAGATAGATGCAGCCGCATATATCAAGGACTTCCATGATGCAGACTATTTCATCAAGTTCTGCCAACAATGCGGAAACTATGGCCGCAGGTATGGATGTCCTCCTTTCGATTTCAATCCGCTGTCGGTCATCGAAGCATACGACAACGTGCGTATCATTGGCGTGAAGATCATTCCCAATGACAAGACTTTGCCATTGGATGCCGCAAACAAATTGATGGAACCTGTGACCAACGAGTTGAACAAGGAACTTATGGAAATGGAGAAGGCTTTGGGCGGCATGAGTTTCGGTTTTGTCGGTTCCTGTCCATACTGCGACGGTGCCCCATGCGCAAGGATTGAAGGGAAACCATGCAAGCATCCCGACAAGGTGAGGCCTTCACTCGAAGCATTCGGTTTCGACATGGGTAAAACCGCCAAGAAATTGCTCGGTCTTGAAATCAAGTGGAGTAGGGGAGGCTTGATTCCAGAATACCTGACCTTGGTATGTGGTATTTTTTACTCATCCCAGGTTGCCTCGCCTTCTCGATGAAAAATGTAGGTCACTCACGAATGGCTGGAAGCCCTTGGAAACGCTGACGAAAATCAGCGAAAAACTTACTTTTTTGCATTGATTTGTTGATTTTAAAGAAGAATCAGATGGCATCTCCATTTATAATTGTATTTTTGTAACTGAAAAAAACGGAAGGCTATGAAAAAATATCTGTTGATACTTTTGGCTGTGACGACCAGCATATATGCGATGGCCGCCGATTATCATTCATTGGAAGAAATACGCGACCAATGGACATCACGCAACATCAAAGTGCCTAAGGGCGGCAACAACCCGGGTATTGTGCAGTTGGTCAAGGCATTCCAAGACACCTGGCACGCCTATACCGTCAGCCCCGTTTTGGAGAAAGCCAAGAACCCCAACTTCACCTATGAGGCCGATGAAGAGAATGGCGGGGGTATCACCGTAGACCGTAAAAACGGTTATGTGAGTCTGGATAATGGTGCCTCCGACAGCGGCTACCCTATCAGCCATCATCAGTTGAGTTTCTATCCGAACGTGGTAGTGACAAACACGGATGTCTACCAATACACCTGTTATGCATTCCTCAAGGATGGGTATGTGTTGCAGATGATCAATGAGTATCCTACCTTGGTAAGCGCTGACGGACGGCCAAAAATCACGGTGGAAGGTTGGGAGGAATTGAACGAAGAGGCCGCCCGTGAGATGATCAAGTCATTGGACCAGCCTATCGTGATAAATCCGCAATGGAGAAAGGTGAGGCTGAGCGACTGATAGAATAGAGAAGAAATTGCGTACCCGAACCCGCTATGACGATAGACTTGTATATCAACGAAGCAAATGACTACGCACGTGATATAGGCGCGCCAGTCTATCACCCCCACGTCTCGGTGATTCACTATGACGAGATGGGTGAGATACGCCACACGTTGAACAGGATCAACTGCTATGGTATTTTCCTGCAGCAGGAGTTCCCCGAAGGTCTGACTTATGGCGTAGGCACCTATCATGAAGGCGACGGATCGCTGATGGCTTTCTCACCCGGGCAGATAGGCGGCAAACAGGATGACGGCACACGACGGCAGTATCACGGCTGGGTACTGGCGTTTGACAACGAGTTTATCCAAGGTACAGTCATCGAACAGAAACTCGACGGCTATCAATTCTTCTCCTACAATTCCAATGAGGCACTCATCTTGACTCCGAATGAAAAGGATATTCTCTACCGGCTCATGGCAAAACTGCGACAGGAGTTGGAAACGCAGTCTCTATCATTCGGACATGATGACATCGTCAGAAACTACATCTTGTTAATCCTCGATTACTGCAACCGCTTCTATTTCCGCCAGTTCAAGGAAATGGCAACTGAAGGCAGCGATATCCTCAGTCGATTCCTGCAAGTACTGAACGATTATTATACGCATGGCTTGCAAAAGACTTATGGACTGCCAAGCGTAAAGTACTGTGCCAGCGAACTTTGTCTTTCACCAGGCTACTTTGGCGACATCATAAGAGATGCCCTTGGCGAAAGTCCGAAGGACTACATACGCAACTTCGTCGTCTTACGGGCCAAAAATCTCATTCTTAGCGGAAAGGCCATCGTCCAAGTTGCAGAAGAACTGGGGTTTGAATACCCCCAGCACTTCACCCGAATGTTCAAGAACACAACGGGCCAGACCCCGAGAGAATTCTTCGACAATCAGCGTAAAAAGTAACGTTCCTTATTTTTGGTAGTTTTATCCGCAATCTGTCTATACAGGTTACGGACCATTCGCCGTAACTTTGCAGCAGATTTAAAACACGACGGAAATGAGACCATACGTTATTTGCCACATGATGGCTTCGCTCGACGGCAGGATAGACTGCGAGATGACCGAGCAGATCGACGACACCAACCATTACTATGAGGCTTTGGCCCAACTCGGCTGTCCTTCGACACTGGAGGGTAAGACGACTCTTGCCATGCATTATGCGCAGGATGGCGTGTTCCAACAGTGCTTGCCCCATGAAGATGCCGGACAGCAACTTTACAAGGCGGTGGAAGCGACGGGCTATGCCATCGGCGTCGATACTCATGGCACATTGCTATGGGATGACAACACCACAGAAATCTTTGGCCGTCCCTTGCTGATGATTCTCTCCGAACAGGCAAGCCAGGAGTATCTTGACTATCTGAAAAACAGGCACATTTCTTATATCACCACAGGCCAAAACGGCATCGACCTCGTATCGGCAATGGAAACGCTGCGCACTGTTTTCGGCGTGGAACGCTTGGCAGTGGTTGGCGGCGGAAACATCAACGGCTCCATGCTCGACCTTGGCTTGATCGACGAAGTGAGCATGATGTACGGCTACGGCATTGACGGACGCAAGGGAATGGCCGCTGCCTTCGATGGAAGGCCTATGGACCGCAAACCTGTTCGACTCATTTTCAAGTGTGTGGAAGAACAGGATGGTATTATATGGGTAAGGTATCAAGTAAACAAATAAGTAAAGAAGACGATGAATAAGGTATTATTTGCAGCAATGCTTGTGGCAGGTATACTGACAGCATGCCATCAGAAAGACAATCAAACTAAAACAGAAGATAATATGCAGAAGTTAGAATTAACGCAGGAGTGGGACAAGGTGTTCCCTCTGAGTGACAAGGTGAACCATCGCAAGGTGACGTTTGAAACACAGTATGGACTGACGCTCGCGGCTGATCTCTATGAGCCGAAGGATGCTCAGGGCAAGTTGGCTGCTATCGCCGTCAGCGGCCCGTTTGGAGCCTGCAAGGAACAGTCGAGCGGACTCTACGCCATGCGCATGGCAGAGCGTGGCTTTGTAGCCCTGGCCTTCGATCCCTCTTACACGGGTGAAAGCAGTGGCGAACCCCGCCGCACGGCATCGCCCGACATCAACACCGAGGACTTCATGGCTGCTGTGGATTTCCTGTCGAAACAGGAGAATGTGGATTCCGCAAAGATAGGCATCATCGGCATCTGCGGATGGGGAGGCATTGCCCTCAACGCTGCCGCTGCCGACACCCGCATCAAGGCTACCGTCGCAAGCACCATGTACGACATGACCCGCGTCAGCGGCAACGGCTATTTCGACAGTGAGGACAAGGAGGAGTCGCGCCATGCTGCCCGTGAGGCTATGGCAAAGCAGCGTCTGGCCGACCCGATGGCGATGGCGGGCGGAGTGGTGAACCCGCTGCCTGCTGATGCTCCTCAGTTTGTGAAAGACTACTACGATTACTACATCACCGCGCGTGGCTACCACAAGCGCAGCGGAAACTCCAACGACGGCTGGCGCACCATAGGCACACAGGCATTCGCCAACGCCCGTTTCCTCTATTATATCAACGAGATTCGCTCGGCGGTACTCGTCATGCACGGCGAGAAAGCCCATTCCCGCTACTTCGGCGAGGCTGCCTATAAGTATATGGTGGAAGGCAGGGCAGGGGGATATAATGTCGTGGGCAAACCTAATCCCAATCCAGAGAACAAGGAATTGCTCATTATTCCCGGTGCCACCCATTGCGACCTCTATGATGGTGGGTATACCGAATTGGTAGGCAAGGGCGAACCGAAGAATCTCATTCCGTGGGATAAACTCGCAGATTTCTTCAATAAAAACCTGAAGTGAAAAGGTTATACCATTTCTCTGCCGGCATAACGCACATTCGTCGGTAAGAATCCTACTCCTCACTCTAAGAAAACCTCCGATTCCAGTCTTTGAGAATCGGAGGTTTACTATACGAAATTGAGGATGGAGGTCAGCCTGGTCTTTAATATTGCAAGTTCCATCTTCGCTTTGGCTGCGTCTAGGTTGTCCTTGTTGTCATGTCCACCCTCATTCTTCTTGTCGTTTGTTAAATACAGAGAAGATATTGTAACTGACGTTATTGTCGTACACATCCTCACCCTCTCTTACCTTGACCCAGTTGACCACACGGATGGTAATGGGCAGAACGATGATTTCGTATACAGTCTTCAGCACGAGTTGTGAAAGCATCATCAGTGGCAATTCTTGGTTGGGCAACACGCCATAGAAGGCCAATGGAAAAAAGATAAGCGAATCGGCTCCCTCGCCCCAGACGGTACTCATGATGGCCCGTAAAGGGAATCGCTTGCCTTTGTCGTTAATCTTCATCCTGCTCATGACATATGCGTTGACGAAACTCCCTATGATGAACGAAACGAAAGATGCCAGAGCAATGCGTGGCGTCAGACCGAAGATGGCATGAAAACCAGCCTCGTTATCCCAGTATGGCGCCCCGGGGATGGCATCGGCAATGCTTGCCACCATCATAAAGGCAAAGTTGATAAGGAACCCCGTCCAAATCAAGACGCCTGCACGACGATAGCCCCATACCTCGCACACCACATCGTTGATGATATAGGAAACAGGGAAAATCAGCAACCCGCCAGTGAGATGAAGCGGTCCGAACACCATCTGTTTCGTTTCGAGGATGTTGGATGCAATCAGACATACGGTGAAAACGATGCAGAAGTGCATGAACAGCAACGACACCATGGCTTTTCCCTTTTTGCTCGTATTATTCATATCCTTTATCCGTTTTTACTGACCCACTTGCAAAGGTAACACTTTTTCAGCGAGTATAAGCATTTCCAATGCGCTTTCTCAAATTAAGAATCAACCAACCACTGGACGTTCGGGCGAATTTGCAATTCGCCCGGCCTGAGTATAAGCATTTTCAATGCGCTTTCTCAAATTAAGAATCAACCAGCCACTGGACGTTCGGGCGAATTTGCAATTCGCCCGGCACTGAGTATAAGCATTTCCAATGCGCTTTCCCAGATTAAAAATTGTAATAAGCAAATTTAAACGCACCTATTTTTCGTAAAGTTAACCAACCAGTTTTATTTTTCTCGTTACATAAAGATGTGAAACTACAGTATGTAAGCAACAAATGTGTGCTTCTCCGAGCGGATTCATCGAAAAAAGTGTTACTTTTGCAAAAGTAATCAGATAAATAAATTGAAGATCTCGTCATCTTTGGAATAAAATGATGGACAGCAGAATAACAACAATGGAGCGTGGTATGCAACGCCGTACAGAATTGCTCCTCGGGGAGGAGAACCTCAATAGGATTCAGCAAGCCAAAGTATTGATATTTGGACTTGGTGGCGTAGGGTCATGGTGCGCAGAAAGTCTGCTACGCAGTGGTTTAAGGAATCTCACCCTTGTTGACTCCGACCGCATCTGCATCACCAATTGTAACCGTCAGTTGATGGCAACCAGCAAAACTCTCGGCCAGGTGAAGGTGGAGGCGCTGCGTGACCGACTGCTGGAAATCAACCCTGATGCCAATATTGTATGCCTGCAGAAAATCTATGAGGCAGAGACAGCAGATAGTTTCCACATGGAGGAATACGACTTTATTGTTGATGCCATTGATTCGCTTAAAGACAAGGTGGATCTTATTCTTCGTGCTACGGCTTTGCCCAAACATATCACGTTTATATCCTCCATGGGAGCAGCATTAAGGCGTGACTCCTTCATGGTGAGGAAAGCGGAGTTCTGGAAGGTGAAAGGCGACCCCCTGGCAAGGGCTATACGCAATAAATTCAAGCGCATGAAGGTCTTTCCTTCAAGGAAGTTCCAATGCGTTTATAGCGAGGAACCTCCCATGCAGAACATGGGCGTTAATAAAGCATGTGGCACTAATGTCTGTCTATGTTCTAAAGCAAAACTTCTTAGTGGTGAGCGCGGAACCGACACAGCCGTCTACGATGCACCAGGCGACCAGCGTCTGGTAGAGCATGAATGGTGCTCGTTAAAGGCACAAATTAATGGCTCTCTCTGCCACGTCACTGCTACTTTTGGTATGGCAATTACAAGTCTGATAATCAATCATATTGTCGACGGAAAGAAATATGATGAATCAAAGTGACAATCCCATCAGCCTATTCCGCCCATAGCCTATATAAGCAATATCAAAAAATCCTTATAGAAAAAACCCATTTTCATATTACAAGCCTTTTTACTGGGGCTACAACGTCACCATCAAGGCTCCAGCCTACCTCCAGACACCCAGGTATTTTTATACGTATAAAATAGTTGGTCGATTGAAAAAAATACCATATCTTTGTCGTTGAGATACCTGAATGGCAGTATTTTCCCTTGATAGAAAGAAGCAGGTTCATAGGTACAGACATCCTTTTTTACAATCAAGACGAAGTTTAACTAAAAACAAAGAATAATATGAATTTGGCAGAAGCATTAAGTATCCGGAAGGACCTTCAGAAACGCATCCAACAGTTGGGACAGCGCATTCAGTACAATGTCAAGGTGCAGGAGGGAGATGAGCCTTCAGAAAAACCAGAGGAGTTGATGAAGGAACTCGACATCTGTCTTAAGCAACTCGAAGATTTGGTGTGGCGCATCAACACCACTAACATGAAGACAAAGAATGCGGAGGGAAAGACCCTCACCCAACTCATGGCTCAGAAGGAGACACTCACATTGCGTATCAACACCTTGCGCAACATTTTCGACAAGGCATCTATGGGTCAGGACCGTTATTCCCGTTCGGAGATTAAGATGGTCACGGTCATCAATGTGAAGTCTCTTGGCAAACTTATTGACGACTATTCTGCCCAACTCAGAAAGTTGGACATCGAAATACAAGCATTGAACTTCACCACCGAACTGATATAGGAAAAACTGGGGTATCCGCATTGATAGGGCGAACCAACAAACTCTTGATATTGATCAAATACCAATCCTGTTTTCCGGAGCCGACAACCCCATATTTAACACTTTTACGGCGCAGGCTCAGCACGGTTGCATTCGAAAGCATGTTTCAAGTAGCACTTTGCATTACCGCCTGGTTGACTATGAATGTCGGATACCCTTTTATCTTATAAGCCCCGTTCCCCGTTCGGGCGAATTTGCAATTCGACCGCACTGAGTATAAGCATTTCCAATGCGCTTTTCGAATTAAAAATAAACCATCCACCACCCGTTCGGGCGAATTTGCTGTCCATCCACACTGTAGAGACGGGATTCTTCCCGTCTCCCTCCAGCAACCGCCCGTGCAGACCCGTTCGGACAAACCCGTTCGGGCGAATTTGCAATTCGACCGAATCGAGCATAAGCATTTCCAATGCGCTTTTCGGATCAAAAACCAGCTACTGTTCTCTGCCCTTTCGGGGCAGAAAAGATTTGTATGATTTGGACCGATTTGCAAGATTTCTGCCCCGAAGGGGCACTCCATTCCCCGTTCGGGCGAATTTGCAATTCGTCCGCACCGAGTATCAACATTTCCAATGCGCTTATTCGGAATAAAATACACCATCCACCAGCCGTCCGGGCGAATTTACAATTCGTCCGCACTGAGTATCAGCATTTCCAATGCGCTTTTCGGATCAAAAATCAACCACCGTTTTCTGCCCTTTCGGGGCAGAACCGAGCAAAACATCTCCCCCAAAAGGACACCCCCTTCCTATTTCCTTAAATATACAAAGACTGTCATAGGAGTGCCATAATATTGACTGGCAACCCTGAAATACAACGCCCTTTCTTTTGAGTCAAATGACAAACTAATGTCCTCTCCAGAAGAATCCCTGAGTAAGACTTCATTATTTTGCACTTGGTACGTACAGTTCTCCTGTGACCAACGGCTTAGCCCATTTGCATCTGGCACCCATGCGTGAAATACTGCCGTGCCATTATTCTGAAATTCAATCTCAAAATATGCTGCTGAAAAATCGTTATTCTTAGTAATTTCAACAGACTCTCTTGCCCCATTTGCAGAGACAACACCTTTGTAACTATGCCACTTGCCTATAACGTAGGATTTCAGACTCTCCTGAGTGAATTCATCATCATCGTCATCACCACAAGCACAGAAGGTTGTACAAGCAAATACCAATAAGAATAGTACTTTCCAAAATTCTTTAGTTTTAGTCATTTTGTTTGATACAGTTAGATGAGTAATAAAGTTCGTGCAAATATACAATATTTAAATGAGTATGGAATAAAATCAAGGAAAAAACGGTGATGATTTAATGATTCGGTTCTTTCGGTCTATTTTGTGTTCATTTTTATGGGGGTGAAAACTTCAGTGAATAAGCAACGACTTGAAGTCGATTGCTAAATACTGCCGTTCCGACATCATTCTTCTATGGGTATATCACGAACGTCGAGCCGTAGTCTCCCTCTCCATCGTAGTCGGCAGGGAGGGTGAGTTGGCTCGACAACAACTCCAGTTCCTCGTCATTAAGATGCCGTTCCAGTTCCATTTCTATGCACTGCCTGACCGGATTGTAGTTGAGATTCCAGATACAGTCACCGAGACAGGCATTTACCACCGTCCTCACCTCGTCCTGCAACCGCCAGATAGTGTCATAGTCATTCATGGGCACCACCTGTAACTACCGCTACTTTCTCTTTGAAGGTTTCCATACCTCTATCCAAGTTTCGACATGAAACGCTCTTTATCCACAACAAATCTCAGATGTGTGCCCTCTCCGAGCAATGTCTCTCCAGAGTAGGCAGCCACCCAAAATTCCACTTTCTTTCCCTCCACCTTTGTCACCTCGGCAGTGGCTGTAATCTTGTCCCCAATCTTAGAGGGTCTGAGGTGCGACGATGCTATATGTCCACCAACCGAAGTGCAACCCTCCGGCAATGCCTCAGCAATCGCCATCATGGCAGCATTCTCCATCAAGGCCATCATGGCAGGGGTTGCAAGCACAGGCATATCACCCGAACCCATCACACTTGCAGTCACGGCATCTGTAACCGTCAATTCACTTGTATGTCTTAGTCCAATCACTATCTTTTCTATCATAGTTTGTAACATCATTATTAAAATAGGGTAGGAGAGCATCCCCTTTCTCAATCGCAATCTCCTAGACTGTCATTGTTAAACGCATGTCGCAACAGAGGTACAAAAATAGAAAAAAGATTTGAATGATTTGCGTATATTTGAAAAATATCTCTCCATAGGCGACTAAAATCCCCATTCGGGCGAACCCATCCATGCCCCGTTCGGGCGAATTTGCAATTCGCCCGTCCTGAGTATAAGCATTTTCAATGCGCTTTCTCGGATTAAAAATCAACCAGCCACTGGACGTTCGGGCGAATTTGCAATTCGCCCGTCCTGAGTATAAGCATTTCCAATGCGCAATTTTGAATTAAAAATCAATCAACCACCGTTTTTCTGCCCTTTCGGGGCAGAACAGATTTGCATGATTTGGACCGATTTCCAAGATTTCTGCCCCGAAGGGCACTCCTTTTTCCCCGTTCGGGCGAATTTGCAATTCGTCCGCACTGAGTATAAGCATTTCCAATGCGCTATTTCGGATAATAAATCAACCAGCCACCAAACGTTCGGGCGAATTTGCTGCCCATCTATACTGTAGAGACGGGATTCTTCCCGTCTCATCCAGCAACCGCCCGGGCAAACCTGCTCGACAAACCCGTTCGGGCGAATTTGCAATTCGTCCGTCCTAGTATAAGCATTTTCAATGCGCTTTCTCTGATTAGAAATCAACCAGCCACCGGACGTTCGGGCGAATTTGCAATTCGTCCGCACTGAGTATAAGCATTTCCAATGCGCTTTTTCGGATTAGAAATCAACCGGCACCGTTTTCTGCCCTTTCGGGGCAGAACAGATTTGCATGATTTGGTCAGATTTGCAAGATTTACTTTCCCTCGCTTCGCGAACAGTTTAGAGAGGTTGCGTATGCTACACATCCGCGACCGTTGGTTCTCGCCGTAGGCGACTAAAAATCCATTTGACACACTCCACTGAGTGTGTGTATGTTGAAGGCCATTCTTAGAAAAATACTCTCCCCCAACAAAGCAAATCAAAAACTTCATCATTTGCTTTGCATTCCACTCCCTTGTTCGTATCTTTGCCAGGCAAATGGCAAATAACGACATCACACGAAAGGGCAAGCATTTAGCCTTCCTCCTCCGTCACGACAAGGAAGCCTATGAAGATGGCAGGATCGACAAGCACGGCTGGAGACAAGTCAGCGAACTTGCCCAATTGGGCTATGCCCGTTCCCTCCTTGATGAGATTGTCGCCACCAACAACAAGCAGCGCTATGAATTAGGTGGGTTCTGTTAATTATTTCGAGGCGATTTTTGTCTTTTAGGCGAGAGAAAAGTGTAAGTTGAAGATGGAGTGTAGCGGGCTACACGACTAATGAAACTTGACGCTTTCCGCCGTATAAAAGCTAAAAGCGACCGAAACATACCCTCAAGAAGTTTTCTCTTACCATACTCAGAATCAATAGAACACACCTAAAGTCTTGATGGGAGAAAGATTCGCGCCCGCCAAGGTCATTCATCCCTGTCGATGTAGAACTCAAAGAAGCCACGCCGCCCGCCATTCTCTATCACGGAACCGCCACGAAATATCTTGAATCCATCTACAAGAAAGGTCTTCTGCCTGGCACCAGGCTCTATGTTCATCTTTCTCCAAACGAAGAAACCGCCATCAACATCGGTTCCAGGCACGGCAAACCATACGTCATCAAAATCAACTGTCAAAAGATGCTCGCCGACGGCTGCAAATTCTTCCTCTCCAACAATGGGGTATGGCTCACGGAGATGGTGTTGCCGGAGTATTTCTGTGAATAATACAGCATAGCAACCTATGTTGAAATAACATTTTAAAAACAAACTCTGCAACCAAGTTGTATGGCAAAGAAGAGATTAGAATGATTGTTGTGTGGAAAATACAATGACTCCTGTTCTCAATCCTTCAGCTGAGTCTCATATATCGTCCTTCCCCTGAACTCCTTATAGTCCACATCCTTCAAAGTTAACGTGAAAGAGGGCGATGAAACAGCACCTATCACCGCTTTGATGTCTGACAGTTTAATATCAAATGACCTTATCCTGCCAAGTGTGACGTGCAGCATGAAGTCGGAGTGAATCACACACCCGACGGCTTTCATATCCGCAGAGATGGATTCTGTTAGAGCAAGAAAGTCCTCCGGGACATGGCTTGTAGATAGATGGATGATGTACCTCCCTGAATTGATGGAAAAAGCATCCAATTGGTCAAAGGTGATGACTGGAGCCTGTGCAGTAACCAGATGCTTCTCCAACAGTGGACGCATATCGACACCCTTTGGCGTGTCATTGATGAAGACCATCGTGATATGGTAAAAGTCCTTCTGCCACCTGACAGGTATGCCTGCAAAATGACTTCTCAGTTCTTCAAACCAAGGGTCATCTAATTTGATGGGTACTTTTATTTCAAGGTAGGTCTTCATTCAATGGGCAATGATTTCCTTAATAGCTTTGCAATATTTTTCCATTGGCTTATCAGCCGGATACCCCTATGGCCACCCCGACCGTTTCCGCCGAAAGTATCATCTTAGCCCTTGTTACGAGTCTTTATCTTTATCTAAAAGTGAAGAACCTTTAGGCACATAAAAATGATATGGAGAAGGCCTTTTGTAAAAGTAATTGTAGAGTTGCTTACGTCTTTCAGCTCTTTCTAATTCTTTTTTCTTTTCTTCTTTCCTTTCTTTTTCCCATTGAGCTATACGCCTTTCCTCTGATTCTATCAGATTATGCAATGCCCTTAGTAAACGCTCAGTATCTTCCATTGCTTATTAGTATTTGTCTAAACTGACTTTATTGATTAATTTTATGCCAGACTGTTTATTTCATCAAGCATGTTCTGGTAATCAGTCACTTCATGGTAGCGTACCTTGTCGGTAGAGATTTCATTGAACAGTCTTTTTGCACATTCAATTTTAGCTTTCTCTGCACCTTTCAAGTCCATGGACTGCAGACTTCCTTTTGTTTCAGCCACGAAGAAGATGTGTTTTACACCCATATTGTCGTGGAAGGCGATAGCCCAGTCGGGAGCATAGTGACCGACAGGAGTAGGTATCTTCAGTGTGCGGGGAAGACGAGCATACACACATACCTCATTGGCTGCGTCAAGGTCTTCGGCAAACTTTCTTTCTCCCTTGCTGTCTGTGAATACGTAGTCAAGGATATGTTTTTTTGCAGCGTATGCCTTGTCAACGGTTTGTCTATTCTTCTCTTTTGTAAAGATGCTTGTGTCATAGCACTGCTCAGTGCGGTTGTAGGAGATGTGCTCCACAATCATAGTAGCCTTTTCATCCTTAATTAGACGAATGACATTACGGATGAACTCTTCCGGATTGTTCTTGAAGAGGTAGAGCTGAGCCAGGTTGATACCTTTAAGTATTCGCACCACAGTTCGACGTGTCAGTGTGGCACCTCGGGCGATGTCACCCACGAGGTCGTATGGCACATCACTTGTGGAAACGTCTTTCAATTCCTGGGTACGTGTTTTCTGGTCTCCAGTGAAATTCAGGTCATCTTCGCCTTGTTCTCCAGTGGTCACTACGTATTTAAGTTTTGTAACACGAAGGTTCTTGTTGATGGAGGCGATGGCCTTCTTGATCAATTCTTCGCTGTCATAATGAACAGTATAGACATATCGATGGTTGATTTGCTCCCACAACGCTTTGAACTGGTCTTTAGCAGCATTCTCATTTAGGTGGTCATTCACCACATCAGCCGACTTGTTGGCATCCTCAATCATATCCTTCATAGCCGTCAGGTCGAAGATACCCTGCACGAGTTGGTGAATCTGCTTTGACATTGGAGCCAATTTCTTACCCATTGGAGCGAGCTGTCCATTACGTAAATCCTCATGGTATGACTGTTGGATGTTGCCCTTGTCATCCACATAATCGTTGTCGTAAAGATACGACACGATTGCAGATGCTTCCATCGAAGTGATAGTATGCACCTCGTCACCGTTCTTGAACATACGTCCCTCGAAGTATTCGGGAGTAGCGAGTGTCGGGCGTTCACGCAGAGCATCGTTTGTTTCTTTTTGCAACGCATCGGCAAAGGAACTATAGCTCTCGTTGGCTATAACGGTCAGGCAATTGATGTCATGCACAGCGTCACCTAATAATTGTTGATCCATACGGACACCCTGCTGGTCAACACAGATACGCAGTCCACGGCCAACTTCCTGACGTTTGGCGGTAGTGCTGCTCGCATGGCGCAGTGTGCAGATTTGGAACACATTTGGATTGTCCCATCCCTCTCGAAGGGCAGAGTGGGAGAAGATGAAACGTGTCGGTTCATCGAACGACAGCAGCCTTTCCTTGTTCTTCAGAATCAAGTCGTATGCGGAAATGTCCGAGGAGAAATCCTCACCACGCTTTACGACACTGTTGATAGCGTGTCCTTTCTTGTCGATGGAGAAATAGCCGTTGTGTACCTGGTTGGCAGTGAAGCGACGCAAATAACGCTGGTAGTCATCCTCGAAGAGGGAAAGATTCTCGTTGAGGAAACGCATATATTCCTCCTCAAATACCTTCCATAATGGGCCTTTCACCACTTCCCCTTGTTCGTCGTAACTTTTGTAGTTGGCCACCTCGTCGATGAAGAAGAGCGACAGGGTCTTGATACCCTGTTTGAAAAGTGCTGCTTCTTTCTCGAAATGTGAGCGGATGGTCTCACGCACCTGAAGCTTTTGGATTTGTTTTTCCGAAACGTCACCCATCACCTCGCCCTTGCGCAGCGTGTCACCATTCATAAACTGTATGGTGTTGGTGAGAGGATTGATATCGGTGATGACAAACCCTTTGTAGGCGGGCAGTTGTGACTTGTCATAGAGTGAATCGCCCTGATTGAATTTGCACAACATCCTATGGGTGCTTGTCGCTCCCTTCACGTCAATTTCCAGACGGACTTCCGGCGCATGGTTCTTCGATAGAATGATGCTATCAAAGTAGATATAGCTCTGATTGCCCAACAGGTTTTGGAGGGTAATGCCCTTCACCTGGATTTTCTTCACCAACCGCTGGCGGTAGGCATCGTATGCGTCAAGTGCATAGACGCTATTATGGGAAGTCTTGTGGGTAGCAGAGTAATTCAGTACGAAAAGCGGCTTGAAGTTCTTCAGGGCACGTTGCGTGGCCTGACCCTCCATCTTCTGCGGCTCGTCCATGATGATGATGGGACGGTTGGCCGCTATCACATCGATAGGGCGACGGCTTTGGAAGTCATCGCGCCGAGAGTAAATGATACGGCTCTCCTTGTTGCTGTATTTCATTGTTCCATCAGCCTGCATTTTGCCCTCTTTGAATGATGTGTTGAAAGCCTGCACGTTGATGATCATCACGTTGATGCTGGCATCGCTGCTGAAACTGTCGATTTGGGTTAAGTTTCCACTATTATAGATGAAGTAGCGTGCCTTCTTGCCATAGTGCTCCATAAAATGATCTTCGAGCATCGTGAAACTCTTATATACACCCTCACGAATGGCAATGCTCGGCACCACAACAATGAACTTCGACCATCCGAATCGTTTATTCAGTTCAAACATCGTTTTGATATAGACGTAAGTCTTTCCTGTGCCCGTTTCCATCTCAATGTCGAGTGAACAAGCACCCAAACCGTCGGGTTGGCTTAGGGTGGTTGACTTCGGAATACTATTAAGTATCTGTTGCTGTTGGATGTTTGAAAGGAGTTGATCCCTTTTCAATTCCACATCAGCATTGCGGAAGCCAACGTATTCTTCGTCAAACGTAATCTTTCCGCTAATCTTCTTACCAAGGTCACGTCGGTATTGAGCATTAGTCTTGGATGGTTGTCCGGCAAATATATTCACCGTACTCTCTACAGCATCCGTCTGGTATTGTTGTATCTTAAATTTGAATTTCATGCTTCAGCCTCCTTTTGTTTGGTGATTACTTTCCAAATTCCACCATGGTCGTCTCCTTCTCGTTCAACAATTCCTAATTTCTTTAATAATGAAATGTCACGCTGAATGGTTCGACTTGTTATAGAAAACCTTTGCGACATTTCTGTCGCCGAAATGGTAGGCTTCATTATCATCAATTCGAGTATTGATATCTGCCTTTCAGAGAGTTGGAGCCTGTTCTTCTTTACGACATTCCTTGCGACATTTACGACATTATCTACGACATTATCTGCGACATTATCTACGACATTATCTACGACACTATCTACGGCATTATCTACGACATGGGCTGTCGTTTTGTGGTATGATGCTTTTTGTGACACCAATTTTACTTCCACCTTGAATGCTGTGATTAAGTTGACATCAAACTCAGCAGGTGGATTTCCGTTTTCCTTTAAGTCTGCTTGCACTTGACCTACACCACGGTTGAACATGTTGACATAGCCAAAAGTCTTCATGGCACTGGCTATAAGTGGATTTCGATAGTCGTTCACTCTTGGAAAATTCTCAGGCCGGGCGTTTCCATACAGGCCACCGGCATTCAGTATTTCAAGATGGTTGGCAAACTCATAGAAACGCAACGGCGTGTTGCTCTGCAGGTCGCGGTGCATGCAGGCATTCAAGAGCAACTCACGAATGGCCGTATAGGGATAGTTGCTCACCAACTCTTCGCGTAATAGCGAAACGAACACAGGTTTCTTCTTGATAACCGACAGTTCCAAGAGTGATTCCAGTCGTGGCAGAAGTTTACAATAGTTGCCTTCCAATTGCAATTCGTTCTCCACTTCACTTGTCACGTCCTCACCCTTAAACTTGACATACTGCACATACAGGCCTGGCATGAAACGACGGGGATGTTTGCCAAACAACACCAAAGCGGCATACGTGGGACAATTGTGTTCCAAGTCATACATACCAACGGCGGTCATTTGTTCCTCTATAGGGCGACTGTCTGTTTCCACCATCTCCTTTCCAAGAAGTGGTTGCAGATACTTCGAGCGGCATAAATCTGTATCGATGTCGCTGAGCTTGGCCGCAAAGCACGGTGTGGTATCGAAGGTGGCCATGAACGACATTCTGCGTTCTGCCAAGATTCGTTCCTCTGCTTCTGTGGCAATGTCACGACGCGGGCCAATGCGGATGAAGGTGCGTCCACGATAGCGCACTGGCGGCAACATGGAAGGTGTCACCTCTGCCACCAATAGTTCACCCTCGGGGAAGACGAACCTATCCACGCTCATCACAGGAATTGGCAGGATGTTTCCATCGGAACGGATTGCTGCAATTTTCTTCAACAAAGCATCTGTAACCTTCAGTCCCGACAAAGTGCCATTGTCGTAGGCACCCAATATCAGATAGCCCTTCTTTCGTGAGTTGGGCAAATCGTTGGAGAAAGCGCAGATCGCTTCCTGAAACTTATCCATGTCGCTAGTCGAGGTGGTACGCTCCACACGGAAGGTTTCTGTGCTATGCAGCAATTCGGGTATTTCTTCTTTTGTTATCATCTTCTATCCTTTCTTCTATAAACGAATGGATACTTCAATAAGTATGCGAAGTACAGTTTCTTTGCTAGATTGTTCCCAAATCTGCTCCACCGCATCCGTCTGGTATTTCGTATTCGTATATTTGTTTCATAAGTTAGATGCCATATTTTTGTTCCCTTTTCTTAAACGCCTCAATTCCACCTTCAAGTATTTCGCACACATGCTCTCTTATTCCTTGAGATTCTAAGACCAATTCTTCTTTATAATTCTTTGGCATAGTATTCTCTAACGCCCCATTTACATATTGGAACTTAAGACTATCTCTATTCTTATTCTCAGTTCCATTTTGGTTGGCAACAATAACATTCTCAGAATCAGCACTCACAACGACATTAGAATTATGGGTAACAATTATCAATTGCCTGTCAAGTTTCTTTTTCCTTAAGTATTCTACCAATTCATTATAAATTGCCCTATTATCTAGGCTGTCTTCTGGCTGATCCAATAGAATTGGACATTTCTTGTCACTAAAATCCAATAATAATTTCAATATCACGAAAGATTTCTTTCCCTGCGACATATCATCAAATGAATCTTTTTCATATTCAAGATAGTAGGTGATATCGAACCAATTCGTGGATAATAATTCTGAAGCAACATTATTTGCCACATAGCCACCTTTATATTCAAGTCGATTAGATAAAGCATCCATCAAATATTGTTTCGTTATTTCTTTAATATGTTCTAATTTGTATTCTTTGACAAAATTGTCAATATATCCTTGTCTCTCGTACCCACGAAGATTATGCCTTTCCTCTAGGAATGACCTCAATCGCTCTACTTTTAGAGATCTTTTTAAACTAATAGAGACATCTGAATATTCAAACAACAAATTGTCCTTCAAGTCTTTTAACTTGTTATAATAATCAAAATGATTATCAATAATACTTTGTACTAAAGTATCTATGTTTATTTTCAACTGCTGTATTATTTTGTCTAACTCCTTGATAGAAGCAAGTTTTTCAACTTCAACTTTTAATTGTTCTTGAAGCTCCCTATATTCCTTATTCTTTTGGAAATACTCAAATCCCTTTTTGTATACATCTGCATTTTGGATGGATTCTACTTCTTGGGCCTTTTTTTGCTTTAAATTTTGTAAGAACTCTCTCTCTTTGGACAACTCATTTCTCCAATTTTCTAATGCAATTTTCTTTATTTCTTCAAGTTTTGTTGTCAATTTATTTCTTTCCTCCTCAGATAGTGAATCCAATTCGTTCTTAAAATAAGAATTAAAAAGATTCTCTGGGACTATCTCGTTTAATATTTTTATATCACTTTCTATTATTTTGATTTCTCCTTGTTTTTGGGCTATAGATGTAGTCAACTCATTATAACTTCTTATCTCATCTTCGGAAATTTGAGAATCACTTTTTATCTTTTCTATTTTTTCTTTGATTTTTTGTATTTCTGATTCAATGCCTTTTTCATCACCCTTTTGTTTCTTCAATGCTACCTGGTTGTTGATTTTAGATTGTTCTAGGAACAACTGGTTGACTTGACCTGATATTGTAATTTGGGACTGACCTAAGAATTTTTTATAATCATCCAACAAGTGATAGCTATCTTTTTCATTTACAATCTTTTCGAGTAGCGAATTTAATTCCTTAGGGTCACTCGCCAGATCAATCATGTGATTTTGTGGAAAGAACATTATCTCTCTTGGGGTATCTATTTCTCCATCCTTCCATTTTATAGATATTGATTCGTAGTGCTGTTTAATAAATAGCCCCTTCTTAGTATCTTCGTCTATACCAATAGATTGTCCAAGTTTTTTTGCAACACATTGAAGAAGCGTTGATTTTCCTGTAGAGCGACCTCCTATGATAGTATTTAAGTATGGGTTCATATATAATTCACCATTCCAAAATCCTGGTTCGTTTAAGACAATTGTATCAATTACTTGATATCCAGCTTTATTATTGGGATTCATTTCTTGAATTCTTACACGACCCTCTGGTTCATATATAATTTGTTTCAATCCTTCAAAAGTCGGATCTGCTTTTATCCAAGTACATTTGTTGTTAGGGAATACATTAATAGACTCCATAGAGTGAGCATCACTTCCAATCACACATGGTTTTAATCCATTATAATTCGCCTTGATAGTTGCTTTATCATCACCTTTTTTTCCTAAGAAATATTGGATATCATTGTCATTCGCTGAGAATATAATATCAGACATTCTGTATATTTCTTGTCTCGTCGCTGCTAATGAGGAGTGTTGGATTCCACTATTCCCATCCCTATTGCTATTTGAAACAGCTATTATAACAGATTCCCGTAAACTTGGCTTATTGACAATTTCCCATAAAGTATCATAGCTGATATTGAACTGAGAGATACCTTCTTTCTTTGCACTTTTTTCTTCTAATGAAGCATTTTTCTTATATGCTCTCCCTAACGCTATTAGGTCTCGTTTTAGGCATGAGTATTCATTACCCAAATATCTAAATTTCAAACACTGAAAGAACTCCCTTTCAATAGTTTCAGTTGTAAGTATCGGATTAAATAAAACATGAAGATTGATAGGGATATCTTTCTGAGTTACAGGTAATATTCTTAATTCCACGTTTGGTATAAGATACTTCCCCTCCAAGCGACCTTCACTTTGTTTCTCTTTCAAAAAATTGTAATTGTCGATTGAGAAGTAATCTGTAATACCTAATACGGCTATATCTTTATTAGATTCTAATTTAGAAATATATTCATCCCACACAGATTCTCCAGTACCAAACTGATTATTTTTAGCCGTTTCAGGCGTATGAATATGCAAATCCCATTTGCGCCATTCTGAACCACGAAGATATTTAATTGTAGCCATTATTGTCTTTGTTATTAAATAATTCTTCTAACTGTGTCTTTGCTATACTCATTCCAAATCTGCTCGAAGTTGTCGGCAACTTGGTCGTTGGCAAGACTGCTGTCACGCATTACGAAATAGTAAGGGTGTTGACGGGCTATCTCTGTGATGGTCGTCTCGTTTACTTCTTCATCGAAGCAAGCCATCAGGTAACCGTCGCTGACACTCCAGACCGTCTTGCCGGCAATGCTGCGCTTTTCAATCTTGGCACTCAACTCAATGCCAAGTTCTATCATTGTCTGGAAAAGAAGGTCTTCCTCTGTGCGGTCGGGCTTGATGTTGTCGTCAAAGAGTTTCTGCTCATTAAACTCTGATGGAGTGTAATAGACATCCGGCATATTCGACGAGTCGAGTTTCAATACACGGAAGCCTGTATCAAGGTCTTGTGTGGTTAGTGGTGACTCCTCTTTGATTTTCTTTCCCGCACGACGGATGCGCTCTTTGCCTATTTCACAAAGATTGCCATATTTATTATCAACATTTTCTGGTATTTGTACCAAGATAAATTTGCGGTGAGCACTATTGGAAGCGTTGTGCTGCATCACAGCATGTGCAGTTGTGGCAGAGCCCGAGAAAAAGTCGAGTACAGTACTATCTTCATCGGTTGCAATCTGAACAATGCGATTAAGCAAACGGACTGGCTTAGGCGTATCAAATGGAATATCACCGTCAAAGAGTGCTTTCAATTCTTTTTTCGCTTCGTCTGTATGTCCAACTTCAGTATGAGGCCACAGGTTAGTGACCATCTTCCCTTCTACTTCCGACAAATAAGTCTTTCGTCCGATTCCACCTGAACCATTCTTCGTAAAATAGAATTTAGGCCACTGTCCTCTTTGAAGTACAAATTCTGCTTTGATTTTGGAAACTTCCAAACTCTCTTTAAGTACAATTGCTTTAACTCCAGAACGCACATCTTTGACATCAACACCGCATATTTTAGCCCGAGAATCAGCATCATTTATATCTCTTAGTTCATATTCGCACCAGCCGTTCATATGGTTCAACATCTCTTGTTGGCTATAGCGCCAGTGTCCATTTGCATAGGGGTATATCATACTACCATTAAATGGATTCTGAATAGCGTAGACCATACCTTGGTGTGTTTTTGCTTCTGAAGCGAAGGCATTATCATTTCTCCATGAACCTTTAGGATCATTATCCGGATTCCCATACATTTTATTCATCTCGTCTGTTCGTGACAGACGATTAGGAATCCAACCTGGATAACGGCTATAAATGACAATGCATTCTTTTTCTGCTGGTACACCTTTAGAATCATTTCTTGGAGAGTATGTCTTTTGCCAACTGATATTTGCTACGAAACATGATTCTCCATATATTTCATTGCAAACCTTAATAAGGTTCTCTGCCTCGCGGTCATCTATTGAAATGAATATCGCCCCATCCTCGCTCAACAAATCCTTTGCTACCTTCAAACGAGGATAAATCATATTGAGCCAGTCAGTATGGAAACGCCCATTACTCTCTGTATTTATAGTATACTTATCTGTTAGCCAATTACCTTCTTCATCATAGTCACCACTACTATCACTCCATGTTGAAGCATCCATTCCGAAATCATCGTTATAAACGAAGTCGTTGCCCGTATTATATGGTGGATCGATGTAAATCATCTTCACTTTGCCGAGATAGTTCTCACGCAGCAGTTTCAGCACTTGAAGATTGTCGCCTTCTATATAGAGGTTCTGTGTTGTGTCAAAGTTTACGCTGCCTGTACTGCAATAAGGTTTCCCTGAACTATCTGCTCCTGTTGGTTTGGTTTCATTGTCACGAACTGGACGCAGTGTGTCCGTTGTTGGCGCATTTGCCAAACGAATAGCATTACGTTTGTCAGGCCATGTGAACTGGTAGCGTTCTTCAGTTCCCTCGACAATATTCTTTGATAATTCTTGTCTGAGTTGATCGAAGTCTATTACAACTTCTGACCGTCCGTTCTCGTCCAGCCGTTCTGTCAGGCAGTTGGGAAATAGTTCCCCAATCTTCCTGACGTTTTCATCCACAATATCTGTGGTCTGCATTTTTAGTTTATTCATAATTGTAATGGTAATCTATGAGATTATAAAGTGGAAATTCATTTTTATATTGTTGTTGCATTGATTTTTCCAGTCTGCTAAAATATCTTTTAGCCATTTCTGTGTTGTCAAGCAACAAGTGCGCGGCAAATTTCATTTCATCACTACAGTCTGCCAATTCAAGAATAGACATCAATATATCTTCTTCCTCTTTGGTTAACTTGCGTAATCGTTTAATTATCTGTAACCGATTAATGACATGGATGAAATGAGATGATTTATCAGGATCTTCAGCCTCTAACCAATTCGACATTTCAAGAGCTGTTTCCAACAACAACTTATTATGTTTTTTTTGAGCATCATAGCCCATTATCATTCTAAGAATTGTCCAATTCATAGCTTGATAAAACCTATTATCATTGGATTGTGTCTCTTTAAATGACGGTAGAATATCAGAATAGTTGATGTTGTCAACGTCTCTAAATGCAATCTTTCCATAACCCACATAGGGCGGAACTACAACCTTTTTGTCTTCATCATCAATTATAGTATAAAACTGAATGGATTTAAGGTCGTAAGCTGATTTTACCCTTAGCTTTCCAGAACCTTCAATTTCGTCTACAAAAAATAATATAGAGATGTTGGATATATCCATCTTTACTAATTGTGGTGGAGTGATGTTTGGCATAACGTTCTCCTTATGAAATAAGAAATAGTTGATTAAAAAGTTGATATTCCTTATCTCATTATCAGTAAGATGGCTTATGTCAAGGTCTTTGTTGACATGCAATAGCTCCAGTACTTTACTTAAATTGACGGAGCTATCCAAATCTTCCTTAATATTAACAAAATCATTATCACTAATATTGGAAACTGTCATTTTAGAGCCATCCACATAAAAAGATTTTGTTTTTATGATATCAATCAAAAACTCCAATGTATGAATTTTTTGAGAAAGCGTATGGTATGTTGGGGTAATATTAATCTTTCCTGTGTAGGGTAAATCTGATTCCATTGGAAGATGGAATTTCATTACATCCTTTACAACAACAAAGACCTCACCATTTTCAACTTCTAAAAAACATTTATCAAAATAGGTCTTGTTCCCAACTGAAATATTAAGATTAACCTCTTGTACAGCCTTTAGTTGAAACCGATGGTCTCCTATAGGATGAAGGGTACTTGTAGGATCCCCTTTCAATGTGGCGTAAATGAAATGCTTCTTTGTTGTAATATACTTTATCAAATCAAACCTGTTCTTACTCTCGTATGTAAAATGAAATTTCAGGTTTTCAACATTATCTTCTATGTCTTGTAAGAAAATCGGTTGGCTGTAATTAGCTTGTCTTTTACAGTCATTATAAAAATCAAGAAATTGATTTTCAATTTCCCTATCCAATGGAGGCAGCGCCTTTAATTCAATGGAGATGTTTTTTTTCCCATTGGCCTTCGTTATGTAATGTTTAAGTTCCATCGGAGCTAAAAGGGAATAGAAAATCTTGCTATCCTTTGTTTGTGGGTTGATATATACAAGGAAAAATGCGACACCAAGATTATTCTGATAAATAGACAGATTTTCAACCTTAACTTTATATCTTGCAGTTGATGATGGAATCGTTGTATTGCATGTTGCCTTAACCTGCGTATGAATAGGTCCAATCATCGATGAGTTTCTGTTTTTCCCATCCGCAGAATACAACAACAATGAGCCATCCCATACGGGACCTTTGTCTCCCGTTGGGATTTCCGGAGATATGGTGGAACTATAATTGAAATATTTTCTTATTTCACCAACTCCTATTTCTTCAATAGATTTTGTATCTAATTTCTTGGTCATTAAGATACTCTTTTAATTAATCTATCAATAAAAAAACCAATTACTAATCCCGCAAAGAAGATGGCCACCAATAAACCAAGTTCTAATTTCTTTGTTATCAATCCTATAATAGGAATGACAACAGTAATTACGGCAGATACGATAACTGCAATTTTTTCTCCAAATTCCAATTGTTTTCCAATTTTTTTCTTTTTCTCCTCGTGTAAAAAATAGTCAGTGATAGTCGCGTATTTCGCAGCTTTATATCCTTTTTCTGTCAAATCTGCAAAATTCTCTTTCTCCGTTAAAACCATAAGGTCTTGTTCAATAAGGAGATTTTTTGCAGAATCAATATACAAATACCAATATCTATTATCTTCTTGGGATAATCCACTCAATAATGTATCCTTGGCTTTTTTATTCAAAAAACCAATTTCAGTGTATCTACCCTTTAGGGATATCTCTTTCAGATATATGGTTGCTATTTTATAGCGTAATTCTTCGTTATTAAGCATTCAATTCCTCCTTTAACCTAATTAATTGCTGATGTAACTCATATTTCTTACGTGTCTGCTTTTCTGAACGACAACGTTTTTCGAGAGATTCTATCTGCTGGAGCAGTTTGGCTCTTTGTTCTCGCTTGATGATTTGTTGTTCTATGCTTTCTTCGGATGTGCCATCGAGGTTGCCTATCTCTGCGACGATATTGTTCCACACATCATCGAGAGTCAAGCCTTTCAGGGAAATGATTGCATTGTCCGTTGGAAACCATTCTGATTGTTGCAAACGAGTGTGGATGATACAGAACTGCGTCTGCTGTTCAAATTGTAGAGCGAAGATGATATGTTGTGGAATCAGTTTATGAAGCATAAGGATGTTCTTAGTGTCGTAATCCTTTCGTTTCATCTGAACTTGTAACACATAGAAGGTAGGCACGTCCTTGCCGCTACCGAGTGCAGGTACTGTCTTCGTGGAAATCTGCGCTACAATCGCCATACGACTCACATCCGCATCAAAGCGGTCACGTTCAGCCGTTTTCAAGTTGAACTTCTCAAAGACCGCTTTCTTGTATAGCGGTCGGTTAATAAGTGTGGATTGTGGCAATTGATACATAGGCTCTACTTGATTACCAAGAAACAGATGAGTTCAAAATCATCAAGTCCAACAAAGTGTTCCTCAAATAGATCTGCAGCGAAACCTTCGAGGAAACTGTCAATGTCAGACTCTTCCTTTTTGGTAATGATGGATTGGATGGCTTTGCCAAGCAATTCCGAGTATTTGTCCATACGCAATCCGTCGCGAGTCTCTTTATTGAAGTCACGGCATAGTTTTACGTCTGGCTTTGTCATTGGCTTGCATAGCAGTCGCATCTTGTCAAGCAAATCTTTCGGGTGCAGGTGGTCCACCAGCACCTCACCGTCTTCCTTGACATAGACCATATAAAACGGGTGCAACTGGTTCTTATGGTCGATGTTAACCCCCGCAGTACGGTTTTTCAGCACAAAGACTGTTCCGACTGGAGCGTTTTCATTAGCCCTAACAACGGCGTGTAAGCCGAAAGGCGTATGTTCCACGTCGTTATTGGCATTCATGTATTCCAACAAGTCAAGTCGGAATTCATTCAGCCCCAAATCCATAATGCTTACACCACTGTTCATCTCCTCCAAATCGACGACATCCTCTTGTAGTCGTTTGAGCTGCTGACGACGGTACTCCAAATCATCTTTCTCCTCTGGAGAGAGAATATTGTCATCGCCCGTTGCCGTCATGACAGTCACTTTCATCTTGGATTCTACACGGCCTTTCAAGTTGATGTATTCATCAAGAGTCATATCGGGCCAGTAGTTGACCAATTGAATCTGAGCATTTTTAGAGCCGATACGGTCAATACGTCCGAAACGCTGGATGATTCGCACAGGATTCCAGTGAATGTCATAGTTGAGCAGGTAGTCACAGTCCTGAAGGTTCTGACCCTCGGAGATACAGTCGGTGGCTATCAGCACATCAATTTCTTCCTTGATATTAGGATAAAGCGCCTCACGTTCCTTGGAAATAGGGGAGAATAGCGTCAGCACTTTGTTGAAGTCCAACTTCTCTCTCAACTTCAATGTACTTCGCGCTTCCACATCACCTGTGACCAAGGCCACATTCAAGCCATGTTTAGTCTTGATTTCATTGGCGAGACAATTATACAAGTACTCTGCCGTATCGGAGAAAGCGGTAAATACAAGGACTTTCTTGTTGTCACCGTTTATCGGATTAGCAAATTTATCTCTGAGGTCAACGATAAGCTGCTGTAGCTTGCTGTCGTGCTCGGGTGTGATGTCTTGGAGCATGAGCAGAAGTAGACGGATGATTTCAAGGTCTTCCTCTATCTCACGCTGCCAGGAAATATAGTCCATATCCTCCAAAAGGATGCGGTTTTTCTTCTTTCCAATGGTGAAGCCCTGTTCGTCTTCATCGGTGTCAGCTTTCTCGTAATCATCAACAGTGGCGAAACGCTCACCTTTCTTGAATCGGTTGATGACATCAAGAGTTTCCTGCATATAGTCCTTGATACGTGTCAGTGTCAGCCGGAATGAGTTGACCGATGATTCCAGACGTTTCAGCAGCTGCATGTTCATCAACCGCTGGATGCCTCGCTCACGCTCTTCAATGCTCAGCCTATGTCCAGTGTCTCCGTCCTCTGTGGTGTATTTCCACATTTGCGTGTCAAGGATGAATGCTGACGGTGCATAGATGGCCAGGTGCAGTAATTGCAACTGGTCGAATATCTCGTTATAGTTGATGGCCGTGTCAAGGTCAGTCAGGTGAGGATTCCGGGAAATAGGTTTCAGACGGTCGGGAAATTTCCCGATGTCGGAAGTGTCGTAGTATTGCTGGATATGCTTGCGGCTTCGTGCAATCGTCACTGCATCGAGGAGCTTGAAGAAATCGAAGTCGAGCATCTGGAGTAGCCGCTCGGTGGTTCGCTTTTCGGGTGGAAGATTTGCCCAAATATTATATGATCCTTGCGCCTGACGGAAGATGTCATCTATACCCTTGTCTGTTGGCAGCAGTTTGTCAAAAGCGGCAGACTCTCCCTCGTAGGCCAACTGCAACTGGTTTTTAAGGTCGTTGAAGCGGTTGTTGACAGGAGTTGCAGAGAGCATAAGCACTTTAGTCTTCACACCGGCACGAATGACCTTATTCATCAATCGGAGATAACGATTCTCTTTGGGGTTTTCTCCGTTTTCGTCAGTTGACACCTTGCCGCCATTACGGAAGTTGTGACTTTCATCTATGACCACCAGGTCGAAGTTGCCCCAATTGATCCGTTCCAGGTCAAGGTCGTTTGACTGGCCACGGTCTCGTGATAGGTCGGTATGGTAAAGAATATCGTAGTTGAATCTGTCGCGGGCCAGGGGGTTGTTGACATAGTTCTGCCGATAGGTGTTCCAGTTCTCAAAGAGTTTCTTGGGACAAAGCACTAAGACGGTTCGGTTTCGACTCTCAAAATACTTGATGACCGACAGGGCGGTGAAGGTTTTTCCTAAACCTACGCTATCTGCAAGAATGCAGCCATTAAACTTCTCCAGCTTGTTGATGATAGCCAATGCCGCATCACGTTGGAAATTGTAGAGTTTGTTCCATATCTGGGAGTTCTTGAATCCTGTGGCCTCATTTGGCAACTCGTCTTCGCTGATGTCCTCCAAAAACTCATTGAAGATGTTGTATAGCGCTACGAAATACAAAAACTCTGGGGCGTTCTCCTTATAAGCGTTGCTGATATTGTCGATAACTTCCTCAGTCACCACCTGCAATCGACTGCCATCATACCAAATCTGGTTAAACAAGTCAATGTAAGCCTTGGAGAAAGGTGCTTCAGCTTTCTGAATCATCATATAAGCATTATTGCCCTTCTCACTTCCAAGGTCAACTGTTGTAAAACCGTTTATCGGAGAATAACTGTAATCATCAAGACATATGAACCCCATCATCTGTTCGTCTGTCTTATTCGACTTGAAACATGCCTTTTGACGAATCCATTCAGCACACTCACGGGCAATGGCCTTTTGGGTGAGTTCATTGCGCAGCTTCACCTCAAACTCGGATCCATACAATGTGCGTTCACGATTAAGCCGGGGAATGTAAAACTCCCTTTGCTGTTTGGATGTTTTTTCCGTGGTGAAAGTCGGTGAGGTGAAGATGAAGCGTAGTTCCTTGATGTCCTTCAACGCCTCCTTCAACTCTTGGAAGGCATAGATAGAGAAACAGGAGGCCGCTATGGCTAACCGGCTTCCTTGTTTCATCTGAACCACAATGTCCTCTTTAAGCGTCTTGTTGACGTTATTGATTAGTTCCATATACCAGCAAATAGAGACTCCCAAGCAGTGTCTCGACAGGTGACCAAACCTTTTTTGCACTGCGAGGGAGTTCTATATGTTGTTTGCCTATAGGCGATTTTGGTTCTTAGTCGAGATACGGAGTTGTTTTGCATGGTTGCGTTTTTCCGTATTGACTGCAAAATTAAGAAAAAAAAGGAAATTACATTATTATATTAAGTAGAAAAAGCAAAATAAATAGGCTTTGGCAAATAGAAATAAGGTCATCTCCTCATTGACCTGTCATCTTCCTCATACCCATGTCCTCCGACTTCCCATTCACGGTTGCTATCATTTGAACCACCACGCTGCTTGGCCACCTTGTCGATAGCGCGACCGACACCAGAGCCGGATATTTGTTGTCTCTGGTCTTGTTGTTTCTGCACCTGTGTGGCTGTCATATCCCCACGTTTAGTCGTCGAAGATTCGGCACTATCCACCATCCCATATTCCAAAATTACGAAAGAAAACACCGCATCACAATAATAGTTTGGCAAAAAACAGTATCTTTGCAAATAGTAAGGCGAAATGGTCGTCGTAAGTAATATTGTAATAAAGAAAAACAACCCCAATATGAAAAGAATACTGTTGTTGCTGGTGTTCAGCGCATCGCTGTGCACGGCATACTGCCAGAATCTGATAGAATTGGAGACCATTCAAAGGGGATGGTCGAAAAAGGTTATCACTGGTGTGAGAGACGGGAATATCTTCTCCTTGCTCACCGCTTTCAATAGGGTGTGGCCTACAGAGCCGGGCACCGCCATACTGACAGATGGCGAGAACCCTGCTGCACAAGAGGACTGCTACCAATTCGAAATCGACCGCCCCAACGGCTACGTGAGCGCGGTGGAGTTGGGTGACTTCGGACAGGACCTTTCGGCTTGTGTGTGGCGGCGTTCCAATGGGCATAGGCTTTTCGCCGTGATGTTCCGCCAGTCGGTAGGCGTCTATCCTTATTCTATCGTGCTCTTCTACGACTACGACAAATCGAAACGCACACTCACACCTGAGCGCCATCCGCTGACAGACTTCAAGCCTGCCTATCCTTTGGGTGAAGCCGTTGACGCCGTGTCTATCGAACTTCCGCGTGTGGGCAAGGATGTGGTGGTGACCGAATATATCATGCCCTGGGGATGCTTCATCAAGCACACCTACAAATGGGACGGCATGAGGCCGCATTGGTATTCCTCCACCATAGAGCATCTCGACAAGATGGAGAGGATGTATAATGACCAGTATGGGTTGGCAGAGCACATCAACTTTACCAAGTATTGCCTCCACGATTTTGACGAGGACCACAACCCCGAACTTTGGCTCTTCTCCGACAATGAGGACTACCAGGCCATCTACAGCATCAGGCAGGAGAATATCCAAATGCTCTCGTCTACCTATTACAAGACTCATTTCTCTTTCTTCCCCGATGCTGCCGCCATTTGCTCGTCAGGCGGATGCGGAACAGGTTGTATGCGTGCCGATTACGTGGTGCTGAAGGACAGCAGTCCGCTTTATCGTTTTGTCGACCAGCAAGATTGGGACAACACGGCCGACGACATGGTGAGCACTTATTTCAAGGATGGCGTGGAACTGACAAAAGCAGAAGGGGAGGGCATCATGGAATGCTTCAAAGAACCCGTTGATGTTGAGCCCGACAAGCGCGAGATGACGCCATAGTGGAATTGAGCAAAGAATAATAGACTCTAGTGTACCTTATAAAATAAAAATGGTCGGTATCGGTATCACTCACAGCACCATTTTGCCCACCACAAGTTTGTCTCCGCTGAGGTCGATTTCGAACAGATGGGGGATACGGATGTAATGGCCGTCTACGCTCTTGTGGCTGTGCACAGACATCATCCACCTGCCATCGAGCGTTTTGAACAGCATGCCGTGGCCGAAGTCGGGTGGGGTGATGGGGTCCTTCTCCTGAATCCAGGGGCCGTCGAGGGTGCCCGACTCCGAATAGGCCACTCCCTGTGTATAGGTGCTGTATACCCAACTGGTCCAAATCATGCCCAACCGCCCTGTCGCCGTGCGGAAAAGGAACGGACCGTCGGTCACTTTGTTGGGCTTCACCACGCCGTCTTCTTCTTCCCGGCTCCATGGACTGTCGTGGGCACGAAACAGCACCTTGGGCTGGCCGATGCTTCCGCTCAGGTCGTCTTTCAGCCGTATCTTCTCCATGGTGCCGTTCCAGTTGCTGAGCCATTCACCACAGAAAACCATATAGGGCTTCCCGTCTTTATCCACCCAGAACGTACCGTCTAGGGTAGGGCGGTCGGCGGGCAGGTAGGTCTTGTCTGCCATCGGGACGTAGGGCCCCTCGGGCTTGTCGCTCACTAACACATGGCAGGCTCGCCGCTCGATGACATTGCCGCGAACCACACCTATTTTCACTTCACGGTTGGTAAATGTGGCGAAATAGTAGTATTTGCCATTATATCGATGCAACTCTGCCGCCCAAATCATCGGAGATGGCCCCATCCACGACGCAGAGTCGGTCTTCGCCACGATGAATGGACCTGTCCAGTGCTCCAGGTCCTTGCTCGAATAAAGCAGGCCGCCCGTACCGGTCATGTAATAGGTCTGCGACGCGGAGTCGGCAAGGATGGCAGGGTCACTCAGGCGTATCTCACTGATATGACGAGTCTTCACTTCGGGGAGCCTGCGGTCTTGCCCCACGGTAGTGAGGCTGTTCAGTGCCAGCAGCATGATGACGAGAATTGCGACTTTTGTATTCTTGCTTTGCTTCTTCATTCCCATTCGCGTGAAAAAACATTTGCGACAACTAAACAAGAATCTCGACATAGCCTGTCAGATTGCCTCTTTCATCCTTCTCTACCTTGATTTTGGCATAGGTGTCGTTCAGGATGTCGATGATGCCAAGGGCGGTTGAACACATCGAAAGATCGATGAACATCCACCAGACCTTACCCTTCTCGTTGACCAAACTCACCCTGAGTGAGGGCCTGTCTTGCGTATAGACCCAATTTCTCGAGCCCAAAATGGAGTCTAGAAATTTCTTGATATTCGACTTGTCATTATCACACTCTTCTGCGACCAGACATGCCAGTAGAAATTTTGGGGCGGTAACCTTGATGATTTGCTCGCCATTCTGTATGGCTTCCAGCAAAGGTTTCTTTGATTTGACTTCTGTCATTGTATTAAATTTATTGTTCATTGCGCATGATTCTGCAAATATACAAAAATATTCCACATTATATTCATGAAAAAGAGTATTTTTGCATAAGATAACCACACAAAGGTTACAACACCAACAAATATACTGCCAAACACAGCCAATTATGAGGTGAAGACTGTTCATATTGCGGCTACATTTCAAGTGCTTGGAAAACCGGTCGACACGAATGGTCTGCTTCCATACGCAGGCATTTTTCAAGATTAACACATAATACGACGATAATGATTAAAGAATCTACTGGTATTGCCATTATCTCTGGCGAGCGTAACATCACTTACACCGAACTCCTTCAGCGCATCGCGCTATACAGCCGGAAGTCAACGGTGAAAGCAGGAGAAAGAATGCTCATTTTCTCGGAAAACCGCGAAGGATGGATCTACGCTTTCTACTCGGCATGGGCTAACCATGGCATCGCTGTTCCGGTGGATGCTTCTTCTACGGTGAGCGACGTGGCTTATATCATCAACGACTGCAATCCCGTGTGTGTATGGACTTCACGCGAGAAGATGGAGGTGATGAAGGCGGCTGTCATGGAGACGGGCAAACCGGTGGACATTCACCTGATAGACGACTATGAAACGGCAGAAACAGACGGCACCAAAGCAGAGATTGCATACAAGGAGGAGGATACGGCCCTCATCATCTATACTTCGGGGACAACGGGGGCGCCTAAGGGAGTGATGCTATCGTTTCAGAATATATTGGTCAATATCCATGCCGTTTCAGAGGAAGTGCCGATTTTCACACCCGAACGTCGCACGCTCATCCTGTTGCCCCTGCATCATGTGCTTCCGTTGGTGGGAACAGTCGTGATGCCATTCTATGTGGGTGGTGGTGTGGCCATCTGCCCGTCGATGTCAGGTCCCGACATCATGGACACCATGCAGAGAGGCAGGATTGCCATCATGATTGGTGTACCGCGGCTATGGCAGACGCTCTATGGAGGTATCAAGAAGAAAATTGATGCCAGTGCCCTTACACGCGGACTTTTCAGTCTGTGTGCACGTATGAACAGCGTGGCCTTCTCGCGTTTCATCTTCAAGGCCGTACGCAAGAAGATGGGCGGACGCATCAAGTATCTGGTCAGCGGAGGCGCTGCCCTTGAGCGCGAGATAGCACTGGGATTGCAGACTCTGGGCTTGGAACTGCTCGAAGGATACGGCATGACTGAGGCTGCTCCCATGATAGCCTTCACCCGACCCGGCGACTTGGTTCCCAACTGCGTGGGCAAGCCGCTCCCAGCCATGGAGTGCAAGATTCAGAACGGTGAAGTCTGCGCCAAGGGGCCCAACGTCATGCAGGGTTACTATAACCGTCCTCATGAGACGGCAAGTGTCATCGACAAGGACGGCTTCCTGCACACGGGCGACCTCGGTCACTTCGACGACCACGGACGTCTCTATCTCACTGGCCGTAGCAAGGAGATTATCGTGCTCTCCAATGGCAAGAATGTGCAGCCCAGTGAGATAGAATACAAACTGGAGAAATACACAGAGCGAGTAAAGGAAACTGCCGTCGTGCAGGATGGTGACATGCTGCGAGCCATCATCGTGCCACAAGAGGAATGGGCCAGGAACCTGACGGACGAAGAGGTGGAAGAGACGCTGAAGCGCGAGGTACTGGAACCTTATAACCTCACGGTGACCAACTACAAGAAACTCATGAGCCTGTTTGTATATCGTGGCGAACTGCCTCGTACCCGCCTGGAGAAACTGCAGCGCTACAAACTTAAGGACATCATTGCGGCAGGCACATCGGCCGACTGGCAGGAGAAACCTGTAGAGGAAGCAGAGGAGCCGTCCTTTGAAGAATACCACATCTTAAAGACATATATCGAGGAAGAGAAGCAGATACAGATACACCCCACCGACCACATCGAGACCGACCTGGCCTTCGACTCGCTGGACATGGTAGCACTTCAGGGCTTTATCGAGCAGACCTTTGGCACCAACATCAATGCTGCCGATATACCGGGCTTCAAGAATATCCAGGCATTGGCAGAACACGTGGCCTATAGCAAGACGCGCATGGAGGTGAAGATAGAGGACTGGCATGAGTTCCTGAACGCCGACTCTTCTGGCTTGGTGCTACCTCAAGGCAACCTCGGCATGCCGCTGCTTATGAAATCATCTCGCCTGCTGTTCAAAGTCTACAACCGTCTTTCGTTCAAAGGTACTGAAAACATTCCGGCCAAAGGTCCGATAATTATTGCCCCTAACCATCAGAGTTATCTCGACGGTGCACTCGTCTCTATCGGACTTCCCATGAAAATACTCAAAGACAGTTACTTCTATGCCACTGAAGAACACGTGCGGGGGGCTTTCCTTCAGTATTATGCACGCCACAACAACATTATCATCATGGAGCGGGGCAATCTCCGCGACTCCATCCTCAAACTGGCCGAGGTGCTCAAGCGAGGCAAGAATGTGATTATCTTCCCTGAAGGATCACGTACACGCACCGGAAGACTGACCGATTTCAAGAAGACCTTTGCCATCCTCAGCCGCGAACTGCAGGTCCCCATCTTGCCTGTGTGTATCAGAGGGGCTTTCGAGGCATTGCCACGCTCCAGGCATTTCGTCTCACCACACAAGATTGAGGTTGAGTTCCTGACGCCCATCGTTCCCGACAGCAATCTTTCATACGACGAGATTGCTAATCAGGTGAAGCAGGTCATTAACAGAAAGACACTCAACGCCAGGAAGGATTGAGTGCATGGCTGGTAGCACACCGCCACTCACACAGCCCGGGTCGAATATCTCGTTGCGGGACAGCATCTCATCCCTGCACAAGGGAAGGATGAAAGGACAAGATAAAGCGCCACGTCCAAGTCATATTGCCGGCGTTGGGGTTCTGGAAAGACCCTATCGAAAAGCAATATACATAGTCACGCCGCAACAAAAAAAAGAAGTGCTTGAAAAACAGACACTTGACCCTTGCATTTTTCGGGATAACTGAACAGATGGGTTAAGTTATCGCCTTTTACTAAGGATTTCTGAAACTGCTTGAAACACAATTAAACAATCTCAAAAACAGGTTCTTTCCTTCTTCAAGTTGACCCAAAAGCAGGCTGTTCTTGTTGATTTTTTAAAACTTGCGCAAGTTGTGTTAATAGAATCTGCTGGAGACATCCATGAAAGCATTTTCGAACACTTTGTAGTATTGAGCAGCGGTTTCTTTCATGTATTCATCCTCCACCAATTCGCCAGGGGTGCTGAGGTCGCATTGGACGAGTTTCTCGTTTTCCCAGTAGTATCGTTTTTCATCAACCTTACCTTCTCGCACTTCTCGGTTGAAGGCATAGATCAGCGGATCCTCGCGCAACTCATCGGAGGTGTTTCTCTCAAAAAGGAATTCCTGGCGCAAGCTGTATCCTTCGTATGAAAACTCACGCAAGATGAAGTAAGGTTTGTTGTTGACCTGCAGCGCACCATCCTCAGCCGAGGTATGGTCCTCATAGTAGTAGATGTGAATCACGTCGGTAAGATTGCGTCCAGCGTAGCCACCTTCATCGTGGAGAGTGATGTCGAGGCATTTGCGTTGGTTTCCTCCTTTACCATCATTGGCGGCACTTTCCTGTGCCTGTGCGTAAGCATCCGTGATGGACTGCAGAATCTGTGCCTTGGTCTGTGCCTGTGCAGAGCACATTGCGCTGAGCCAAATGAATACTGTCAATAATACTCTCATGATGTTTTCAGATTTTTGTTCAACTATTTTGCAAATATAGCATTTTTCAGTGAAAAGAATCGCAAAAAGGTGGATGTTTTTCTCATTCTTTTTCGCTATTATTCTCAAGTTTTATCATTTGTTAGGTCATCAAAAATAATACTTTATCTCAACAGACTGATTATATCGTTTTTTTTATCTATATTTGCACATTGAAGTGTGACTATTAAGCAAAATGCTATGAACAAAAAGTTTCCATATGGTTATGACGTGAATGCCTATATCGACAAGGCTTTCGAGCAAATGAAAGAACTCTACCCCTGGGCTAAAAAAGAGATGCTCCGGAAAAATTGGTCATACGCCATCGAACAAGTAGATGGGGAGTATCAATTTGTCACTTATTTCAAGTGGAATGATGGCGAGATAGAGCGCAATGTGTTAAACTGCGATGGTGAGGAGTTCATTGAGACCTTTATAGAACAACATCATGACTGGATAGAGGACGAGAATCCCGTGACAGAAACCTTCGACGTGTCATCCTCATGTAAATACAGTAGAGATTGGTATTTGGAAATCTATCGGTTTCAAAAGCATCAATTAGGAGGCTATTCGGCTTTCGTCCAGGCAGGTAACCGATCGGCAGGTGCGTCGAGGACGTTTTTCATTCCTCCCGCATATTTCAAGTTGCCATGGGAGGAGTTTTTGGACAAATATCTTGATTTGGTACCCCCTGGTCCCTTCTACGTGAGCAGGTCTGACCTTGAAAAGGCCAAAGGTCTCAAAGAATTCCTTGGCTACTGAGTAGCCTTTTTGCCATCTCACCATATCTGGAGCAATCCGGATGCCAGAAGAAGATGACTTGCGCCATGGAAAAGCCGATATTGATAAAAGATAAAAAAAACAAAATAAAGGAATCCAGATGAAAGAGATTGTGTATTTATTGTTGGCATTATTCGCCATTGCATGCGCCAATAAGCCTGAAGGGAAAGTGACAGTTGCTGACACGGCAAAAGTGAATGACGAAACGGTTGCTGAGACAGACGATGACTATGTACCACAGCGATCAGAGTATTCTTTCCGAACGGAAGTAAAGACCATCGAAGAAGATGACGAAGTAAGATGGGATACAATCATCGTCTATCTGACCGATGCAAAAGGTCATACGCAGAAACTGTATAGTCAGTCACTACCTTTGGATACCGCGAATTGGAGCAAAGGGAGCATCGGTGAAATCCTCGAGGATGACTGGAACTTTGATGGTATTCCCGACCTCCAGGTATGTACAGGACCGATGAACGGATTCGGCAACTTCACTTACGATGTCTGGCTTTGGAATGACAAGGTCCATCAATTTGAGCCAATGAATAACGACTGTGAGATCTACAGTCCTAAAATCGATGCAGGAAACAAGTGCATTGTGAGCATTTGGCGCCTCGATGACGATGTGGAAATCGTCCGTTACAAATGGAAAGACGGCAAACTTATCGAGACGGAACGTGAGCAAATGTCATACAGCGATCTGACGGAAGACTGAAAAAATCAATTAAACTTATTATGAAGAAGATTGTATTTCTGATCATTGCCTTTGCGGCAACGATATCCTGTGGCAGCAAAACCATGAGTACTCCTTCGGATGCCGCATCAACCAAGGAGAGTGAGGTGTCTGGTTCGCAAAACAACGTGGCGGCCGTTGTCAAGCAAGTGAATGCCATCTATGACTACTGGAATGATCTGAAGGATCACTATGACGAAAATAAGCCCTCCGTCGATGAGCGTTTCGGCAGCAAAGAATGGTGGCAGATACGCCAAGAAGTAGCAGCCATCGACCGAGAGTGTGAGTGTGGCGGTTTCTTTGACTTTGGTGAAGAGGGACCATTGGACCCATGGACCTACGACTGCTACGAAGGGACAGTCAGTGCGAACGATATTCAGGTCAAGTTTCAGCCAAATGGTATGGCTGAGGTGAGGTTTCTTGTCAAGGATGCCGTCACCCTCGAAGGCATTCCCATTCGCTGGCTGATGCGGATGGAGAACGGTCAATGGCGAGTCGCCAACATTTTCTTTGAGAAAGACGACAATTACGACATCCTCATGAATATGCGAGCCTATGTGGATGACGGGAAGTATCATAAGGATTTTGATATCAACAAGTATCTTCAGGAGATGAAGAGACTTGTTGCGAAAAAGGCTGGTACTGAAGAGGATGAGACTTCTTTCGATGCCTATGGCCTGTTGGATATTGACCGCGACGGTAAGCCCGAGGTGTACGTCAGAGATAAGGAGCATTTCTACAATGCGGTATTCTCGATTGCCGACGGAAAGCCCACGCTGCTCGCCGCCTCTTTCAATGCAACAGAGATCTACTTCTTCGAACATGGAGTTGGAGCGCAAGGAGGTTGTGGTACTGGATGCATGATGTCAGACCTTACACTGATAAAAAACAGCAGAGCCGTCTTCAACATCTGCTCTATAGATGAATACGACATGGACGGCGAATTGGCAGCAAGTTCCATGACCAAGGATGACAAGAAAATCAGCAAGGAAGAATATGACAATCTATATGCCCAACTCGGAGAGCCGGTCGACCTGTCTGCCATCTTGCATGAGATAGAATGAGATAGTCAACAGAACACAAAGATTTCTCTGATGATGCTGAACAACATGAAAAAAGAAAGCCTTTCGCTGATGATGCTTTGTGTTGACAGGTGAGGTTAACATCGGCTTTTCCAAAAAACGGGAAGAAAACGTTCAAAATCTTTCGTAGGTGTAAGGCACTGTTAGTTAACACTTCTGAACACCAATTTACAATGCCAAAAAGCCCTCGGTTGTGCAAATGTTGTGCAAAAACGGTGTCAAAAAAAATCAAGTGCCTGAAAATCAGACACTTGACTCTTGCATTTGTCGGGATTACTGGACTCGAACCAGCGACCTCGCGCCCCCCAGACGTGGGATTCGGCGGTGTAAGTGACTGATATTTAAATGGTTATAATTCGCTATGTCGCCATGTGCACGGATTGTGCACCATTTGGTTTCTCGTTGAGGGGTTTACTCGGGTGGCTTTCCGGTGCTCTTCGATGCTGTTTTGGGGGTCTTCTTCAACGGTGTCTTGCCGGTTGGGGCTTCCTGGTAGAAGTCACCTTCGCCGAGGAGAAGCCAGGAGGGGGACACGCCGTAGTCGCGGGCGAGGTAGGTGAGCCATGCCGGCTGGAAGATGTCGCGCTCGGGCGACTTCTCGCAGGAGTTGAGGTTCCACCGGTTGATGCCGTAGCGGTCGGTGAAGGTCTTCTTCCCGCGGATGCGCCGGTCGGCCTTGAGGCGCTGGAGTGCCTCGAAGAACCTGTTGACGATGGATATTGAGTCGGGGGTGTTCATTTTGTTGGGGTTTTCTCGTTATTTTTTCGTATCTTTGCAGAAAAGGTATTCCTATGAGCCAATCAGCATTATCCTCAGTTCTTGGAGCGCATCAGCATAAGTGGTATCGGCTTCCTCTCTCAGATGATCAAAGAGACGAGTTAGACTCTGCCGTTCATGCATATTTCCGAAATGCGGAATCATCCGCCAGAGGGATGGGCATTCAAGATATAGAGGTAATACTTGGCGTGCTATATGTCTGTAGATTTCCCGTTGGTACACAGGCTGCTCTAATAGATGGAGATTTCTATTTATGTAAAGATGGAGAGGAGCCTCGTCCTCTTCTTCTCTCAAAAGGGCATCCAGATAGCCCTGGACCGAGGGGCGATAACGCGTCAGATATGGATTGGTATGATGAGCGCAATAGTAAACCATCCGAGACAGGCAAAACATAGATGACAACTCGCAGATTGTCTCCTCAAACCATATTAGACCGTTGACCTCTCCTGTCAGTGGTCCGTTGATAAGATGGTGGCAGTATTCATGGGCGAACTGGTAGACCCATTGGCACCAGTAATTAACCTTTGTTGTGAGATTTATTATGTGACATATTCCGCCCTCACTACACATCGGCTCTTTATCACTTTGAAGGATAATCACCTGCTTGCTTGAGAAATGCGGTTGTCCGAGAGCATCGGTCAGCCATATGTCGACATGTGCCAGAAGATCGCTTACAACAGGCACATAGAACTCTCCGAAGTCTTCCTTGAAAAGTGTTATGTTGTCACTTACTTGATGGCTGTCGGTATATTTCTTTTCCATTTATTTGCTTTTTCTTTCCTTTCACCACATTTTTTTTCGTATCTTTGCGGTATGCCAAAGATTATTTTTCCCGAAGAGAAGCCTATGTTCAAATGGTCATTGAAACGGCGTATCAGCGAGAACCTCTCGTGGATTCAGGAGGTCAACAGAAAGGTCTCGTGGCTGCGCAGCGAAGTGAACGATTTGAAGGATGAAAATCAGCATCTTTACAAAGACCTGTCAGGTAAGATTGCAGAGCTTGAGAATCAGCATCAATACAAAAATCTGTTAGATGAGATTGCAGAGTTGAAGTTTCTCCTGGCTTGCATGTATGCGTCTGTTGTCGGCCTTTTAGTTCTCACTGCGATTTTGTTACTAACGAGATGATCGACACCGCCAGTGCTGCCGCCGCAAGTATTATCGCTGCTAAGGATAATCTGTTTGCCTTTCTGGCGATTTGATTTGATTCCTCTGCATAGGCCGCTGACTTCTTAGCGGAGTCAGCAGCACTGACTGTGGCCTCGACCTCCTTTTCCCGCAGTTCCTGATCATGGCGGAGTTGTTTGAATCCTCCCATTGTGAGGAACGCTCTTCCCTGCTCGCTGACAGTGAACTTGATGCCGCCTTCGCCATCGTAGAGTTGTATTACCGTTCCGTATGCCTTGAGGGATTCTTTTATCTCCTCCCACTGTTCTTTTGTCTCCCCTTCGTCGGGCTTCCAGGCCACGGAGGAATCTTTTTTCCCTGCTGCCTCTCTGATGATTTCCTCGACAATTGTCTCTATGTCGGTCATGTGATTTTATATTATGTACGCGCCCGTGTCATCCGTAGGTGATGATGCGGGGTTTTTTCTTTACTACGTTGAAGAGGCGGGAGATCTGGTCGAGGTGGAGGGTGAAGTCGGTGTATTCGGGTGAGGGGTTGAGGGAATGGAGCGTGATGGTGCCCGTGTTCTCGTCCTGGCCGATGATCTGCTTGATGCGGACGTTGTTGCCGAAGACGATGACCCAGTAGGGCCAGTCGCGGTAGTGGAGCCGCGGGAGCCACTTGTCGCGTGAGAGTTCGCGCACGAGCACGATGTCTCCCCTTTCGAAACTGTTGCGTGTGCCGTCGTCCATGGAGTCGCCGTTGACGCGGAATGCGAGGTACTTGCCGTGGTGCACCTCGTCGACCTCGAAGAGTGTCGTCTCGTTCTCGTAGTCGCTGACGATGGTGGCATACTCGTCGTCGGGGCTACCCAGTGCCTCTATGGGCACGATGGGCACCTGCATGACGATGTGCCCTTCGGCGCTCCTGTAGAACCTGTTGCCACTTTTCGTCCTTTCGTATTCCCTGAGTTCGGCCGCTTTGACGGGGGTCACGTCCTGCGTCAGCATGTCGCCCTCGCCAGTGAGGAGCCATGATTTATTATAATGGGGATACTTGGCGATGATAACATCAGCAAGTTTATTACTTACACCTTTCAGTTTTCCTGATTGAATATCATATAAATTAGCTGATGGCTTTCCAATTGATACAGCAAATTGAGCAACCGTCATTTTTTCATGCTCAACCATTGCTTTAATTACTTTATTTCTTTTAGTTATTTCCATTTCTTTTTTCCATTAAATAGTAGTTTACTATATTTCAATCCTTAAATAAAGTTAATTACTTAATATAATCAAGTAAAAATTTGCAAGATAAAGTAATTTACTATATCTTTGCAACATCTTTTCAAATCTTTTGCAAATATATTGAAAACTATTTATAAAACCAAGAGATTATGACACAAAACGACAAACCCATGATGAACGAGGTGGAGCGCATCCGTAAGGAGACGCATGCCGCCATCTGCAAGGAGTGGGAGGACACTGCGCCCCAAGCCGTGCGTGACGGTGTTCCCCCCACGAGGATTCTCGCCGCCATTGCCGCCAGGCGGGGCATGACCGCTCAGGGCGTGGAGGCTGTATTGCGTAACGCGGGCCTTTACGACGGAGCCAGGAAGTATAAGGAAACAGTAATGGAGTAATGAGAGGAATGACTATGGCAAGGATAGACATGAACAACTTGAGGACGGCCAATGCTGCCGCAAGATGGTGGGTAGCGAGGAGCGCCACCTTCTCTTACCTCAGTGGCGAGGACGTCACCCATGGAGAGGTAGTCCTCACGCACGTAGTAATCATCGGGCTGCTGCTCGTCTGCGGCCTGGCAGAATGGATAGGAGGATAGCACCATGACAGGAATCAAGCCAAACGTGCAGCCTGCCGGGCGCTACACCATCACCGAGACCTGCGCCTTGCTCGGCATCCACCGCAACACGCTGCGCAGGTACACCGCCGACGGACTCATCAGGTGCAACATGCACAAGACCACTTTCAGCAAGTTCTACACCGGCCTTGAGATTCTGAGGTTCTGGAACCAGACTATATGAAACATAACCCTAAAACATTTTTAGATATGGAAATCAAAGTAACATTCAGATTTGACGCGAGCGAGAGCCTTCTCGCCTGCATCGACAATTTCAGGAAGGCAGCCGAGGCTTTCGGCCACAGCGGCCTGCTTAACCTGCTGCCTGCGACGAAGGAGGCCGGCATCGTGAAGGCCATCGCCACCGAGGAAGGCGTGACCATGAACAAGAAGGAACAGATATGGCCCCCGAAGGAAGGTGGCGAAGGTGCTGCTGCGGCGGAACCGCAGCCTACGGAGAAGGGTGCCGGCGGTGCTGAAGGTGCCGAGGGCGCTGCCCCCCAGGAGGAAGCCAAGCCAAAGGAGGAACCGCAGCCCGAGGCTGCCGCCCCCGTGCCTACCGTGACAGACATGAGGGCTGCCGTGACCCGTGCCCGCGACCGCATAGAGGGTGAGGGCTGGGAGGACAAGACCTCTGACGGCTATAAGTTGTGGCACAAGAAGGTGACTGCCGCGGTGAAGAACATCGTGATGTCGCTCGGTGCAGAGAAGATTCCCGACATCGCTGAGGAGAGCCGCCGCTCGTTCGTGGAGCAGGTGGACCTGCTGGGAGTGGTAGGCAATGAAGTAATGGAACAACCCCCGTTCTGATGGCACAGCACGCATTACTCAGTCCGAGCAGCGCCCACCGGTGGCTGCACTGCACCCCCTCGCCCCGTCTGGAGGAGCATGAGGAGGACAAGGGTAGCGTGTTTGCCCGAGAGGGCACCCTTGCCCATGCCTACTGCGCCCGTGCGCTGAAGCATTACCTCGGTCTGCCCACCGACGGTGAGGACCGTGAGATAGCGGAACTCGAGGACCTTCACGATGCCGCCATGGACGAACATGTGGCAGGCTATGCCGCCACCGTCATCGGCAAGTTGGAGGAGGCGAGGAAGAAGACCCCCGATGCCCGTCTGCTCGTGGAGACCCGCCTCGACTTCTCGGAGTGGGTGCCCGAGGCCTTCGGCACTGCCGACGCCGTGATCATCGCCGACGGCGTGATGGACGTCATCGACTTCAAGTATGGCAAGGGCGTGAGGGTGGACGCCGACGAGAATCCCCAGATGATGATATACGCCCTCGGCGCGTGGAAGGTCTTCGACCTGGAGTACGGCATCAGCAAGGTGCGTATGACCATCATCCAGCCGAGGCTCGGCCATGTGAGTGAGTGGGAGATGGCCGCTGCCGACCTGCTGCGCTGGGCAGAGGGCACCCTTCGCCCGAAGGCGAGGGAGGCATGGGAGGGCAATGGCGCCCAGGAGCCCGGCGACTGGTGCCGCTTCTGCAAGGTGCGTCCTCGCTGCAAGGCACTTGCCTCGCTGTGCCGCACCACCCATGAAGTGTATACCGACCCCCGCCTGCTCTCTCCCGGTGAGATGGCCGAGAAGGTGCTCCCTTACCTTGCCGTCATCAAGTCGTGGGTGGGCGATGTGGAGGAGTTTGCCCTGCAGCGCGCCCTCGACGGCGAGTGCTATGCCGGATGGAAACTGGTGGAAGGCCGCAGCGTGCGGCGGATAACAGACCCGAAGGCCGTGTGCGCCGTGCTCGAAGGTGCGGGGTATGCCGAGGAGAGTTACCTGAAGCCGAGGGAACTGCGCAGCCTCACCGACCTGGAGAAGGCCGTAGGGCGGAAGAAGTTCGGTGAACTCTGCTCCGCATGGATGGAGAAACCGCAGGGCAAGCCCACCCTCGTTCCCGAGAGCGACAAGCGCCCCGCGCTGAACAACGCCGTGGCGGACTTCGCGGGGATGTGACGACGGAGCCGAGGTGGAACCTCGGCATACGGAAAAGAAAGACAATATAGATTTGAGATTTAACCCATAAAAACGATTTGACAATGAAAGACCCGAAAGTAATCAACAGGAAGGTGGTGTTCGGACCATGCCGTCTGAGTTACGTCCACCTGCTGGAGAAACACAGTTTCGACGGCGACAACGAGAACGGCAAGTACAGCGTGAGCATCCTCATCCCGAAGAAGGAGAAGAAGACCATCGCCGCCATCGAGGAGGCGATAGAGAACGCGAAGAAGGAGTTTGCCACCAACAAGTGGGGCGGCAAGGCACCCAAGAAACTCAGTCTGCCCCTGAACGACGGTGACGACGAGGAGAAGGACGACGAGGCCTATGCCGGCCACTACTACATCAACGCGAAGAGCAACACGAAACCCGGTGTGGTGGACAAGGACTTCCAACCCATCACCGACGAGGAGGACGTGTATAGCGGCATGTGGGGCATGGTGTCGGTGTCGTTCTACGGCTACGACAAGGGCGTGAACAAGGGCATTGCCGCTGCCATCAACAACGTGATGAAGACGAAGGACGACAGTCGCCTGGGCGGTGACAAGGAGAGCGCCGAGAGCGATTTCGAGGGCTTCGACGATGACGATGACGACGACGATATCTGATTGACCCGGGGTGATGGAGAGGTGCTGCAAGACCTGCCTGTCGTTCAGCGACTGCCACCAGCGTGGCCGCGGTTGGTGCCTGCGCCTCCGCAGGACGGTGAAGAAGGCCGATGTGTGTGAGAGCCACCGCCGGAAGGCCGAGGGCACATGGCAGCATCAGGTGGGACCTATAGACATCACCCCGAACACATGACTCTGGTGAATAATGCTTTTTTTTCTCTGAACCGGCACTGTCTGTCCGTGAGGACCGGCCGGGCCACCGAGAGGGACTGGTGTAACATGGAAAGCACGGGAGCCGTAGAGGAAAACAGCGGCAGCCCCGAGGGAGTTCGAGCCTCCCGTCCCTCCCACGTATCGGAGCCGTGAGGCCCCTTCCTGCCGCCCCCGACGCGCAGCGCACAGTTTGTGTTGGAAAAATGGATAACGCTCATAAATTGAATGTATTGGTATTAGTGCGGGCTGTGCGGGGCGGCAGGTTTCAGAATAACGCCGTATACATTTCCAATCAATCAATTATAATATGTGTGTAACAAAGTGCGATTAACGGCAGCGGCCGTGTGACGTGTTTTGAATGGAATAGAATGATTCCTTTGATGTCTGTAAGCGAACGGACGGCTAACTGTACATTACAAATACGATTTTGCATCCGCCCCACTTGTGAAAGCCGGGCGTTTTCGAGCCCACGAGAGCCGCACGACGGTGCGAGGCGGCAGATAAGAAAATGCGCTAAAGAGGTAAAACTGGCCGGAGCGCATGTTTTTGAATGTAGGATGAGCGCAGGTTCGACTCCTGCCGTGGGCACCATCTACGAACCATCAAAAACGAATTACTATGAGAGAATCAGGTTATTACCCCATGGGGGCTGAGCATGACCCCCAGGCGCCGTGGAACCAGAGCGATCCGGAGCCGCGGCAGTATGACTGTGAGGTGACGGTAACCTTGCAGAAGACGATGCCCGTGAACACCGTGAACTACATCGAGGAGGCACCCGAGTATCCCGACTACTTCGGTGGCGTGGACCTCTCGGAGGTGAACTGGGAGGATGAGTACAGAGAGCAGTACTATTCCGTGCCTACGCTACTGGAGAAGATGGCCGACATGCTGGAGGCTCTGACAAAGGATGCCGACAAGAGGACGAGGCGCGACGCCATGGAACTGATAGAGGAAGCCCGTGGATGGGAGGTTTACGAAACGGAGGTGACGGAGGCGTGAAGATCGTGGAAGCCTACCAGGTGCCGAAGGGCAATGTGTCGCCGGACATCTTCCGCCTGCCATGTGTGTTAGGCGCTGACAAGACCGATGATGGTGTGGCGTACCTCTGCGCCCTCAACTTATGTGATGACACCTACAAAGATTATGATATTCATGACGCATCAGCCACCGACTGGATTTGCAAGGATGACAGAGGGAAGTGGCATGTACTGACGGATGGGGAGTATAGGAAGGAGGCGGGGAAGGCATGAGGATGATGACCCACCATATGCTTCACATGGACATGTTCTACAGAGATCTACTGATTGTCTATGGTGATGAGAAACAGACAAGGAAGACGCTTAACATCTATTTCGATAAGGAAGAAGTGGAGGAACTATTGGAAGACTTCACCTTTGAGGAAAAAGGGCGAACAGTTTATGCCCCCAAGTTCAACGCCTACTTCGTGTGGCTTCCAAAGTTACCCGAAACAGCGCAGGATGTTGGATTCCTCGTACATGAGTTGTTCCATTCAACCTACGCTGTGATGTGTAATGTTGGTATCAGCCTCTCAGAAGACAGTGAGGAGGCTTTTGCCTACATGATGGGGTTCTTGACAGAAAAAGTCTTGGAATCACTTCCCACTATTTCTTGTCCTTCTCGACAACTGTAGTGCTGGGATGCTTCTCAGCATACTTCAAGGGAACGTATCTGCCTGTTTTGGCATCCCTCGCTCGCACAGTGTAGTTGGTCTTTTTGGCCATAAATACTGATCTTTTAAATTAAACATTATTTCAAGCGGATTTTCCGCTAAACCATTACAACAAACACCATACCAAATGGACACAAAAGACAAGACCTATTTCCTGCTGGGGTATGAGATCAGGTGCAAGCCGAGTGATGTGAATGCCCGTCAGCACTATGAGTACACCGCCATGGGCAAGACCTTCCCGACGTTGGCGAAGGCGAAGCAGTATATCAGGGACAGTTTGTATAACGGACGAACACCAGTGGAGCCGTCGCCTACGGAGAAGAGAAAGATAACATGTAATTACCACGAATTAGACATGAATGAACCATGAGACAACCAGACATTAACCGAGTGAAGAGGGCGATGGAGCACATCATGGCTGCCATCACCTGCATCAATTCCATCAAGTGGGAGAACCGCTCACCTGATGAGGAGGCAGTGCTTGAGTCAACAAAGGGACACCTCGCTGATGAATATCGGGTGCTGAAAGTGCTTGCGGAGAAGAAAGGAGACGAGGAATGAACGACAGACTTGTAAGGTGCATATCGAAATGCCCTCACCGTATGGAGTGCGAGTATGGGCAACGTGACGAGAGAACTCAGAAATTGTTGCCCGACCAGAATGACAGATATAAATATGGGGGTCGTACTATCAGACCTGTGGCTTGTGTGTGTGAAAGGTGGAAGGAGGGAAAGCCATGATAAGTGAAGAGAGGATGAAACGCAATATGATTTGCCGGGACTGTACGGTGAGGCGTTATCCGTCATGTCCAAAGATGCGGCCTTGCTGCAGATGCACGGAGGAGGATTGCAACGGACGGCAGCCATGCCCGAGAGAGGAGGTGATGCCATGACCGTGCAAGAACTGATGAAGGAACTTCGGAAGATGCCGAAGAATGCGGAGGTGTACCTCTGCAAGGACTGGGAAATGCTCGACGAGGACAACTGCCTGTGCGACCTCTACCGGCTGAATGATGTATGCAAGCAATGCGTCTTCATCGACGACGGACTCGACTTCGTGGACATCGATGAAGTGATACTGTGCTTCGATGAGGAACGGGCAAAGTAACTATACAAACAATTAGGATTTTAGAACAATGAAAGCAATAATCACTATAGAACAATTCGACAACGGCATCAACAGATCGTTGGGCAACGTACTCGACAACGAGAACGCCAAACTTAAAGCCATCAGGAAATGAACAAGGCGCAGTTGCTGACCCATGAAGTTCTGCCCAATGGCCACACCTTCCGGTGGCAAGGATATAAATACCATGTCATGTTTTCGTTCCGCGACGAGCACACCAACGATTTCCTGTATGTGATGAAGTACTACGGCAAGCACAAGCAATGGTGGCACTATGAGGTGTGGAGCGCATTCGACTACGATTTAAGAATAAGAAAAATCCATTGAAATGAACAAGGCACAACTGCTGACCCACCTCATCGAGATTCAGGAGGAGTCGGATGAGGAGTTTGAAATCATTACCGGATTCCACGGTGACAAGACGATAAAGATAGTGTTCAAATGACAGAAATCGGCATTGACATAGAGACATACAGCAGCGTGGACCTTGCGGCCTGCGGGGTGTACCGCTACGCGGAGTCGCCCGACTTCGCCATCCTCCTCTTCGCCTACTGCGTGGACGGAGGGAAGGTGGAGTGCGTGGACCTTGCCCAGGGCGAGGCGCTGCCCGACGACATCCTTGCAGCCCTGACCGACCCCGAGGTGGTGAAGACCGCCTACAACGCCAACTTCGAGCGGGTGTGCCTGAGCCGCTGGCTCGGCATGCCCACGGGACAGTACCTCGACCCGAGTCAGTGGCGCTGCACGATGGTTGCCGCCGCAAGGATGGGGCTCCCCCTTGCCCTCGGTGAGTGCGCCAAGGTGCTGCGGCTGGCAGAGGGGAAGATGGAGGAGGGCCGCACCCTCATCCGCTACTTCTCGAAGCCTGACAGGAACGGCCGCCGCAGGCTGCCCACCGACTCGTGGGACCGATGGGAGACCTTCAAGGCCTACAACATCAGGGACGTGGAGGTGGAGCAGGCCGTGAAGGCGAAGGTAAGCCGTCTGGAGGAGACACCGTTCGACCGTGCGCTGTGGGTGGCAGACGCCCTCATCAACGACCGTGGCGTGATGATAGACCGCCCCTTCGTGGAGGCCGCCGCACTGATGGACGAGACCTACAAGGCCGCCCTGCTTGAGGAGGCGAAAGCCATCACGGGCCTTGACAACCCCAACAGTCCGTCACAGATCAAGGAATACCTTCATCAGGTGACCGGCTTCCCCGTGTCGAAGATAGACAAGACCTCCCTCGACGACTGGGAACGGAAGTTGGAGTACTGGCCGAAGGCGAAAAGACTCATCGCCATCCGCAGGGAACTCGGCAAGACCTCGAACAAGAAATACACCGCCATGCTCGGCTGTGCCTGCAGCGACGACCGTGTGAGAGGCCTGCTGCAGTACTACGGTGCCGCGAGGACAGGCCGCTGGGCGGGCAGACTGGTGCAGGTGCAGAACCTGCCTCAGAACCACCTCAGCGACCTCGACGGTGCCCGGGAGACCGTCATGGGCGGTGACATGGACGACGTGGAACTGTGCTACGGCGGTGTGACGAAGGTGCTGTCGGAACTCATCCGCACCGCATTCATCGCCTCAGAGGGCAAAGTGTTCCATGTGTGCGACTTCTCAGCCATCGAGGCCCGTGTCATTGCCTGGCTTGCCGGTGAGGGATGGGTGCTCGACGTGTTCCGCGAGGGAGGCGACGTGTACTGCGCCACCGCCTCGCAGATGTTTGGTGTGCCCGTGGAGAAGCACGGCCGCAATGCCGACCTGCGGCAGAAGGGGAAGATAGCCGTTCTCGCCCTCGGCTACGGCGGCGGAGTGGCTGCCCTGGAGGCCATGGGCGGCTCGCGCATGGGGCTCACGGAGACGGAGACGGAGGAACAGGACATCGTGAGGAAGTGGCGCGACAGCAACCCCCGCATCGTGAAGATGTGGAAGAACGCCGAGGCTGCTGCCATCACTGCCCTGCAGACCGGCAGGGAGATAGGCTTCAACCGCGGCATCATCTTCGCCCGTCAGTGGGGCTGCCTTACCATCAAGTTGCCGTCGGGCCGCACCATCGTCTATCCCCGTGCACGTGTGGGCGTGGAGACCGACGACGGCTGGCGCGGCGACCATGAGAGCATAGAGTATGAGGGGGTGAACCAGACCACGAGGAAGTGGGAGGCCGTGAGGACCTATGGCGGCAAACTCATCGAGAACATCGTGCAGGCCATCGCCCGCGACATCCTCGGCGAGGTGATACTGAAGGCCGGTCGCTGGAACCTCGACGTGGTGTTCCACGTGCACGACGAGATAGTGGTGGAGGCCGACGAGAAGACCCCTCTGTCGCTCGTGGAGGCCATCTTCGACGAGGACATACCATGGGCGAGGGGGCTTCCCCTCAAGGGTGCAGGATACACAACAAGATACTATAAGAAGGATTGAGCGAAGGCAAAGCCTTCACAAACGGGGAATGGAATATGAAACATATCAAGATGGAATCGTGCTGCGCTTCGTGCGTGGCCTATGAGACGGGATGCTGCGCCTTGAGCGACCTTCCGATGATGGGTGAGGACTGCTGCTCGGACTACAGGCCGTGCGTGGACATGGGATTAAAACACAACATGCACTATGGGAGATAGGAAACTGCAGATTGCCACCGCCCACTCGCGCAAGGCGACGAGGTGGCAGAACAAGAAGGTGTCGTGGGGAAGGCTCTGCGAGCGCTGCGCTCAGGTGGCGCGCACCGGAGAGACCCACGGCGAGTACATGGCCATGAGCAAGGACGAGCAGGGCCGCGTGAAGGACGTTGGCGGCTTCGTGGGAGGTTACCTGGACGGGGGCGTGAGGAAGCGCGAGAGCGTGAGGCTGCGCAGCGTGCTCACCCTCGACCTCGACAACAAGGCCCGCGGGGCATGGGATGCCTTCAAGGCGAAGTACGGGTGCGCCGCCATGGTATACAGCACCCACAAGCACACGCCGGAGAGTCCGAGGCTCAGGCTGGTCATCCCCCTTGCCCGTGACGTGACTCCCGAGGAGTACGAGCCCATAGGGCGCAGGGTGGCCGACGACGTGGGCATAGAGATGTTCGACCCCACCACCTACGAGGCCAGCCGCCTGATGTACTGGCCCAGTGCGAGCACAGGAGCCGAGTTCTTCCATGCCACGCAGGACGGTGAGTGGCTGGACCCCGACAGGGTGCTTAACACCTACGTGGACTGGCAGGACGTGTCGGAGTGGCCGCGGTCGGAGCACGAGGGGCACATCCAGTCGAGAGAGCGGAAGAAGAAGGGTGACCCTACGGAGAAGCCCGGCGTCATTGGCGCCTTCTGCCGTGCCTACACCATCGAGGATGCCATCGACACCTTCCTCAGCGACGTGTACGAGCCGACCGCCACCCCCGGCCGCTACACCTACCGCAGCGGCACCATGGCCGGCGGTCTGGTATGCTACGAGGGGAAGTTCGCCCAGTCGTTCCACGCCACCGACCCCGCCGGAGGTACGGAGCAGAACGCCTTCGACCTCGTGCGCATCCACCTCTTCGGCGACAGGGACACGGGGACACCTGGCGACATCACCAAGGCGCCGAGTTACAAGGCCATGACCGCCTTCGCCGCCAAGGACGGGAAGACCGTGGAACTGCTTGCCTCGGAACGGGCGATGAGCGTGGAGGATGACTTCGGAGACATGGGCGGCGGCAGAACCGCCGCATACGGAGAAGACACCAGGAGCCAGGAAGAAGGAGGGAGCCAGGGGAGCCGTGACGGCTCACGGAAGGAGGACATGAAGTGGACGCGGAAACTCGACGTGGACCGAGGAGGGGCACCGAGAAGCACCTCGGAGAACGCCATGCTCATTCTGGAGAACGACAAGGGGCTGCGGGGGCGGCTGTGGCGTGACGAGTTCCGCGGCAACAACATGGTGGACGGAGGTCTGCCGTGGCGCAAGAGGGCCGAGAAATGGGGCAACGACGACGATGCCAACCTGCGCGTGTACCTGGAGAGGAAATACCAGATGGTGGGCAAGGAGAAGATACGCGACGCGCTGACCGCCGTCTTCACCCGTCATGGCAGGAACCCGCTGAGGGAATACCTCGAAGCCCTGACGTGGGACGGCCGAGAGCGGCTCGACACGCTGCTCATCGACCGCCTCGGGGCAGAGGACAGCGCCCTGGTGAGGGCGGTGACGCGGATGCACTTCACCGCTGCCGTGGCGAGGGCGATGACTCCCGGATGCAAGTACGATATCTGCCTCATCCTCGCCGGTCCGGAGGGCATCGGCAAGAGCACGCTGCTGAAGATCATGGGCGGCGAGTGGTACAACGACACGCTGTCGCTTGCCGGAATGGACGGGAAGCAGGCCATGGAGCAGGTGAAGGAGGACTGGATATTCGAACTGTCGGAACTCTCGGGCCTGAAGAAGTCGGAGGTGGAGCCCATCAAGGCCTTCATCACGAAGCAGGAGGACAAGTTCAGGCCCGCCTACGGCGTGGTGACGGAGAGTTACCCTCGGCACTGCGTGTTCTGCGGCACGACGAACGAGACGGCCTTCCTGAAGGGAGACACCGGCAACCGCCGCTTCATCGTCATCGACGTCTACGGCACAGGTGCTCCCATGGCGGAGACGTTCAGGCTGCTGGAGGCAGACCGTGACCAGTTGTGGGCGGAAGCCGTGCAGCGATGGAGAGACGGTGAGAAACTCTATCTCCCCGCTGAACTGGATGCCGAGGCACGCAAGACCCAGGAGGCGCACCATGAGAACGTGGACGACCCCATGACGGGCATGGTGGAGAGTTTTCTCGCTACGCCGCTGCCGACGGACTGGGAGACGAGGAGCCTCACGCAGCGGAGGAACTTCTACCATGACCCCGACCCGCTGGAGGCCCGTGGGACGGAGCCGAGGACAAGGGCATGCGCTGCCGAGTTCATCTGCGAATACATGCGGAGGGACATGGGCGACAAGGAGTTCAAGATGCTGGCGAGGAGGTTCTTCAGCATCATGAGGCAGAACAAGGAATGGGAGGCGATGACACTGTCACGTCATGCGGAGTTCCTGTATGGAAGACAGAGAAGTTTTAGAAGAATAATTCTTGACAACGATGATGACTTGTAATCCCATTTTAGTCAACTGGGCAGTTGCTTTGTCAACAAAAAAAGGCCAAACCGTCTTTTCTTTTGTTGACAAGCGCTGTCGAAGTGTCTACTGCGTCAACCAAGTAGTCAACCGAAAAAAGGCGGTTTGGTTGACGCCTAAATCACGGATAGCAAACAGGATAAGACATATGTCAACTTTGTCAACCGTAATTTTAGTAAAAACGTATAAATGTAATTATATACGTAATAATAGGTCTCTACACGCGCGCGCGTGGGGATATCCCATATAGAAGTTTTCAAAAAAAGTGGTTGCCTCGGTTGACAAGGTATCACGGTGATAAAGGGACAAAATTTTTCTTTACAAATGAAGGAAATCAGGAAAAGCATCAGAAGGCTTGCAAGGCATGCCGAGGAAAGTGAGAAAGCCATCGAGGCCTATCTCGTCAGGAAGGTGGAATCGTGTGGGGGAATCTGCCTGAAGTTCACCAGTCACACCGAGACAGGCTATCCCGACCGCCTGCTGCTGTTGCCACGAGGAAGAATGGCATGGGTGGAGGTGAAGAGCAAGGGCGAGAAGCCACGCCTCATCCAGGAAGTGAGGATGGCGAGGCTGCGGCGCATGGGCTTCAGGGTGTATGTGGCAGACAGCAGGGAGAAGGTGGACGAGATTGTGAGGGCAGCGGCAGAACCGCTGCATACGGAGAAAGGAGAGGATGATGGAGTATAGACCATATGAATATCAGAAGACGGCAGCGCGGTGGGTGATGGAGAAGAACCGCTGCTGCCTGTTCCTCGACATGGGACTGGGGAAGAGTGTCGTCACGCTGACTGCCATCCAGGACCTCATCGACGGGTGTGAGATAAGCCGCGCGCTGGTGGTGGCACCGAAGAAGGTGGCGGAGACCACATGGACACAGGAGGCGAAGAAGTGGGACCATCTGGGCGGTCTGCGTGTGGTGCCCATCATCGGGACTGCCAAACAGCGCCTTGCCGCCATCGGGACAGAGGCCGACGTGCATGTGATAGGCCGCGACTCCTACGTGTGGCTCGTGGACGTGCTGAAGGGGAGGATGCCGTGGGACATGCTGGTGATTGACGAACTCACGTCGTTCAAGTCGCCGAAGAGCAAGCGGTTTAAGGCCATGCGGATGACCACGCCGCAGTTTGACAGGGTGGTGGGCCTGACGGGTACACCGGCACCCAACGGTCTCATTGACCTCTGGGCACAGATGTACTGCGTGGACATGGGCGAGAGGCTGGGCAGGTCGGTGGGGCGCTACCGTGACACCTACTTCGACCTCTACCGCCACAACAACATCATCGTGAGGTGCAACCCGAAGCCGGGGAGTGAGCGCATCATCCGTGGCAAGGTGGCGGACATCTGCCTGACGATGCAGGCGGCTGACTACCTCACTCTCCCGGCGATGATGACGCATACGGTGGACATCCACCTTTCCGCAGCCGTGGAGAGGAGATATCGGGAGTTTGAGCGTGAGCATGTGCTGGAGTTCGCCAGGGAGCACGGGACTTCCGGTGAGGCCATCGTGGCACCTTCTGTCATGGCGCTGATGAACAAGTTGTGCCAGTTTGCCAATGGTGCGGTGTATGACGAGGAGCGCAGCGTGCATGAGATTCATGAGGAGAAACTGGCGGTGCTGTCGGAGATCGTGGAGGCTGCCGACGGCGGTGTGCTGGTGTTCTACCAGTTTCAGCATGACGCATGGCGCATCAGGGACTATCTGAAGGACGTAAGGGTGGAGACCTACGAGGGAGCGAGGCAGTTGGAGGACTGGAACGCGGGGCGTATCGATGTGCTGCTGGCGCATCCCGCGGCGACGGCCTTCGGCCTGAACATGCAGCAGGGCGGCCATACCATCGTGTGGTTCGGCACGGGCTGGAACCTGGAACTCTACCAGCAGGCGAACGCCCGTCTTCACCGGCAGGGACAGCAGAAGCCCGTGATGGTGTACCGGCTGATTGTGCCCGACACGGTGGACGCTCTGGCGGCCGCGGCGGTGGACAGGAAGGGTAGGGTGCAGGATAAGTTGCTGGAGGGGCTGAAGGGGCTGATGGGGAGGTATCGTATGGGCAAATGAAAGATTTTTTGAAAAAAAGTGGGCGGAAATTTGGATATAACCGAATTTTTATATACTTTTGCGGCGGAATTGAAAACCTGAACATTATAAATGGACTTTGTTATCAAGGAAATGGATCAATTGACAGGGGCAAAAGCTCATGTCTATTCTGTTATTCTTGATGGCGATAATGACACTTTGCTTGAACAGTTCTTTGAGGAAAACAAGACTCATGTGAGTGACTTGAAAAAAGTAATCAGCAAGATTGTTGTCATGTCACAAACCACAGGATGTCGAAGGAGTTTCTTCAAGGAAGGAGAGGGCGTGTGGGCGGATGGTATGGTGGCACTTCGAAATACAGGACACCTTCGCCTTTATGGCGTTTATTTCAATGACACCGTTATATTGTTTGGATCTGGGGGATATAAACCGCCGGGGATAAGAGCTTATCAAGATTATCCACCTTTATACGAGAAGGCTATGCAAATGAGAACAATAGCAAAGGAGATAACCCGTCGTATAATGGGTGGTGAGTTAAGAGTTAATGATGATGGGACTTTAGACGAATAATTGATATGAGAGTAGGAAAGAGAAATGCAGAAGGATTCTTAGGAGAACTCCTTGCCAATATTGACCAAAAAGAACTTGCGAGAATGCGGAAGCGCATGATGCTTGCCGTAAAGATAGAAGAAGCCATGAAAAGATGCGGTCTGAATCAAATACAGTTCGCACGATTGATGGGGAAATCTCCTACTGTGATTTCTGAATGGCTGTCAGGCGACAGGAACTTTACGACAGACACACTGACTGATATTGAAGAGGCTCTTGGTGTGCAACTTCTTAATACTACGGTCATGACAGTAATATCGGCCGAGACAGCCAGTTCGTATAAGATGTACAGTAGGTCAAAGAAAATGTCCGTTGTCAACCCAAACAGCACATGGAATACGGGAATAATTGCAGAAGAATGCAACAGCCAACGTAAATTTGCATAGTATTATGGATATTCACTATAGACTTTTGAAAATGGAGGAGTCTGAATTTATGTTCAGACCTGATTTCGACTTTGGTTCAATTGACAAAAATGCGGTGAATTATCAATTTGCCCACCAAATGAAAGTTGCTCCCGAAAAGAGTCAACTTGCCTTGAACATGGTAGTAGAGATAACTCCATTAGAAACAAATGAGGTTATAGCCAGAGAGAGCATCTATTGTGTTTTCTGGATGGATCCATTCGACAAAGTGATTGAGATAAAAGACGAGGGTTTTGTTACCAGTGAGCCTTTATTGATAGATACCTTTATCAACATTGCAATAGGTGCGTTGAGGGGGCTTTTGGTGAAGAACCTGAAGGGGACCGAACTGGCAGGAAGTGTCATGCCGTTGATTCCCATGAATGTGATTCGCCAAAACTCCATACAGCAAGCTCAATGAAATAAATCCTTGTAGTAGATAAGTCCCCGGCCATGGCGGTCGGGGCTTTTTTGTGCCATGAAAACCCCAAAATGATTATAAATCAGTGACTTTGTGCGTGAATTTTTCTTAAAGTGATTATATTATAATCATAATTTCGTATATTTGCGGAAAAATGATGGAATGAGAAAGACTAAGAAACAGCATGAGGAGGCCATAGTCGAGGTGATAAGACAACACCCTGACGTGACGTTCTTTGCGGACATCTTTTCCTACTATCCTGACCTCACCGAAAGACATGCCTATAGGCTCAAATGTCAAGAATGTCAGTCTATAAAAGACGCGCTGCGAGCAAACTGCATCATTTCCAAGCGCGACATGCGAAAAAAATGGCGGGAATCGGATAGCGCAACTCTTCAGATAGCGGCCTATCGACTGATGGCCGATGAAGAAGAGCTGCGCAAGCTCAACCAGCAATACATCGAGAGCCGCCAGCACGTGAAACTGCAGACCGATTCACGCACGCCCGAGGAGATTGTGGATGAAATCAACCGCCTCGGAGCGTTAGAGGACATTGCCAGGAAGGAATAATGGGAAAGAAGGCTTCAGAGAAACAACGCAGGACTGCGGCACTGCTCGGCGAGCTCGCAAGAAGTCTCGCCCCACGCCGCCTGTCCGCGTTCCTGCTATACATCAACCCGTCATACCGTCTGGAATGGTTCCACCGCCTTATCGCAGACCGTTGCCAGCAGCTCATGGATGGCAAGCTGGGCACCAACCGGTTGATGCTCTTCGTTCCACCCCAACATGGCAAGAGTGAGATTGTGAGCCGCAATTTCCCAGCGTGGGTGCTTGGTTCCAATCCTGATGCCCGAATCGTGGGGTGCTCCTATTCCTCAGATCTCGCCCAGCAGTTCTCCCGTGCCATCCAGCGCACCATCGACAGCGAGGCCTTCCGTGACATCTTCCCAGGTTCACAGATCTCGGGCAAAGGCGCGCCGCGTGGATTTCAGTGCAACGTTGACTTCTTCGAGGTGGTGGGGCGTAGTGGTTTCTACAAGGCCGTAGGTGTGGGAGGCTCGCTTACCGGTACCCCCGTCGACCTAGGCATCATCGACGACCCCGTGAAAGATGCAATGGGGGCGTATTCGCAAACCTACCGAGACCGTGTATGGGAGTGGTACACTGATGTGTTTCTCACCCGTCTGCACAATAAATCCAAACAGTTGTTGATTATGACACGCTGGCACGAGGATGACCTTGCGGGGCGGTTGTTGGAACGAGAGCCCGAGAAGTGGACGGTGGTGAGCATCCCCGCCATCAAGGAGTGTGGCGGCATGGCCGAGGACCCGCGTGAGGTAGGTGAGGCATTGTGGGAAGGCCGTCATTCCCTGGAGAGGCTGTTGGACGTGGAGAAGCGCAGTCCGAGGACATTTGCCGCCCTCTATCAGCAGCGCCCCACCATCGTCGGAGGAAACATCGTGAAGCGTGAGTGGTTTGCCCACATCAAGCCCTCCGACTTCAAGCGTATCTACGAAGGCGAGCCGATGGTGTTCTTCCTTGACACCGCCTACACCGACAAGACATCAAACGACCCGTCGGGCATCATCGCCACGTGCAAGGTGAACAACGACCTCTATATCACCCATGCCGCCAAGGTGAACCTGAAGTTCCCCGACCTGCTGCGCTTCATTGCCCAGTACGTCAGGGAGCATGGCTACTCCCGCCGCTCCACCATACGCGTGGAGCCGAAGGCCAACGGTCTGTCTGTCATCGACCAACTGAAGGAGACGACGGGTCTCAACGTGGTGGCCACGCCGAGTCCGAAAGACAGCAAGGAAACCCGTCTCTATGCAGCGTCGCCGACCATCGAGGCCGGTCGTGTGGTGCTCGTTGACGGTGCCTGGAACGAGGCCTTTGAGGATGAGATATGCAGTTTCCCCTCGAAGCCCCACGACGAGTATGTGGACGTGCTCGGCTACGCCATCGACTACCATGTAAGGAATCCGTTCAAGCCCATCGACAGGGCGAGGACGGCAAGGATTGTCTACTAACCATAAAAGCAACAACCATGGAACTGCCAGGAAACATCCATAACGCAGTAGGGAAGCAGAAGAGAAACCCGCTGCAAGTGAAGACCTTTGTGTTCGGGCTTGATGCCGTGGAGAGCGGTGAGGCCGACGATACCGTCAACGCTTTCTGCTCCCTTCACGGTGCCATGAGCATCGTGTTCGACCGTCATAACGGGAAACTCATATACAGAATCATTTACAGATAAAGACAACAACCATGCCACTAATTCAAGACATCATCAGGCAAGACCGGCAGCCGTCGGAGATCATCAGCGACCTGTCGGAGAAAACCATTACCGTGCCGATATGGAAGGGACCGAAGGGGCTTTCCGTGGAGTATGACCCGAAGAAGCACCCTGTGATGAACAGGGCCATCTATCCTGACGTGGTGGAGGAAGACGGTACGATAGACCGTGTGACCCGCGTCCCTCTGAACTTTCAGAAACTCGCCGTGAAACGCATGACCGAACTGTGTTGCGGTGTTCCTGTCAAGCGAGTGTACTCACCCGACGATGACCAGCAGAAGGAGGTCAGCGCGTATCTGGAGAAGATATTCATCAGGAACCGCATCGACAGCGTGAATGTGGAGCGGCTCAGGATGCTGTTTGCCGGATGCGAGGTACTCACGCTGTGGTATGCCGTGGAGCAGCCCAACAACTACTACGGTTTCAGCAGTCCCATCAAGATACGCTGCTGCAACTACACCCCGATGAACGGCGACGACCTCTACCCGCTGTATGACGAGACGGGCGACATGATAGCCTTATCAATCGGCTATAAGCGCAAGGTGGGCAAGAAGACTGTGAGTTACTTCGACACCTATACGGCGGAGAAGCACTACAAATGGGAGGACAACAGCACTGGAGGGTGGGTGCTCGTCGAGGAGGACGACATCCGTCAGATTGGAAAGATTCCTGCCGTCTACATGTACCGGCCCGAGCCGATATGGGAGGACACCAGCAGTCTGGTGTATGAGATGGAGTGGTCGATTAGCCGAAACGGAAACTACCTCCGCAAAAACAGCAAGCCCTTGTTCTGCGTGTTCGCCGACGAGGAAATCGCCTATGGTCAGGAAGGTGATGAGAAGGCCGAGTTCAAGAGCATCCTCCAGTACCCGAAGGGCAGCACGGCAGGGTATGTGACGTGGGCGCAGGCCGTAGACAACCTCAAGTTCCAGATTGCCGAACTGCGTCAGTCGTTCTTCACGCAACTGCAGTTGCCAGACTGGTCGTATGAGAGCATGAAGTCGACGCCCATGAGCGGCGAGAGCCGTAAGCAACTGTTCATCGACGCTCAGTTGAAGGTGAAGGATGAGTCGGGTAGGCTGCTGGAGTTCTTCGACCGAGAGGTGAACGTGGTCAAGGCATTTTTGAAACTCGCCCTCGGAGAGAAATACTCTGATGCCGTTGACGCCCTGTCGGTGGAGAACGAGGTCACGCCATACACCATCACGGAAGAGAAGGATACCATCAACAACCTCCTCTCTGCCAACGGCAACAAGCCGCTGATGAGTCAGCGTGAGAGCATCGAGCAACTCGGATGGAGCAGCGATGTGGACAAGACCTTGCAGGAGATCACCGAGGAAGGTACCCTTGACGCGTTTGAACTCACGAGATGAGGAGGGAACGAGTAAGACATGCCGAAGCCGAAGAACAAGTACGACCGTGAGCACCTCCATAACCTGGACGTGTATCAGGAGTATATCGACGCCATCTATGCGGAAGCCGTAAAGGAGGCCGCTGCCATCGGCGTGTCGCTGGATGACGTGGACCTCGGCAAGCCGTTCACTTTCGACGACTACCCGAAGACCAAGAAGCGCGTCAACGCCCTGCTGGAACAATTGCGCAGTCAGTTGCAGATGTCGATTGTCAATGCGGTGCGGTCGGAGTGGACGCTGTCGAACAACAAGAACAACGAGTTGTGCAACGTGGTCTTCGGGGATAATGTCGGCAAGTTGTCGGAGGCGCAATACCGCCGCTATTACTCGACGAACGAGAAGGCGCGTGAGGCTTTCATCAAGCGGAAGGAGAGAGGGCTGAACCTATCGGACCGTGTGTGGAACTACTCCAACACCTTCAAACGCGAGATGGAGATGGGACTTGACCTCGGCATCCGTGAGGGTCTTGATGCTCCAAGCATGGCCCGTGACCTCAAGCAATACCTGCGGCATCCGGACAAGTTGTTCCGCAGGGTGAGGGACGAGCACGGCAATCTCCACCTCTCGAAGAACGCTGCCGACTTCCACCCTGGTCGTGGTGTGTACCGCTCATCGTACATGAACGCGAGGCGTCTCGCCGCCACTGAGGCCAACATCGCCTATCGCACGGCGGACCATGAGCGGTGGAAGCAAATGGACTTCGTGGTGGGCATCGAGATTCACCTGTCGAACAATCACAACTGCAAAGGATTCAAGCCAGGCACGTTCCACGACATATGCGACCAGTTGCAGGGGAAGTACCCGAAGGACTTCAAGTTCACTGGTTGGCATCCCCATTGCCGGTGCTATGCTACGTCGGTGCTGAAGACTGACGAGGAGATAGCGGAGGACACCAAGAAGATTCTCCGTGGTGAGCCAGTGGATGGCGAGAGCGTGAATGAGGTGAAGGATGTGCCGGAGGGGTTCAAGGAGTGGGAGAAGAAGAACGAGAAGCGTATTGCCGAGGCGAAAAAGGCTGGGACGCTGCCGAGGTTTGTGAGGGAGAATGAGGAACTTGTGAGCGGGGCGAAAAGCATTACAAAGGATAACCATACGAGTCGAGAAGAAAAAGCGGAAGCAACGGGTGAAATAGATAATTCTGTTAGCGGTATTAGCGAGAGTGAGAAAGCACTAATCGTAGAAGAGTCCGTTGCCGTCAAACATGATGTCCAAGAGTTTTTTCAAGGAAAGGATTTTGTAAAAGTCAAGGATATAAACGATATTCTTGACAAAATAAACGAAAATCTACCAGCCGAAGAAAAATGGTTCGTGAACGGAAAGCCTTCAATAAGTATCACCCTTGACACAGAAGTGAACGGCAAGACTTACCGAGATGGAAGGATATTGCTCAGGGTAGAACGACTCAATAGGGTTAAGTCAACTTTAAGAAAGATAGCCCAAGGACAAGTATCTGACATTTCAGAGGAAGAAGCCGATGCTATGTCAACCCTGTGGCATGAAATAGTCCACAACAGGCATGTTGGTTTAGAATCAGCTGGGGAGAAACATTCTGTGAGTGAGAGGTGTATGGAACTCGCGAACGAGTGGTATGCGCGACACAACCTAAAGGTGTTCTATGGACATTTGGGCCTTGATAAAGTGCCGCATTCTAAGTTCATCACGCACAGAAAAAGTACGGCATATGATCAAATGGTGAAGAACTTTGACCATGTCATAGGCATAATGAGACTTGATAGAAAAGAAGTGATGTCAAGTTTGGAGAAGAGCCTTTTCAAAGGCAAATATGATGACATGGAAAATGGACTTTGCAATGCGCTCATAGATGGGGGAATGAAGAATCTAAAGGATTTGGATTTACCTAAAGACCAAACTAAAGAACTGTTGTCTTTTGTCTTAAAAAGAACTCCAGCGGATATCACTGATTGGCTAATAGAAAACAATTTCCTCGTTTCAAAATAGAACACCTATTCATCAAAAAATGAGTTTAATTCTTTCTCCCATTCTTTTTCAACAGCATCTCTTAAATCTAAATTGTTAGTCATGTCTGCGAGATCAATAAAATCAAAAACCTGACTCATAGGATTTTCCTTATAGGAATTTACCCATTGCTCCTTAGTACGAATTTTAGGAAATAGAGGATTCAACTTATGCAACAATTCAGCATCGTCACATAAATCAAATACGGTCTTCTGACGCAGGTTTTTATAATCACCATTCTCCATATCGCAAAAATAGCAAATAATCCAATAACATCCAAACAAAATCAAAGAAAAATGAAGAAAATATTTGCCGTGCTTGTCATCTTGGCCATCACAGGATGCGCCGGCAAGCGGGAGAATCAAGTTAGTGCCGGTAGTTGTGACGCGGTCTATACTGTTACCGTCGAGGGGCACAAATATGTAATCTACGATGGTTATCATCAAGGTGGCATCGTGCATGCAGAAAGTTGTCCTTGCAAGGGTGGTAAGTGAGGGGTATGATGTTTACGTGTGAGCGTCCTCATCAAACTCGAGAGGGATTTCTCCTGTATATACAGACACAGGTTGATTTGCATCTATAAAACGGAATTTTATCATACCGCGCTGTTTCAAAGTATCGTATAGCTTCTTACTGTCCGTATCAAATGTTATATACCAATCCGCTTTGTCCGCCTCGGCGTGAGCCATGATTTTCACGTCGTTTTTTAGTAAGGTCCTTTCTCCTTTCTCTTGTACCCATTGAGTCTTTGCTTCATAAAGAATCTTTCCGAAAGCGCCTGCTTTAACTGCGTGCATTGGATTGAAAGGAGATGGAAGGATATTAGCCGTAGGGAGGTCGTTATATTCCCCTTTGACACAATATTCCGCTATGACTATAGTACTAACACGGATAATATATCCCTTTTCCAATAGATAGTCGTAATAAGAGACGGCACTTCCATGCTGAGGGTGATTTTCATCAAGAAGGCGTATTAGGAATCCTGTGTCAACAAAGGCAGTTTTATACATAGGCATCCTCCCTGATCTCTTTGATATATTGGTCAGCATCTACGCCAGCCCAATGGGGAGTGGCCTGTCGAATTTTCTTTTGAAGATATTCTTCATTCGCCTTGCGAGAGTAATCCACAATCTCTATGAGTTTCATACTTCCCCTGGCGATTTCTCCTGTAATGACATTCTGTGTTGCACTGACACGGATGGCGTATTCCCTTTTATAGTGGTTTTCTTTCCAGTCCTCCATTAGGTTGGTGTCAGCCTTTATGTGATAGGTTTCGTTACCCGTGTCAAAACTGATTTTCCCTTGTACTTTACCTCCGTATGAAAGGATTTTCCCATATAGATACAACTCCGCATCTGCGTACAAATTTGTTGAACGACGTAGATTTGTTCCAGGTGTGACTAATAAAGTATTTTTGTCGAATGACGTGGACATTCTGATGCCATAGCCTTTTTTCTGGGAAAATTCTTGTAGGTTTTCGAAAGCCCTGGCCGTGGTTTCGTTCAAGGCGTCAAGTCCGAAAGGAGATATTGTCAAGGTTAAGATGGCAGATAATTTGGCTACCAATTCCAAGGGCGCAGTGAATATGGCTTTTACGCTACCTGCTTCTTGACGAAAGGTCACAGGACTATCCACTCCGATTCTATCAACTTTTAGCATGTCATTGACTATGCCCAGAAAGTCTTTTAAATCGGATATATCAAAGGTGTCGGGAGTCAATTTCTCACTGCCACTAAAACCTTCAATATGGAAAATGATGTCACCTTTGCTTTTCATTCCGTCGCAAATATAGTGATAAATCCTTTATCTTCCACGTTAATTATCGTTAATCGCGTAAAAATGCGGTGCAAAGTGATTATAATATAATCATTTATTTGTATCTTTGAAGCGAAAACTAATTAGTATATTCATGAAGGACAGAATTTTAGCAGCGCTGAAAGCCAAGTTTCCGGGGGTCAGCGCAGACATTCTCGACAGGATTGCTGCCATGAAGGCCAAGACTGTCACCAACGAGGAACAAGTCGCAACCGCAGTAGAGGGGGTGACAGAGGAACTCATCAACGTCATCGAGGGTTATGGAGACAGCCGGGCGACGGGTGCGCAGAAGACCGCCGTGCTCAACTACGAGCGCAAGTATGGTCTGAAAGACGGTGCGAAGATCGCCAAGGAAGACGTCAAGCCCGCAACGACGACAACCCCTGAAGGGGGAGGCGAGCAGACTCCAGCATGGGCGCAGGCACTCATCGACAGCAACAAGCAGTTGACCGAGCGTCTGAACAAGATGGAGGGTGAGCGCACTACCGAGAGCCGTAAGGCAGAACTCAACGGCATTATCAACCGCCTGCCCGAGAACCTGCGCAAGGGCTACCAGCGCATCAGCGTTGACAGCCTCAGCGACGAGGATTTCGCTTCATTGAAAGGCGAGGTGACGGCAGAGGTTGAAGACCTCGTGAAGACCACGGGCGCCAAGGGGGCTGTGTTCGGCCGCCCTCAAGTACAGGGCAACCCTATCAACGACGGTAAACTGACAGAGGCACAGGAGAAGGCCATTGCGCAGCGCATCGGTGTTCCTGCAGAAGGTCAGCAGCCGTTTTAGTGTCAAACAAAAACTCATTTCACAATGGCAATGACAGTAACACGCAGGAAAGACACAAAGACTCCACGTGTCTTCATGCACAAAATTGCGGATGTCCGTGGCGGTGTGTCGGTCAATGTATCCGAACTCACCCAGGACTATCTGCCCGAAGGGACCATCCTTTCCGTGCCTGTAAGCGGTGTCAGCCACGTCATCAAGACAGCGGTTCTGCAGGCGGACGTCACCAACTCCGCTACCGACTACAAGGTGCTGAAGGGCCACAACTTCAAGGTGGGCGACGTGATCATGCTCGCCACATCGGCCAAGGCATACGCCATCACCGCCATCACCACGACCAACAGCGCTTACGACACGCTGACCGTAGGCACTACTCTCGGACTCGCCGCATCGGCTGGCGCTTTCATCATGGAGGCAGCAGAAGCAGGCGCGAGCGGTTCGGCTCTCAAGTACACACCGCTGGCATTGAGCGGTACCGGCAAGCCCATCGTCCCGAACACCAACATGGACATGGACGCCTGGGTCATCGGAGTGACCAAGGGTAACCCGCTTCCAGACGCTGTCGCTTCAGTGCTGAAAGGTATCATCAATTACTAAATCAGACAGATTATGGCAACAGTAGTAAATACTCTCATTGAGGGGCTTACTGAGCAGATGGTTCAGGCCCGTGTCAACAGTATCGACACCAAGCCCTTCCTGTTTGGCCGCTACTTCCCCGTGAAGAAGGTCAACGGTTTCGTATGGAAGACCCTCGGCAACCAACTTGCCAAGAAGAACGTGGCCGCCGACATCCACACCGACAACGGCACGATTCTGCGCAAGCGTCGTCCCGTGTTCGAGAGCGCAAAGGGTGACATCCCCTTCATCAGCATTTCCCGCGACATGAAGCGCTCCGAGATCAAGGACTATCAGACTGAACTGGCTCTTGCCCAGGATGCAGACGCCGCCGCCCTCGTACAGTACTGGGGTGAGGATGTGGACTTCTGCTTCAACGGTGTGCAGGCAGAGTTGGAGTATATCGCGTGGGCCCTGGCATCCAATGCCGGCAAACTCTCGTTCACGACCACCAACAACGCCACCTTCGCCAACGAGTTCGACCTGGACTATGACGTGGACAGCGACCAGAAGAAGTACACCGGCACCAACTGGGCCACAGCAGCAAGTGCAGACGTCATCGGCGACCTCGCCACTCTCGTCACTGCAGCAAAGGCAATGGGTATCAATCCCAAGTTCGCCTTCATCAACCTGAACGAGTTGTACAACATCTGCTCAGCCAAGCAGATCATCAAGGCCTGTGCCTCTTTCGCCTCCAACGCGCTTAACATCTCGCAGACACCTGACCTCGAGCAGGTGAACGCCATGTTGGCCAAGCAGGCGTGGCTCAACGGCATCCAGTTCCGCGTCATCGACCAGACCATCACGCGTGAGTTCACCGACGGTACCCAGTCTTCTGGCAATCCGTTTGCTGACCGCCGCATGATCATCTCTGAGCAGGAGCGTCTCGGCACCACGCAGTATGACATCCTCCAGGAGAATGAGCAGTTGATTCTGCGTGCCGTGCGTGCCCATACCGTCGTCAAGAAGTATGGCACCATCGAGCCGAAGTCGGAGGTCACCATCGGTCAGGCTGATGCAGTGCCCGTATTCGATACGGCCTACCGCAACTTGTATGTGAAGACCGACGGCAACGCCTGGTCATAAAGCACTATCTGAATGAATACTGTTCTCGAAGCCCTCAGAGGCATCAACTCATATCCCATCCCACTCCGCACCATTAAAGAGGTTGCGGAGCGGCGGGTGGTTGACATCTACTCCGAGACGACGCTCAGCATGCTGAAGAGCCGCGAGTTCAACCTCTGCCGTGCCGACCTGCTGCTGTGGCTCTCGTATGCGCCCAACGTGACGCAGGGAGGGCAATCGTACTCGTTCACCGACGAGCAGCGCCTGCGTATGCGCAACATGGCGCAGCAACTATACGACGAACTGGAGGAGGATGAGGGCTTGCCGAAGACGCTCTACGGCTACAAAGGCAAACGGCTATGATTATCCAGAACGGCACCATCGAGGTGAAGCAGAAGCGTGGTGGAGGGGTTGACAGCGAGACGGGTCACCCGGTAGTGAAGAACTACAACTGGGATAGTCCCATCCCGTGTCAGTATATCCCCATTTCCCATGACAAGCGTGCCACCTACAATGGCGAGCACTACACGATGGCCAGTTATATGGTGCTCGTGGAGGAACAGCCGTTTTGCACGACGGGCGAGCAGGTGAGGCTGACGGATGAATATGGACGCGTGGTCGGGGAATACCCGGTAGCGTCGATAGAATATCTCGAGGCTGTCTGCGAGACCAAGTTGATCATCTGACGCGAGAGGACAAATTCAGACTTCATGTCAACACTACAGGAGGAGATTGACCGGGAACTCAGCGAGGCTTATGAGCGAATGATGCAAGCAGTCATCATGAACCTCAAGGTCATTGGCGAGAAATGCGTCAACGCCGCGCGCATCACGTCTCAGAAGGGGCGCGACTATACCGACCAGACGGGCAACCTGCGCAGCAGCACGGGATATGTGCTTGCCGTGGACGGTGAGATAGTGGCAGAGAGTTCCTTCGACGTGGTAAAGAACGGTCAGCAAGGCCGTGACGAGGGCAAGTCCTTCGCCGAGAGCCTTGTCAAGGACCACCCCTCGGGCATCGCCCTCATTGTAGTGGCCGGCAAGAACTACGCAGAATACGTGGCTGCTCGTGGATACGATGTCCTCGACAGCGCGGAGTTGCTTGCGGAGCAACTCGTTCAGAAACTTAGTGACGACCTACAACAACAGACTTGATGACACGCACGAGTAAGCAGGTACAAGGGGATATCTACCGCTTCCTGAAGGACAGCGACCTTTCCATGATGATATCTGGAGGAGTCTACAGGAACGGTATGCGCCCCCGAGACAGCAAGGCCGAGGACGCAGTGGTGACGTTCATCACTGGGACTGTAGGCGATGTGCAGTCGGGCGTCGTTGTGGTCAACATCTATGTCCAGGACGTGGATCCGTGGAGCGATGGTGTGCTTGTCGAGAACAGCGAGAGGACGGAGGAAATAGAGGTGGCAGCAGACCAATGGGTGGAGTCGCTGACTTGCGCCCTGTCGGACTACAAGTTTGGCTTGGCCGCAGCCATCCAGACCTTCGAGGAACCCGCTATCCACCAGCACTTCGTATCTGTGAGATTGAGATATGATTATTGGAACAACTAATAACGAATAGACTATGTCAAGAATATCTTGGGGCAAGCCCCGACTTTTCGTAAAGGACAACGACACCAGCGGTGCGAAATGGGAAGAACTCTACACCCCCGTGGAGGACAGCACGCAACTGACCGTAACCAAGGGTGACAAGATGGAAGCCCGCATAGAAGGTGGTGAGGCCGAGGACGTGAAATACAAGCGTTCCACCTATTCGGTGACCTTCAACATCCGCAAGGGTAAGATACCCGGAGGTAACACCATCCGCAAACTGCCGTTCCATTCTATTGACGGCTATGTGGAGAAACACTTCGGACTTTTGCTCCAGCCAGAAGATCCGACCTGCGAAGGCTTCTATATCGGTGATGCCACTGTGAGCATTGACGATGCTTACACTACAGCCGAAGGCGGCATGTGGCAAGTTACCATGGACGCTCTCCGCGCTTCAGAAGGTGACACCGTCAAATGGGGTGTCGTGACACTCTCCGGCACTGCCGGTTCAAGGAAGATTGCCTTCACGGAAGGCAGTTCCTTCGACAGCGGCACCACGGGTGAAGGTTCTTCAGCCAAGACCATCACCAACGCAGATGTGGTGGAGGTTGAGTCGACCGCAGTGAACTCGTAGAATGGGCGGTCGTAATGACCGCCTATTTGCTTTTCTATGATGGACGTCCTCACGGTACATTACAACACCCCGGAGATGATGGAGTGTATGATTCGGAGTCTGAACAAGCATTCCGAATGTACCATCCATGTATTCGACAACTCCGACGAAGACCCATTCGTCAACTCCTTCGACAACGTGGAGGTCATTGACAACACAAAGGGGCAGATAATCAACTACGACGAGTTCCTTAGTAGGTATCCCGATGCAAGGTCAACACCGAGGAGCAACTTTGGGTCAGTGAAGCACACTCTCGCAGTTGACATCTGCTTTAACCTTCTGCCAAAAGGCTTTATCCTGATGGACTCCGATGTGTTGGTAAAACAAGACATTTCCGCTTTTTGGGACGAGAGCAAAGCGTGGGTAGGAGAACCGAAAATCGAGACACATCAAGACAAGTTCCATACTAAGGTAAGGCGGTTGTTGCCATTTCTTTGCTACGTCAATGTTCCTCTCCTGAAAAAGCATGATGTGAGGTATTTCAACGAGGACTGGATGTGGTTTCTGAAACGAGCCTACCCGAATGAACTCTACGACACCGGGGCGTGGTTCTTGAAGGATTGCACGGAAAAGGAACTACCCCACTCGGAGATAGACATCGAGCCTTATATCGAATACTACGGACACGGCAGCCACGCTTTCCGCAACGAATCGTTACCTGACTGGCTGAACGAGCACAAAAACCTTTGGAAATGAACGACACCGCAGCATACTTCGCAGACATCGTGATGGAGGCTCCGCACTCCTTCTCCACGGGAAAGAAGACCTACTCACTCTATCCGCTGACCCTCGGCAAGTTGATGCTTGTGCAGAGGCAATTAGAGGGCATGGTGATGAGTGCGGAGGCCGTTGCCCAATGGCCTGTCATAGAAGTCATCAAGACAGTGCGAGAACACCGTGAGGAGTGTCTTTTGCTGGTCACCTACGCCATAGCCAAGGACAAGGCGGAGTGCTTCGACGTGAAACGCATCCGCAAGACGGTGGACGAGTTGTCGAAGACCCTCACCGACGAGGACATTGCCACGCTGATGGTGTATATCCTGACCGACGACAAGACGGAGAAGGTAAAGAGCTACTACGGCATAGATAAAGAGAATGAGGCAATGAACTCCGTCCTCAAAGCGAAGTCGCAGGGTGGCTCGATGTCGTTCGGAGGAAAGACGCTGATAGGGGCGGTCATTGACCAAGCGTGTGAGCGTTATGGATGGACTGTGGACTATGTGGTGTGGGGAATCTCTTATTCCACCCTACGCCTGATGATGGCTGACCGGGTGAACACCCTCTACCTCTCCGAGGATGAGCGCAAGAAAATACCAGCCCACATCTTGCAGAGGGATGAGGACGTAATCAAGGCTTCACGGGACACCATGGAGCAAATCAAAGCAATGAGTTGGAAGTAATATGGCAATCAAATTAGAAATACTCACCGAGAACAAAGAGGCTTTACGCGGTTTCAACGAGATTCGTGATGCTGTCGTGAAGACCTCCAACCTGTTGGAGCAGATTGCCAAGGATATGGGCAAGTTTGGCAAGGCAGGAACAAATGCTGCCAAAGAGACTGACCGTGCTTTCGACCAGGCTAATCAGTCGGTGAGTAAACTGAATAAGGAAGTAGACAAGAGCACTGCCAGTTTCGACAAATTGGCAAAGGCTGCAGGTGCTTTCTTTACCCTTCAAGCAGCAAAAGGCTTCGCAGAAAAGATATTTGCCGTGCGTCAGGAGATAGAATCCTTGCAGACCTCTTTCCGTATCCTCGTTGGCGACAAGGACAAAGCCGACGCACTATTCCAAGGCATTAAGGAATTTGCCACCACCACCCCGATGCAGATGAAAGACCTTGCATCGGCAGCGCAGACCATGATGGGCTTCGGTATTCCGCTGGAGCAGATTATGGAGAACCTGAAGGCCATTGGTGACGTGTCGATGGGAGACGCGCAACGCTTCCAAGGTCTTGCGCTCTCGTTCTCGCAGATGTCTGCGGCAGGCAAACTCATGGGACAAGACCTCATGCAAATGATTAACGCCGGATTCAACCCGTTGGCGACCATATCCGAGAAGACAGGTAAGAGTATCGGTACGCTGAAGGATGAAATGGCGAAAGGTGCCATATCTGCTGACATGGTTCGTCAGGCCTTTATTGATGCAACGAGTGAGGGTGGCAAGTTTCATGGCATGCTGGAGGAGCAGTCGAAGACGTTGAAAGGTGCTTACAGCAACCTTGAAGGTGCCATTGACGATATGTTCAACAGCATCGGAGAGAAGATGCAGGGCACGTTTACAACCGCCATAGACACTGCTACATACCTCGCCAAGAATTATGAAGAGGTTGGCAAAGTGATACTTACCGTCGTAGCCGCCTTCGGCGCTTATAAGGCTGCTCTGATGGCCGTAAGAGCACTGGAAATATCCAGGGCGGTTGTCGGTACTGCATCTGCTTTTATCGGGCTTGCGAGAGAGGTAAAATCTGCTAAAGATGCCATGCTCCTCTTTAACATGGCAACCAAGGCCAATCCTATCGGTCTCGTCTTATCAGTAGTCGCATCTGCCGCGGCCGCTTTCGCCCTGTTCGGCAAAAAGACTGACGATGCCGCTGCGGCAGAAAAGAAATTCAACGAAGTTTCAGAAAAAGCCACAGCCAACGTCAAGGCTCTCTATGCAACACTTGGGACGGCAACGAAGGGAACTAAAGTTGCTGCCGATACGGCCAAAGAATTAAAGAACATTGCAGAGGAATACGGTGTAAAACTCAGCGATGAAGCAACAAAGATAGGTAATGAAACCAAACTCGTTGAGGAACTAACCAACAAGCGTGAGCAGTTGATTGACGCTATTAAGCGTGAGACTATCGAGCGTGAGCGAGCCAACCAGCAAAAGGCTATTGAGGATAGTTATGCTTCTGGCATCGAGGGCGCGAGGACTGACATGTTCGGCAATCTTTCAAGCAAGTTCTCGGCTCAGGCGAGAGGCGTAATGGCGCAGATAATTACAGAAGAAGACATCCGGCGTGTCGGTAAGGCTGAAGCAGAAGTTAGACGGTTAAAGGAAACGCTTGGGGCGTCGAATCAAGTCACTTATCAAGCCATTCAGGAACGTTCAAGATTAACGCAGGAAATGATTGCCAAAGTGCGGGCTTATGCCATTGAGTTAGGCCGTGCGGAGGGCGATGAACGTAAATATGCAAGTGAGGCTTACAATATCGCCAATGCTGTCGGCGAGTTCCTTTCGGTAACAAACGATAATGTAGTGGCGCAAGAGAATGCCCGTGTTGCTCTCGCCAACGCTATACTGGCAACGACGGGGATGATTTCCGTACAAGACGCGGCATCTACATCTGCAGACGTGTTGCATTCACGGACAGTGGCATTGATAGACCTTTGGAATAGTGCGCATCCCGAAATGACCTTTACTGTTCATTTCGATGACTCCGAGATACCCGCATGGATGAAAGGCATGACGACGGAGCAGTTAAAGAAAAGCCTCGCAGCACGTCAGCAGGCACTTTCGTCGGGGAAAAAAGTACAATACGGTAGCAGAACTTTCGGGAATGACGAAGGTACGGCACGAGAGGCCGCAATGCTCGACTATGTGCTCGGAACGAAGACAAAGAAACCAACAACACCCACAACGTCGACCACTACTCCGACCAAGACTAAGACAAAAAAGACTAAACCAACCAAAAATACAGGCCTATCTCCTGAAGAAATTGCAGAGAAGAAAGCCGAACTTGAATTGCGTAACAAGAGGGAACGCGAACGTGCTGCCGTTGACCTTGAGTTGTCTACCCGTGAGGCCGAAATACAGGCCATGAAAGAGGGCACAGCAAAGACCATCAAGCAGATAGAGTTAGATAGAGACAAGGAACTTGAAGCCATTGAGCGTGCTTACGAAGACTTGAAGGTAAAGCGTATTGAAGAAGCCAAAGCCCTGTGGGATGCCGACCCGAAGAACAAAAAGAAGAATTTCTACACCAGTGATGCTTACAAGACGGCATCTGCTGATTCCGCATATACCACCGAGGAAAGAGAAAACCGACGCCTGCGCAGCGTGGCCGCATGGTCTGGCTATCTCCGCAGCGAGAAAGAAATCAAAGAGGCGGAGAAACAGTCGTGGCGCGATTACTTGAAAGAATATGGTGATTACCAACAGAAACGGCAAGCAATCAAAGAGGAGTACGCTGATAAAATCGACAAGGCTCAGAATCTCGGTGACATTCTTTCTCTGAAAGAACAAGAAAAAGCAGCACTGAGGACACTTGACGAGCAGTTCGGTGTCGTAGCACGGGCAATGGCCGACCTCTTCGCCGACGCATCCAAGAAGTCCGTCACCGCCATCCAAGCCATCATAGACAAATACGAGGCTTTGGTCAAGTATTTGGAGGGAAACAAAGGAACGGCAAGCAAAGAGGGACTTTCCGCATTTGGTTTGTCTGATTCCGCCATTGAGGACATACTTTCGGGCAAAATCAATATTAAGGATGTTACTGACCGTCTGAAAGAGTTGAAAGGTGAGTTGAAAGACCGCTCGCCATATCAGTCGTTCATCGGTAACATGAAAGCCATCGTCGAACAGTTAGAGAAAGCCAAGAAAGTTGCTGATGTTGGTGAAGGAATCTCCGCCATGACCGACAATATCAAGCAATTCCTTCCTGCTGTAAAAGAGTTCGGGTCGAATATCGCCAATATCTTTGGGGCAGATGATTCTAAACTAAACGGCATTGTAGACGGATTCAGTGGCCTTATGTCTGCTGGCAGCGGTGTCGGACAGATTATGAGCGGTGACATCGTGGGCGGTGTGATGAATACCGTTCAAGGTATCTCGGCGATGGTGGACGCTTTCGACGGGCTGTTTGGCGCGGATTATTCCTCTTACAAGAAACTTGTCGAGGAGTATGAAAACCTCATTAGCGTTTGGGACTCCCTCATTGAGAAGAAGAAGGAGTATATCAGCGAGTCATACGGGGTCGAGGCAGCAAAGGCCGGTAGGGAGGCCGAGAGCCTTGTGCAGAAGGAACTGGAAGCGTGGCGCACCCTCGGACGTGAGAGGTTGAATGCCGGGATATCGGCTGGGTCACACTCCATCGGTGTCCGCACCCGTCAGAAGATGACTGCTGCTGATTGGGCTAATGTCGGCTACGACCTCGGTGGCAGGCTTGAAGGTTTGTTCGACCTCTCATCCGAACAACTGCAAGAGTTGAAGGAGAACGCCCCGACGTTCTGGGCGAAGTTGGATGATGAGGTGAGGAAGTACCTTGAGAACATCATAAAGGGTGCGGAGACGCTGGAGGACATTCAAGAGCAGACGCAGAACCAACTTACCTCAACGACCTTTGATAACGTCTACGATAACTTCGTTTCCTCGCTCTCCGACATGGACAAGTCCGCTTATGATTTCAGCAAGGACTTTGAGAAATACATGTTCAATGCCGTCCTGAATGCGGAGGTAGGGGCGAAGTTCAAGGACAGGCTGAAAGCATGGTATAACAACTTCGCAGAGGCTACAAAAGGCGGCTTGTCAGATGATGAACTTGCTATGCTTCGTGCTGAATATGACAACATCGTCAGAGAAGGTGTCAGCCTTCGGGATGACCTTGCGAGAGTCACGGGATATGGGTCTTCTGGCGAGGGAGATGCCACCTTCAAGTCGGTGTCATCGTTCACTCAGGAGCAAGGTGACATCCTGAACGGGCGGCTGACTGCAATCCAAATTGGTGTGCAGACAGGCAACGTGCTGCGGCAGCAGATAGCCAACTCCCTTACAGCGATGAACGCGCTGGTCGGTGGCTCATCGGCAGCGGTGGACGATATGCGCGACCTCGTTGCCATGTCCAACACACACCTCGCAGACATCGTGTCTCTCAACAAGAAGATGCTCTCCGACTTCGGGGAGAAGATAGAACGTATTGCGGTTAATACTCAAAATCTATAATCATGCCAGCAGGACAATTCTACATCAACAGTCATGATGCCTACACCTATGTGGCGGCAACAGGGCATCCCGCCCTCGGAGTAAGCCTGTCGGACACTGCGCTGTCTGCCCTCATGTCTCCCCCTGCGATGAAGGAGGACATCATCAATGAGAGCCGACTTGAGCATGGGCGGCGGCGCACCTCTACGGGGAACATGATGCAAGAAAGGGAGTTGTCGCTTCCTATACATATCACGGCGAAAAGCAAAGAGAACTATCTTACGCAGTACAACGACTTGCTGGATATATTGCAAGGAGTTGAACTGAATATCAGCACATCGTTCCAGAGCGATGTCGTCTATAAATGCAGATACGTCAGTTGCACCCAGTTCACGCAATTCATCAACGGAATGGCGAAACTGGTGCTGAGACTTGTTGAACCAGACCCAAGCGACAGGATATGAGAGAGTATAAGGAAATATCAATATCGAGGTATTCCAATGATAATTGGGCAGCATCAAGAGGTATAGCGAGTGTGCTTATCACAACGGCATCCAAACGCAAATTCCACCTCATGGGCGAGGACAGCATCACTCTGGCCTTCTCGCTGGAAGAGCCGGAAGAATTCAAGGTAGGAGACTTCATCATTGATGAAGTGTTCGGATTGTTCTTCCTGCGTGAAAAGCAATTCCCCACATACAACAAGGCTACTGGCGGCTATGACTACAACCTGCGTTTCGACAGGGCATACTGGCTCTGGGATAACCACATAAACATGCTTACTGCGCCGTTTGAAGATGCGCTGCCCATTGTGATGGATGAGGACAACGGAACGACAATACTCGACACATCTGCTATCCAGAGAATAGATGAAGGCACGAGCCCGTATTATGGGAAATTCCCCTACAAGAGGCAGGAGGCGGTGTGGTGTCTGACCAACTCCCTTGCCTATCATGTAGAGCAGATACTCTGCAATATCCTTGCTGCCGACTTGACATATTACGGCAGACCATACAACGCAAGGATACTTCCCTCTGCGACCAAGGCTAAGGAAATCCGATTCATCAACTATGACGCAAAGCGAATCTGTGAATCCCTCACGGAAATAGCCAATGAGTACGAATGCGAGTGGTGGGTCACTTATGAGGGCACACCTGCGGTCGGCTGGATAAACTTCGGCAAGTGCGAGTTGGGGAATACTGCGAAGGAGTTTGTGCTGGGGGACAACGTGGAGACAATGCAGGCGAGCCGTGACTTGACGAACTATGCCAACCGCCTATATGTCTTCGGTGGAACGAAGAATGTACCTGAGAGTTATCGCAAAAAACTCTTGTTGCACATCGACACCCAAAAGACAATTGACGGTGTGACGTGCTTCTTGGACTCGGATAGGAAGGTTGACCCGTATACCATGTTGCAAGATGAAGGTACGCAAGTAGAACAAGTGGTTTTCCAACTCACTCCATTGACCCACATCGGGCAGAATGTAAGACAAGACCCGACTTCAACGCCAGTTGCTCCACCGACTGACAACGAGATAGTACATGACCATATAACATGGAACTATAGTGTATTCAAATATAGGTCGGTTGCCCATAAAGTTGGGGATACCAACAAGACATTCGGTTTCAAGAAGGATACTATTGTTGAGTATTCCCGATTCAATGCAGGTCTTCGGTTCAATATGAATCCGAATGTAGAAGCAAATATGAGGCTTGAGTTGAGGTTGTTCTTAGAAGAGTTTGATAACCCGTATAGTGATGGTGACACCCCGACAAGGGTGATATATTTGTCGGACAATCCTTATGTCGTAGAATGTAGGTTTACCGAATTGTCAAGTACATCGGATGTTGGACATATGGTGTATGGCTTCGTTGATGGAGGTAAGATAACACTCAAGGGCGGGAAAACATACAAACTTGTGTTGGAAGGTAGCGCAGAGTTTGACATTGTAGTTGCTGGTTTTGTGTCAAAACCAACTTTGGATATGATTGGTGTAACGGAAAGACCGCATGAATGCAAGATGTCTTTGCCTGAAGGAAAGTCGTTTGCTGCAAGTGTTATTTGGGGTGGTATAACGTATCCAGTTACCTTCAATCCGTCAGGGTATATTCAAGGCGAGGATGATTCATATTATTTCTGCTTCCCTAACGGAATACCAAGTGGATTCGACACTGGCATTATAGTTGAATTGCTTGAATACCGCCCAGATATGGTAGAGACAGCATGGTACACCGACAATACCGATGACCCATCGAGCCTTATAGGGTTGGGGGATAGGAGGCTGCGTCTGCCGTTCTACGACCCGGATTCCGACCCACTTGTGCAGACAAACGGATATGTGGAAATAGAAAGTGTTCCCAATATCCTTGAAGTGCAACGGGTGGAAATGGCTATCAAAAACGACAACATTTATCCGAAATGTTATCTGAGAGTGACCGAAGTTAGAACCGAGCAAAGAGAGGATAAGATAGTCTATGCTGATGGAACGGAATACCCGTGGCCTTGGCTTGCATATATATTCAAGGCAGAGATAATCAACGGAGACCCGTTTCTATTTCAGAGAAGGTACGTCAAAGACGGGGAAAAACTTCGTGCCTTGTTCTTGTCCGACTACGATGAGCAGCAAGCCTATTACGAGATGGGTCTTAATTGGGATACGGACAATAACCATGAAAAGGAAGGTGGCGATATAGAAATCATCGAGACCGACATCACCCCGACACAATGGGAAACGGCAAGTCAGAATGACGGATGGAGGAAAAGTAGGTATTGGAACTCGTCAGGCACGTTGACAAGTGCTTCGGGTTCTGCCTATGCCACACGGATAGATGTGTCAAGATACCAAGGGTGTACGCTTCATGTATATGTATATACTGGTGCGTCAACATCCAATCCAAGGTGTATGTTCAAGGATGCCGACGATGAAATAATCGATGGCACAGTGGAACGTATCAGATGTACTGGAGGCAATTATGTAGAGAGGACAGTGCCCGATAATGCCGCATACTTTTGCGTTTCAAACAACATAAACAATTTGGCCAACCCTTATATCATCGCATTCCAAGAGGTCGCACAAGATGCGACTATAGAAGGTTTTCTCCTTGCAGGAATGGAGTTCGATGTAGGATTCAGCACTTATAATGGCAATGAGTATACGCTCATACGCAACGAGGACTATGGTGCGAAACTACCGTCAAGTATGCTTATGCCAAAAGTCGGGGATACATTCGTACTATCTGGATGGAATGTAGAGGCGATGAGCAGCCTCAATCTTGTCAGTATCGCTGAGGGGCATTTGTGGAAATTCGCCAATGATTACCTCCGTGCCATGCAGGAAGATGGATGGATGTTCCGTTGCTCTATGATGACCGACATGGATGAACCGTTGTATGCAGAGGGCACGAAGATAAGAGTCTACCATGAATCCCTCAATGGCGGCTACAAGGACTCGAGGATTATCGGATATGAACTGAAATTGGATATACCAGAGGACTCCCCGATATATGAAGTTGGCGAGACAGATGCATATTCAAGGATTAAGCAACTTGAAAAACAAGTGGAGAAACTATGATAGTAGATAAAGACATATTGCGAGTGCCATACGGAAACGATTTCAGATTGCATCTCTGCTACAAGAATCTCGTTCCGTCAGAGGAAGACGGGGTGTCCTTTGCTGACATCGGGGACATGGTGGTTGTGCTGACACGCTTTCCAGATATGAAGACATCAGTAGACTATGAACTGACGGACGAAGGCGATATGATAATCATCCTGCCAAGTGGCATGCTTGTGAAGTCGCTCTATTCCCTTGAGATAACGGGTACATACGAAGGACATCCGTGGCGGTGGAAGGCTTTGCCGTTGTTCAGGATAGTGGATGCTAACGCTTGCGACAACGTGCAGGGGCTGGAAACATTTGGCGAGGAAATATACTACGTTGATGACACCCTTGAAGCGGTGATAGACGGTGACACCCTTACCCTTACAACGCACGGGCTTGCTACACTCGACGAAGGGGTGCTTGCCCTGCAGTCTACTTATTCCGTGGATATAGATAACATCAATAAATCAGTAATCATACAATTCTATGGCAATCAACAGAATCATACTAAAGGACAAGCATGGAAAGGTCATTGCATCTGACTCCTTCGCTGCTTTGGAGAGAGTGCAAGTGAGTATTGTCGGTGACGTTGGTACTCCTTCGGCTACCTCTGACTACAACAATGGGGTTCTATCCATTATCTTGAACAATATCAAGGGGTGTGGTATAAGCGACATTTCGCCTATTGAGGCTACATCGGAGGATAGTGGGGAAAACACATGGAGAATCACATTGGATAATGGCGAATCCTATGATATTTCTCTCTATAACGGTAGCAGAGGCAATGGCATAGCATCCATTGAGCAGACGGCATCATCGGAAGAAGATGGCGGTACAAACGAATGGACGATAACCGAATCTGACGGGGCGCAGACAATAATATCAGTCAAGAACGGGCACAAAGGTACAAAAGGTGATAGAGGGAACGGAATAGCATCGGTTGATAAAATCGAATCTTCTGACGAAGACGGAGGTGTCAACACATGGAGGGTAACCGAAGACGATGGACGCACTACGGACATCACCTTGCACAATGGACATACGGGCGCAGACGGGCAGAAGGGCGAGCCATTCCGCTATTCCGATTTCACTCAAGAGCAACTCGATGCTTTGCGTGGGCAGAAGGGCGAGCAAGGCAACACGGGCATATACAATCCAGAAGACCCTGATACCCCGGCCTTTGAACTATCCCCAACTACTGGGCAGAGTGAAGTGATGGCAATGACACAAAAAGCCGTCACCGATGAGTTGGAGGCAGGGGATATTTGGAGCGAGAAGGATGTTAGGCTTTCGTCTTTCCCCAGTTCGTTCTACTATATTGACAACGGTATTTGGTCATATTATTCAAGCCCCGGAAGAAATGCGTCGAGCGCAATTATTATCCCTATCGGGAAAGAAGAATCAATGCCAATAAAGGCAGGGGACGAGTTGAGAATAGTTGCCAACGACGAGAGAGCCGCAAACATCCAATTCCTGACCGACGAAGAAGTCTTTGAAACGGGAAGCACGGCTCATTATGCCACAACCACGGCACTCAATAGTATTACGAAAGGCACTGAGGTTGTATACGTTGTGCCCGAAAACACAAGGTGGTTCTACATCCGTCGTGGCAAAACGGACGAGTCGGCATTACCAACGCATATTTTCATAAGGCGAAGAAAGGCAGACTACAAGGCAGAGGTCGATGACCTTGTCGGAAAGGCAAATTACATCAAGGCAACAAGCGGAATGAAACTTCTCAACAAGGAGACAAGTGGGCTTGCCCAGTTAACCGCCACGGACGATTTATACTCCACGTCTGACTTCATTCCATGCAAGCCTAACGATATCATACACTCATACTACGGAACTTATCAGGCAGGCACATCGCACATCCATTTCTATGACGAGAACAAGTGTTTCCTGATGTCGCTTGCAAGTTATCGTGGAAGTTCAGACAAGACTGTGTATTACAACTATACAATTCCCAATGAATCTTCCATAAGGTATCTGCGCTTCTGCTGGCCTAACGCATCAACGGCAATGCTTGCAATCAATGACGAGGCGGTGTTCCGTCCAGACACCGCCAACCAGTCCCCCGACGATGTAATGGAGGCTATGTATGTAGGGCAGACATCAGAGGAGAATTTTGTTGCCGTAGGCGTGGATACTGCAAACACGACCATTTCTTTGGGTCACCTGAAAGCAGGGGCGAAATATAGACTGATAGTCAACAACAAGAGCAACTTGACATACTTCGGTCTCGGCGTCGTTGAACCAGCGTATTGGCATTATTACGGCTTCAGCAACATCCCGGTGCCATCACAAGTGGACTTCATTGCCCGTGAAAATGACAACTACAAAATTACCTTCCGCACTGTAAGCGAAATGGAGGTGTCATTCACGTTGCTTTCCCCCGGAGGTGGGGGCTCCTCAGGCGGTTCGTCATCTTCTGATTCTGTGTCCACTTTCTCCCTTATAAAGGAGGCGAAATGGAAATCACCGCAACGTGATAATCAACCGCCATTGCTTGGCTTGTTGCATTATTCAGATATTCATACATCAAATGCCGCTGCCTCAAGGCTGAATGAAGCCATAGCCAAATACAAGGCATATATTGATGACGTTCTGAATACTGGTGACGTGGTGCAGAATACCATACAAGGGGCGCATGGTATCGTATGGTGGGAGAATAGTGTTCTCAACAACAAGGGGTTGTTCGTCATCGGCAACCATGATGCCTCGTCAGGTGAGGAGGGGGCACAATCATGTGACCTCGATAGGGAATACTGCTATGACAACTACTTCGCCCCGTACGATGAGTCGCATGGCGTGTTCCCCGAAGGGTATGACAACAGCAACTCGCCACATTACAAAGCAACTTATTGGCACAAGGACTACCACGACTCCCGTGTCAGGCTTATCGGAATAGACTGCATTCACCACTTTGATGGCAAGATAGCCAACTATGCTACGGGGGAAATCGACCCCAGTAATACAGGTTGGGAATGCCCGTCAAACTCTCAGGAATTATGGCTGATACAAAAACTCAATGAAACGCTTGTCGGCTCGGGCAACGTCGCAGAAGGATACACGGTGGTCATTGCATCACACTATCCCCTTGATGACTTCAGCGGTGACAATATGACTTGGGATGACGAAACACATCGTTTTGCTTGCAATAAAAATAGCAACGGTGGAAGGGTAATGAGTAAGGAAACGAATGCTGTCACGCACTGGCATTCATATAGCCAATCAGCATACACTGCTGCTGCAAGGCTGAACATGCGCAATAGGACTGCAACCGACAAGGCGAAAGGGGCTGTCAATAATATCGGGGAAATCGTCAAGTATTGGATGGAGAACAACTTCTTCCCAGTACAATCCCCAAGCGGCAACCCGTATGCCAAGGGATGGTATGAGCGTACTGGTGAGGAAGGCTCTTATGTTTACACCGAAACCTCAGATGGCGAAGTGGTGAGCGGAAAGACCTATTACACGGGTGCAAGGTTCGCAGCATGGCTTTGCGGACACGCACATAAGGATATGATGTTCTATCCTGCAAGATACCCGAACATCCTCAATATCGCAGCCCAACTTGCTGGAGACCAGCGTGGCGAATATTTCATGGATAGGGCTGACAATCCACTCGCTGCCAATTACATTGCAATTGACACATATATGAGGCACATTAAGTTGGTGCGTGTCGGCAATACACAGAATTACTGGCTGCGCCCAACGACCTACCTCTGCTATGATTACAAAAATAGGGTGATTATATCTGAAGGATGATGAAACTATCGTCAGAGCAAGCATTGCAGCGAATCCTTGAAACAAAGGGCACGGGAGCGTTCAGGGTGGCGAAAAAGCCGCCCACGCTCCTCAAAACATTGCGTAGCAAACTCTACGTCTTTGACAATTTCGGTACAACCATTATCGCTCCTAACAGGGATGATTTGCCGCCTGTATTGGCAGAGTACGAAAGTGGAAAAGAAACAACCGAACTGAAATGGTGGCTGAACGAGTATGCCGACGAGATGACTGCGTCAGTCAGCGAGGAAAATGTCGTTGCCAAAGCACCAACGAACGCACCTACCGCCATTAACATCGAACCGTTGTTGGGGGGAATAAAGTGGGGGCAGAAAGCACCCTATTGGCAGAACCTCAAGTTCCCTCATCCAACAAAGGCAGGTGCGTTATGCTACTGTTGCACGGGATGCGTAGCAACCGCTATTGGGATGGTGTTATATTATCTTGCCAAAAAGGGGTATCGCAGGGGGTGTCTCCCGACCAAAGCCTATACCACCACCAAGTACAAGTATTCCGTTACCGCCATGCCATCGATGGAGATGTTTGATTGGGAGAATATGACTGATGCAAAACCCACCACCACCAAAGGCAAGGCAGCAGTGGCGAAGTTGATGGAGTATTGCGGTAGGTCAGTACAAGCAGATTACGGCTATTCCGCAACCTCTGCCCCGATGGCAAACGTAGCACCAGCATTGAGGGATTTCTTTGGACTTGGAGATGCAAGGCGGTTGCAAAACTTGAGCAATGCCACACTGAAAGCCGAAATTATCGCAGAGTTGCAAAAAGGCAACCCAGTCATCATGTGCGGGAGTGGAGCAAACGAATGCCACTGTTTTGTGTGCGATGGCTACCGCTCAAGTGACGATATGTTTCACTTTAACTTCGGGTGGGACGGAGACGGGAACGGCTGGTTCAAACTGACTGCATTGACACCTACCACGCATAACTTCAATACAAGCAAGAACGCCATCGTCGGGCTAACTCCATACCTCTTAGGTGACGTGAATGGCGACGGGCGTATCAACATGAGCGACGTGACGAAAATGGTCAACGTAGCAAACTCAGGGGAATACGACCGTGCTTCGGACATCAACTCCGACGGCAAGGTCGATATAAATGACGTTAGTAAGGAAGTCAACGTGGTTTTAGGAAAGGAGCAACTATGATGGAAGATGACGATGATATAATTGACATTGACCCGGTTGAAATTGAAGTTTATAAAGATTGAGGAGATAAAGGAAAATGATTGAATTACTGGCAGGGACGAAAGTGATGATGATGATGGTGTCAGTGGTGGCACTGATAGTGTTAATGGCTATGATGGTAGATTTGGGGGCTGGACTCTACAAGGCACACCTGAGGGGAGATGCAAGGCGAAGCGAGGCACTCAAAAGAACGGGGTACAAATTCTGCTTGTATCAAGGCACAATCTTGATAGCAAGCGGCATTGACTTGTTGGTTCATCTAAGCAAGTTGTATCTTTGGTTCGGCTGGGAGATGGTTTACAACCTTCCGTTGGTGACATTGCTTGTCGGTATCTTCTGGTGCTTCGTTGAGTTTCTTTCCGTGAGGGAGAAAGCAGATGAGAAGACACATAGCGACATAACCAAAGCAGAGCGGATGGCGAGGTCGCTGCTGAAGATTGTAGAGGCAATGAAGAAGGGTGAAGTGCCAGCCCCCGAAGTCATAGAGGAGTTGGGAAAAGACCTACATAGCAAATCCAAAAACAAGGAGTGATGAAAATCGAGCAAGTAAGGATATTCACGACGAAGGGTACTGGTACGTCTCCGGGTTACACCATCAGCCACATCTACGTCAACGGGGAGTATGTTTGCGACTCCGTTGAGGACTACGACCGGGGGCTATATCAGGGGATGACCGACAAGGAGATAGCCAAGATAAAGGTTAGGAAGCAGACGGCCATACCGGTTGGGACGTATGACTTGACGATGAACGTCATCAGCCCAAAGTTCAGTCAGATGGAGTATTACAAGAAATACTGCAAGGGAAGGATGCCGAGACTTCAGAAAGTGCCGGGCTTTGAAGGAATCCTCATCCACAGGGGGAGCAGTGCCAACTCATCGGCGGGGTGCATCATCGTGGGGTACAACACCGTAAAGGGCAAGGTGACCAGTTCCCAAAAGGCATGGGAACTCCTGATGAAACAGTACTTCCTTCCCGCCTGGAAACTGGGCGAGAAGATGACATATACTATAACGAGGAGGTACAAGGTATGAAACCGACGAGGAAACAGGAAACGGGCATGGCGGTAGCAGTCGTCGTAGTGATACTCTCGCTGCTTTTCCTCTGCTCATGCTCGGCAAAAAAGACAGTCACGGAGTACATATACGTCCATGACACGCTTACTGTTAGCCACTCGGACACGATAAGGGAAATCCGTGTGCAGAAAGACACTGTGGTTGACTGGAAGATTGTCGCAACGCACGACACCATCCATCATGAGAAGGAAAAAGTGATAGTGCTCAACGAGCAAGGCGACACCATCAGCCAAAGGGAATGGGACAGGCTATGGCAGAAAATACACGAATTGGAGCAGTCGCAGCACAACGAGAGCCACAATGATAGTTCCGCATACTACAAAGCAGAGAACGATAGTTTACGTAAGGTAATAGACAGTCAGCGGGATAAGACAACCGTGAAAGTACTGGAAAAAACCTCGTGGAAGGAGAAAATCACATTTCTGCTACTTATGGTAGCGTTAGCCATATGGTTGTGGAAATCAAAGAAGATATAGCAGCGAGCTCAATTGTTTTCATATCTTTCAGTTTTAGGTATTAGTATGATTAGAACGCTGATCGTATCGCCCCATCCGCGAGGACAGGGCGATTTTTATTTCTTACCGTAGAAGACCCAGTCGAGCACTTTCCTGTTCGCCTTGTCAATCTTATCCCGGTCAAAGTCGATGTATATGGCGGTGATGCGGTTGCCGTAGCCATGCCCGAGTGCAGCAGCGATGGTCTCGTTCGGTATATCGAGCGAGGCGGCAATGGTGGCCCAGGAGTGTCGTGCCCAATAGGTAGTAAGCGAAGGGAACAACGGCTCACGGGTCTTCTTCCCATGCTTGCCGACCTCCACGCTTCCCATCTTCTGAAGGTTCTCGTTCAGTCGGTGGGCAAAATCCTTGAAGTTGGTATAGCGGTCAAGGACGTTGAGCAGCCATTCGCCTTCCCCTGCATACTTGTCAATCAACTCCTTCGCCTCTGGCTCTATCAGAATGGAATAGTCACGTCCAGTCTTTGAACGCTTATATTCTATGCGTCCTTCTACTACGTCGCTCTTCCTCAGGTGGCAGAGGTCGATGGTGTTTATGCCAATTAAAGTGAATATCAGTTTGAAGCAATCGAGGTATTTCCGTTGGTGGGGCTCTACCGGGAGGCTGAATAACTGGCGCAACTTTTCAACCGAGAGCGACCTTTTGACCGTCGGGACGCCTTTAAAGGAGATCCCGCGGAAATCATAGAAGGTGGTGATGTGTTTGGCTACGGCCACGTTGCAGACGTGCCTGATGTTCCGCAGGTGGATGTTGCGGGCATTCTTTGAAGGGGAGCAGTCCATGAGCCAAGTGTCGAAGTCCGTCAGCCACGACCTGGTGATGTCTTCGAACATCCATATGTTGGGGTCGATTTTAAGGCTGTCAGCGTACAACTTGATTTTCCTCAGCGTTGCCCGGTAAATCTCATGGGTGCGCTCCTTGCACCTCTCGTCTTCAGACACCTGTTGGAATAACTCATAGAAAGAGGGATTGGAATTGCCAGCCTTGTTCATTGAGACAATACGTGAGCGCACCAGGCGTGGTGTGAGCTCCGCCCCCTCTATGACGAGGTCACGCATAGTCTGTTCCGCATTCAATCTTATAGTATCAAGGTAGGAGTTCATTTGCTTACGCCGTGGGTGGCCAACGACCCTTGAAAGGGTAGGGTGCCACTGCTCCGGTGTAATGCGTACGTCGGTGGCGACCATCACCACCTTATTATTAAATCGGATCGTCATCCGCAGAGGCATGGTACCGTCCTGACGGACACGCCTTCTGTCGAGGTAGAATGATACGTTTGCCATGATTATTCGGAATTAAGCAACGGCAGTGTGCACGGAATTCGCACGGATTGGGTGCCAAAAAGGGGTAAAAAATGCCACTTTGTGCAAGCCTGCCGTTTTTTTTTAATGCCGAATACGCGAAAAGGAGGAAATAAAAAAAGTGGTAAGTTGTTGAAAATCAACCTCTTACCACTAGGTCGGGATTACTGGACTCGAACCAGCGACCTCGCGCCCCCCAGACGTGTGCGCTACCAACTGCGCTAAATCCCGATTTTGCGATGCAAAGGTATATACTTTCGATGACAACTCCAAACTTTTAAGCGAAATTTTTCTGAAAAATAGCAAAAACGTCCTTTTTTCCATGCTTCACATGATGATTTTCCTTTTTACATAATGCCTTTCTTCAACCCGTGAAAAATCGAAATTGTTGCCGTTTTGAAGAAAATTTTGTCATTTTGAGAGATTTTTCTCTACGAAAATGATATTTTGTAATTATTTTGCTTACCTTTGCATCCGTTTGCAAGAATGACGTTTCTTGTGATGTGTCCTGAATATAAACAGACAAGTGTGTCGGAATATGATTGTTGGAAATGATTTGGCAATCACAAACGCACGGATTATTCAAACTATATTATACCATAATGGCAAGATTTTACTCATTGGGAAAAAAACTACACACGACAATGATTCAAAAGGTTGTCATGTGCATCCTTTCTTTTATGATGTTGTTTTCGATGACAACATACGCCCAGTCTGAAACCAAGAAAGTGGATTGGTTGAAAGAGTTGACCGATAGGATAGAGTTGCACGGATATGCACAGGCAGGTTATTCCTGGCAAGATGCCAATGGAAAACAAGTGAATGACTTCAACCTGAAACGCACGCTCTTCTGGGCTAAGGCAAGAATCACCGACAGGTGGTCGTTCCTCTTCATGCACGACTTCTCGAGTGTAGTGCAGGAATTCTATACCGACTACCGCATCTCCAATGACAATGCGCTTACCGTGCGTCTGGGCCAGTTCAAGCACAGTTTCTCGATGGAGAATCCGCTGTCGCCCACGATGCTCGAACTGGTAGATGTCTATTCACAAGCAGCCCTTTTTCTCGCTGGAGAAGGCCCCGACCCTCTGAATGGCGTCAACTATGGCCGTGACATGGGATTGATGGCCTATGGCTCGCTCTTCAATAATCATCTGCTATATGAATTGGCAGTGATGAACGGACAGGGTATAAACAGGCGCGACGGCAACAACTACAAAGACCTTATTGCCAAACTTGATTTCCGTCCCATCGAGCATTTCCGCATCGTGGGTTCGGTGCAGAAAGGCAAGGGACATGCCGTGGGCGAGGCTGCATGGAATCCTGATGTGAAGGTTGGCGACGACTATACGCGCGACCGTGTGAGTATCGGAGCAGAATGGAAACAACCTACCGAGGCAGGCAAACAGTCGGCCAGTGGTGGCATCAGCATTCGTGGTGAGTATATGGCGGGCAAGGACGGTGAGGTGAAGAGCCATGGCGGTTACGTCACCGGTTGTGTCGCTCTGGGAAAAGGATGGGATGTGGTGGCTTCTGCCGACTATTTCGACCGAAATACCGAAATGGACTATGCCCAGACTCAACTCACCGCAGGCGTGCAATACTGGTTCTTTAAGAAATGCAGGCTTCAATTGCAATACACTCGTACCTTCAGCGACTTCCAGGATGATTACAATTGGCTGCAAGCACAGGTGCAGGTGGCGTTCTGACCTTTTATGAATCAATCAACAAAACTATTAATAAGATGTTCATCAAAATCCTTTTTACCATTCTCTTTGTGGGACTGATGGTCTTCGTGGGAATTTTTTCTCGCAAACAGGCCAAGTCGGTTGATGGCTTTGTGCTCGGCGGCAGAACTGTCGGTCCGTGGCTCACGGCTTTCGCTTTTGGCACTTCGTATTTCTCGGCTGTAGTCTTTGTGGGCTATGCCGGACAGTTTGGCTGGAAATATGGTCTCAGTTCCGCTTGGATTGGCATCGGCAATGCGGTGATAGGGTCGCTGTTGGCATGGATAGTCCTCGGTAGACGTACAAAACTCATGACGCAGCACATCGAGAGCCGCACCATGCCTGATTTCTTCGGCACACGTTTTCAGAGTCAAGGTTTGAGGGTCACGGCAAGTGTCATCGCTTTCGTCTTCCTCATTCCATATACAGCGGGAGTATACAAGGGTATTTCCACACTTTTCGAGATGGGATTCGGTGTTTCATATGAATACTGTGTGGTTATTATGGCCATTCTCACTGCGGTCTATGTCATTCTTGGGGGATACAAAGCCACTGCCATGAACGATTTCATTCAGGGTATCATCATGCTGTTCGGCATTGTTGTGGTCATCCTCGCTGTGCTCAACACGCAGGGTGGACTCACTGCGGCGGTCAACCGCCTGGCAGAGATGCCTGCCGACGCCAATCCCTCGGAGAATGGCGGGTTTGCCTCGCTCTTCGGTCCCGACCCATGGAACTTGCTCGGTGTGGTGGTGCTCACGTCGTTGGGTACATGGGGACTGCCTCAGATGGTAGGTAAGTTCTATTCCATCACCGATGAGAAGGCTATCCGTCGCGGAACGGTCATCTCTACTGTTTTCGCATTCATCGTGGCCGGTGGTTGTTATTTCCTCGGGGGATTCGGACGCCTGTTCGGCACACCACCGACATTGCCCAGCGGGAAACTCGACTTCGATTCCATCGTCCCTTCGATGCTCGTCACCTTGCCCGATGTCATTATCGCACTCGTGGTGCTACTGGTGCTCTCCGCCTCTATGTCGACATTGGCGTCACTGGTGCTCACCTCATCTTCGACGATGACGCTCGACTTGATTTACCGTGACAAGAAATCATTGCCGGGAGAGGTTGTTGAGGGAAGTATCGACGACGAGGTGTCGGAGAAAGTGGAACGCCGCAAAGTGGTGGTGATGAGGGTGCTCATTGTCTTCTTCATCGTCATTTCTCTGCTCATAGCCCTCAATCCGCCTACCTTCATTGCCCAACTCATGGGTATCTCATGGGGTGCATTGGCAGGCGCGTTCCTCGCACCCTTCATGCTCGGACTCTATTGGAGAGGTGTTACCACAGCCTCGGTATGGGCTTGTTTCGTATGGGGGGTAGGACTCACTGTCGTCAATATGCTCATTGGCAATCCCATCAACCCCATCAACTGTGGCGCCATTGCCATGTTGGGCGGGTTCCCTGTGGTGTGGATTGTCAGTTTGTTTACTCCCAAAATGTCGAAACCGATACTCGACAACATCTTCGAGTGTTACTCGAAATAGGGTAGGGGATTCCCCTATTATCTACCGAATTATCCGTTGATGGCCACCCTTAAGCAATGAGGGTGTGCCATCTCTTTTTTATGCGACTTTTCTGGAAAAATCAATATTTATTTGCTTGACATGTTTTTTTTTCTTAAATTCGCACCATTACAACACTTCACTAATTATTATGAACTATAGAAAAGTTTTTCTCACTGCAATGATGATGGCCATATCGGTGATGGTAAATGCCCAAAGCCTGTCGGTGTATATTTCCGACAACAGCGGTTCTGCAACCAATGTGCGTAATGCCCCTAAAGGAAAGGTTGTGGCCAAGTTGAATGCCAACAGCGGCATAATGTTTGATGTGGAGTCACCACGCAATGGCTGGTGGAAAATCAGTGGAGGTGTTTACACCGACCCTGATAAGGATATGGATGATTTCCGCTTGAAAGGTTCTACTACAGGTTATTGGGTGCATTATTCGGTCATCGGCTTCTCTACAAGCAACTATGGCGGACAAACCTTGCATCTGCGGCAGTCGCCTTCGGGAAAGGCTCGTTCGGTATATTCCTTCAAAACAGAGTTGTTGCTGCGCCCACTCGAGGTAAAAGGCAACTGGGTGAAAGTGGTGACAGGCGACGGCAAGCATACGGGATGGATTGAAAAAGAATGGCTTTGTGGCAATTCGGTGACCAATTGCTGCTGATTCCTTTTTCCTAATCCTTGTTTTCTTTATCCCTGAAAGACCTGTTCTGCGATGTTTAATGCTGCAGACATTGAAAAGTATATGGAGTCGTTGCGCAACGATGCTCAACGAGAGATTTTGATGCGCTTTTTCAAAACCACCCCGGGAGAATATGGCTTTGGTGATGAATTCATCGGCCTGAAGGTGCCCCAGACCCGCGAGGTGGTGAGAGAGGTTGCCAAAGATATTTCACTCGATGATGTGCCGCTGCTTCTGATGAGCAAATGGCATGAAGTGCGACTTTGTGGCTTCCTTATTCTTGTGGCGAAGTTCGGCAAACTGACAAGCAAACGCCTGGAATACGCTGAAGACGCGATCAGATGCCGCGACGACATCATCGCGCTCTATCTCAACCATGTAGAGCAGGCCAATAATTGGGATTTGGTGGACTTGTCGGCCCCAAAACTTCTGGGACATTGGCTCATGCTGCCTACATGCTTCGGAGGAAAGGCCCCCGGACTTTATCGAGAGGAGAAAATGGAGTTGCTCGACCAACTCGCTGCCAGTGACAACCTTTGGCGCAACCGTATTAGCATGGTATGCACCTGGAAAACCACCCAGATGGGAGACCCATCGTGGTGCCTGCGATATGCAGAAAAACACTTGCATCATTCTCACGACCTGATGCACAAGGCTGTGGGATGGATGCTCCGTGAAGTGGGAAAGCGGGTGAGCATGACTTTGCTGCGCGATTTCCTTCACCATCATGCTGCTGAAATGCCCCGCACTGCCCTGCGCTATGCGATAGAGCAGATGGCTGACGATGAACGGAGAATGTGGATGGATGCCGGTTCTTTATCGTAAGAAAATGATAATAGTGCAACGATGAACTTCATAACAGCAATCATACGTAAATGGACAAAGACAAGCCTTGTCATGCGTATCTTCATAGGTCTTCTATGCGGCGCATTCCTGGGGATTGTTGTTCCAGAATGGAGTGGCGTCGCCATTTTTGGCCAGATCTTCGTCAGTTTGCTGAAGGCCATTGCTCCTGTTCTTGTTGCCATTCTCGTCATCTCTTCCATTTCCAAGGCAAGGGGGGCACTGGGACCACGCTTTCGGGTTGTCATTTGCCAGTATGTGCTCAGCACCTTTGTTGCGGCGCTGACGGCAGTGGTTGTCAGTTTCATGTTCCCAGTCGTGCTTGTGCTCGAAAATGTGGTTGAAGCACAGGCACCGGGCGCTTTGCACGATGTGTTTGCCAACCAGATTAACAATATGGTTGCCAATCCCGTTTCTTCTATTGTCAACGCCAACTACATCGGTATCTTATTTTGGTCTATTATCTTTGGCTTCGCATTGAAGAAAATAGCAAGTCAGCATACCATCAACGTCGTGCACGACCTTGCCGAGATGGTGTCGTTGGCAGTGAAATGGGTGATACAGTTTGCACCTTTCGGCATCATGGGACTTGTGTTTGCTACGGTTTCCAGCAATGGTCTCGATGTGTTTGCCTCTTATGGACATTTGATGCTCATCCTTATAGGGTGCATGCTGACTACAGCCTTGGTGTTCAATCCGCTTATATCATTTCTCTTGCTCCGTCGCAATCCCTATCCTTTGTTGTTCACCTGCCTCAAGGAAAGCGGACTCAATGCGTTCTTCACCCGTTCGTCGGCAGCCAATATCCCCATCAATATGCAATTATGCAAGAAATTGGGACTTGATGAGGACTTCTATTCCATCAGCATACCACTCGGAGCCACCATCAACATGGATGGGGCAGCGGTCACCATCACGGTCATGTCGTTGGCGGTAGCCCACACGGTAGGTGTGGAGGTGGGCTTCGTGTCTGCACTCTTCTTGTGCATTATCGCCACATTGGGTGCCTGTGGGGCATCGGGGGTGGCAGGAGGGTCGCTTCTGCTGATACCCATGGCTTGCTCTTTTCTTGGCATCGGCAACGATGTTGCCATGCAGGCGGTGGCCATCGGCTTTATCATCGGTGTGGTGCAGGATTCGGTAGAGACGGCACTCAACTCCAGTGGCGACGTGTTCTTCACTGCCACAGCCGATTTTTATGACAGGAAGAAGAGGGAGAGGGCCGAGAAGCCGTGATGGCCTGATTGCATATCTATAATTTTGGTGTCTTCATGGGAGTGGCGGTGTCGCCATTGCCTTCCTATACCTTGTCCATTCTTCTTGCAAATCAGTGTCGTGTTCTCCCAAGAAGAACGCTGTCTGGCAGGTTTCTCTGAAAGGTGTCCAGTTGCCGCAGATGATGCCGTCGTGGGTAATCACAGGCTGGAAGATGCCGCTGTTGTTGTGGGCTTTGTGCCGGAAATCGGGCGACAGAACGATGTCGCGGCTTTTATAACTGATGAGATATTCATCGTAGGGTGGTATCAAGAGATACTTTCCTTTGCGGAATCCCCTTGTGCGGCAATTGTCGGTAAGGTAGAATGTCCTTCGTTTCCATTTTTCTGTGTGAATGGAATGCCCCATTAGCGCGATCCCCCTTTTGCAGTCACTTACATTCATTCCCGACCACCATACGAAATCTTCGAGCGTGGCGGGCTGACGGCTTTGGAAATAGTTGAGGGTAAGCATGAGCAGGGCTTCATCGTGGTCGACCTTCATCCTGGGCTTCACCTTTTCGGCAGCAAGTGCGTATGTGGCCTTCATGGGCAATAAGTCTCCACTGCATAGGGTGCCCGTCAATTCTGCCATGCGGATGTGGTACGACAAGCGATGGTCATCCATATGTATATTCTCTTGTGTCAATGCCTGTATGAAATCTTCCTTTGTCACACTTCCTTTATTGCCGGCGGTCTGTATGAGTATTTGGCGGATTCTTGCCTCTTCGTCGTCACCAATGTTGATCTTATTGCTGTGCATCCATCCTTTAGTAACCGCCATGGCCTTTGGCGAGCAGAGTTCGAGCAGTGGCCAATAATTTTCTGCCGAAACGAGTTGCCACGTGCCTCGCATCAGGTGAAGGCGGATAATCTGCCCGTCGTCGAAGGCTTTCTTGAATGCCTTGGCAGATGGCTTCCGGGTGCGCATGGCTACGGCCCATCGCATCAGGCGGTATTCCTGCGCCTGAATCGCCCCCATATAGTTGACCAACTCGGCAGGATGGCTGAATTGAGGACAAATAAGTTGTTGGTTGAGAAGTCGAATGGCTATTGCGTTCATCTATAAGGGGCGTTTTTGAATTTCATCCTGTTTGCGATGCCAGGCGAAGTAAGTAAGGCGTATAAGCAGACTGCAAAGATACGTTTTATTTTCTATTCATGCAATGTGTTGTTATAATCAACATGAGTTTGTTGCCATTTTACAAGATAAGACGACTGGTTAAAATAGGAAAAAACGAAACGCAGGCGGTAATGACTGTTCCATTTACAGTTGTATTACCGCCTGCGGCTATGGTTTCTACAAATCGCTTCTAATGCTTTGTCTACTGTTTCTTGCTCCGTATGTATTGACAAATCAGGTCAGACCCTACTATTATGAGGACAACGGGAGCGAGGTATGCAGCCCAAGGGTTGTCGGATACTCTTTCAAGCCAACTGATATGGGTGATGCCCCACATGGTTGTCAACTTTAGCACACTGGCTACAACCAATATAATTCCGATAATTGCTTTTGTTTTCATAACCATAAATCGTTAAGTTGTTAATATTTTATCTTTCAAACTCTCGAAGTTCCTCCAGGCCTTGCTCTATCTCCTGCATCTGTGTGGCATGGCGCCGGCGCTGCCATTGGGCTATCACATAAGCCAAGGCAAAGGTGAGCAAGGTGAGGCCTATAACCAACATTACTCTTGTGCCAAGCACGTAATTGGCCTGTTGGTTGAAGCCCAGTTCCGTAATATAGAAGGCCACCATGGCTATACTGACTATCGCTATCGTCCAATACGTCTCATTATGGCAGACTTTCTTGTACTGGAGCACCAATGAACTGAGTTCATGGCATGACTTGCCTTCAAGATTGAACTTCGACAGTAGGTTGAGTTTCTTGATATGGGGATAGAGTCCTATCACCAATATCGTCTCCACAATCCCGAACGAGGTGGTGCTGATGGGCGTATTCATGTATACATAGGGGAAAACCACGCCCAGGATGAGCAGACTCACTACGAAATAGTAGACGTTGAGTCCATAAATTCGGTCGAATGCCCTTCTGGTCTTTTGGGCAATCATTTCCTTTACCATGCGAAGGTTTACTATGTCACTCTCTGCCAGACGCTTGTCGAAGGCGTTCCAACTGGCTTTCAATTCGTCAAGTTCCATGTTCCGTAATTTTTTAATTGTTCGACATTTTCTTTAACTTCTCTCTTACACGATTGAGTTTCACGGCGACGTTGTTCTTGGAGATGCCTAGTATCTCTGCCATTTCCTGGTAACTTCGCTCTTCCAGCCAGAGGAGAATCAGCGCGCGTTCCAATTTTCCCAGTTGGTTGATGAGTTTGTAGAGTTCCTGGCGTTGGCTTGCTGTCCCCTCCTCGTCGGCAAACTGTCCGGCAACTTCTGCAGTCATGGGGATGGTCTGCGGGCGGGTGTTCGAACGCCTGAGAAACGTGATGCAGGTATTCATGGCAATGCGGTATACCCATGTGGTGAGTTTGCTGTCTCCACGGAAATGTGGGTAACTCTTCCAGAGGTTCAGCACCGTTTCCTGAAACAGGTCGTTCAGGTCGTCCTGGTCTTTGGCGTAGATGTAGCACACTTTGTAGATGATACGCTTTTGTGCCGCTATCATGTCCAGGAATTCGTTCTCTGTTTGTGTCGTCTTCATCGTTTCACTCTTTCGTTGTACCCAATTAGTCGCAGAAACAATGAAAAAATTACAGGCCATAGGCGTTTTTTTTACTTTTATCTAAGACGCATGGTTCATCTTCTCCTTATACAGCAATTGGCTTTGGGTGCCCGTTGCTGTACTTTTACAGGCGGTTTGCTGTTTAGACAGACAGAACCACATTGACCAGCCATTCAATAGCGTATGCCATGTCGAGAAATATATTTATAAGGATCATCATGTTGTTAAAGTTTTGGTTCTACTTGTTAGATGCACAATTCATCGAAAAACTACATGAAATCCTTTTTTATTTTCTATTTTTCCATACTATTCGTGGTTACATCCTTGCCTTTTGCTTCTCGCCGGCACCGGAGCCACGGTATTTGCTGCGGGCTTCATTGAACTTCCATGTGAGGTTGAGCACGAAAGTGCGTCGGGCGGGGTTGTGGACGGTAAGGTCGCGATAACCGAAGATGACGGCATCGGTCTTGTTGGTATTGAAGATGTCGATATAGCGAAGGTCGGCTGTCATCGTGCCGAGACGACGCAGATTGAAGTCCTTCTGAAGCCCAAGGCTGCCAACGATGCGCGGCTCGGTGATGCGGAAATTGTTGTAATCGCCCTTCGTGGCCCCTTCCAAATCAGCACTCAGACGGAAGGCGTGAGGCAGTTCGATGGTGTTTCGCCAGGAACCGTTGAACCATGGCCGAGAGAGTGTAATTGTTTCACCGGTGGCAGTAGGCGACTTGTAGTTCTGGAACATGGCCACAACCGACCATGTGGGATGCCAGCAGCCTATGGTGGGACGTGCGGAGGCGATGACCGTCAGGCGGTCGTAATCTTCCTGGCTGTTGATGGGGCGCACGAGACTGATTAACGGGTCGGTGGAGCCGGGATAAGGTTCTGTCGACATCGTGAGGGCATCCTTAATGCGCCCGTAGTTCAGCGTCAGGTTCATCCACTTGTAGGCGGCATTCAATACTACGCTGTGGGTGTAGGTAGGTCTCAGATAGGGATTGCCGCTCTGGTAGGTGTAACGGTTGATATAGATGGTCGAACTGGCCAGGTTCGCATAGGGCGGACGCTCAATATCGCGGCGGTACGACAGCGACAACTGCACCTTGCCCACAGGGGCGGAGATGACGGCAGTGGGAAACCAGTCACCGTAATCTCTACACATTTCGTCCTGCTTCTTCCCGAAATTGAAATAGTCATTCATCAGATGCTCATAGCGCAGACCCACTTGGGCGAACACCTTGCCAAACCGTCGGCCATACTCTGCGAAGACTGCGGCCGATTTCTCGTTGATCTCTGTGTCGGTAGTCTTCACCGGAACAGCATCGGTGGCATTGAAGTCGTAGGCATCCTCACGGTGGTTGTAACTGTACTCGCCACCGAAGGAGAGATTGCCCTTCCATACGGGATAGCCAAAGATGAGTTTCGAAGCCCAGAAGTTATTGCTGCTGATGGTGTTGCTTTCGATACTTCGGTTAACAGGACTGCCACCTGCTTCCGTCGTCACTTCCTTGGTATTGCCAGGTGACTGGATATCGTTGAACAGACCGTCGATGTTCAGGTCGATGCTCAGTTGTCCCACCTTGCCACTGTAGTAGGCATTGAAGATATGCTTCTTAAACATGTCATCTTGCATGATATGGCTCTCGGAGCGTTCTTTGAAAATGCCGTTCTCATAACTGTCGGTATAGAACATGCTATTGTAGTCGCTTCCTGGGTGACGGTCGTATTTGTAGAAGGCACCAAAACTGTGGTTCTCGTTCACCATGTAGTTGACTTGCAACTGCGGCGACCAGCCTTTCCAAATGCTCTTCGACTCCTGCGTACTGACTCCCTCTATCATATCTGGCCCGGCATAGTAGGTCAAGGTGTTCTCCTGCAACGACTTGGCATGACCGTAGCGGCCGGCCCACAGCGAGGCAGTGATGTCGAGACCGCCAGTGCGGTAGTTCACATCGAGGTTATTGGTCAGGGTGTGGCCGTACTGATATATGCCTTCGAGGTTATCCTGGAAACTGAAGCCTTCACCCTGGGCTTTCTTGAGCGTAATTCTTACTACGGCCTTTGTCGATGCGGCATAGCGGGCACCGGGATTCTGCACCACATCCACATGCTGTATCTGATCGGAGCGCAGACGGGAGAGTTCGCTGTTGTCCTGCACCCGCCGCCCGTTGATATACACCTCGGCATCGCCACGCCCTAGCACTTTCACGGCTCCATCACGCTCTGCTTCGAGCGAAGGAATCTTCGAAAGGGCGTCGCTCACCGAGCCGGCCTTCTCCAAGATGGTTCCTGCAACGGTGGTGCGCATGGCATCGCCCTTGGCATGGGTTTGCGGCAACTGACTCTTTACCACCACTTCGCCGAGCATGTGGGTGTCTTCCTTCATCTGAATGGTTTGTCCGTCAATAGGCTTGGCAAAAACGGTTTCATATCCCATGCACGAGAGTTTCAATAGTCCTTCGTTGGCATTGGTAACGATACGGAATAAGCCATCATCGTCGGTCACCGCTCCTTGCACGAAAGCGGAGTCGGGTAACGAAAGCAGCACCACATTCACGAAAGGCAGTGGAATGCCCTTTTCGTCTGTCACTTTACCACAAATATCTTGTGGCTTGGCAAAGCCAGATATGGCTGTCAATAATGCAACCATGAAGGCTGCCGTTCTGAAATATGTTCTTTTCATGTTGTGATATTGTTTGGTTCTTAATTGTTGATTTTAACTCCTCCGAAAAAGTTGCTTGCAATGATGTGAATACACGGGGCATCTCGAATCACCCTGTTTGTGGCTTCGTTGCTCACACCACCGATAAAACTGCGGCTGGTCACCTCCAAGTTCACTGACGTGGGTACCAAGAGTTCCACTCCTCCCATGAAAACATGGATGTCTATCTCTTCGTCTTCGCTCACAACGGCTTCGCGCAGGTCAAGACGTATGCCTCCACAGAAGGCATCAATCCTCGCTCCTTTGAACACCTCACCATGATAGATATACTCGTCGGCGCCTAATCGTACCGCACAACTTATCCGCTTGCCGGTGTCATCAAGTGGAATAGGCCGTTGGAGCCATTGGTCATGGTCTCGACTGAAACCATTGATGATGAGATGTGTTCCTACATACAGCAGGAGGGCTGGTACTATATATTCTGTCCACGGCTGTTTCCAAAGCCATTCCATATTTATAAAGTTCCACATGCTGGCCAACCTCAATAGGGCTGCCACCACGAAAATGAATCCGATATAACTTCTTCTTGTCATATTTGTTTTCTTTTGTTTCTAAATGGCAGCATCTGTCATCCCGACAGATGCTGCTGATAATCATATTTTATGAGAGAGAAAAAACTCTTTTCGATGGCAAAAGTATGATGATATATCTTTCATTGCAAATTAATGGGATATTCTGCAGGAATATATGATGAATGACGGTTGGAAACCTTTTACACAATGGTTTTTGGGATATTTTGCAGGATTCTGTGACGAATGGCCTGACAACAAAAACAGTGTGGCATAATGCATGTGTGTGTACAGACCACATGCATTTTTGTCAAAGGAAATTGACGCGAAGGGATGTAATAATCGTGGATAATGCACATCGTATCACAAGAAAAAACACAGTTTTCTTTGGCTCTGCTCGCTTTTTTCCGTATTTTTGCGACTGCATTCCGAAAAACCTGATTTCGTTTTTCCATACCACTGCGACGATAATATGGACAAAGGACAAAAAGAGACAATGATGACGCGAGTGATCAGTACTGGTTTCACGGTACTGACATTGGCGGTATTCAAACCGTTCGGTCTTGATGCGTGGCATTGGCAGGCTTATGTGCATCTCTTGGCCTTAGGCGTGATGGGCGTAGGTGTATGCATGTTGACTGATATCATCTTGAAATATGTCATCAGGATGCCGCGGTCATATAAAAAAGGAGTGAGTTATATCATTCGTCGCAATCTCTGGTTTCAGATTATCAATACGCCGCTCGTTTCTTTGGCTACATGTCTTTACCGCCATTTTATGTTGAGCGATAGGGTGGAGGGCAATTTGCTTTCCTGGACTAATTTTTTTGAAACATTGCTCATCTTTGCTTTCTGTTCCTTCGCCATCGGCTTGTACTGGAGGTTCAAGTATCGAAGCAGGTATTTGGCAGCCGAATTGGAGGAAACACGGCTTCTGAACGAGCAATTGCAAAAGATGCAGGAGACGGGTGACTCGGAAGCAGCAGCAGATGTTTCCATCTCCGCAAATACCACTACCAACCACCAGAAAGTAGCGGAGAATATACAACCGCCTTCTACGGTAGTTCTATCGGGTACAACCAGCGATACAGTGACGCTTCAGGTTCCTCACCTTTTATATTTAGAGGCTGTGGGCAATTATGTGAAAGTCTACCAACTACATGATGGCCAAGTTCGGTCAGACATGCTCCGCACTACGTCCAAACAGGTAGAGGAGGATTTGCGCGACTATCCCATGGTGGTTCGTTGCCACCGTGCTTTCCTGGTAAATCTGCAACAAGTGGAACAAGTCGTCTCCAAGTCGGGCTCCATGCAACTGCTCATCAAGCACTGCCATGAGTTCATACCTGTCTCGCGCAGCAATATGGCGCAGGTGAAGCAGGCCATTAACTCCAATTGCTGAACTTACCTGCATCATTTCCAAAATCGTATAATTCATAGGCTAAAAAACAAGATTCTTTACATCAGAAGACTGATTTGTTGTGATAATATGGTATTGTATCGAAAATTTTTGATTAAATTTGCAACATTATTACCCGAATAATCAATCATTATATCATCCTATGAAAAGAATCCTTATATGCTTTCTCACTTTGATGCTGGCAATCTCTGCTACAGCACAGACACAGCCATTGCTCAAGACTCATGTGGAGACGGGCGACCTGGAGGGAATACTCGATGGCAATTTGGCAGTCTACAAGGCCATTCCCTACGCTGCACCTCCTGTAGGAGACCTTCGTTGGAAAGAACCGCAACCTGCCAAACCATGGACAGGTGTGCTCAAGGCTGAAGAGTTCGGCCCCTGGCCTCCGCAGCCTTCACGCCGTGATGGCTCACATCCCAAGATGAGTGAAGACTGTCTCTATCTGGGAATAGCCACTCCAGCCACCTCAGCAACCGACCGATTGCCAGTGATGGTATGGATACATGGCGGTGGCTTCCAAACAGAGCATTATGGCGGTGACCTATGGAAGCATCTTGCCCAACGGGGCGTGGTTATCGTGAGTGTGGAATACCGTACAGGGGCATTGGGCTTCATGGCTCATCCTGAACTGACCAAGGAGTCGAAAACCGGCCATTCGGGCAACTATGGACTTCTTGACCAGATTTGCGCCCTGAAATGGGTGCAGCGAAACATCGCTAATTTCGGCGGCGACCCTTCAAAGGTTACCATCTTCGGCGAGAGTGCCGGAGCCATCAGTTGCAGCATTCTTTGTGCCTCACCCCTCGCCAAAGGTCTCTTCAAGGGTGTCATCAGTCAGAGTGGCGGCTCGTTTGCGCCCTGGAGCGACGAGAGCCGATCGCTGATTGTCAACGCTTCGCAAAAGGGGGCAGAACAGCATGGTCTGGCTTTCCAAAAGCATCTCAAGAAAAAATCGGTCAAACAACTCCGTAAGATGGATGCCCTTGAACTTTGTGGCGATAATGTGGGATTAGGTGGGTTCTGGCCATGTGTCGATGGTTATGTCATCACCGATGACCTTTACCGACTCTATGAACGTGGGGAGTACAACGACGTGCCGGTGATAGTGATGACCAACAGCGACGAGGGCGCTTTGTTCTCGGGCAACATACAGCCTGAGGCATACCAGAATCAGGTGCGTGGCTTGTTTGGCCCATTTGCTGACGAGGCACTGAAATTCTATCCGGGCAATACCGTAGATGAGGCTTTCCGGGGCAATGCCGACGCTTTCCGTGACATCGGCTTCGCCTGGCCATCCTACTCATGGGTAAGGCTTCAAGCACAGACGGGGAAGAGCAAGGCCTATGCGGCATTCCTCGCGCAACCTTCTGCCATCAGTTTCTCTCAAGACCCACGTCGTCGAGGCGTGGCCCATGCCGATGACATTCTTTATCTCAACGGCACTTTCCTTACCCAACCCGACAAGTTCCCGACAGAAGCAGCAGTGGCTGAAATCTTGCAAGAATATTGGGTGAATTTCGCCAAGACAGGTGACCCCAATGGCAAGGGACTGCCTTACTGGCCTTCTTTCGACAAGGATAAACCCACTACCATGCAATTCTCAAATGGCGCCTCTCTCATTATGGTGCCCAACCACGAGAATCTGGAGTTCATCGAACGGTTCTATCAATGGAAGAGGGGAGAGACCGAGAAACAACGTCAAAAGTAACAACTATAAATCATGAGAAAAATCCTATTCATTACTGCATTTCTGGCTTGCGCCAGCGTCAATGCCCAAAAACAATTGCCACTCGTTTACGACGTGGAAGACACTGGGGCGTCATTGCCTCTGCCTGCTGCACCTGAGGCCAGCGAATTGCCTCTGGTCTACACTTTGCGAAACCCGCTCCTGTTCCAAGATGGAAAGAAAAAAGTGAAGAAGTTCAAGGACTGGCGCCGTCGCCGGCATGAGATATCTTCGCTCATACAACATTATGAGATAGGCACTAAGCCTAAGGCTTCGGAATGTGACCTTAAAGCACGCATGGACGGCGACACACTCATCGTTGACGTGACTCGTGGCGGCGAGACGCTCACCTTGAAGTCGTTGATTCACTATCCGAAAGTGGGTCAGGCTCCCTACCCAGTGCTCATTGGCACCAGCGGCATTTCTCTGCCACGGCAACTCTACCAAGACATGCCATTGGCCACCATGACATTCCGGGAGGCACAAGTGAATGACTACCGTCAATGGGGTAAGCATCATGAGAGAGGTGAACACCACTTCGACCGGCTCTTCCCGGAACTCAAAGACAACGGGGCATACTGCGAATGGGCTTGGGGTTTGAGCCGACTGATTGATGGTCTGCAACAATTGGGGCCGGAGAAGACGCGCATCGACACCCGGCATATCGGCGTGACAGGTTGCTCGTATGCTGGAAAAATGGCGCTCTTCTGTGGGGCATTCGATGAACGTGTGGCGCTTGTCATCGCTCAGGAACCTGGCGGTGGTGGGGCTGCCGCTTGGCGCGTCTCCAATCGCCTCGACAGTGTGGAGACGCTCGACCGCACTGACTACCATTGGTTCAAGGAGTCGATGCGCGATGCCTTCGGCGAGGAGAACACCTTCCGTCTGCCGTATGACCATCATGAGTTGGTGTCGATGATTTTCCCAAGAGCGGTGCTGATGTTGGGCAACACCGACTACCACTGGCTTGCTGATGAGTCTGGCTATGTGTCGATGAATGCTGCGATTCAAGTATGGCAACATTTTGGAGTGGCCGACAGGATAGGGTTCTCCATTCAGGGTGGACATGGGCATTGCCAATTGCCTGAAAGCCAATATCCTGAGGTGAAAGCATTCATCAGCCGCTTCCTCCTGGGAGGTAGCGATGACACATCTAACGTGCGCCATGCTCCAGATTTCACGGGGAAAGTGGACTTGAGCCGTTGGATAAAGCCATAAAACAAATTAGGTCATCTTAGGCCTCATTACTTTTTTTTAACAAATCTGCCAAATAACTTTTGGCAGATTTATTGTATTTTTGCACCAACAATAAAAATATGTTATTCTTGTCAATGAAAAAAATCGCATTTATCATCATCATAGTATGCTCAGCGCTGACTGCCCATGCCCAGTTGCTTTACAGCATTTCGGGCAAAGGAAACGGCCAGAAGTCATACATCCTCGGAACCTATCATTTTGCTCCTCCATCGTTTTGTGACTCCATCCCAGGGTTGTGGAAGGCGCTCGATGAAGTGAAACAGGTGTGCGGCGAGTTGGTGATGGGCGATATGGCAAACACCGAGAACCTGACCAAATTTCAAAGCGCCATGATGCTGCCGGAAGGAGTGACCTTGCAGTCGTTAATGACCGAGGAGGAAATGGGGCGGCTCAATACGCTGTGCAAGGAAATCATGGGAATGGATTTCACCAATCCGCTGATTGCCAACCAACTGGGTAAGTTTACGCCTGGTGCGCTCTACGAGCAACTTATCGTGATGCTCTATATGAGCAAGACACCCAATTTCAATCCCAATGACGCCATTGATAACTATATGCAGTCAAAGGCGTTGGAAAAAGGATATGAGGTGACGGCATTCGAGACTTTGGATGAGCAGATACAAATTCTTTTCAAGAGTCAGACGCTTGAACGGCAAAAGACGTTGTTGATGTGCTTCGTCGACAACCGCGACTTTATGATGCAGCAGACCGACGACCTGACGGCGGCCTATTTCCGCCAAGACCTCGAAAGTATCAAGACAATCACCGACGAAAAATTCAATGATGCATGCGACTCTACAGAGGAAGAAGAGGAATTGCTCATTTCTGGACGCAATGCCAACTGGGCCAAGAAAATGCCTGAAATGATGAGCGCCAAAAACACGCTCTTCGTGGTGGGTGCCGCTCATCTCGTGGGTGAGAAAGGCGTGCTGCAGTTGATGCGTGATGCCGGTTATGTGGTAGAACCTGTAACAAGATAGTATCGATAAATATTTGAGAACATTATTAAACATAAAGAAAAAATGATAAGAAAAAACTTTGTCAAAACGCTGTCGTTAGTGGCTTGTGCCACAGTATTGTTGAGTGCCATGCCCGGTGATGAGGTCATCTCGCGCGAGGGTAAGACTTATGTAGTGAACACTACTTCGCTTACAAAGAGCATCAAGGGGTATCTTGGCACTACTCCGTTGAAAATCTATATCACCGACAATAAGATTGACAAGATTGAAGCACTTCCCAACCAGGAGACACCCAAATATTTTGCCAAGGTGAAGAAACAACTGCTTGACAAATGGAATGGAATGACTGTGAGCAAGGCAATGAAAGCCCAGGTCGATGGTGTCACTGGTGCCACACTCTCCTCGGATGCCGTGAAGAAAAACGTGGTGAAAGGATTGGAATACTACAAGAAGAACAAGAAATAAACGTCTTGCTGCATTCTTGATACACCCCCGAAGTATCTTTGCAATAGATGCTTCGGGGGTGTCGTATTAGGATAGCATGTATTCGCTACTTGCGCTCGTCTATCCATGTAAAATGTTTGTATTTTGTCGATGGAAAGGTAAAGGTGTCGTCAGAAATATTACCGCTTCTGAAGTTGGATATCTTGACGGTGGTCCAAAACCATAGCAGTTTGATTTTCAAACTTTTAGGAGCACGTGTTTTCTTGTCGATAATAGCCTTGGCGTGCTTGATGTTGCTTTTTACGTTCTTGTGGGCATTGAGGGTAATGATGAAGTCCGAACCGCCGTCTTCAATATAGTAGTCGAATTCGTTGGGATTGAAGGTGAAGTTGCCAGAATATTTGGTCTTCCGGGGATGGGCAATATCATATAAGGTCACTGTCTTCTTCTTCAAGTCCACCCAACTGTCGTTCACGCCGTCGCTCCAACTGAGGTAACGCGATTCCTCAAAGCGTTTCTTCTTTCCCTTATACCATATCTTGCCGCTTACCTTCATCACGCCGATAATATTGACGTGGTATTGTAAAGTACTTCCCTGCGGACCAAAAACCATGTCGTAGGTTTGGTTGAAGATACGCCGGGCTTGTTTGGCATTAGGGGTTTCATCGGCATTGACCCATGACGGGGCTGCCAACCATAAAAAAACAACAAACAGCAAAAGTCGCTTCATTTGCAATGATTGTGTAAAAATACTATTCGATAACATTTTTCATTTCCATCCTTGATGTAGAGCCCAGTACTCAGGTCGTCGGTATACCCACTTTGAAGCGCTCTGACGATGCCGTCAGCAGGCTAAGGGCCACGAGGATTGTTGTGAAAATGAGTCTCTCTATTTAAATTTTGTGCAAAATTAGATAAAAAATCCGAGTTTTTCTCTATTTTTGCTGATGATATTTAGAAATACTTATTATATCATGGAATACAATCATTTTCATTCCTTCGGCCAAGACGAAGAACTGCGTCGTGACGAACTTCTCCGTATCATCGAGCGGTCGGTGCAACAACTTACCCTTCAAGAACTTGAAGCGCTCTATTACGATATGTCAACCAAGAATTACATCCACGAGAGTATCTAAACCCTACTGCTTATGCTACCTTATATTATAATAATACTGGCAACTGTCATTATTTTGGGATTCATCTTCGGAAGACGCCACAATGACGAGAAATCCGACTACCAACCACCTGTTTTCAAGCATAGTGGACACGAATGGGTGTTCAACGGGATATTGGATATCGACCATCCACCCCTCGACGATACACCCTTCCATGATTACGAACGCCCCATTCAACTGATGGTGAAAAAGGGATATATGCATTATGACATGATACCAGAATCCACGGTAAGCGACAGTGACTGCGGGCTTTTCCATGCCGTTGCGCAAGTTCTTGGCGACGGTAGCATAGGAATCTACCGAGAGGGTAGGGTGGTGGCTCATCTGGAACGCAGGCCAGAGGCGTTGTGCGAGGTCATCAATGCCCATGGTGGCAAAGCCGATGCATACGCATTCATTGCCTCAAAAGGCAATCCCGCTGCATATTACGGAGAAGTGTGCGTCGTCAAGGCATAGCGGAGTTAGGATATTTGGCAAAAAAGGAATAAGTTCTTTAGTTCTGCGCTCGTTTTTTCGTAAATTTGCCACTATGTGGCGAAGTTACTGTATCTCGGCAAAGAAAAAGAACGAGTTCTTTTTGCTATGCGCTCGTTTTTTCGTAACTTTGACACTTCGTGTCGAAGTTACTCCGTCTCGGCAGAAAAAAGAATAAAATTCTTTTGTTCTGCGCTCGACTTTTCGTAACTTTGCCGACAAATTGGAAATTGTGGGTCCAACCATATAGGTTTTACGTGTAATCATGACAATTCAGAACATATTCAAGGGACTGGGCATCGCTTTGGTCACTCCTTTCAAGACCGACGGCAGCATCGACTTCGAGGCATTGGAAAGATTGGTAGAATACCAACTCGACAATGGTGCTGACTTCTTGTGCATACTGGCAACTACAGGCGAAACACCGTGCCTCACTGCAGAGGAGAAAAGCACCATCAAGCAGCGTATCGTGGCACAGGTGAGAGGACGGGTTCCCATCTTGATGGGATGTGGCGGCAACAACACCGCTGCTGTCGTTGAAGAATTGCGCCATGGCGACTTCCAAGGCATCGATGGAATTCTCAGTGTGTGTCCGTATTACAACAAACCTTCCCAAGAGGGACTCTACCAGCATTTCAAGGCTATTGCTTCAGCCACATCGCTGCCAGTGGTGCTTTACAACGTGCCCAGCCGTACAGGGATTTTGATGAAAGCAGAAACCACTTGCCGATTGGCACGCGACTGCTCTAATATCGTTGCTATCAAGGAGGCCAGCGGAAGCCTTGAACTCGTCGACGAAATCATCAAAAACAAACCGGATAATTTTGATATCCTCAGCGGAGACGATTCTCTTACCTATCCCATGGTGGCATGCGGTGCGGTGGGGGTTATTTCCGTTATTGGCAATGCTTTGCCTAAGGAGTTCTCGCGAATGATTCGATTGGAGTTCAACAACGAATATGCTGCAGCGCGGAAGATACACCATCGCTTTACCGACCTCTACAGCCTTCTCTTTGTCGACGGCAACCCAGCCGGCGTGAAAGCCCTGCTCCACGAGATGGGCCTCATCGAGAATGTGCTCCGACTTCCCCTCGTACCCACCAGGGTGACTACTTTGCAGAAGATGAGTGAAATCCTGAAGAGCCTGAAACTCTAAACTGAGGACACTCTCTCGCCTTTGTTACCTTTTACGGAAAATCTTGGTTATGGAAGACAAGAAAATCATTCATGAAATTACCCCTTTGATGGGTAAAGACGTGCTGTATATCGCCGACCGTCGCAAAAAGGAGTTCACTTATCCCATCCATAACCATGAAGTGTTCGAACTCAATTTCGTGGAACATGCCCCTGGGGTAAGGCGCATTGTGGGCGACAGCACGGAAGTCATAGGCGAATTCGACCTCGTACTCATCACGAGTCCCGACCTGGAACATGTGTGGGAACAACACACCTGTACGAGCAAGAATATCCGTGAAATAACAGTGCAGTTCGACTTGCAATTCACCGAAGACTCTCTCTTCTCACGCACGCCATTCCTTCCCATAAAGAAGATGATGAGCGAAGCCCAAAAAGGGCTCAGTTTCCCGCTCGATGCCATTATGAAAGTGTATAGCCTTCTCGACTCACTCAGCAGCATCAAGGAAGGATTTTATGCCGTCATGCAATTTCTCACCATCCTCTATGAACTGTCGAAATGCCCTGGCGCCAAACCTTTGGCTTCTTCAAGTTTTGCCAAAATCGCCGTCGAGGACGACAGCCGGCGGGTGTTGAAAGTGAAAAACTTCATCAACAAGAATTATCAGGATGAGATTCGCCTGCCACAACTTGCGGACATTGCCGGCATGAGTCCAAGTGCCTTCAGTCGTTTCTTCAAACTCCATACTGGGCGTAATCTCACCGAATACATCATCGACATCCGTCTCGGTGCGGCATCACGCATGCTCGTCGACACATCTCAAAGCATCTCTGAAATCAGTTTCAAATGTGGTTTCAACAACCTCAGCAATTTCAACCGCATCTTCAAGAAGAAAAAAGGATGCAGTCCTACGGAGTTCCGCGACAATTACCACAAGACCCGAATCATCGTGTGAGCCATTACCGATTTGATGGCTTACGCAAACGATAACGCTACATTTTTCCGACAAATGGCACGGTTCTCGTTTTTTTTGTGTAAGTTTGCAGAAATTTGTATAAATCAACTAATCATATCAAGAAATGAGCCCTATTCAAACTACTAAGATGACCAACTATCGTTGGATTATTTGCTCAATGTTGTTCTTCGCCACCACGGTCAATTACATGGACCGGCAGGTGCTGTCGCTGACATGGAAGGATTTCATCGCTCCTGAGTTCCATTGGACCGACGACGACTATGGTACGATTACCGCAGCCTTCTCCATCCTCTATGCCGTGTTCTGCCTTTTCGCTGGAAAATTCATCGACTGGATGGGTACAAAGAAAGGATATCTGTGGGCCATTTTCGTATGGTCATTGGGCGCCTGCCTGCACGCATGCTGCGGATGGGTGACCATGAAGTACGTGGGGCTTGAAAGCGTGACGGCTCTTAGGGCCATTGAGGCTGGATCGGCCACTGCCTCTACCATCGCTATGGTCAGCGTATATCTCTTCTTGTTCTGCCGTGCCATCCTGGCACTTGGTGAGAGCGGCAACTTCCCTGCTGCCATTAAGGTGACTGCAGAGTATTTCCCGAAGAAAGACCGTGCTTTCGCCACCTCCATCTTCAATGCCGGAGCATCGGTTGGTGCACTGGCGGCTCCTATCAGCATCCCGCCATTGGCAGAGAAATTTGGTTGGGAGATGGCTTTCATCATCATCGGTGCGCTGGGCTTCATCTGGATGGCACTCTGGGTGTTCGTCTACGACAAGCCTAACAAGAGCAAGCATGTGAACGCCGCCGAACTTACCTATATCAACCAGGATTCTGACGAGGGTGAAGACCCCAAGGCAGCCAACGACGAAGGTCCTACAATCAATTTCGCCAAGTGCTTCACATTCAAGCAGACTTGGTCGTTTATCGTGGGCAAGTTCATGACCGACGGTGTGTGGTGGTTCTATCTCTTCTGGGCTCCTGCTTATTTCTCCGACCAGTTTGGCTATAAGTCAAGTTCCACCATGGGGCAACTCCTCATCTTTACGCTTTATCTCATCGTGACAGTGGTTTCCATCTTTGGTGGATATCTGCCCAAATTGTTTGTGGAGAAGCGCGGCATGAATCCCTATGCCGGACGTATGTTGGCAATGCTTATCTTTGCCTTCTTCCCGCTCTTTGCCCTCTTTGCACAGCCTTTGGCCATGTGGCAGAACAGCCCCATCGACCCGGCATGGTGGCCTGCCATCATCATTGGTCTGGCTGGCGCCGGACATCAGGCTTGGTCGGCCAATATCTTCTCTACCATTGGCGATATGTTCCCCAAATCCACCATCGCTACCATCACAGGTATTGGAGCCATGGCAGGCGGTCTGGGTTCGATGCTTATCAATAAAATCTCGGGTAGCCTCTTCACCTATGCTGAGGGCCAGGGCAGCGGTTTCACTTTCCTCGGATTCGAGGGCAAGCCAGCAGCCTATATGATTGTCTTCTGCTTCTGCGCAGTGGCCTACCTCATCGGATGGATCATCATGAAGACCCTTGTGCCGAAGTACAAGCCCGTTGTTGTGGATGAATAATCACTCTTCACACGATATAGAAAAAAAGGACAAGCCATTTTGCTTGTCCTTTTTTTCTATACAAGATATTGCTGCGATGGAGATGGCGGCACCTGATGCATGGGTTCTATATGGCAGACTCTTAGCGTATTGGTCTCTTTTGTTCTCCACCAACTTCCTACGACCTCCACTTTAATTACTGATAGATGAGCAAAAGAAAAATGCTTTTTTCGTGGCGTTGTTCTTACATTTGCGATTATTATGCTAATTTTGCATCCCAAAGATAAACTATTCATTATGAAGCATCGCATCCTGACATATTTCCTTCTATTCTTGCCCCTGGCATGTCAAGCACAGCGCTGGGACAACTACCGTCCTTTTAATACTCATGTGCAACTTACCCAGACCAACCTTCCCATCATCTTCCTCAATGTCGACGGAAAGATGATTAAGCGCGAAGAACGCATCACTGCCAAGATGAAAATACTTCGCAATGGCGATGGCATGCTCAATTACGCCGACACCGTGACTCATCCCGGCCAGCACTTCGATTTCGATGGCTATGCCGCCATTCAATATCGGGGAAACAGTTCCTTCGACCTTTCCGACAAGAAGCCCTATTCTCTCAAACTCATCGACAAACCCCTTGAGGAGGGAGGCGAGAAACTCAAGGCCAAACTCCTGGGCATGGGAAAAGACAACGACTGGGCAATGCTGGCTCCCTATTCCGACAAGAGCATGATACGCGACTTGCTGGCGTTTGAACTGGCGCGGCCCTATTTCGACTTCGTACCCGAAGGGCGTCTGTGCGAACTCTTCCTCGATGGCACATACTATGGGGTGTTCATACTCTGCGAGCGAGTGAGAAAAGGGAAACAACGCCTGCCACTCCACGACCCTGGCGAGGATGGTGGCGACCTCACCGGCGACTATCATGTCGAAGTCGACCGCAACGATGAGCCGCATGTCTATTACTCCAAGCAAAGACCTATCTTCAGCGATGGGCGCAGTATCACATGGAGGTCTATCTGTTTCCAATACAAGTCACCGGAGTATGAAGACTTCGCGCAGTTGCCAAATGGCACACGCATGGCCCTGACCAACGAAATCGACAAGATGGAGTCGGCTTTGGCATCCGCCTCGTTTGCTGACCCGGAAATTGGCTATGCCAAGTATATCGACGTCACCTCGTTCATCGACCACCAACTCTCCACAGAGTTTGCATTCAACGTCGACGGCTACCGACTCAGCACCAATTTATACAAATTCAGTGAGACCCATGCTGCCGAAGAGGGACTCGACCCTCGCTGGAAGACATCGTTGTGGGATATGAACATCGCTTTCGGCAACGCCAATTATTATGAGGGCGACCAAACCAACAAATGGCAATACAAATTCAACGACCGCCATGCCTATGATGATGGCAATCTGGTACCATTCTGGTGGCAGAAATTGATGATGGACCCGGAATATGTGAGAAAACTCAAAATGCGCTGGACCCAGTATCGTCAGGAGGCTTATTCCGACAGCCATATCGAGAGTGTCATCGACTCACTGACCTCTTTGCTTACCGTCGAGGATGCCGTAGGGCGCAACCAAAAGGCATGGAAGAATATCGGCAAGTGGGTATGGCCCAACGCCTATGTCGGCAATACTTATGACGATGAAATCGACTATCTCAAAGAGTGGATAAGTGATAGGGTGGCATTTCTCGACCAGCATCTCTACGACGAGAGTCTCGGCCTGCCTCACGTGGCTGCCAGTGAGGCGCTCCCCGAGGACCATCAGCAAAAGATTTATGCTCCTGATGGCAGACAACTCCTTCACCCCCGGCGAGGCTTGAATGTCGTCCGTCGAAGCGATGGCTCAGTATATAAGTGGTTCAACAGCAATTGAAGCCGTTGCTGCAACCTGTCGGCATCCTTCGCCGTAGTATGGGCTCATTGAGTTCCCTGACATCTTCCCTGCCTTTCATTTCACGATGTTGCTCCCCGCCTTCTGATTCAATAGGCGCTGGCAGTTGTTGCTGAAAGCATTGCCATAGGCATTGAACACACTGCAGGCGAAGAGGATGTCGGTGATGCCCTTCTCGCCCACATAGTCCTTCATGTTGAGGTGGAAGTACCGGTTGTCTACTACAAACACATCTTCAAACGAATAGAATAGATATCCTGGCACGGCATTTCCAAAACTGTCTTTGATGACCAGCACCCGGCGTCCGTTCGCCACCGACGTATGCACATGGGTCACACGCATGTCACTGCCCATAAACGTGCTGTACGCTCCTCCGCTGCCATCGCGGAACTTGTAGAAATATTTTTCCTTGGTAGGACCTAAAACCTTGGTAATCTGAAATTTTTCATTGAGGTTATAGGTAATGTAGGATGTAGTGTATTCCACATTCAGCGGCTCATAGAAGACGAAGTCTTCGGGGGCGTTCTTGATGGATATGTCTTTCGAGTAGCCATACATCGTCCCCACGAAACCATGCACCACCTTCTGCTCATAACTCTCCAGGTCTTTGAAGTCTACCTTCGCGGCTTTGGCAAATTCTGCCGCGGCATAATAGCCGCCAAGAGGTGCCCAGTGGTGGTCGGTGCGCAGGAAAATGGGCTCGTCGGCATGGTTGCCGAGGGTGTTGTACACATTCACAAACTTCACGTCGGGCGACAGTTGCTCCTGTATGCTCTTCAGCGTGGCCAATTGCGATTTCGAGTGGGTTTTCCACTTCTCGGGCAGGTAGTACTCAGCCGCATTGGGGATGACCATCACATATACGTTCATGGTGTCGCCAAATGTTTCCTTGTAGGTGTTCACCATGTCGCAGAATTTACCTCCACCTTTCACCCCTCCGTATGCCATCAAGGCACGCACGTTTTCACCGCTTCCCACGATGATGATGCCGGCATGCGAGAGTTTGGCCTTACCGTCGTTGGCCACATTGTTGGAGTATTCTCCCAGTGTGTCTTCTTCTTCCACCATCTCATCCTCTTCCTCGTCCATGCCTTCTCCCATGATGTCATCGGCGGCATGGAATGTCACATTGTCATCGGAGAGCACCAGGCGCTCCAAGTCCTTAATCTTCAAACTGAGTGTGATGAGTTGTTCACGGTAGGGCTCGCTGTCGCTGAACCACGACGACACCTCGCTGGTGAACGAGCCATCAGCCATCTTGTCCAGCGTCCATGCAGGAAACTGGGCCAAATCCCGCTTCTCCACTTCCGAAAAAGTGGGACGGGGGAAAGTGGTTAGAATGACGGTTGCCGCAACAAACAGCAAGCCCATCACCGCAAGGTAAATCTTGTTATACACTATAATATCTAAAATCTTCAATCTTTTATCATCCGCTGTATCCCCTGACCGGTCTTAGCGGTATAGGCGAGCGAGATGCAGTGGGCAAACAGCAGGTCGGTGATGCCGTTATTGTTGATGTAAGCCACCACATTGCCGGGGAAATAGCGGAAGTCAATCACATGTATCTCCTCGAAGGAGTAAAACAGGTATCCAGGCAAGGCATTGCCGTAACTGTCCTTGATGATGAGAAGCCTGCGACCGTTCTTTGTCGATGTTTCCACTTTGGTGGTGTTGGAGTCGCCGCCCATAAAGGTGCAGTATGCCGCATGGCTGCCGTCCTTGTACTCCCTGAAGAAGTTCACCTCCTTCGGACCATCCTGACCCGTCACTGCCCTGTTCTTTCCCAGCGAGTAGGTGATGGCGGTAGTATGATACTCCACATCACGCGGCACGTAATACTCAAACTCCTCCGGTGCCCTTCCCACAGCAGCGTCCTTGGTATATACCGTATACATCGTGCCGAGGAAATTGTGCACGGTCTTCTTGTCATAGTTCGACAGGTCGCGGAATGGCACGCCTGCTGCCTTGGCAAATGCTTCCGCGGCATAATACGCGCCAAGTGGTGCCCAGTGGTGGTCGGTACGCAGGTAGATGGGCTCTCTCACATGCCAAGCCAGTGCGGTGAAGGCATCCACACCGGTCACCCCAGGCATGCGGCCATACATTCCGTCGATGGTGGCCTTCTGGTCTCGCGTATATTGCAAGGCGTCATCTGGGGTGTAGTAGGCCGAGGCAATAGGCAATATCATGCTGTAGATGCGCACATTGTCGCCAAGCCGTTGCCTGTACTTGTTCACGGCATCGGTATAAGCCGTGCCCCCTTCTGGATTCCCCGAGAATGTACTGACCACCCTGATGTCGGGACCCGAACCGATGATGAGTATTCCGCTCTTGGGCTGTCGTGTCCTGGCTTCGGGGCAAACCCTGTTGCGATACTTCCCGTCTACGAAGGTTGCCGTGTCGGGCATGTCTGCTGGGGCCATGGGGTCGACTGCTGTCACCTGTGCCCTAACGGTTGCAGAACAGAGGGTGAGGAGCGCTATGGCCAGTATAGGTAGAAGTCTTTTCTTGTTCATGAATGATGTGATTTAGAATCTTGTATAGATAAATGCGTTGTTGGTGGCACCTACGAGCAATGCCGTGCACAGCAGCAGGATGGCTGCCGACGCCACCAGTCGCGACAAGGTGCCGATGCTTTTGTTCACAACAGGCATGTCGGCAGTCAGTTGGTCAAAATAGTTGGCAACGGCCTGTCTTACGGGCATACAGAGCACGATGGCAATCACCCACAGCCAGAAATGGTCCAGAATGGCTGCCTCTGCCACACCGTCACACAGCATCGCCGCACCTCCCCATTGCATATAGAAGAAGCGGCTCATGCGTGCGAAGTCATCGAAGTAGAAGATGCCGAAACTCACCACCACCACCGCCATGCAGTAGAAGTGAAGCAATACAGGTGCTATGCGGTCCTGCATTCTCAGCAGCGAGTATTTCTCCACCACGACGATCACGCCGAAGACCACACCCCAGATGATGAAGTTCCAACTTGCCCCGTGCCACATACCGGTGAGAAACCACACCACGAGGATGTTCACCATCTGGTGCCTGCGGTTGCCGCCCATGGGGATATACACATAGTCGCGGAAGAAACTGCCGAGCGAGATGTGCCATCTTCGCCAGAACTCCGTAATCGACTTGCTGCGATAGGGGTGGTCGAAGTTCTCGTTGAATCTGAACCCCATACAGCGCCCCAAGCCTATGGCCATGTCCGAATAGCCCGAGAAGTCAAAGTATATCTGCAGGGTAAATGCGGTAATGCCGATCCATGCGCTTGCCGTGCTCAGTTCCTCCAGATTCCCGTCGAGCATCTGGTGCGATATCTCATAGAGTTGGTTGGCGATAATCACCTTCTTGGCCAGTCCGCGCAAGAAGCGGTACACACCCTCTGCCACGTCGTCGGCTGTCACGTGCCTTTCTGTGATCTTCTCTGCCACTGTCTGATACCGCACGATAGGACCAGCGATGAGTTGTGGAAACATCGAGATATACAGCAGCAGGTCTACGAATCGCTTTTGCGAGTGCGAGTCGCGGCGGTATACATCCACGAGATACGATATCGATTGGAAAATATAGAAACTGATGCCTATGGGCAGGGAGATGTGCGGCGAGGGCACGCCTATCCCCAGTGCCTGCAACTGATGGGCGAAGAAGTCAGCATACTTGAATGTGCCGAGAATCCCCAGGTTGCAAACCAGGCCCATTACCAGCGCCCCCTTTCTGTGGCGGTCCTGACTGTCGATGGCCTTCCCCACGAAGTAATTGATGCACACGCATGCCAGCATCAGAAACACGTAAATCGGCTCTCCCCACGCGTAGAAGATGAGCGAGAACACCACCAGCACGGCGTTTCTCACATGGCATGCTTTCGGTTCTCCCTCCGAAAACGCCTTGTCAGCCCATGCCCCCAACAGGTAGAGTAGGGCAAAGGCTGGCAGGAAGACGTAGAGAAAGAAGAGGTCCGAAAATACCATGTCTTGTCGTCGGTTTAATGATGATGGAGCAGTTCACTGATTCTTTTAGCGAGGTAGGTGCCGTTCAGCCGAGCACCCTCCTCCGAGGTATGGGCACCGTCTGTGGTGTAGCGTTTCGTCTTTTGTTCGTCAGCGCGGCGCACGCAGCACTCGCGGTCCTGTCTCACCACTTCCAGTCCCATTCTTCTGCCGCACTGCTCTATAATGTCGCTCGCGCGGTCCAGGTTGGCCCGTGTCGGCTGGATGGCCTGCAGCGGAGTGAGGAGAATTATTTGTGCCTCAGGAAACCGTTCCATGAGCAACTCACAGCCATACCTCACCGACTCCGCCAGCGACAGCACCTCATTCGGTTTCCGCCCTCTGATAGGCTCCTTGTCAGCAAACGCCTGTGCTGCCGTCTTCGCAAACACCTTCGGCCGCTGTTTCACAAACCATGCGTCGTTTGTCCCCGCGGCGATGATGATGAGGTCAGGCATCTGCTGCCGGCCTTCGTCACAAGCCCTCTTCAGCCTTGCTATCTGGTTGTATATCACGTTGTTGTTGCCCAGCACGGCGATGTCTTCCACCACGTTCTCCCGTGTGGTGCTCGTGTTGGTCCATGTCGCCCCACTCCTTGCATAACTCTTGCATGAGAGCGGCCTGAACTCATCCACGAACCATTTGTTCCACCCCTTCGGCTTGTCACAGTCATCGCCCCCAATCCATGTGTTCGAGTCGCCCAGTATCACCACGTGCAGCGGATGCACAGCCGTCCCCTCCACCGTCTGTGCCATGGTGGGGAGGGCAAAATGAGCCAGCAAACATAAAACAAGGTATAGTCGAATTGTCACGCTTTATAATATGATTGTAGAAATAATGAATTGAAGAGATAATGATAAGTACCGATAAATAGTCATTGTCCGATTTTCATTTCTTCAGCAATAAGGCCAAGGCTTTTATGCGCGGCCATACCATATTCCTGTATATATTTGTCACGGAAATTCTTGGATATAATGGTCCTTTCTGCTTCATTCATGTTGATGATTTCATCCAATAGAGCATCTTCATTGTCCAATGTCTTGCATTTCAATTCCTCACGAATGTCGAAATACATGCCACGTTCTTGTTGGTAGCGGTCATAGTCGTATGCGAAAGACAACATGGGCTTGCCTTGGATGGAATAGTCGAAGAAAATACTGGAATAGTCGGATATGAGCATGTCGGAAGCAATCATCAATTCATTCAGATTGGGATAGTTTGAGACGTTCTTTACAAAATCGTCTTCTTCAATGTTCATGGTCTTCACCACTTCATAGTGGGCTCGGAGCAGGAAAACGAAATCTTTGCCCAGGCGCTGTTTCCATTTGTCCATGTCGATAGGGGGCTTCATCACACAATTGTTTCCATTGTCTCTATCATATTCACGGAAAGTAGGGGCGTAGAGAATTACCTTTTTCGATGGTGGTATTCCCAAAATCTCCTTGGCTTTGATCTGAGCCTCCTTGGAGACATTTGCCAACTCATCGTTTCGTGGCAAGCCTATCACACGAAAACAATCTACAGGTCTGTTGAAGGCTCTGGAAAACAAGTCTACGTCATATTGGCCTTGTGCCAGCATCACATAGTTTTTCGACCTTTTGCCTTTCTTGTGGAATGACCTGTTTGATTTAGCGGTGTCTTTTCCCATTTTCTTGATGGCCGATCCATGCCAGGTATTCAGTTCAAACGTATTGATGCCTTCAAATCCCAGACCGCGCAACATACTACTGTTTGTGACCCATACTCTTGCCTTCAGCAGCAATTTGTAGTATGCTATAGTGTCTATCTTCACTTTTTTCCCTCTTGGCAGTTTATAGTCGTCAGGGTGCATGAATGCCCATACCAATTTGCAGTTGTCGAATCGAGGGTCGGCAATAAGGGCTTCGTAAATTGCTTTGGGGCTATCGTCGTATTTCCTGCCTCCATATGAGGCAAATACGATGAGATTCTCATCTGCCTTCAGAAACAGTTTCATGAAGTTAATCATTTTGCTGCCATACTTGTTGTACAATTTGTAGAATCGTTTATTGTACTTTACTTTATTGATGAGAGAGAGCGTATTCATTATTATCCATTTTAATTGTCATTCATCTTGTTGTAAAATATTTTGAAACACATTGCTGTTCATCACTGAAGGCACGATTTCAGAATATTATTTATAACAATATCCACCATTAACTTCTATCAAACTGCCGTTGACAAATGGATTGTCCATGCAGAATCGAAAGGCATCAACGATTTCATCAATAGAAGCAAAACGGTGTATGGCAGTTTTGTTGTAAATGTTTTGTTTGATGTTTTCTGGTTTTTCTTTTTGCCATGGTGTTTCCACGAATCCTGGTACAATGGCATTTACCGTGGTTTTAGTACCGTCAAATTCCTTGACCAAATTTTTAACCAATGCATGTACGGCAGATTTTGTCACTCCATAGGCGAGTACAGTGGCATGGGGATGGAGACCCATCTGTGAGCCTGTGAAAATTATCCTGCTGCCTTCGGGGATGATGGGGTAAAACTCTCTTATCATGATATAATGAGAATTTACAGCCACCTCCATTTGGGCGTCCCAATCCTTGTCAGTGGTTTCTGTAAAAGGCTTTCTAATGCTTAGGCCGGCATTGCAAATGATGCAGTCAATGTGATTGGTCTTCGATTTCACGTAATTGATAAAGTTATAAACCTCCTCGCGCTTGGTTTGGTCGGTCTTGATGGCCTCGAAATGAGACATCTTCTCTGTGAAATCTGGACCTACATAAGTAGCAAATACTTGATAGCCTTTTTCAAGGAGCATTTTTGCTACACCGAGCCCTATGCCGGATGTTCCACCTGTTACAATTGCTGTTTTCATGAATACTTCTTTTATTTGTTTATTATTCGTCCTTAATCTTAACTAAATAGTCATCATGTTTTTACGATTCGCAAACTGCTGCATGATGTCTGCCATGGCTATGCTTTCCTCGCGACGCAAACGGACGGTACCAAGACGGTGGTTGAATATGCACGATAGGAATTCCTGTATTTCATAACGTAGTCCCGCTCCATCCCATTTGTAAAAAAATTTCTTGTTCATGTTCTGGTCCTCAAAGCGAAACTCATAATAGTCTGTCAGCCACCATGGTGAGGGCACGTATGCATAGCCTTTTGTTCCACTAATCACAAGATTGCCTTCGGTCTTTACGCCCAAGCCGAGTTGGAAAGAACACACACCTTTAGGATAGCGCATCACCCCACGGGTATATACATCCACTCCATTCACCATCTTGGAGTAGAAACCGATATCGATGAATTCAGTTCCCATCAAACGGATGATGGGAAGAAGCGGGTAACTTCCCATTTCATACATCGACCCTCCTGCCTGTTGGGGGTCAAGTTCACGGGTGAATCTTTCTCCCCATAGTTTCGATTCTGAAGCACTCACATCTACAACATCACCTATCAGTCCACTCTTAATCATTGTTATCAAGTGGTTAAAGGCAGGGGAGTGAGCAGTCTTGTTGGCCTCCATCAAAACCACATTGTTGTCCTCTGCCAGTTTAAACAATTCCCGTGCTTCGTTGCCGTTCAGCACCAAAGGTGTCTCGCACAACACATGCTTGTGCTGCATGATGGCTTGTTTGCAGAGATCATAATGCGACAGGTGTGGTGTAGCAATGTATACCGCGTGCACATTTTCAAGCAGTTCGTCAAAGGTATTGAATGAAGTGGGGATATTATGATTCTCACAGAATGCCTCCGCCACGCCTTGGTCGATGTCGTAAACGCCTGTCACCTTGGAATAACTCACATATGCGGCTTCGGTGACGAAACGATGTGCTATGCGGCCGCATCCCACTATGCCTATATGTATGTCATCCTGCAGGTCTTCACGAAGCATGGTAGAAGATATTCCCTCTGTCCGGGGAAGATAAACTACTTTGCAATACTCGTTAAGGTAGTCGAATTTCCCCTCCCAGTCGCTGCCTATGGCAAAAATATCAACATCATATTTCTGAATGTCGTCAATTTTTTGCCCCACATAATCTTCTATGATGATTTGGTCTGCAATTCCCGTGGCTTTTACGGCGTCAACACGTTCCAAGACATTGTTACGGACATTCAATTTTCCTCGCTCACGGTCAAAATTATCATTTGTCACTCCTACTATTAGCCAGTCGCCTAAAGCCTTGGCGCGTCGCAGCAGATTCAAATGACCTTGGTGTAGCAGGTCGTATGTCCCGTATGTAATTACTTTTACCATAATTTATAACCCTCTATGCTTGATACAGTAATAACAGGATAATAAATCATAAGTAATTCCTGATTGTTCGTTTTATCTATTGAAATAGAAGCGGAACACCAGGTCTCACTAGCATGATTTAACAGCAAGAATGGCCACTATTAGCCGTTCTATGGCTGCAAAGGTATGGATTTATTATTAATAATGCAAGTCTTTTATGGTTTTTACCAAGATGGTTTTTTTATTTTCGGATATATCGCGTTAAGCAGTTCTTCTTTTTGTCTAACTTAAGGCTATCTGCTAAAAAAATCATTGCTTTTATTATATAATATGAAAAAAAAGAGTAACTTTGCAGCCAAATTATGAAAGATTGGATTTGTTGTTGATATTTGATACTAAATCATTTGTTGACCTCTTCCTGTCTTTTCAAATCCTTTTAAGGGTACTGTTTCGCTGATTATGTAGGGATTTTGTGCACTGCGGGTAAATTCTAAACATATTTTTCCAGATTTTTCCCTTATGCGGATTCACATTTTTCCTTTTTTTTCTACCCGTGTTATTTGCATGGGGAGGAGAGATATGCACTTTCCTTACTTGGATTCTCTTTTTAATATTTAAATTAAATTGCGATCAGTAGTGTGTGCTGCAAAAATACCCCCTGCCTCCGACCTACATTTCAGCATAGTATTATCTAATGATATTTTGAGCACTATCTCAACCCCGGAAACACTATTGCCAGTTCCTTTGTCAAATATGACTAAGAAATATGTTTTGTAAAGTATTGTATCTTTATAAAGGGCAATTTGTAATGGAATAGTGAAGATATGGAAATGAAGTATAATTTGTCAGAGGTTTCGTTCATTCGTCCATTATTGATCATATTGGTCGTATTATATCATGCCTTTGCCCCATTTGCTGGGACATGGAGGGAATTTGCCGGATTTGTTCCTAATGAGGCTTATCGATATATTGCAAATATATCCTATAGTTCAATGTTGGAAACATTTGTTTTCATTTCTGGTTATGTTTTCTCATATCAATGCTTATATCTCAACAAGAATTATAGTTTAAAGCAACTTTGCATTAAGAAAGGCAAACGGCTATTACTTCCATATTTAATTTTTGGTTTTATTTATCTTCTGCTATTTGGAGATATAGGAAATAAAGGATTCTACTATGTCGTTTCTGAATTACTAGGCGGTGTAGGTCATCTTTGGTTCCTAATGATGTTATTTTGGTGTTTCATAGCACTCTGGTTCTTGACTAAATTAAGATTAAATGACATATCGCTGTTATTGATATCATTATTATTGGCCATTTGCAGTCCTATAGGAAAGTTTTTTCAGATAGGTTCTGCAATGTATTATTTGCTCTATTTCTTTTTAGGGTGGTTATTCTTCAAGCATCATAAGGCTGTTCACCAATTTGTCACACGTAATACTGTCATTGTTCTCGCTATATTATATTTATTCGCATTCCTGTTCTTTTCTAAAGGTGCTGGAATACTGAAAAGCAATTCGATTCAACATACAGAATTGTCCTTGTTTTCTAATGCATGTATCATGGGAAGTATGAGAATGCTTCGTATTTCATATTCTTTTCTTGGAGTATTGTTCTATTATTATATATCCATCAAGATCACTACAAAATATTCCCTTAACAAGCATATTATTTCGTATGGTAAGTTGTGTTTAGGTGTTTATATTTTCCAACAGTTCGTGCTGCAATTTCTCTATTACCGAACAAATCTCCCAATAGTTGTAGGCCCTTATGTTCTGCCATGGGTTGGTTTTGGGATTGCATTATTAGTTTCTACCTTCATGACTTATTTAGTTAGATTGTCTCTTATTGGAAAAAGGTTATTATGAATCTGATGCCTCTAATACACTCACTACATTAGCAAAGTATTATCCTAAATTTTTATTATGTACGACTTGCTTAATTCATTTTGGGCTTTTTTGTTTACCATTCCAATAATTATATATTTGATTGTTAACCATCGCGATGAGAAACTTGTGGCATATTTCTTATTAGCGTATACCTTGCGGTGTATTTTGATGGTTTGCGACCTCAATAACGCATTCACTATTCCACACTCGGGAGGTGATACGGAGATGTTACACTGGATTTCTCGTCAAAACTATATATATAATACGAATAAGGTTTTTACTAACTACACTATAGTACTCACATTAATATATAGAATTTCTGATGGCTCTCGTGCGTTGGCACAGTACTTTAATGTTATCATGGGTATGGGAGTTCTTGCCTATGTGGTAGAAAGTATGAAGTTACTGAAAATCAATAAGAAAACCATGCACAATATATTGCTGTTGGCTGCCTTAATGCCCCAACTCATCATATTGTCTTGTATCCTGTTACGTGAGGCATGGATACATCTATTCTTGACAATGTCGGTTTATTATTTCATACGATGGTTTTTAGGTAATAAGGGAGGTTCAAAGAACATCATTTACTGTCTGTTGTGTGTCTTGGCAGCCACTTGGATGCACAATGGCTGTATAGCAATATTTGTTGGATATGCTATGGCTTTTCTTTTTTATAATCCAGCAAAGCAATCCAACTCATTTTCGTCTAGGTCTGTCATTTCGGCAATTCTTCTGTTAGGATTTGTTGCATTTTATGCTGCCAATGCAGACGTTTTGTCCAGTAAATTCACCAGGTATGAAGGTATGGATAGTGGGGAGGTTTTCCTTGCAAGGGCCAACGCAAGAACGGTCTCGGGCAGTGAATATCTTATTTGGCTGCCAAAGACCAGCAACCTTTTCGTTGCCCTGTTGTTCTCGCCGTTGAAGGTTTTCTATTTTCTCTTTGCGCCTATCCCTCTAGACTGGCGTGGCCCTGCCGATATGATAGCTTTCATTATGGATAGTACCATTTACATCTATCTGTTCTGGAAATTGGTAACGCTAAGAATTTCTATTGCATGGGCAAGGCAAATGAGAAAATATCTCCTTGTTGCATATATTACAATCGTGTTTATGTTTGCATATGGTACCAACGTATCTGGTACGGCCATCAGGCATAGGGCAAAATCAGTCCCTGTTTTGTTTTTGGCATATGCCCTGGCAGGATCATATGGAAGTTATGCTCCAATTAATAGTAAAAGAAGGCACAGGAGATAAAGGATTTATTGTTTCTAAACAAACATTTTCCCTATATAGAGATTTCAAGAATGGACTCAAAAGACAACAATAAGAAAAAAATCATACTTGCTTCCACAGTGTCATCATCGCTCAACACGTTCTACAAAGGAGTTTTCGCCGAATTGTCAGAACAATATGAGGTCGTGGCACTGGCATCCCCCGGCAAGCCGCTTGATGCCCTGGCCAATCGTGAGAATGTCCGTGTGATTGGCATCCCAATGAAGCGCCGTATCTCGATCAGACGTGATATCGTTGCTTTGTGGCGTGTGTTCAAGGCAATCCGTAAGGAGCATCCCGTCATGGTGCACTCCATTACCCCAAAGGCAGGGCTGCTCTGCATGATCTCTTCTTGGATTTTGAGAGTGCCTGTAAGGGTGCATACTTTTACGGGGTTGTGGTTTCCTACGGCAAAAGGTCTGAAACGGTTTATCACCAAATTTACCGACTCTATCATTTGTGCTTGTTCTACTCATGTTATTCCTGAAGGGGAGGGAGTAAAGAACGACCTCATCAACTATGGAGTCACACGCAAACCGATTCAAGTATTGGGAAATGGCAATTTGCGTGGCGTAGACATGCACTATTATAGCAGAAGACCTGAGGTGATGGATATTGTCAATACCTTACGTGACACCGATTTATTTACATTCGTGTTTGTTGGCAGAATCGTTCGCGACAAAGGTATTAACGAGTTAGCAGAAGCATTCTCCCGTATAAATGAAGAGTATCCAAAGACACGTCTGTGGATTGTAGGAAATCGTGAAGATGGTTTGGATCCTATTTCCGACAGGGCCAGTCAGATTCTTGAGCACCATTCTTCCATCAATTGTGTGGGGCGTAAGGGAGGCGATGAATTGCTTGCTTATTATGCTGCTGCCGACTGTTTCGTATTCCCCAGTTATCGTGAGGGATTCCCCAATACGGTGCTTGAAGCCGGGGCTTTGGGGTTGCCTTCCATTGTAACCGATATCAATGGTTCTCGTGAGATTATCATAGAAGACGAGAATGGCACAATCATACCGACAAGAGACACAGAGGCGCTTTACAAAGCCATGAAGCGTATGATCTGCGACAGGGCATGGAGAGAACGTATGGCTGAAAAGTCCAGAGAAATGGTTGGAAGCCGTTTCGAACAGAGTTTTGTGAGAAAATGCCTTTACGATTTTTATGCTTCAATCATACCTCAATCATAGGCTAGTATTATAAAACCATTGTCTATGGAAATCAAGCAGTGTCTATTCGACAAAGAAAAAGAACTCGACCAATTGGTAGCCCTTCAAAACAAAGTGTATGAATCCAGGGGTATCAAGTTTTCCCGGAAAGGTTTTTTGTTCTGGTATGTCAACAATCCTTTCGGACGTGTCATCTCTTTCAATGCCTTCGACGGGGAGAAGATGGTTTCCCATCAGTCATTCGTCCCGGAAGTCATGTTGGTGGATGGCCGTCAGGTCAGGTGCCTGCGGTCGATGTCTGTGGTTACCTTGCCCGAGTACCGGGGAAAGGGCATCTTCTCCTTGCTCACCAACAAGGCAGTTGAAGAGGCGCGCCGACAGGGCTATGAGTTTATCTATGCCATTACCAATGGCAACAGTTATCCTGCCTTCATCAAGCACTGTGGTTTTTCATCCATAACACGACTTGAGGTCAAGGTGGGATTGGGCAATCATATCGAGGAAGACGGCGACAAGACCTACAAGCGTTATTGGACAGAAGAATCGTTGAGATGGCGCCTTTCCAGGAGAAAATACCTCTCAGTTGGCTCTTCCATATTGGGGAAACATGGCAAGGTGACAACATATATGGGTGTGTGTGACCCCGAGTTGGTCGGCCAGATGAATCTGGAGTGCGGAGGTCGATGGGGCGTACGGCTCTATGTGGGTTTAGGTGCCCGTTTGCCATGGAGTTACTTCAATGTTCCGAAGTTTGTGAAACACTCTCCGTTCCACCTTATATTTAAAGATCTCACCGAAGGCCAGTTGCCCCCGATGACAAAAGACAATGTCTTCTATCAACTCCTGGATTATGATGTGGCATGAAGGCTGTCAGTCACCGATAGCGGAGCGTAAGTGAAATACATTTTATTGGATATATGAATATATTGTCGTTCGATATAGAAGACTGGTGCTTCGAGAAATCCTTGGTCGAAGAGTATGACAGGATGCTTCAGGAGATACTCGACATTCTTGACGCCCGGCAGATGAAAGCCACTTTTTTCTGCTTGGGCAGAATGGTTGAAGAGTTTCCCCGTGTCATTAAGCAGATTCATGCCCATGGCCATGAGATAGGATGCCATTCCCAGTCGCATAAGTGGCTCAAGAAGATGAGTTATGAGGAATGCCTCGAAGACACCCGAAAATCTGTAGATTTGCTGGAACAGTGTGTTGGTGAAAAAGTAGAGAGTTACCGGGCGCCGGCATTCTCTGTAGGACCAAACAATTGTTGGGCATTCGAAGTATTGGAGCGTTGTGGAATCATACGCGACTCTTCGGTCTACCCATCCACGCATGCAGTTGGCGGTTTCCCCGATTTTGGTGCGTTGGAGCCGGCGAAGGTCGTTTATGGTTCTACGCAGATGAAGGAATTTCCTATTGCAATGACCCAGATTTTCGGCAAGAAGATGGCATATTCCGGTGGCGGCTATTTCCGGTTCTTCCCTCTGATGTATATGCGTTATGTGATGAATCACAGCAACTATGCCATTAGTTATCTGCATCTTACCGACTTGGTTCCTGAGAAGAAAGCCTTCAAGTCACGGAAGGAGTACGAGGCATACTATCGTGAGCCCGGCACCATCACTGCAAGGGCAAAGAGATATTTCAGGTCGAATGTGGGGAAAAAGGGAGCATGGAAGAAATTCCAGAAACTGGTCAACGCTGAGGATTTCGTCAGTTTGAAGGAAGCCGATGGTATCATCGACTGGGACAAAGCACGTCAGGTGGTCTTATCCTCTACAAAATCATAATCTCACCATAAAATCACCTTTATACGTTCATGAATGTCGCGGTTATTATAGCAGGCGGTTCTGGCAACAGGATGGGACAGGATATCCCCAAGCAGTTTATGCACATCAACGGGAGTCCGGTCATTGTGCATACGATGAAATGTTTCCAGATTCATCCTGACATTGATGCCATAGCGGTCGTTTGTCTCAAAGGATGGGAAACCGTCTTGCAGGCTTATGCCAACCAGTTTAACATCGATAAGTTGAAACATATTTTCCCGGGAGGAAAGACCGGTATGGAATCTATCCATAACGGTATATATGGTTTGCGTGATGCCGGGTATGGCGACGAGGATATCGTGCTTATCCACGACTCCGTGCGCCCGCTGTTGTCTCAGGAAATCATCTCGTCGAATATTGCTACTTGTAAGGCCTACGGATATGCAGTCACAGGAATCAAATGTAGGGAAGCCATTTTGGAGACCGATGATGGTTTTGCTACCTCCACCAGCATTCCCCGCGACCGACTGATAAGGACACAGACTCCCCAGACCTTCAGGTTGAAGAACATCATCGACGTGCACGAAGAGGCAAAGGCCAAGGGAATCAAGGACAGCGTGTCATCATGTACGCTCGTTGCCGAAGTGGGTGGAAGAGAAATGCATCTGGTGCCGGGGTCTGAAAAGAATATCAAGATTACCACTACCGAGGATCTGGAAATCGTTAAGGCTTTAATGAACACTTCTGGTGAAGAATGGCTGAAAAGGTAATCCCAGAAATAAGGTTTCATGCGGCATCTTATGGCAACATATCTTGAACACGTTGGAATAGCAGCCCATGCAGACCTTCCTTGGGAGCAACTTGATAACTGTAACATTCTCGTCGCTGGGGCTACCGGTCTAATCGGCTCGTGCCTGGTCGAAGTCCTCTTGAGCCGAAAAGACGCCAATTGTCAGGTTTATGCATCAGGCAGGAACGAAGAGAGTTGGAGAAAACTGTTTTCCCGGTTCGACAATGACAATAGGCTACATTTCTTACGCCATGATTTGCTGGCCCCCCTTTCGTCAGACATTGACTTTCACTATATCATACATGCAGCAAGTGATGCCAGTCCTAACTATTTTGTGTCGAATCCCGTGGAAGTGATGAAAGCCAATATCTTGGGGGTGGAGCATCTTGCCGAATATGGCATCCGTCATCACCTGAAAAGGATGCTTTATGTATCATCCGGTGAGGTCTACGGTGAGGGCGACGGACGGGTCTTCACTGAAGAATACAGTGGCTATGTCGACTGTACCAAACCACGTTCATGCTATCCTTCAAGTAAAAGAGCGGCCGAAACATTGTGTGTGGCCTACGGAGCAGAATATGGTATAGATACTGTTATAGCCCGACCTTCCCACACCTATGGCCCACATTTCAGGCCCAGTGACAACAGGGTCTATGCGCAATTTATCAACAATGTCATTGACGGCAACGACATTGTAATGAAAAGCAACGGTCTTCAGTATCGGAGTTGGTGTTATGTGGTTGACTGCGTTTCCGCACTTCTTTACATCCTTCTTCAGGGAGAGAAAGGTCAGGCCTATAATATTGCTGATGAGACGTCGAACATCACTATCCGGCAGTTGGGCGAGATGACAGCCACCCTTGGAGGCTGTCGTCTTGTGATGGAAGTCCCCGACCAGCAAGAGAAGGCTGGCTATAATGTTGTCACAAAATCAACTTTCTCCACCAGCAAACTTCGTGACTTGGGATGGCGTATCCTTCCGTGGAACATGGAAGAAAAAATGCAGGCAACCATCGACGAAGCCCGTCGTTTCAGAAACAACAATTGCTGAATTCTCGTACCAACACAATTTGTAATATGGATTCTTCTAACCAATATGGAACTTTGGCCATTCAAAAAGAATTGTTGAAACTGTTGCAACAATTTGATTCGTTTTGCCAAGCGAATAATATTCAGTACACCGTATCGAGTGGAACTTTACTTGGGGCTATCAGGCATCAAGGTTTTATCCCTTGGGATGATGATTTGGATATCATCGTCAACAGGGATAATTATATGAAACTCGTCAAGCACCTCCCGTCAACTCATTTGTTGATTGAGAAAGATGAGGATGTTGTCCTGTGGATTGACCGTATTCGTTTGAAAGACAGTGTAGTTGTAGATGGGCATCTTCCTACGCTTGACGTGTTTATTATAGATAATTGTCCAGAAGGTAAAATATCGTCTCGCATCAAGGTATTTCTGCTTAAATTCTTGCAAGGGATGATGAAGTCGCATCCACAATATAAGAATTATCCAGTATTGTATAAGATCCTGTCCTTGTCCACCTACTTATTGGGAAGAATAGTACCCGACCGTCTTTTGACGGCTTTATATCATCGTGTATCTTCTTGGGGAAATAGTCATGCAACACCATTTAAATCACTTTGCAACGACAGTTTCACAGGATTGAGTATCAAGTACCCGGCTGATATCTTTACAGGGACAACGAGAAAGAAGTTCGAGAATATTGAAGTTTCCGTTATGAACGGATATGATAAGTATCTGACTCTCATTTACGGCGATTATATGTCGCCGCCTCAAGAGCACAACCGTATTCCCACCCATGGAATGCAATAGTGTCCATGTCTTGTTTTTTCAGTAATCATTACCAATTTAATTATTTATGAATTTAGGAGTCATTTTTGCCGGTGGAAGTGGAAATAGGATGCAAACCAAGTCCAAGCCGAAACAATTTCTCGATTTGGATGGCAAACCTATTATTATATATACTATTGAAATATTCGACAACCATCCGGATATCGACGGTATAGTTGTGGTTTGCTTGGAGTCCTGGATTGAGTATCTGAAGAAGATGCTGAGAAAATTTGAAATCAACAAAGTCGTTGACATTGTACCCGGTGGTAAGAGTGGACAAGAATCCATTTACAAGGGCTTGTGTGCCGCAGAGAGATATGCCAAGGCTCAGGATGAAGAAGATTGCATAGTTCTTATTCACGATGGAGTGCGGCCTCTTATTACGGAAGACACGATTACGAGCAATATCAAGACCGTCAAGGAAAAAGGAAATTGTATCACCATTGTTCCTGCAACAGAGACTGTGATTGTTGTCAATGACGACGATTCATTGGAAATACCGACAAGGTCGAGAACCAGAATGGCAAGGGCTCCTCAGTCATTCTATCTGAAAGATATTATCACCGCCCACAGGAAAGCCATAAGTGAGAACAATAAAGAGTTTATTGATTCATGCTCGATGATGAACTATTATGGTCATCATTTGTCGACCACCGAAGGACCTATGGAGAATATCAAAATCACCACACCGTCCGACTTCTTTATCTTCAGGGCCATGGTGAAAGTGCGCGAGAATCAACAAATCTTTGGATATTGACAGTGATGAATATCATTCAGCAGCAAGATATAGAGAGATTTGCCAACGATTTCCCGCTTTCTGAAAAGTTGGCGAATAAAAGTGTACTCATAACGGGTGCAACCGGATTGGTAGGGCAAACGCTGGTCCGTTGTATCAACGGACTGAATTGTGGCGCAAAGATTTTGTGCCCTGCAAGGAATCTCGTCAAGGCCAACCAATTGTTTGGGGACATCCTCAATCAAATCACTGTCATTGAATGTGACTTGGCGGTCTGGCTCCGTTCTCTTGATACCCCCGTCGATTATATCATACACTGTGCCAGTCCAACAGATGGTTTGTTCATGAAACAACATCCGGTAGAGACCTTCGATTTCATATATGATACCACAAAGTCGTTGCTGGATTATTCATGTCGGAATCGTGTTTCTTCAATGGTTTTCATCTCTTCTGTAGAATATTACGGACAGATTCTCGATGAAGTAGAGATTGACGAGAGTTATCAAGGATATGCCGACGTTGACAATCCGCGAAACTCTTATCCTATCGGTAAGAGAGCCGCAGAATTCCTATGTAAGGCCTATTTCAGCGAATACGGGGTGCCGGTAAAATGCGCTCGACTTACACAGACTTTTGGTGCCGGGGTTTCTTTAACCGACAATCGGGTTTTTGCTCAGTTTACCAAAAGCATCATGAATTCGTGTGATATCGTTTTACATACGGATGGCACATCTGCCAAACAGTATTGTTATATTACTGACACCGTATCTGCTATATTATACATCATGTTGACAGGCAAGAACGGGATGTCATATAACGTTGCCAATCCCGATACATATATTTCCATTCGAGATTTAGCCTGCCATCTCATCAAAGAATTTAATCCGAATGTTGAATTACGCTTCGATATTAAAGAGAACAACAACTATGCTTCGGTGACAAAATTGAAACTCAATACCGACCAGATTTATCAGTTAGGGTGGAGACCACAATATGGTTTGACAGAAATGTTCAAGCGCTTGCTGGAGTATTATCGGAGTATGCAATAATAAAATTCTTTTTATATGATATCTCAATTTTTAAAACGTAGATTTGAATTTGTTTCTATCAGCAAGTATCGCGCCGAATTGATGGGACTTGCCATATTAGGTGTAATGTTGGGGCATTTGATGAACAAGACGATACAGCCATTTGTCCTGGAACATACAGTGAGACTTATTCACACCTATGGTTTTATCTTCTTGTCGGGTTTTGGTCTTTACTATTCATTTAGAAAAAAGTCGGATGTCTTGCCATTCTATAAAAAAAGGTTTGTCAGAGTATACCTTCCTTATTTGTATATATCGTTGATTTTTTTCTTGCTGGTTTTTTACAAGACCCGTTCTGTCAGCGATTTATTTGGCCATCTTACCACAATTGCCTATTGGTATAAAGGCAACTACTACAGCATGTGGTACATCCCCATTTCGCTGTTCTTATATCTCATATTTCCACCCATTTATCATTTCTTGTTTGATGGCAAGAAATGTAACCCACTGTACAGGATGCTTTTGATAACGGCTATTGTTTTTGTAATCCTGTTGCTCATTCAGCATTTTACACCAGAATATTGGGAGATGGAAAAAATCGGATTTTGCAAGATATTGATATTCCCATTGGGAATCTATTGTGGCTATTTGGCCCAGAAGAATTTCAGTGTTTCATATTTGGCACTCATTCCGTTCTTCCTGTTTAGTGCCATCTTGGCCGTCTTCATGTTCAAAATAGATTACGATTATCTGGGTTTTGGAAGGACGCTGGTAGGCATTCCGCTTGCTATTATCACTGTTGATTTTATGAGCAGCAGAATCAAAAAGCCATTGAAGGCGATATGTCGTTTCTTGGGCAAATACTCCTTGGAGTTATACATTCTGCATCTATTTATCAATTTTACGTTGATATCGGCTTTTCATGTTCACAAATCCATCTCCATGTCGACAGGAATTATCTTGGCGCTTTTGTTATGCAAGCCAGTTCATGACATAGTAAACAAACTCATTCCATCCTCTTGGAAATAATGTGATAGCCGTTTTTTCGATTGTAGTATCATCATTTGAATCCACTTTTATCGTTAATACAGTTTATTTATTATAATGGCTCCTTCAAATCAATACCCTGTTTCAGAAAAGCGTAAAGCCGTATGGGCTGTTGAATTACAGATCATGGACGAAATAGTCAGAATCTGCGAGAAGTATGGCATAAAGTATTTCCTAGCCGGTGGTTCGATGATAGGGGCAGCACGTCACGATGGTTTTATTCCATGGGATGACGATATCGACGTGGGTATGCTGCGTCCTGATTACGAACGATTTGTTCAGGCATGCAACACTGAACTTTCTGAACCGTTTTTTCTGCAGAATGGAAAGAACGAGAAGAATTATTACTATGTGCATTCAAAACTCCGCAGGAGCGACACGACAGCCATCCGCAAAAGAGACTGGCTCTCCTGTATAGCATTCAATCAAGGAATATTTGTCGATATCGTGCCATTTGACAACATCCCCGACAATGTGTTTCTTAGGGTGTACCATTATGTCAGTCTCAGCCTCGTGGGAAAGATTTTCAAACGTTATGTCTATTTTAAAGGCATTGATAATCCGACATTGAAGAACCGGATTGCACTGCTTTTGGGTAAAATCCTATTTTGTTTTACAACCCCGGAGAAAATGGCTGCTCTGGATGACAGACTTTTAAAGAAGTATTCCGGTAAGAAAACAAAGTATATAGGAGAGATTACCACCAATTACCGATACAAGAAGTCAAGAAGGGAACGGGTGCTTTATGACGAACTTATCGACCACAAGTTCGAGGACCGGGTATACAAGATACCCAAGAGATATGAGGAAATCCTCAATCAGGCCTATGGCGACTGGCGTACACCCAAGCCACAGGCGCCTACGATGCATGGTGTAGTATTCTACGACCCCGAGCATCCTTACACCGACTATCTTGAGGGAAAAAGGGATGTCGACTTTGATTTGCCTCTATAGACTGTCCATCCATACCAATCTCTCTTTCTTATATTGACGATGAAAAGATTCCTTATCAGGGCGAGTTTTGACCCTTACAGACAGTATGAGGCGAAGGATTTTATTCTGACTGCCCATGCAGGTTTGAATTCAGGCAATCTGATGTTTGCATACGGCGTGATGAATGCCCTGACCACAGATGACACCATCATAGAATCCACCTACAAGCACAAGTGGTCGGAAAAAGACGCATCGGAAATCAATGAGCGTTACGATGCCTTCATCCTGCCTATGGCAGATGCGTTCCGCGACGATTTCGTTCCTATGCTCGTTGAATACACGAAGTTGATTAAACTGTTGAAAATCCCTGTTGTCGTCATCGGCATCGGGTTGCGCGCTAAAATCGATGAAGCCCCCACAATCGACCGTCCGTTCGATGCCAATGCCTACAATTTTGTCAAAGAGGTGCTCAATCACTCATCCTTGATAGGATTAAGAGGACGGAATACAGGGAAGTACCTTGAGAAATTGGGGTTTAAAGAAGATAGGGATTTCACCCCGATAGGCTGTCCGTCGTTGTATACGTATGGCACTGCCGTCTCGACCAGAATCCCCGGCAAGATAGAGAATCTTGTTATTAATACCAATACATTGGCCCCACGCGAGGTCAGTGATTTTATTATCAACTCAGCCCGTAAAACCAAGGACTACTGGTTGGTCCAGCAGAAGTATTACGAAATGCGCGATATGTTTGTGGGCAACCATACGTTCATCGGTCGCAAGACGGTGGAACATGTTTTTGATGAAGAGACGTTCAGCCGCCTTAACCGTGAAGACAGAATCCGCTATTTCTTCAATGTCCCAGAGTGGCTGGCGTTTATGAAAGACAAAGACCTTTTCTTAGGCAATCGGTTCCATGGTAGTGCGGCTGCCATCCTGGCAGGCACGCCTCATGTGTTCATATCCTTTGATGCCCGCACTAAAGAGTTGATAGACTTCCATCATGTCACCAGTTTGCCTCACCGGCAACTGGATGGCACGAAGAGCATATACGACTATTTGGACAAACTTGATTTCAAGTCTTTTGAGAAGCATCATACCGACAACTTCACCCATTATCTTGACTTCTTGGAGAAGAATGGCCTCGACCATATTTTCAAGGAGAAGAAAGGCTATGCTATGGGTGAGTCGGTGATGGAGAAGAAAATTGCGATGCAATCCGCGCCCATTCTTCATTGCTTCAAGTCGCTCTCGAAAACAGAGCAATTCAAGAGAATCGCATCTACTGACATTTCTGTAGGCAAGGCCCTTCTTCTGAAACTGATGGGGCGGGCATAGCCTGCGTGGCAGACAATGTCACATTTTCAATTGTAATAACCAAAACTTAAATAACACAAAAATGATCTACGGAGCAATTTTAGCCGGTGGTATTGGCAAGCGAATCGAAAGACATTCGTTGCCCAAGCAATTCATTCAGATTGGTGGCGTGCCCATCATCATTACCACCACAAGAACATTCCTTGATAACGATAGGATAGACAAAATTTATATCGCAGTCCACAACGATTGGTTGGTTTATTGTGAAAACTTGCTCAAGGCAAGTTTCTCAAAAGAACAACTCTCGAGAGTGAGGATAGTGCCAGGAGGAAAAGAAAGGCTTGACTCCTTCACCAATATCATGAACGACATCATCGACAAGACAGGTCTCAATGCTGATGACATATTGATCTGCCATGACTCTGTACGTCCGTTCGTCACCCAACAGATAATCAACGACACTATCGATGCCACGTTGTCCGACCGTCTGGCACTTACCGTGACACCTGTCAACGACACTATCCACACGGCTTATGATGACGAGGATTATATCAGTGGAACTCTTGACAGAAACGGACTATACAACGGCCAGACGCCATCTGGTTTTAACCTGAAGTTGTTGCACGACACGCTCAGTCAATGTAGCGAAACCGACAAGAAAGGCGTTACCGGCACTACCCAACTTATGCTTAAATGTGGGTATAAAATCAAAAAGGTAAAAGGACATACCCAAAACTTCAAGATTACCACCGACATGGACCTTGATGTAGCCGACAGCATAGTCCGCTCCAGCCGCAAGCCGGGAGTTGCCCATCTGCTTGACTGCACGTTGCGCGACGGTGGCATCGTCATCAATTTCGACTTCGGGGATGACCACATCCAGCGCATCAAGAAGGTGTTGGAAGAGTCGGGAGCAGAGTATATCGAGTTGGGGTATATCGACCAAAAGAAGGGCAGTCCTTCGGGCCGCACTTGCTTCGACAATGAGCATGCCGCCAACAACATCCTCAAGAGTGGCAAGAAACCTGGCGTGAAGTACCTGGCGATGATCGACTATGGCACTTTCGACCTGGAGAAACTCTCTCCGGCAATAGAGACGGGTATCGACGGCATCCGGTATGCTTTCCACAAGGAAAACAAGGACGCTGCGCTGAAATGCGCCCGCACCATCATCGACAAAGGCTATGAACTCTATATTCAGCCTATGGTGACCATTCGGTATACCGATGAGGAACTCCGCGAGATGATAGGCTATTGCAACGAGCACTTGGCAGAAGCCAAGGCCTTCTATGTAGTTGACAGTTTCGGACAGATGGACAACATGATGTTGCAGCACAAGATGGAAATAGCCGACTTGTACGTCTCCGACACGATGCGCATCGGTTTCCATGCCCACAACAACCGTCAGATGGCTTTCTCGAATGCGCTGACATGGGTCAACTTCCCCGCCCGTCACGAACTGATGATCGACTCCAGTATCATGGGTATGGGTAAAGGAGCAGGCAACTTGTGTACGGAACTCATCATGCCTATACTCATAGCAAAAGGTGGCGATTTCAACACTGTCGGCATATATGAACTGATTAATGAGTATATCGCCGGGTTGCAGAAGACATCGCCATGGGGGTATAGCCTCGACTATTACCTGTCGTCACTCTATGGCTGCACACCAAGTTACATCAAGATTTTCACAAAAGACGACCGCATCACTACTGATGCGCTTATTACCCTGCTTAGAGACATGCCGGATGAGAAGCGTGCAGCCTGCGACCGCACCTTTGCGGCAGAGTATCTGAACAAATTTCTGGAAAACCTGTAAGTAGATGAGAGCCTATACGATATTCGACGATTTTCCGCAACAGTCACTGGCGATGCTGCAAGAGAAGGGCATCGAGGTGGTGGTCCACCCCAAGGGAAAGGCACGCCCGCAAGGCGATGAGTTGAAGCAGTTGCTCTACCAGTTCGACATCATTTTCATCAGCACCGCCCAGCAGATGCCCGAGGAGATGTTTGCAGATATCACCGTTCCGAAAGTGGTGGCAACGGCCTCGAGCGGCAAGGACCATATTCATGTGCCTGCCGACAAGGTGGCGCTGGTGCGAATAGCCAATGCGCCCAATGCCAACCGCAGCACGGTGACAGAGCATACCTTCGCCCTCGCCCTCGCCCTTCGCAAGCAACTCTTTGAAGCCCGTGCCGTGGCTTCGGAGGGGAAGAACAAACGGGCGTTGCAGGGCAGGCTGCACGACCTGACAGGGTCGACCATGGGGGTGATAGGTGCCGGTGGCATTGCTTCGAGAGTGCTCAATATGGCACGGTGCTTTGGTATGCGGTGCCTCTGTTGGACTTTCAATCCCGAGAAACACCCCGAACTCGTTGAAGCGGGAGTTGAGTTTACCGACCTTGACACCCTTTGCAGCACGGCCGATGTCATTTCGGTCAACATTCCCTCCACTCCCGAGTCGCGTCTGTTGGTCGACAAACGCCGGGTATCGCTGATGAAGGACGACGCAGTCTTTATCACCACCTCGCGAATTGACGTCACCGACATCGATGCGCTCATCGAGAAGGCTGAAAGCAACATGCACTTCGGGCTGGGTATGGACGTCGACCCGCAGGCCGTTATGGGGAAATGGCATGCCGACAATCGCAATATCATCGTTACACCGCATATTGGAGGTGGTACGATAGAGTCGCGCATCAGGCTCTTCAATGAATGTTGCGAGAATGCCTTGAAACTACTCTGATTTTCCATCTAGCCCTGTCATAGGCAAAACCCCAATGATGAAGGAAGTATTGAAATATCGCAACCAAATATATGGCCTTTGTGCTATTTGGATTGTCTTATTTCATATACAGCGCAGGTTGGGTGTCCCCGACGTGCCCGTCATTACTCCCTTGATGAAGATGGGAAATGCAGGGGTGGATGTTTTCATGTTTCTTTCGGGCTATTGCTTGTGCCTGTCGTTCAAAAGAAACAGTGACTTGCGGAGGTTTTTCAAGAAAAGGGTGATGAGGGTCGTCGTACCATATGTAGTCATTGCCATTCCATACCTCCTTTATAAGGCATTTGTACTTCAGCATTCCATGCCTTTCCTTTACCAAAGTGGCACATTCTTCGCCGACCTGACAGGATTGTCTTTCTGGATTAGTGGTTTTCAGACCACATGGTTTGTTCATGCCATCATTGCCATGTATTGTTTCTTTCCTCTTTTCTTCCATCTCATCAGCAAAGGGAAATGGGCCACGGGAGCATTGTTGGCAGTAACCTATGCCACAATTCTTCTTTGCGCTTATTTCCTTCCCAATTACGACAAGAATGCCATCGCATTATGCCGTTTCCCCGTTTTCATATTAGGAATAATCATGGCATATTACAACTGGGATGTGCCATTGACCCGACGGACTCTTATCATCTCATTCATATACGTAGTCCTCTTTATTTGGGTCTTCCCAACAAAAGAGTTCATGTCAGAACATTTCGAAAATGGATATGCGGCATTGTTCCTCTTTTTCATCACGATGGTCATCCCTCTCATGATATTGATGGCGAAACTGGTGGGAAAAGCAGCGAGCGGAATCAATAGAACACTCCTCTATATTGGCGGTCTCTCTCTTGAAATATATATCATTCATGTCATGATTCTCAATATTTTAAGAGACTGTTCTATTATTGGAAATCAGACGGTAATGACTCCGTTGAAGGGATGCCTCTTGTATGTGATTGTTATTACTCTCGCCATAGTCTTGGCACAAGGCTTCTCGGCTTTCACCAACAGGTTTCTTATTAAGGATTCAATAAAAACATAGTCATCCCCGATCCATTGACTCATTCTCTTTTTGGAAAGGAATGGATTTTCATCAGAAGTGCCCGGCAGAGGCCTGATTTGTCCTTCTTAATCGCATGATTTTTCGATTTTATTTTATAATTCGAACAATATAATGTAACTTTGCACCTGTTTCTGGAAAGACTGTCGACGAAAGAACGTCCTCAGAACAGTTGTTTGGAAACAGTTTTTTGACTCAGACGAGTGCTGGATACGAAAGAGACTTAATCATTTAATTAGCGGAAAATTGGAAAGTTTTAAAGATTTAAAAAAGGTCCTCAAGTCTGATTTAAGTGGACTGCCTTCATTCAAACTTGCTGTAGTAGGTGATACAGCAACCCAACTGTTGTGTACAGCCATTCGTGGCATGGGTGTGTTGCGAGGCTACAACATCGACATCTTTGAAGCAGAGTACAATCAGGTGGAACGGCAGTTGCTCGACCCCACAAGCGACCTCTATCAGTTTGATGCCGATTTCGTGGTTATTTTCCAGAGCACGCACAAACTGGGAGAGCACCACTCCATGCTTAGTTCTGAACAGCAGGCAACCCTTGCCGACGAGCGGTTGAACTTCTTGGCCTCGGCCTGTGAGAACCCATTGCTTGAGGGCAAGAAAATCATCTATTTCAACTACCCTGAGATAGAGGATACTGTGTTTGGAAGTTATGCAAACAAGGTAGAGACTTCTTTCTCTTTCCAAGTACGTAAACTCAACTACGAGTTGATGCGCCTGTCGCAGCAGTACCGCAACCTCTTCATTTGTGATATTGCCGCCCTGCAGAATAAGTTTGGCCGTGACGTCATGTTCGCTGCCAATGTCTATACCAGTACCGAGATGGTTCTCTCGTTGGATGCCCTTCCTTATGTGGCTTCGCGTGTGATGGACATTGTATCTGCTATTAGAGGCCAGTTCAAGAAGTGCTTGATTCTTGACCTCGACAATACAGTGTGGGGCGGTGTGATAGGTGACGATGGACTTGAGGGTATCCAATTGGGCCATGGGCTGGGCATAGGAAAAGCCTTCACCGAATTCCAGATGTGGGTAAAGAAACTCAAACAGCGTGGTATTATAATATGTGTGGCTTCGAAGAACAACGAGGAAACCGCCAAGGAGCCTTTTGAGAAACATCCCGACATGGTACTCAAACTCGACGACATCGCTGTGTTTCAAGCCAACTGGGAAACCAAAGTGGATAACATCCGCACCATCCAGAGCATCTTGAACATCGGCTTCGACAGTATGGTGTTCTTGGACGACAATCCCTTTGAGCGCAATATCGTTCGCGAGAACATCAAGGGCATTACCGTGCCGGAACTTCCAGAAGACCCTGCCGAGTACTTAGAGTTTCTCTATTCGCAGAACCTTTTTGAGACAGCATCTTATAGCAACCTCGACAAAGACCGCACCAAGCAGTATCAAGTCGAAGCGAAACGTGTCTCGCTGAGCAAGACTTTTACCAATGAGGCCGAATTCCTAAAGTCGCTGAATATGGTGTCGGTGGTCAGTGGCTTCACAAAATTCAATACGCCTCGTGTGGCCCAATTAAGCCAGCGTAGCAACCAATTTAACTTGCGTACTATTCGCTATACGGATGGTGATATTGAATCCCTTGCCAACGACCCGAATGTTGTTGACTTGAGTTTCACATTGGAGGATAAGTTCGGTGACAATGGTCTCATCGCGGTAATCATCATGAAACCTATGGATAAAGAGACGCTTTTTGTGGATACATGGTTCATGAGTTGCCGAGTCTTGAAGCGTGGCATGGAAAACTTCACGCTTAACACCATGGTGGAGAAAGCAAAGACTGCCGGTTATAAGAAAATCATTGGCGAGTATTTGCCTACTCCTAAAAACAAAATGGTGGAAAACCACTATGTCGGTCTGGGCTTCAAACCTGTTGATGACGCTGAAACAGCCCAGTTCGTACTCGATGTGGAAACCTATCAACCAAGAGAGTGTTATATTAAACCAAAAGCGGAATGACTATAACAGAATTGGCAGAGAAGTCTGCAAACATTCAGTATTTGTACCAAGTTACGCCTGAAGTCTATTACAGTTTTCAACGATGCAGTAATGATTACAATCCTCTCCATGTGGATAAAGCATTTGCAGAGGAAAAGGGTTTCCAAGACCGTGTAATGTATGGCAATATACTGAATGCATTTGTTTCGCATTTCGTAGGGATGCTTCTTCCTACAAGGAATGTGATGATACAATCACAAGATATCAATTTCCACAATCCGGTTTACCTCAATGATCTTATTCAACTTGAAGTGGGGATAGATACTGTTTCGGAAGCAGTGAATATCATCAACTATAAGTTGAAATTCAAAAAAATAGTGGCTGGCGAAAAGCCTAAATTGGTGGCAAAAGGTCATGTACAAATCGGTTTACTTATAGATAAGGAGAAATAAGTATGAATATTTTGATTACAGGAGGAACTTCAGGGTTAGGTAAGGCCACTGTTGAACTTTTGGCCAATGACGGACATTATATATATTTTAGCTATTTGGCGACAGAGGAGTTCACTTCCGTAGCGAACGAACTTGAAAAAACATATAGCAATGTAAAAGCTGTCTCTTTGGACTTCTGTAAAGAGGACAGTGTAGATGGCTTTTGTGAGCAGATGAAAGATTGGGATTTGGATGTTTTGGTGAATAGTACCTACGTTGGTAGACCACAAACAAATTATTTCCATAAGTTAGAACCCACGGAGTTCCTGAAAGCATTCGAGATAAATATCATCCCCACTGTCAAGATAACGCAGACCGCTGTTGAGATAATGAAAAAGAAGAAGTTTGGAAAGATTATCAACATCATTACAGAGGCTGTTATTGGACTACCTCCAATGGGGTACACTTTGTACGCTTGTAATAAAGCGTACTTGATGAAATTATCAGATGTTATAAACAAAGAATACACTCGATATAATATTACTAGCAATTGTATTTTGCCTGCCTATATGCAAACTAACTTTGCCATTGTAGATGAGCGTATCTTGGAACAGATGGAGAAAACTCACCCTTTGAAGAAACTCCTTACTGTTGATGAAGTGTCACAAGCAATTAAGTTTTTTGTTGACGCATCACAGCAAGTGAATGGAGTAAAACTTCCTATCAATGCAGGAACACTTTTGTTGTAATGATAATTGATTAATTATTTAATACATATATTTATGGAAAGAGAAGACATTTTCAACAAACTGAATGAGATTTTTGAAGACGTATTGGATCTTGACGAAACTCCCAATCTGACAGATGAGACTTCTGCTGATGATATTGAGGAGTGGGACTCATTAAGCCACATCCAATTGATTGTTGCCATTGAGAAGGCATTCAAACTGAAGTTTACTTCTTCAGAAATTCTCAAGTGGAAGAATGTTGGCGAGATGGTAGACACAATGTTAACTAAGATTTAACAATGCTTTTTAACTCATTCCCCTTTTTTATTTTTTTCTTCATCGTATTCTTCGTTTACTTTCTGCCTGTCGTTAGGTCGAGAGTAAAACTGCAGAATCTATGGCTATTGCTGGCCAGTTATTTCTTTTATGGCTATGCTGACATTGCCATGATTCCGCTTCTGCTTGCAACCACTGTAGTGTTTTATATTATGGGCCTATGGTTAAAGAGCACGATGCAGAAAGGAAAAGAAAAAGCAGCATACTGGATTTCTACATTGGGAGTATGCCTTGGTATTGGAGTATTGCTCTATTTCAAATACCTGGGCTTCTTTGCAGAATCGTTTGCGCTGTTGTTTAATAAAATGGGGTTGGGCGTCAGTTGGAGTACTCTCAATATCGTGATGCCCATAGGAGTGAGTTTCTTCACGTTCAAGTTAATCAGTTATATCATTGAAATCCATCGCGAACACATAGAGCCCTGCAAAGACTTTGTTGAATTTGCCACATTCGTGGCTTTCTTCCCCACCATTCTGAGTGGTCCAATCGACCGCCCCAACAAATTCTTACCCCAGTTGGCGAAGAACCGCGTATTTGATGGGGCCACGGCTATTGACGGGGCAAGGCAATTTCTCTGGGGCTTGTTCACAAAATTGTGCATAGCCGACAGTCTTGCCACAATAACCGACAGTGCATGGGCAAATATGGACGACTCATCAGCATCCACCTTATTTTTGTCGGCCATTATTTATCCGCTTCAATTGTATGCTGATTTTGATGGTTATTCGAATATGGCCATCGGTGTCGGCAAAATTCTCAATATCAAAGTGGCAAGGAATTTCAACCATCCTTTCCTGGCCAGGAATATTGCAGAATTTTGGCGTGGGTGGCACATGTCGTTGACGGGATGGTTGACCGACTATGTGTTTGCGCCACTCAATATTGCTTTCCGCAATCTTGAGAATCTTGGTATTATCTTTGCCATTGTAATCAATTTCATTTTAATTGGTTTCTGGCATGGAGCCAATTGGACGTATGCCCTGTTTGGTCTTTATCAGGGTTTGTTATACATTCCGCTAATCTTAAGTGGTGGATTTGGGAAAAGAAAGAAACTTAGACCGGCAGCCAATGGACTACCTTTCCGCAAGGATGTTTACAAGATGATAGGCACCTATTGCCTTGTGGCATTAGGACTGGTTATCTTCCGTGCTCCAAGCATGAGTGCTGCTTTTCAGTTTATAGGCGGCTGGTTTTCGACCAGCCTGCTTAGCGCGCCCCAATTCTTGAATGTTAAAGTGTTGATAGCCATAGCCTTTGCTTTGATGCTATTGGTACTTGAGTGGGTGCAGAGAGACAAGGAATATTCTTCTCAGAATAATACCTTAAACTTGAGTAAAATGATAATGATTGATATCTTTTTGATGGCGTTGATTGTTTTCTTGGGTGCTTTCGGCGGGAATCAGTTTATTTATTTCCAATTTTAGGTTGAAATGAAGAAGTTTCTCATCTATCTGGCGTGTGTTTACCTGCCCATCATTGCTGGTGTTGCCATCACCAACTATGTGCTTGACCCCGGAGAAGTGTATTCAAACAGGTTCACCGACAGGATTATTGAAGCGCATAGCAAGCAACTGAATGTTACCAATGCGCCGATAAACTTAGACGACAGGAGTTATAAGCGCAAATTGTGCGAACTGTATCGAGGCAAGACCTTTGATTATTTGGTGTTAGGACATAGCCGCGCCCAAAGTGTCTCAAGCGATATGTTTAAAGGTGCATCCCTGCTTAATTTATGGGTCGGCGGCGGCCAGTTGGAAGAATTTGTATCATTTTATGAGATTTGCAAAGAAAACCACATACGTTATAAGCATGTGATACTCTGTACCGACCCGGCCGCCTTGTTTAATGAGAATTATACAGACACCCGGTGGAGGTCGTTGGGAGATTACTACTATAGGTTTTTGAACAAGAAGAAAGAGTTTCACTTCGACTTCACACGCATAGAGAACCTGTTCTCCTTTTCTTATTTTCAGACGGCATTGAAACAAGACACCCCTGAAGATATGCAGTTTGTCACGTCTATCGAAAATAGAGTCAGAACATACCGCGCCGATGGGTCGATGGGATTTGCAGAATCTACCCGAAATCGGTCGCAAGCCGAGGTAGACAATGCCGCGCGGACGGAGGTGCCTGTGATGTTCAACGATTTCACCACATTGTCGGAGGAGCGCCTGCAAGTTTTCGACGCACTGGTTCAAGCCATCAGGAAAGACGGTGCTGACGTCTATCTGCTGTGCAGTCCTTACCATCCGCTCTTCTACAAAAGGATAGAGAATGTAAAGGGCTTGCGTGATGGAATGAAATACATCGAGGAATATGCCAAGAAGAACCATATCGAGATGATTGGTCATTTCAACTCCAATCAAGATGTGGCATTCAGCAATAAGGATTTTATAGACCATGCGCATCAGCGCAGGGATTATATAGTGAGACTCTTGCGCAATCATCTTGGTGATGATGTGAATTGAATCACACAAAGAAAAAGACCGTTCGCTGGAATCTTGAGCATTGACAACATGACAAGCGGTGATTATATGAAGTATTATGAAATGATGTATAAGCGACAGGTAAACTCTTCGAAAGACAAACAGGGTTTTATCTGTTCCGGATGTTGGTAAAGTGTTGCCAATATAATGATTTGTATTTAGGATATAATGGAACAACTTAACACAAAAGTTAAAAAAGCCACGAAATGGTCGGGCATCACTGAAATCATGAGACGCCTGATAGGGCCGGTTACGAGTATGGTGCTGGCCCGGTTGCTGACACCAGATGCGTTTGGTGTGGTAACGACCTTGTTCATGGTCATCTCTTTTGCAGAAATCTTTACAGATGCTGGATTCCAGAAGTACATCGTGCAGCATGAGTTCAAGGATGAGACCGACCAAGTGCAAAGCACCAACGTGGCGTTCTGGAGCAACTTCATCATGTCGATGGCCATTTGGGGCATCATCGCTATCTTCTGCGACCCATTGGCGGAACTTGTAGGCAGTCCGGGCCTTGGCCATGTGCTCATCGTTGCCGCTGCATGTATTCCTATCGCTGCCTTTTCGAGCATCCAGATGGCCCTTTACAGGCGGGCATTGGATTTCAAAACGCTCTTCAAGGTGCGCATCGTGGGCATTGTGGTGCCTTTCCTTATCACTATACCCCTGGCATTATGGCTGCGAAACTATTGGGCTCTGATTTTGGGCACGCTCAGCCAGCATACGATCAATGCATTCCTGCTGACGTATTACTCTAAGTGGAAACCCCAGTTCTTCTACTCGTTCGCGAAACTGAAGGAAATGATATCCTTCACGATATGGACGATGGTGGAGTCGATATCCATCTGGCTTACGAATTATGTGGATGTGTTTATCGTGGGAACCATGCTCAGCCAGCATTACCTGGGACTCTACAAGACTTCCATCGTAACCGTGGGGCACATCATCGGATTGATAACTGCCACCACCACTCCCGTTTTGTTCTCCACGCTGTCGCGATTGCAAAACGACAACAGCGAATTCTGCAAGATGTATTTGAGTTTTCAGAAAATGGTAGGACTGTTGGTTATTCCCCTTGGGGTGGGCATATTCTGCTACTCCGACTTCGTCACCGAGGTGTTGCTGGGTGACCAATGGATGGAAGCAGCAGGATTTATCGGCCTTTGGGGATTGATGGGCGGTCTTGTCTGTGTGTTCTGGCATTTCAACAGTGTGGTCTTTCGTGCCAAAGGCAGGCCGATGCTTTCCGCGCTGCTTCAGATTATACAGATTTCGTGCCTGGTGCCGGTGCTGTTGTGGTCTGTCCGCCACGGTTTCCATACGTTATACGTTTCGTGTTCGCTCATGCGCCTCAATGGCATCTTGGTGAGTTGCATCATCGTGTGGTTTCTTGTTCGCCTGTCGTTCTGGCGGATGTTCAAGAACGTCATACCTATTTTCGTGGCATCGGGAGCGATGATGGCGTTTGCCTTTGCTCTAAGGTCGATGTCGCACTCGCTCGTCTGGAATATTTGCACTATAGCATTATGTATATTGCTTTATGCCGGTATTATCTGGCTTTTCCCCACAGAGCGGAATATACTAAAAAAACATCTGCTCTCCTTTAAACACACACGTAAATGAAAATTATTGTAGCAGGAGATTTCTGCCCCATTAATCGTGTGGGAGCACTCTTCGAACAAGAACGCTATTCTGCCGTCCTGGGCCAATTGCGCGAGAAGGTGGAAAAGGCCGACTATGCCATCGTTAACTTTGAATGTCCTGTGGCAGAAGGTAATGAGAGACCCATCGTTAAACGTGGCCCTCATCTGAAATGTGATGTCCATGGCGTAGAAGCGGTGAAATGGGCGGGCTTCGACTGTGTAACCCTTGCCAACAACCATTTTCTGGATTATGGCGAAAAGGCAGTCGAGCATACCTTGAACGCACTTCGCCAACATGGTCTAGACATGGTAGGCGGTGGCATGAATCTCGACCAGGCGAGCCAAATCTTATACAAGGAGATTGAAGGCAAGCGATTGGCGGTTATCAATTGCTGTGAACATGAATTCTCATTGGCGACGGAGACCACTGCCGGTAGCAATCCCCTTAATCCCGTAGGGCAGTACTATGCCATCAGAGAGGCCAGAGCACATGCCGACTACGTGCTGGTCATCGTCCATGGTGGTTATGAGATGTTTCAGTTGCCAAGTCCCAGGATGCAGGAGACCTACAGGTTCTTCATCGATGCCGGTGCCGATGCTGTGGTGAACCATCATCAGCATTGCTATAGCGGGTATGAGGTGTATAAGGGGAAACCGATTTTCTATGGATTAGGCAATCTGTGTTTTGATTTCCCGCACATCACCAATCCGGTTTGGTTTACAGGAATGATGGTGAGCCTGTCGTTCGAAGGAGAAAACGTGCGTTTCGACATCTTCCCGTATACACAAAACAAAGGAGGACAGTCGGTGGCCTTCATGGAGGGAGAAGAAGCGAAGGCATTTTACTCTCATATCGAGGAGTTGAACAGCACGATTGCCAACACGGAAGCCCTTGCCAAGGCCGTGAAAAAATATTTTGGCTCCAAACAGCGACGCACCCTGACCACTTTTGAGCCTATCCAGAACCGTTACTTGAGTGGGATGCAAGCACGTGGATACCTCCCAAGTCTTGTCTCCACCAAAAGGATGGCCAAACTGTTTAACTCTATCCTATGCCAAAGCCATCGCGACAAGGTGGAGTTCATGCTTGAGGAATGGCGAAAGAAGCAGAATAAGTGATTTCTCTCCGAATATGCTGTATACATTACAGGAGAGATGAACAATTTAATAATATTATAGCAAAATGAACAGACGAAAACTGATAGAAGGATTGAAGAACCCCAGATATTTGATGTCGGGTGCTTTGAAGAAATATTCACGCTTTATTCGCAACGACAAGACCTACCTGGGCTTAAGGTGGAGGGTGACTATGGGGTATAAGATGCCCTGGGACAACCCCCAGACCTATAATGAGAAACAGCAATGGCTCAAGTTGTACGACAGGAATCCGAAGTATTCGATGCTGGTTGACAAGTATCTGGTGAAACAATATGTCGCAAAAGAAATAGGAGAGGAGTACATCATCCCGACGTTAGGAGTGTGGGACAATGCCAATGATATAGATTTTGACCAACTGCCCGACCAGTTTGTGTTAAAATGCAACCACAACTCAGGAAAAGGGATGTATATTTGCAAGGACAAATCAAAGATGGACGTACAGAAAGTGCGTGAAAAACTGAATCAGGGGCTGCAGGAAGACTACTACCTGTTCAACAGGGAGTGGCCTTACAAGAATGTTAAGCGAAAAATAATCGCAGAGAAGTTCATGGTAGACAGGAAAACCGGAGAATTGCCCGACTACAAATTCTTCTGCTTTGATGGAGAGGTGAAGTGCCTGTTCATCGCCACAGGGCGTTCGAAAGGAGAGCATGCCGTATGTTTCGACTTCTATGATGCCGACTACAATCATCTCCCTGTGAAGCACGGACACCCCAACGCCAAAGTGCCACCCGAGAAGCCCGAGACATTTGAAGAGATGAAACGTATCGCTGCTAAACTGTCGAAAGGTATGCCAAGTGTGCGTATTGACCTGTACGAGATAAATGGGAAAGTATATTTCGGAGAGTTTACATTCACTCACTGGGGTGGCTTCATGCGTTTCGACCCCGACAAATGGGACAAGATTTTTGGCGATTGGATAACGTTGCCCGAAAAACGTGTGTAGATTTCTGTGAGCCATACAGGCTTATTGGTTTGTAATATTTGACTGGAATACATGTCGAAGTTGATTGTTTGTATGGGTACGCTACTCGCAGGTGGCGCGGAGCGTGTTCTTTGTTCATTGTCGACTGCTTTCGCAGACGCATACGATGAGGTGGAATATGTGATGTGGTTGCCTTCAGGGGTCTTTTATGATTTGGACCCTCGTGTAAAAGTCACCAGTATTGTTGAGGAAAGCGGAAGCAAAAAAAGACTGTTACAGGCATGGTGGTTCAGACGGAAGATAAAACGGGAAAGACCGACAATGATTCTTTCGTTTATGGTAATGTGCAATTTCATCGTAACATTGTCGGTTCTTGGCTTGAAATGCAGAGTTGTGGTCAGCGAACGCAATGACCCACGTTTTTTCAAACGGGGAAAAAGACTGAGAAACTTCATATATTGGCTATATGCCAGAAAGAACGTGAAAGGTGTTGTGATGCAGACAATACCTAACAAAGAATTGCTTCCACCTTATTTGCATCATAAGGCTGCAGTAATATATAATCCCGTCAATATACCAGAGGACACAATAGGGAAGGGGCTACGTTCGCAAAAGAAAGACTTAGTGGTGTCTGTCGGCCGTCTGGAGAGACAGAAATGTCAGGACATCTTGATTCGCTCATTCGCAAAATTCCATGAGAAGAACCCTACTTACCATTTGGTTATTTATGGGGATGGCAGCAAACGTACACAACTGCAATCTCTCGTGCAGGAATTGGGAATGGAAGAACATATATCGCTTCCTGGAAGGATAAAGAATGTACCAGATGCGATAAAAGAGGCTAAAATGTTTGTATTGACCTCTTTGTACGAAGGAATGTCGAATGCCTTGCTGGAAGCAATGGCAATAGGTATCCCGTGCATATCGACAAAAGTCAGTGGATCTACTGATTTGATTGATGACCACAAGAACGGCTTATTGGTAGATGTCGGTGATGGGGATGGAATAGCAAATGCCATGGACTATATAGCAAATCATCCAGAAGAAGCCAATAAATTCGCTGTCATGGCTAATAAGGTGATTGATAACCTAAATCTGTCCAAGATTTCCCAAACATGGATTGATTATTTAAAAGCATGCCAAAATGACTAAAGTCAAGGCCACCCACCTCATCATGGACATAGACAAAGCGATACTTAGGATGAAATAGAACAATTGGCTTTTCAAAAAAACATTCAAGTATTTGCAATTATACTTTATTATTCATATATTTGCAGCCTAATTTGGATTTCCGGTGGATAATTGGCCTAAAATGTTACTTGGTAAGTTCTCATTCACTGGTATTCATGGATGTATGACTCATATTTATAAATCTAATGAAAGATATTGCAATTTATGGAGCAGGTGGTTTCGGACGGGAGGTAGCCTGTCTGATACATGCTATCAACGATGCCTGCGATGACGATTGTAATCAATGGAATCTGATCGGTTTTTTTGACGACGGACAAGAAAAAGGTCGGAAAAACGAATATGGTGAAATACTCGGTGGATTAGATGACCTCAATTCTTGGAAATCGAAATTGTCTATTGCCCTCGGGGTTGGCAGCCCTAATACTATTAGAAAGATTATTAGCGGAATCAACAACCCAAATATTGAATTCCCGAATATCATATCGCCCGACACAAAGTTTTTCGACAAAGAGAATTTTACGATAGGCAAAGGTAATGTGATATGTGCAGAATGCCTCTTTAGTTGTAATGTGAATATTGGCAACTATAATGTTTTCAACTTCAGGGCATCTGTCGCACACGACTCCAAAATAGGCGACTTCAATGTCATGATGCCTGATGTGAAAGTGTCTGGGGCGGTGAAGATGGGTGATGGCAATCTGCTGGGAGTGGGATGTGCCATCATACAGATGTGCAAAATCGGAAATGAAACCATCATCTCTTCCAATAGCGTGCTATACGGGAACGCAAAGGACGGAAACACATATATAGGAAATCCCGCAAAAAAAACAAAAATATTCTAAAGCAAGGCATTTTCTATGATGATTGATGACTTGAGATTCCACCATATAGGCATAGCATGCTTTGACATCAATGAGACAAAAGCATTCTATGAACTGATTGGATATGTAGCCTCTCCTATAATAGACGATCCCATTCAAGACATACGCATTTCTTTCTTGAAGAAAGAAGGAAGTCCGATGTTGGAACTTCTTGCACCAATTGATGAAAAAAGCCCCGTGAACAGAATTCTGGATACGCAAGGGGTTACCCCATATCATATTTGCTATGAGGTAGACGACATCGACGCTATGATGACACTCCTGAGAAAACAGCATAAGTTCGTGCGCGTGAGTAAAGCCGCGCCTGCATGTGCCATAGACGACAGAAGGGTCGCTTTCTTGTTCAGGAATGACGTGGGACTGATAGAATTAGTTGAATCGAAGTAATATGAAATACTTTATTTTCAGGAACCAAACCGTAGAGGTTTTCTTTGATGAAACAGGCATCGGATATTCTGGATACGATGATATCAGCAGCATACCTGATGCGGAGCGGTATATCTGGTTCTATCAAGTGCCATTCAATCCTAACAGCCAACAACTGGCAAATGAAGTATCTACCTTTATCGACAAACTGAAACTGGTCATCTCACAAATTGGAGACCGGGAAATATGGGTATTCTCCTTGGTTAATCTCTTCAGATACCGACTGGTAGGCAATGATACATCCGTGGATGAGGCAGTGGCAAGATTCAACGAGGAGGTAATTCACATGTGCACTTATTGCCGAAATGTAAGGTTGATAGACTTCGAGGACTTTACTGGACAATATCCTGCAGAACAACTGGTAAACTGGAAATTCTATTTCATATCTCAAACACAGTTGAGCACCAAACTGGCAAAGGATTTCTCGAAATGGTTCGCTCAAAAAGAGAACGAACTGGCATTGAAACGGAAGAAATGCATCATCCTTGACCTTGACAATACCCTATGGGGTGGAGTGCTCGGAGAAGACGGCATAGCGGGTATACAAATAGGAGGAGACTATCCAGGTAAAGCATTCCTGTATTGGCAACAAGCACTGCTGGAATTGTGCAAGACAGGGGTAATCCTTACGGTGTGCAGCAAGAACAATGAGAGTGATGTGCTCGAGGCATGGGAGAAAAACCCATTCATGGTCTTGGGGAAAGAGCATTTCAGTGCATGGAGAATCAACTGGCAAGACAAAGCGACAAACATCCAGGAGTTGGCAAATGAGTTGAACATCGGACTCGACAGCATGGTGTTTATAGACGACAATCCCACAGAGAGGGCTCTCGTAAAACAAACCCTTCCAACTGTCGAAGTGCCTGAATTCCCATCAAAGCCTTACCAATTGATGGATTTCTTCAAACAACTCGTCAATGATTATTTCCGCATTTATTCCATTACGGATGAAGACCGTGACAAGACACGCCAATATAAAGCCAATGCACAACGGTTAGCCGAACGGAATAAATTCGTGGATATGGATTCTTATTTAAAGAGTCTTGAAATGGTGCTGCACGTTGTGCCTGTGGACGATTTCAACATTGGCAGAATAGCACAGATGACACAGAAAACCAACCAATTCAATCTCACCACCCACCGGATGACAGAACAAGACATCAGGGACGACGTGAAAGAGGGCTGGAATATCTACTGTATCAGCGTAAAAGACAAATTTGGCGATAACGGCATCACAGGGGCATTATTCATTAATCCCGACAACCATATTGACAACCTGCTACTAAGTTGCAGAATATTGGGAAAGGGCATAGAGCAGGCTTTCCTGTCGTATGTGCTCAATACATTGCATCGGCAAGGGGCCGCTAAGTTTACGGCCAGTTACATTCCATCCAAGAAGAATATGCAAACGGCAGATTTCTATGAAAGATTCGGATTCATTCTTACGAACGATACCGAAGATGGAAAATCCTATGTGCTGGAGATGACAGAAGAATTACCAATCAAAAATTATTATCAAATAAATTGAATTGTCATGGAAGATCGTATAATTGAGATTTTGAAAGATGTTCTTGATGTGCAAGAAGTTGACATCAATAGTTCACAAGACACCTTAGACAACTGGAACTCACTTCGACACCTCAACCTCATCAGTGAATTTGAAGACGAATTCGATTTGGAGTTCGACCCTGAAGAGATTGCAGAAATGAAAAGCGTAAAAAAAATTGCTGAGATAATAAGGGCAAAACAAGGATAACGACAGCCTCCAGTCCATAGTAAGAGTAGATAATACATCGTGTTACGGGATAACTTGAGGAATGGCTTGATAACATATATCTTATTCTATCCCGACACCATAAATAATATCACAAACACTCTATGACAAAACAGGATTTCATCTTATCGCTGGTAAGGTCAGGACTGTGGCAAACGAAAATGGACTATTTTGACATGTCACCATATGAATATGGTGCTGTCATGGAAGAAGCCGAGAAACAATGTGTTATCGGACTTGTCATCGATTGCTTGAGATCCAACAATATGGGGCTCAAGAAAAAGTGTGTCATCCACATGATGAAGATGCAGAATGCCCTGGAAAGGGATAACAGAAGACTGGATGACAACGTCATTGCTCTGCACAATATCTTGAAAGAAAACAATATCGACTATGTTGTGGTAAAGGGGCAAGTGGTGGCGGCTCTTTACCCTCATCCTCACATGAGGGTTCCGGGTGACATAGACTTCTATGTGCCCAGCCAATTTTACAACAAGGCGGCTCAAGTGCTTAATAATGCATGGGATTTGAAATTGAATGGTAAATCGGAAAAGATGCACCAAGATTTCAAATATAATGGAAGCCACTTTGAGATACACCGATTCCTGAAATATTTTCCCAACCCCAAAAGACAGCAACTGTTCAACGAAATCATCGACCGATATCCATTTGTACACTCATCGGTAAATGGCTCAGAGATACAGACGCTTAATCCCACAATAACAGTATTCTACACCTTCGTTCATCTCTATGGACATTTCATCAAATTGGGGGTAGCATTGAGACAGGTGTGCGACCTGGCCGTGCTTTTGCACAATTATAGAGAACAGATAGACAGCGATCTGCTACAAGAACTATTAGGCAAATTCGGGTTCACAAGCGCTTTCAATGCCTTCGGAGGTATTATGGTAAATAAATTAGGGCTACCAGAAGAGGATTTTCCATTGACATTGAAATCTAAGGATATGAAAATGGGGGAGAAAGTGCTCAAGTTGATATGGAAACACGGAAACTGGGGAAAATATGAACGTTCGTATAGCACCAGCAACAAAAATACCAGATATTTCTTTGAAAAAACATTCTATAGGTTGCATAATCATATCCTCTTCTTCAGACTATCGCCAAAAGAAAACCTGTTTATGATTTTTTCCGAATTACCGCAGAAGTCTTTGCGGATATTCCGTAAGGTTTTTAAATCTTAACATATTCCACATTAATTTTCGACGATGCCGGTGTGATGGAAGACAAGGTAATCAACATGTCGGATGTCACAGGCATCATCAATATCATCTTGCAAAATAAATAGGAACGATAAAGAAAGGATGACAGATAAACAACAAACCAAAAAAGAAAGAAACGTCAGCATTGATGTATTGAAATGCCTCGCTGCCTTATTGATTACTAACTCTCACATGGGCTTGCTTTACGCGAAATACAGTTTTCTTGCTACGGGAGGATGTATAGGTGATGTGTTGTTTTTCTTCTGTTCGGGCTTTACACTCTTCCTTAAACCGATGAACGGTGTTAAAGAGTTTCCCAATTGGTACAAACGACGCATCAATCGCATCTATCCCGCCGTTTTGGCTGTTGCTATAATGGCATGCATTTTCTTTGATACTCATTGGGACATCATGCAAATCATTATAGCCAAAAGATATTGGTTTATTGGATGCATTATGATTCATTACATAGCCATCTTTTTCGTCGGTTCATATTTTAAAGACAAAATAGCCATCATATTCTCCTTAGTGGTGTTAGGAACCGCTGTATGGTTTTATTTCATATATGACAAGCCGGGATTTTCACTATATAGTGGAAACTATATCCATTGGCTGTTGTTCTTTGATTTCATGCTACTTGGAGCAAAGATGGGAACAAATACCATCAAGATTAAAAGCAAGCCTTTGATGGATGCCGTTATCCTCATCGTGTGTCTTATTGCTTTTTATGCGTTATTCTTTGCCAGTACGAGAAACAAGAATTTCATTATAGCCCAATTTTTTAGTTTTATCCCATTAATAGGTATAGTTTACTACACTTATAAAGTAGGTGCAAGTCGCTGGGTCAAGAGGCTTTACTCCAACAAAGTTGGACATTTCATCATTAGGTTTGTAGGAGGGCTTTGTCTGGAAATATATCTGGTTCAACATTTCTTATTCACTGACAAAATGAATTCTATATTCCCTCTTAACATCTTGATCATGTTGCTTGTCATTATTATAGTAGCCTATTTTACAAGATGTCTTGAAAGGTTCATTGCACAGACTTTTAAAGACAGCCCATATGATTGGAAGAAAATTGTGGATGTCTATTAAATATATGTCTTCGCTATTAAGCATATTAAGATTGAAGAATTCATATAGCGGCCTGGTTTTTATCAATTGTTCTAATTATTACAGAGAGATATGAATATAAAGCAAGATAGATGGCTTTATTCTCAAGGCATGCTTTTATGAAACTATATACATATTTCTATGAAAGTACTTATTCTCAATTCCGGTTTGGGGCATCGCATGGGTGTTTTGACCAGTGAGCACCCCAAGTGCATGACGGAAATCTCCAACAACGAAACTATCCTTTCACGGCAACTGCGACTGATTGCCGAAGCAGGGATAAACGATGTAGTGATTACCACAGGCTATTACGATGACGTGCTGGTGAAGTATTGCCGGCACCTGGACCTGCCGTTACACATCGAATTCGTGAAAAACCCGGAATACGACAAGACCAACTATATCTACAGCATCTATTGTGCCAAACACCTGCTCGACGACGATATCATCCTCATGCATGGAGACCTGGTATTCGAGAATGCCGTCTTCGACGCGCTGATCGCCAATGAGGGGAGTTGCATGGCTGTCAGTTCCACTGCCGAACTTCCTGAGAAGGATTTCAAGGCGGTGATTTCTGACGGAACAATCAAAAAGGTGGGTATTGAGTTCTTCACCGATGCCATGGCAGCCCAGCCTCTTTACAAGTTGGAAAAGAAAGACTGGCTGGTATGGCTCGAAAGAATCACCCAGTTCTGCGATAATGACAACCGCAAGTGCTATGCCGAGAATGCGTTCAACGAGGTGTCGGACTTCTGTGTCATCACCCCCCTCGACGTGGAAGGGGCACTTTGCGCCGAAATAGACACTCCCGACGACCTTGCCGTCATCTCCGCCAGATTGCATGAGATTGAGAACCGCAGGGTATATATGTGCTTCTCCACCGAATACATCCACTCCGGACATATTGCCATCATCAAGAAGGCGAGTCGGCTGGGCAAACTCACCATTGGCGTGCTCTCCGACGAGGCAGTGGCAAGTTACCGTCGGTTCCCGTTGATTCCCTTTGCTGAGCGCAAGTCGCTCATCAGCAACATCACGGGGGTAAGCCAGGTGGTGGAGCAGAAGACACTCAGTTATGCAGAGAACCTTCGCGAGTTGAAGCCCGATTTCGTGGTTCATGGCGACGACTGGCGTGAGGGATTGCAGAAACCCATCCGCCAGGAGGTACTGGAAGTCCTGGCCTCGTATGGCGGCAAACTGGTAGAGTTCCCTTACAGCCACGATGCCAAGTATGTGGAACTCGACAAGATGACACGTGCCCAACTCGCCATGCCCGACGTGCGCAGGGGAAGGCTCAAGAAACTCATCAATATGAAGGGGCTCGTGACTGCCCTCGAGGCCCACAGCGGCATCACCGGACTTATCGTTGAGAAGACCACCGTGCTCCAGGAAGGCAAGACCTATCAGTTCGACGCGATGTGGATTTCAAGCCTCTGCGACTCCACCGCAAAAGGCAAGCCCGACATCGAACTGGTGGATATGACCTCACGTTTCCGCACCATCGACGACATCATGGAGGTGACCACCAAACCCATTATCTTCGACGGTGACACCGGTGGGCTCACCGAGCACTTCGTCTACACCGTTCGCTCGCTGGAGCGCATGGGGGTGTCGATGGTCATCATCGAAGACAAGACTGGCTTGAAGAAGAACTCGCTCTTCGGCACTGAGGTGAAACAGACACAGGACTCCATCGAGCATTTCTGCGAGAAAATCAGCGCCGGAAAGAAAGCACAGAAGACCCAGGACTTCATGATTTGCGCCCGCATCGAAAGTCTAATCCTCGAACGTGGCATGGACGATGCCCTTGAGCGTGCATTCGCTTTTGCAGGTGCTGGTGCCGACGCCATCATGATTCACTCACGGAAGAAAGACCCGTCGGAAATCTTCGAATTTGTGGAGAAGTTCCGCGAGAAGAACAACTCTACACCCATAGTGGTTGTACCCACATCATTCAACACCGTCACCGAAGAAGAGTTCAGACAGCGTGGCGTGAATGTGGTGATATATGCCAACCAACTCACCCGCACGGGCTTCCCTGCCATGCAAAAGGCAGCCAAGACCATCCTTGAGCATCACCGAGCCAAGGAGTGCGACGACATGTGCATGTCGATAAAAGATATTATCACCCTTATTCCCAGCGATTTATAAATCCAGGGCAGCCATGGTCAGACCATCATTTTTCATCGATACGCTTCAGAAACATGATATCGACTTCTATGCAGGCGTGCCCGACAGCCTGCTGAAAAACATCTGTGCATATATCTCCGATCACCTCGACAACCGCCACAATATCATTGCGGCCAATGAGGGTGGGGCAGTGGGAATTGCCGCCGGATACCATCTTGCCACATCCAAAATCCCCGTGGTGTATATGCAGAACTCCGGTGAGGGCAATATCATCAATCCTCTTGCGTCGCTCACCGACAAAGAGGTATACAATATCCCCGTGCTCTTGCTCATCGGCTGGCGCGGCAAACCCGGTGTGCACGACGAGCCACAGCATGTGAAACAAGGCAAGGTGACTCTTCCGCTGCTCGACACGATGGGCATCAACTATCAGGTGCTCAGCCAGGAAGAGTCGGTGGCTGAAACTCAGATTGACGAGGCGGTGGCTATTATGAAGCAGACCAACGAGGTGTTTGCCCTTGTCGTAGAGAAGAACACTTTCGACACCTATGTGCTTCAAAACAAAGTGGAGAATGCGCTTACCCTTTCACGTGAAGAGGCTATCCAAACCGTGGCGGCAGCCCTCGGGCCTAAGGACTGCATCGTGTCTACCACGGGCATGATCAGCCGTGAACTGTTCGAGTACCGCACGGCAATGGGACAGTCGCATGAGCGCGACTTCCTCACTGTAGGTTCCATGGGACATGCTTCGCAAATAGCACTGGGCATCGCGCTGGAGAAACCCGACCGCCATGTGTGGTGTTTCGACGGCGATGGTGCCGTCATCATGCACATGGGTTCTATGGCCATCACAGCATCGAAAGCCCCCGTCAACTTCATTCACGTGGTGTTCAACAATGGTGCGCACGACTCCGTGGGCGGACAGCCTACCGTGGGACTCGACATCGATGTGCCTGCCATTGCCAAGGCTGTGGGCTATAAGCATGCCTTCAGTGTGGATTCTGCCGAAGGGTTGCAGGAAATCCTGCGTAGTCCGGAGATTCTTGAAGGACCAACCCTTATCCAGGTTTGTGTGCGCAAAGGCAACCGCAAAGACCTTGGCCGTCCTACTACTACGCCCATCGAGAACAAGAATGCCCTGATGCACTTCTTGAGCGAATAAATACACATTTTGGTATTTCTGAAAATACGGATATGCAAGTAATCTTCAACGGTATTCAACATCTCAAAGAGGCTATAGCCGATAGCCGCAAGGTGTTGCTCGTGCGTGATGCTTCTTTTCCGTTTCTAAGCATCAAAGACGAAGTGAACAGTGTGCTCAGCAATGCCGTCGTCTTCGAAGAGTTCGCCCCCAACCCGCTCTACGAGCAGGTTGGCAAAGGTGTGGAACTGTTCAACGCACAAGGGTGTGACACCATCGTGGCCATCGGAGGCGGCAGCGCCATCGATGTGGCGAAGTGCATCAAACTCTACTGCAAGATGGTTCCCGGCCAACTCTATCTCAACCAACCTTACCAGGACTCTGGCGTGAAACTCGTGGCTATCCCCACTACGGCTGGCACAGGCAGCGAGTCTACACGCTTCGCCGTCATCTATTATGAGGGAAAGAAACAGAGTGTCACCCATGAGAGCATTATCCCCAATGTGGCAATCCTTGAACCGTCGGTGCTGAAAACCTTGCCACTCTACCAGAAAAAATGTACCATGTTCGATGCCCTCTGCCAGGGCTTGGAGTCGTGGTGGTCGGTCAATTCCACCGACAAGAGCAAGGTGCTCTCACGCAAGGCAGTGGAACTGGTCATGGCTCATTGGCATGCCTACATCTTCGATAATACCGACGAAGCGGCAGCACAGATGATGACCGCTGCCAACCTTGCCGGTCAGGCCATCTGCATCACCCAGACCACTGCAGCCCATGCCTTCAGTTACAAGGTTACATCCATCTACGGCATTCCTCATGGACATGCCGTGGCAGCCTGTCTGCACCATATCTGGGAGTATATGGACAAACATATCGAGAAATGCATCGACAGCAGGGGAGGGGATTACCTAACACAGACCTTCAGCGACATCTCTTCTGCCATGGGGTGCCAAAACGTGCCCGAAGCCATTGCCCTCTTCCGCCACATGCTTCAAGAAATGGAATTGGCACAGCCTTCGTCCGCCGAGAAAGAGAAGGAAATCGGCATCCTTGCCAGTTCGGTGAATCCCGTCAGGCTGAAAAACAACCCCGTGGCACTTGATGCGGAGACTATCTCTGCATTATATCACGCAATAGTGAACTGAAATCATTACATTTCACAGTGAATTAGGCATGGCAAATAATAATATATAATCATTTAATACATATACAATCAAGTGTCCGCAGTGCTAAACAATTTGCATTGCGGATTCTTTTTTAAATGATAGGCCATTACGCTTTAGAATAGCAATTAACACAAAAGACATGGTTGTGACAACCAATACTTGCCACAAAGGCTGAATGGTTGAAATTGAAAGATCCTTGACATGAACAAAATATACATAATTTATTTTGTTCTCTATACGATTTTGATTATCTTTGCCACGGCATGGCGAAAATACTTCGTCAGAAAGTAAAAAAACAGTTCTGTTGGCTTTGCAGGCCATCAATGAGTAAAGGATGTGTACTGCGGGTGATTGATTGCAAATGAAGAGAACTCTGACATGAGTATCAATACGACCCTTACGCGGAAGCACTCTTTATTCTCATGTCCCATAATAACCTGTGTAAATCTTGCATGGGGAGATATTATTGTGAATGAAACCTTCATTCACAATATTGTCGTTAAATCTACCAAGCCATAGACCGATAACATCTTGACACATATCTTAATCACATACATTTATGGAAAACTACCAATATCATATCTTCTCACCCTACCGCGTGTGTCCGCTCGGGGCACATGTCGACCATCAGCATGGATTGGTGACGGGATTCGCCATCAACAAGGGGGTGGACCTGTGGTTCAATGTCAATGACGACGGAAAGGTGCATCTCGTGTCGCGCTCGTTTGACGGGGATGTAGACTTCGACATCGACTCGCCCTCACAAATCAAGGAACAGCATTGGGGCGACTATGCCCGGGGAGCGAAATATGCCCTGCGCAAACGGTTCGAACTGAACAAAGGCATCAATGGCGTCATTCAAGGCTCACTGCCTGTGGGTGGGCTGTCGAGCAGCGCCGCCGTACTCATCGCCTATGTCATGGCTTTTGCCAAGGCCAATGGCATCAAACTGAAACCTTTCGAGGTGGTGCAGATAGCATCGGAGGCAGAAAGGGAGTATATCGGACTGAACAACGGACTTCTCGACCAGGCGTGTATCGCACTGGGAAAGAAAGACGGACTGCTCTTCCTCGATTGCGACAGCAACGACTACCGCATCATCAAGAAAAACCCAGCCATGCCCGATTTCGAATTGGGCATCTTCTTCAGCGGTCTTACAAGAAGTCTGGTCAACAGCGACTACAACCTCAGGGTGTATGAATGCAAGACGGCTGCTTGGAACATGCTGGCATATATGGACCAACCGCTGAAGACTTTCGACAAGACGTTCCTGCGCGACATCCCCAAGGCTTCGTTCGACAAGACGAAGATTGCCATGCCGGCACGTTTCGCCAGAAGGGCAGAGCACTTCTATTCGGAATACCGACGGGTGAGACAGGGCGTAACGGCCTGGGAAACGGGAAACCTGAAACTGTTCGGCAAACTCAGTTTCGACAGTTGCGAGTCGAGCATCCACAACTATGAGTGTGGTAGTCCGGAACTCATCTCCATCTACGAAATCATGCGCACACTCCCGGGTATCTGGGGAGGCCGTTTTTCGGGCGCGGGATTCAAGGGGGCATGCATTGCCATCGTCGACCCTGCATACAAGGAGCAGATAGAGAAGGAACTAACGGAGAGATATCTTGAGCAATATCCTGAATATGAGGATACTTTTGCCTGCTTCTTCGTCAAACCCGACGACGGCGCAAGGTTTGTGTGAACAAAATGACAGGATAAAACATCTACACATATGTTTACGAAACAATTGTCCATCTTCTTGGAAAACAAGTCGGGAAGCCTGTCGGATGTCACTGATGTACTGGCTCAGGCCGGTATCAACCTTGTTGCCATGTGCGTGGCCGACAGTTCAGACTACGGCATCCTAAGGTGCGTGGTCTCCGACCCACAGAGAGCAGGAAAAGTGCTGCGCGAACATGGGTATGCGGTAAAGACAACCGATGTGGTGGGCTTTGCCATGACCAACGAAAGTGGTTCGATGGCGAAAATCCTGAAACATCTTTCCGACTCTGGCGCTGCCATAGAGTATCTCTACTCGTTCAACAACGGCCAACAGGCCAATGTGATTATCCGAACCATCGACATGGAAGCATGCATGGGGGTGCTCCAACAAAACAAAGTGCACATTCTGACCGAAGAAGAGTTATATAATCTATAATAACTATGAGCATTGTGAGGAGATTTCGCCAAGAATGGCTGACGCTGATACTGCTATGCCTGGCAGCCTTTTTCGTCAACAACAGCCTACTGCCAGTTGGGGGAGGAGAGGCAAAGGTGCTCGTGACGGCCAGAGACATCGTCGACGGAGGCAACTGGCTCGCGCCCACGATGAATGGTGAGCCGCGATACGACAAACCGCCCCTGGCGTCATGGGTGGCTGCTTTGGTGCAGAGCATACATGCCGACAATATCAGCGCACAGCGTACGGTAGCGGGACTGCTGGGCATCATCTGGACAATGTTCTTCTTCGGCATTACCCGCTACTTCTCCCGTCGACGTGGCTTTGCCGAAATAGCCACAGTGGTCTTCATCACCACCTATAATATAATATATATGGGGCGCATGGTGGAAAGAGACATCTATGGCTATGCTTTCATGATGGTGGCTATCTATTTCATGATGAGGATGTTGTTCGACAGCCAGTATTTCGCCAATCCACACAAATGGCGGTGGGCATGGCTGGCTGGATTGGCAATGGGACTGTCGTTGTTGGGCAACGGCCTCGTCGCAGTCTACTCCATGCTCATGCCATGGCTCGTCGCCATTGTGCTCTTCAAACGTCCGGATATGACGGGACGATGGGGACCGCTCTTGTTGCTCATTGTCTTGGCCATCCTGCCTTACGGCATGTGGTTGTGGTACATACAGGTATATCATCCTGAAGCAGCACCAGAATCCTGGGGATTCCTTCCTGCCAGGTGGACGGAGAAGGCCACCCGACCTTGGTATTACTATTGGAGGTTCTTTGCCGAGATGGGCATCTGGTCGCTCATCCTGCTCGCAGCCTTGCTCTTCCCCTTCTGGAAGAAACGCATTCGCACACGGCGGGTATATCGCTTCGCCTTGGCATGGCTGGCCAACGGCCTTGTTATCCTTGCCTCCACACCCCACAAAGAGATGGTCGACCTGGTGGCACTCACCCCACCATGCGCCATTGCCGTGACGTGTGTGCTCTATTATTATGAAGAATGCTGGCCGAAAGAGAAAATAACCCAGCGGTTCTTCCTCTTCAACGGCTATCTCATCGCACTCATCATGTTCGGGCTTCCCATCTTCATGCTGATAAGAATGTTTGGACGCGACCTTATCGATTTCGGTACGGCCATCTTCCTCTGGGTGCTGCTATGGGGTATAGCAATGTATACCGCATTGTCTACCAAACGCCACTCGCCCAAAGGTGTAGTACGTGGGGTGGCCTTGCTGTTTTTCTTCATCGAGTGTTTCATGCTCACGCCTATCGTGGGCGTACTGGGCAACAACAGGAAAGTCAGCATCAACCAGGTGAGCAAGGTGAGCGAACTGAAGCAGTTGCCCTTCTACTACAACCAAGACGAGGAACTGAAGATTGAGGTGGTGTACGAAGTAGGAAAGAAAGTGTCTCCGATCAACATCAATGACCCTGAAGCCGTGTCAAAGGCCACGCCTTTTGCCCTCATTACCCAACAACCATTGGCGAAGGAGATGAACGCCGATGTGCTCTCGCGTGTCGATACCCTGCGGGTTGGTGTCTACGACGATAACACACTGCCACGCCACAACCAACATTATAAGAAAGAATTCATCAACCAAGTTAGTATTATAAAAAAGAAGCAAGCACAACAATGAAAAAATCCATTCTGATAACATTACTGACCATACTGCCCTTGTTGGCCATGGCTCAATTTGGACAGGTGCGAGGGACGAGTGACTCGAATTCTAACGGAAACTATGGAGGCGATAAAGACAATAGGTTCACCTTGGGCGTGCATTTCACCGGCGACGCCTATTCTTATGTTGCAGGGTTTGGCGCAGGATTGTTGCTGAACATTGGGAAAAGCACCGACCTCATCAACGTGACGGTAGGGGCGCAATACATCGAGAATCTGGCTGCCGACCCAAGACCCGCAGAGGAGAGGAGCAATGTGGGACTCGTTGACGGAGGCGGGCAACTCGTGATACCGGCAGCAGTGAAACTACTGCTCATACGCACCAGCCAATGGAATAAGGTATATATTGGTTGCGGAGGAGAAGTGGGCTTCAGAATGCACGAAAGCAACATACTCAAGGACTTCTACCCCGAACAGCATCCCATGTGCAAGAAGAGCGTGGCCATCGTGCCAATGCTGGGGTGCAGAAGCGGACATGTTGACTTCGGGATATATTGTAAACTGTATATCGACAAGCCCTACAACAACTCTCTCAACGGCAAGAACGACCTGGGAAAGTCTGACAAACGCATCGGATGCCATCTCTCATGGTTCTTCTAACCAGTAGGCATCATGTCGCTCTTCATCACCCCAAAACCAGCACTTTTCATACTTGAATGAATCAATATACATTTTTTTCACTATACAGTTAAACTTTCTTTCTGTTTGTGCGTCAAAAGATTGACAAACAACTATAACAATGAATTTCAATTCTGAAAACATAAACGACAATCCATTCTCCGTGCCCGAGGGATACTTCGACAACCTGGCACAGCGCATGATCGACAATCTGCCTGCCCATGAAGTGAGAATGATTCCGACAGAGGAGAAGAAAAAGAGCAGAAACTGGCTCCAATGGGCTCGATACGGTGCCGCGGCTGCTGTCGTGGCTGCCGTATGCATGGCCGGCTTGCATTTCACCAATAATGAGCCGGCAGCACAAACGCAAGTCGCCGCTTCCTCAACGGCATCATACAGCACTGATGAGAACATCGATGCTATGGCCGACTACATCATGGCCGACGACCAAGATCTCTATGCGTATATCTCCGGCGAATAAAAGCAAAACCGATATGAAAACTCTGATTTGCACCTTTCTGGCCTTTTGCCTCTCACTTTGTGTGGCCGACGCACAAGGTATGAAGCCCTTCGACCCGGCAAAATTCCAGGCCGACCTCGAACAGTTCATCACTGTTGAGGCGTGCCTCACACCATCTGAGGCTGCCGCCTTCTTCCCCCTGTATAGGGAAATGACCAGAAAACAGCGTGCACTCTATGAACAGATGAGGGAGGACAGAAGGGTGAATCCCGACTCTGAAGAGGCTGCCAAGCAGGCAATCTCCGAACACGACCGGATAGAAATTGAAATCAAACAGTTGCAAGCCAATTACCACGCCCGCTTTATTGGCATCATCACAGCGCGTAAACTGTATAAAGTCATCAAAGCAGAGGGGAAATTCCACCGAATGGCCATGAAAAGGGCCGTTCCACACCGAAGATAATACGTCAATAAAGAAAAAAGTATAAATTATCTTTAATTTTTTGCAGTTTTGACGGCAAACGCTTTCACAACTCGCAAAATAGTCGTAATTTAGCACCTTGAAAAAGGGCCAAAATCGCTTAGAGCGCATTTAAATGCCTTCTAAAGCGATTTTTCGTTTTCTAAAGACACCTGCCAGCAACTACATCGCTGACGTAGAAGTGCCCTCAAAACATACATAAAAACGTAATAATGGACGAGAATCAAACATTTGACCAAGACAGGATTATCAAAATCAACATCGAAGAGGAGATGAAGAAGTCGTATATCGACTACTCCATGTCTGTGATTGTGGCACGTGCCTTGCCTGATGTAAGAGACGGCTTCAAACCCGTGCATCGCAGAATCCTCTACGGAATGATGGGCATCGGAAACACCAGTGACAAACCTTACAAGAAGTGTGCACGCGTGGTGGGAGAGGTGCTCGGAAAATATCATCCTCACGGCGACAGTTCCGTATATGGCGCACTGGTGAGGATGGCACAAAACTGGAACATGAGATATACCCTTGTCGACGGACAAGGCAACTTCGGTAGTGTGGATGGCGACTCACCCGCTGCCATGCGTTATACTGAGTGCCGCCTGTCGAAAATGGGCGAGCATATCATGGACGACCTCGAGAAAGACACGGTAGACATGGTCAACAACTTTGACGACTCTCTCACCGAGCCGTCGGTCATGCCTACAAAAGTGCCTAACCTTCTCGTAAACGGTGGCAATGGTATTGCTGTGGGTATGGCAACCAATATCCCCACACACAACCTCGGCGAGGTAATCGACGGATGCTGTGCCTATATCGACAATCCCGACATCGACACCGATGGACTCATGCAATATATCAAAGCACCGGATTTCCCCACAGGAGCGTATATCTATGGCATCCAAGGCGTGAAAGACGCTTATGAGACCGGTAGGGGAAGGGTAGTGATACGTGCCAAGGCCGAGATAGAGAGCGGTGAGAGCCATGACAAGATTGTGGTGCACGAGATTCCCTATGGTGTAAACAAAGCACAACTTATCGAATATATCGCCGACCTGGTGAAGGAAGGAAAACTTGAGGGCATCTCCAACGTCAACGATGAGTCTGGCCGTCAGGGCATGCGCATCGTGGTAGACGTGAAGAAGGATGCCAATGCCAATGTCATCCTCAACAAACTCTTCAAGATGACTGCACTGCAGAGTTCGTTCTCCGTCAACTGCATCGCGCTCGTGAAGGGCAGACCCAAATTGCTTTCCCTCAAGGAGTGCGTGGGTTATTTCGTGGAGCACAGGCATGACGTTACCATCCGCCGCACACAGTTTGATTTGAAGAAAGCCCAGGAACGTGCCCACATCCTCGAAGGTTTAATCATTGCCTGCGACAATATCGACGAGGTGGTACATATCATCAGGGCTTCTCAAACACCTGCCGATGCGCAGCGCAACCTGGAAAAACGGTTCGACCTCGACGAAGTGCAGTCGAAAGCCATCGTCGACATGCGTCTCTCACAACTCACCGGACTGAGGATGGACCAACTCCATGCTGAGTACGAGGAATTGGAGAAACTCATCCAACGCCTGCAGGCTATTCTCGATGACCCAGAACTGTGCAAGCAAGTGATGAAAGACGAATTGCTCGAGGTGAAAGCAAAATACGGCGATGAGCGCCGCACCGAAATCAAATACTCATCTGAAGAATTCAATCCTGAGGACTTCTATCCCAACGATCCGGTTGTCATTACCGTGAGCCATTTGGGATACATCAAGCGCACCCCGCTGAGCGAGTTCAGAGGACAGGCAAGAGGCGGCATCGGGAGCAAGGGAGCCAAGACCAGGGAGCAAGACTTTACCGAGTTCATCTACCCTGCAACGATGCACAACACCATGCTCTTCTTCACACGGAAGGGACGTTGCCACTGGCTGAAATGTTACGAGATTCCTGAAGGAGGAAAAGACTCCAAGGGTAGGGCCATCCAAAACATGCTCAACATCGACCCCGACGACTCGGTGAATGCCTTCCTCAGACTACGTGGTCTGGATGACGAAACCTTCCTCAACACTCATTACGTGGTCTTCGCCACCAAGAAGGGCATTGTAAAAAAGACATGTCTGAAAGCATATAGCCGTCCAAGGACGAATGGCGTGAATGCCATCAATATTTTGGAAGGCGACGAGGTGGTGGATGTGAGACTCACCAACGGCCATAACGAACTGGTGCTCGCCAACCGCAATGGCAGGGCAGTGAGATTCGAGGAGTCGGCCGTAAGGGATATGGGACGTATTTCCACTGGTGTGAGAGGTATGCGGCTCGATGATGGTGACGACGAGGTCGTTGGCATGATCGTGGTCAATAATGCCGAGAAAGAAACCATTATGGTGGTGAGCGAGAACGGCTATGGCAAACGCTCACAAGTGGAAGACTACCGTAAGACGCAACGTGGCGTGAAAGGTGTGAAGACACTGAATATCACCGAGAAAACCGGTAGGGTGGTGGCCATAAAGAATGTGACTGATGAACACGACCTGATGATTATCAACAAGAGTGGCATTGCCATCCGACTTTCCGTTGCCGAATGCCGTGTAATGGGCAGGGCTACACAAGGCGTAAAACTGATTAACCTCACGAAGAAGAACGATGTCATCGCTTCTGTATGTAAAGTGATGGGAGCCGAACTGGAGGCTGAGGTAGAGCAGTTGAGCCGCAACGAGTGGAGCCAGAAGAGCGAGGAAGTGAGGCAAGACATGGGAGGTATATCACCAACTGATGCCATGCTTCAGGAGACAGAAATGATACAAGAAGACAACCAACCCATAGACGATGTCGAGGACATCGAGAATGAGTAGAATAATATCAACCTAAAATTATGATAAAATGATGAAAAAAATGATGATTGTGGCTTTGATGGCAGCAGCTGCCTCAACAGCCTTTGCGGGCGACAGCGACGTCCTCAAGTCAATCCTTAAAACCAAGTCGTATGCCGAGGCTGCAAGCCTCGTCAGTTCGAGCCTGAGCCAATTGGCTAGCCCGGCAGAGAAAGCCAAGGCTTACAACAAACTCGTCGACCTGGCTATCGACAAAGTGGCCAAGGAGCAAGGCACTATCACTTCCAACCAAATGGCTGAACAGTATGGCCAGGGAAAGGTAGAGCCTTACGACACCGCTGGATTCTATGATGCCGTGCTCAATGCTTTCAAGGCCGCTGAAGAGTGCGAGAAATATGACATCATGCCCAATGAAAAGGGCAAGGTGAAGCCTGCTTTCCATAACAAGAACGTGCAGCGACTCCTCGGCTACCGTCCACGCCTTATCGATGGCGGTATCTACTACCAGAATTTCGACATGAAGAAAGCCTTCGCACAGTTGGCAGAGTATGTTGACAGCCATAACTCTTCGCTTTTCGCTGAGGAAATAGCCAAGACTCCTGACGAGAACTATACCAACATGGCATATTATGCCGCACGTTTTGCCTACCAAAACAAGGACTATGACAATGTGGCCGTTTATGCTAACATTGCAGGACAAGACGAGAAACTTTCCAGCGATGCCACCGTGCTGAAACTGGCTGCCCTGCAGCAGGAAATCAGGACCAGGGAAGACTCCCTCAACTATGTGAAGAGACTGGAGACCGACTATGCTGCCAATCCTTCCAATGAGATGGTGCTTGGAACACTCCTCTCGATGTATGCTTCGCTCAACATGAACAACGAAATGAACTCGCTCATCGAGAAGACATTGGCAGCCGACCCAAGCAACTATACTGCATGGGCAATGAAAGGCCAGAACGCCATGTTTGCCGAGCAATGGGACGAAGCCATCTCTTGTTTTGAGAAAGCCTTGGAGAAACAACCAGAAAGCGCTGTAGCCCTTTCAATGCTGGGCGCATCTCTCATCAACAAGGGAGCACAAGCACAAGAGCGAGCAGCAGGACGCAACGGAATGATTCCTTCAACGGCTAAAGACCAGATTCGTCCCTTCTACGACAGGGCAAAAGAATGCCTCGAGAAGGCCAAGGCTGCTGACCCAACGGAGCAGACATCGAAGTGGTCGTATGCCCTCGACAGGTGCAATTACCTGCTTGACTCTCTGAAATAACCATACCTTCTACTTATCCCGGCACACTCTTGTGCCGGGGTAAGTTTTTCAAGATTCGAAGAAAAAAAGAAAGCACCGGCCACCATCACAAGCGTCGTGAGGTGAGTGTCCGATGAATTAAGGATGAAAAGATTGTTGCTTGTACTTCTCGTGTTTACTTGCTTTCTTGGTGCTACGGCTCAAAGGAAAGTGATGGACCAAGCACGCACTTATGTAAAAAGCGGTAAGGAAGCCGACTTGGCTAAAGCCGAGAAACTCATGAATGATTTGCTCCGTGATTCTGTCAACCGCGGAAAAGAAAAGATATGGGTCATCTTGGCAGATGTGGCAAGAAAACAATATGAGTTGGGAAATGAGAAACTGTATCTCAAGCAAAAGATTGATACCGCTTCTCTTTTCACAACGGCAATGAAGATGTTTACCATATACGAGGCCCTCGATTCCGTGGACGCCTTGCCCGACAAAAAGGGTAGGGTGGTGCTTCATCATCGCAGCAAAAGCCAAGAATTTCTTCATCCTTTCCGCCCCAACCTGTATAAAGGGGGCATCTTCTTCACACGTAGAAACGAATTTCCAAAAGCCTGGGATTTTTTCGACAAATATATACAATGTGCTTACCACCCGCTGTATGATGGGATGAATTATCTTAACACCGATACGCTGTTGTCTACTGCTGCCTATATGGCACTATACACAGGCTATCGCATGAAAGATACCTTGAAGATGGTAAAGCACTTGCCAATGGCTTTGAGTGATTCGACACGTCACGAAAACGCATACAGGTATTTGGCAGAGAATTATATTGCCAACGGCGATACGGCACACTATGTGGAATACTTGCAGAAAGGATTCGAGCAATATCCCACCAATCCGTTCTTCTTTCCCAGACTCACCGACTATCTCAACAGCAAGGGGCTTACTGATTCCGCCACTGTTGTCATCGACAGGGCTTATGCTGTCGACAGCACCAATGTGCTCTTCCTTTTTGCCAAAAGCACGGCATTGCTCAATGCCGGCAATTATGAGGAATGCATCATGCTGACCGAAAGGTTGCTCGCGCTCAACGACAGTATGCCTGAGGCCTATTGCAACATGGGACTGGCTTACTACAATCAAGCCATTGCCATCGACCGTAATATGCAGCGGTCGAGAAAAAAACGACGCGCCATGCAGGAACTTTATGCCAAGAGCAAACCATATATGGAGAAATTCCGTGCTCTTGCTCCCGACCAACAGTCGAAATGGGTTCCAGCACTCTACAACATCTATCTCAACCTGAATATGGGAAGAGAGTTTGAGGAAATAGACTCGCTTTACAGACAATTGAATCAACCATGAACAAACGTCAAGAGATTCTCTCCAAACTGGGAATCACACAACTCAATGAAATGCAGGTGGCGGTCGACAATGCCATTACGACATCCAACGATGATATCGTGGTGTTGTCACCTACAGGCAGCGGAAAGACACTGGCCTACCTGTTGCCACTTGTTGAACAAATCAACACCCTCTCCGATGACCTTCAGATGGTGGTTGTCGTACCTGGTCGTGAACTCGCCTTGCAGTCGGCTGATGTGCTACGCAACATGTCGTGTGGGGTAAGGGCCATGGCCATATATGGCGGCAGACCCGCAATGGACGAGCACAGGGTAATGGTCAAGACACGCCCCCATGTGGTATTCGCCACTCCAGGAAGACTCAACGACCATATCGACAAAGGAAATATCATCCCTACAACCGTAAGAACACTTGTCATCGACGAGTTCGACAAATGTCTGGCCATGGGATTCCATCAAGAAATGGAGGCCGCAGTCGACAGGCTGACTCACCTCCGTAGGCGTGTGCTGCTCTCTGCAACCGACGCCGACTCCATTCCACATTTCGTCAACATACACCATGCAAAGCGGCTGGTCTTTCTCGATGAGGAAAAGCAGGTGCCTGAAAGAGTGGAAGTCTTCACCGTCTTCAGTCCCGTAAAAGACAAACTCGAGACCCTATCACGGTTGCTCCGTGAGCAAGGAGACAAGAGCAGCATTGTTTTCCTCAACTTCAGAGACAGTGTAGAGCGCACTGCCGAATACCTTTTGAACATGGGTTTCGTAGCCTCTGCTTTTCATGGCGGCCTCGACCAGAAATCACGCGAGGAAGCCATCTATAAATTCAGCAACGGGTCTGCCAACATCCTGGTGGCAACCGACCTGGCATCGCGCGGACTCGACATCCCGGATGTAGACAATATTATCCACTATCACCTCCCACTCGGTGAAGAAGAATACGTACATAGGGTGGGGCGCACCGCCCGTTGGAATTCCTCCGGAACGACCTGGTTTGTTCTCGGGCCAGAAGAGCACCTTCCCGAATATGTGGTAGCCGACACGCAACCCCATGTCATCCCCGATGACTTGCCGGCACCCCAACCTCCTCGCATGGCTACTCTGTATGTGGGAAAAGGGAAGAAAGACAAGATTAGCAAAGGCGATATCGTGGGTTTCCTATGCAAGAAGGGACAACTCGAGAAATCCGACATCGGACGTATAGACGTGATGGAGCGTTATGCTTATGTTGCTGTTAATGCCAAGAAAGTGAAGCAGGTGTTGGCACTCATCCGAAACGAGAAGATAAAAGGTGTGCGTACGATTGTCGAGCCAGTACGTTGACGGGCTTTTTGTCATGTCGGTTTTCCAAAATCGCCATGTCTTAGATGAAAACCCGTCATATCCCCCTGTTACCCAATGTTATTTCGGAAAAACGATGCTTAAAAATTTGCACCTTTCGGCAAAATAGAGTATATTCGCAGACGATTTATTAATTAATTGATAAATATACAATTTTAATTCTATTCAGATGAAGAAGTACAATTTTAACGCCGGACCTTCCATCCTCCCAAGAGAGGTGATCGAGAACACGGCAAAGCAGATTTTAGACTTCAATGGAAGTGGCCTTTCACTTGCTGAAATCAGCCACAGGGCCAAGGATTTCCAACCGGTCGTCGATGAGGCGGTAGCACTTATCAAGGAGTTGCTGCAAATTCCCGATGGCTATTCTGTAATCTTCCTCGGTGGCGGTGCCTCCCTTGAATTCTGCATGATTCCTTACAATTTCCTCATCAAGAAAGCCGCTTACCTGAATACGGGTACATGGGCCAAGAAAGCCATGAAAGAGGCAAAACTCTTCGGCGAGGTGGTAGAGGTGGCATCTTCGGCTGATGCCAATTACACCTTCATTCCTAAAGGCTGGACTTGCCCCGACGATGTGGACTACCTCCATATCACAACAAACAATACCATCTATGGTACTGAAATCCGCAAGGACCTTGATGTCAACGCGCGGTTGATTGCCGACATGTCGTCCGACATTTTCAGCCGTCCTGTTGACGTGTCAAAATATGACTGCATCTATGCCGGTGCACAGAAGAACCTCGCCATGGCTGGCGTGACACTCATCATCGTGAAAGATGACACTCTGGGCAAGGCTCCAAGACCCATTCCCACCATGCTCGACTACCGCACCCATGTGGAAAAAGGCTCGATGTTCAACACACCGCCAGTGGTTCCCATCTATTGTGCACTCGAGACCCTTCGCTGGCTGAAAGCCAATGGCGGGTTGGAGGCTATGGACAAACTCGCACGCCAAAGAGCCGATATCGTCTACGGAGAAATCGACCGCAACAAACTGTTCCGCGGTACGGTGGTAGAAGAAGACCGTTCGCTCATGAACATTTGCTTCGTGATGAACGATGAATACAAGGAGTTGGAGAAACCATTCTTCGAGTATGCCACATCTAAGGGAATGGTAGGTATCAAGGGACACCGTTCTGTTGGTGGATTCCGCGCCAGTTGCTACAATGCCCAGACCATTGAGGGTGTGGAGGCATTGGTTCAGTGCATGAAAGAGTTTGAAGCCCAACACTAAACTGTCTATTTCGAAATGAAAGTACTAGTCGCTACAGAAAAGCCCTTTGCACCCGTTGCTATCGAGGGCATCAGAAAAGAGATTGAGTCAGCAGGCCATCAGTTGGTGCTGCTTGAGAAGTATACCGACAAAGCACAACTGCTGGATGCCGTAAAGGATGCCGATGCCATGATTGTGCGTTCCGACAAGATTACACCGGAAGTATTTGATGCCGCCGGACAACTCAAGATTGTGGTGCGTGCCGGAGCCGGCTACGACTCCATCGACACTGCATACGCCAAGAGCAAGGGCGTGGTGGTGGAGAACACTCCCGGCCAGAACGCCAATGCTGTGGCAGAACTCGTGTTCGGACTCCTCGTCTATGCCGTGAGAAGTTTCTACAACGGTAAGGCTGGTTCCGAACTGAAGGGCAAACACCTTGGCATCCTCGCTTTCGGAAATGTGGGCCGCAATGTGGCACGCATCGCCCAAGGTTTTGGCATGAAGGTATCGGCCTATGATGCCTATTGTCCGGCAGAGGCCATCGAGCAGGCCGGCGTACACGCCGCAAAGAACCAGGACGAGTTGTTCGAGACCTGTGACATCGTGAGCCTTCATATCCCAGCAACCCCTGAGACCAAGGAGAGCATCAACCGAGAGTTGGTTGGTAAACTTCACAAGGGTGGCATCCTGGTGAATACGGCACGCAAAGAGGTCATCTGTGAGCCAGAACTCATCCAACTGATGCAAGAGCGCACAGACCTTAAGTTCGTCACCGACATCAAGCCCGATGCCGACGAGCAGTTCGCACAATTCGAAGGACGCTATTTCAGCACACCGAAGAAGATGGGCGCCCAGACAGCAGAGGCCAATATCAATGCCGGTATTGCTGCAGCCAAGCAGATCAATGCTTTCTTTGCAGATGGATGTACCAAATTCCAGGTCAACAAATAATCTACTTTCATTCCGCAGCCCTCGCCAGCGTGGGCTGCGGAATTTGTATTTTCAACCTTCAACCTTAATTCAGTTTTATCAACTATGGCTACCATCAAACCTTTTAAAGGTTTACGACCCCCAAAAGAATTAGTGGAGAGAGTGGAATCGAGGCCTTATGACGTTCTCGACTCCGAAGAAGCACGTGCTGAGGCAGGCGACAATGAAATGAGCCTATATCATATCATCAAGCCCGAAATCGACTTCGAACCAGGCACAAGCGAATACGACCCTAAAGTGTATAAAAGGGCAGCAGAAAACTTCCAGAAATTCCAGGACAAGGGGTGGCTCGTACAAGACAAGGAAGACCACTATTACATCTATGCCCAATCGATGAATGGCAAGACTCAGTACGGACTTGTCGTGGGTGCATATGTGGATGATTACATCAAGGGCCACATCAAGAAGCATGAACTTACCCGTCGTGACAAGGAGGAAGACCGCATGAAGCATGTCAGGGTAAACAACGCCAATATCGAGCCTGTCTTCTTTGCCTATCCCGACAATGATGTGCTCGACCGCCTCATCATGCGCTATGCAGAGACCGAACCCGAGTACGACTTCATCGCGCCTATTGATGGGTTCAGACATCAGTTCTGGGTTATCTCCGATTCCGACGACATGAATGTCATCACTAAGGAGTTTGCCCAAATGCCTTCACTATACATCGCCGACGGTCATCACCGCTCTGCCGCCGCCGCTCTTGTTGGCGCTGAGAAACAAAAGCAAAATCCCAACCATAAAGGCGACGAGGAATATAATTATTTCATGGCAGTGTGTTTCCAGGCCTCACAACTCACCATTCTTGACTACAACCGCGTGGTAAGAGACCTCAATGGGTTGTCGTCAGAGGAATTCCTTGATGCGTTAAGGAAGAATTTCACCGTCGACGATATGGGTACGGAAATCTTCAAGCCCACAGCGCTCCATGAGTTCTCGCTCTACCTCGACGGCCATTGGTATAAACTGAAGGCTATGCCTGGCACATTCGATGATACCGATCCTATTGGCGTGTTGGATGTCGATATTTCTTCACGCCTCATCCTCGACCAAGTATTGGGCATCAAAGACCTGCGTGGGTCAAACCGCATCGACTTCGTGGGCGGACTGCGTGGTTTGGCAGAACTGAAACGGCGTGTCGACAGTGGTGAGATGCGCACAGCACTGGCTCTCTATCCCGTCACAATGAAACAAATCATGGACATCGCCGACAGCGGCATGATTATGCCCCCTAAGGCTACTTGGTTTGAGCCCAAATTGCGCTCAGGACTGGTCATTCATAAACTGTCATGAGCAACGACGAGTTCCTGACTATCACAGATGACATAGGCGAGGGGTATTATTCCGAGAAAAGGAGCAAGTTCCTCGCCTATGCCCATCATGTGACCTCTCTCGAACAAGTAAAAGCCCTCGTTGCGCAATACCGCACCAAATACTATGATGCCCGTCATGTATGCTATGCATATATGCTGGGGGCTGACTGTTCAGAATTCCGTGCCAACGACGACGGGGAACCGAGCAGCACGGCAGGCAAACCTATTCTCGGACAGATCAACAGCCGCACGCTCACCGATGTGCTTGTGGTGGTGGTGCGTTATTATGGTGGTGTCAATCTCGGTACAGGTGGTTTGATTGTCGCATACCGCACGGCTGCGGCCGATGCCCTTGACCATTGTCAAGTCGTCACTCAACAAGTAGAGGAGACCATCACCTATGAATATCCCTATGTGATGATGAACGATGTGATGCGCATCGTCAAAGAACTCGCACCACGTATTGTCAGTCAGACGTTCGACAACACATGTACTATCACCCTCGCCATCCGGAAGTCGGCTGCCGCTAATCTCCGTTCCCGCCTCGAAAAGTTGGCTTTTGGCAACCAATGAGTTATTCTCTGTCATCGTATTGACCGGCCTTTCACTTCACCGATGGCGATTTACCGTTCTCCTAAAATACCACATCATGGAACAAAGCCAAAAATTCCATCAAAAATTTTGTTTTTACAAAACTTCTTCGTAAATTTGCACCGCAATTGGAAAGTTGGCAGAGTGATCGAATGCGCTGGACTCGAAATCCGGTATACCCATTACGGGTATCGGGGGTTTGAATCCCTCACTTTCCGCAAAGCACATCAAGAGAGTCGTATGGCTCTCTTTTTTTATTCTATTGTCTTGTATGAAAACAATAATTGGTGTACCTGTTTAAAATTTCAATTCTATATTTTGAATTCTTTATATTTTTAATTATTTTTGCACAATATCTAAATATGATGACAACCCTACCATTGTCATGCCATTTAGAACAAACGCCGCATGAAGACCACATTAATTGCACTGTGTTTCCAAGAACTGCTGCCAGAGTATACTGAAGGGGGGAGGATTGGCAATCTCTTCCTTCCCACTATGGGGGGTATAAGCCTTATATTGGCTCTTTGCACCGCCCTCCTGGCTGTAGGCATGCTCCTTTGGATGAACAGCAGTAGTGGTAAAGGAAGAGAACTTTCAAGAAAGAGCCTGTTCCCCGCTTTTGTTTCTGTCTGGCTTTTCGGGTTCATGGTATATGATATTGGTATGTATACCGGTGAACCCATATCGCTGCTCACCAATGTGCCCATGGTTGTGCTCAACGCTTTTGGGATGTTCTTGCTCAATAGCGATATCAGCGCCATCCTTGGTCCATTCAGAAACAACTGGTTTTTCATGTGCTGTTATTCGTTGGCGCATTTTGCCGCCGCAATGGTCAGCATGCTTTTCGTCATCAAGCATTTCGGATTCAATATCATCGCTGCCATGCGAAGAGGTTTCACCTCAAGGGGATTCTCAAAAAAGAAAAAGACCACCTATCTCTTCTGGGGACTGAATGACGCCACCTATCACTTGGCAAAAAGTATAATTGAGCACTATGGCACTGAGAACGACTACAGAATTATTGTCGTAAGATATGATACGGATAAAGACAGGGCTACGTCCATAAACGGGATGGAACGGCTTTTCAATTTCCTTGCCATGAACAATGAAGAACTCTTGCGGTTACGCTCGTTGGACTGTCTCACGGCAAGTACTTTCGTTGGCCTGCCCGACTTGTTTGAGGAGTCGGAAGACACGCCTTCTGATATCTTCGGTATCATGGGCTTGAAATGGATATCACGGATACTGTTGAATAGGATGACAGGCGATGTGCATGTGTTCTTTATGTCTGATGACAAGACGGAGAACATGCAGGCTGTGGCCATTCTCAAGAAAGACACCACGCTTGCAGAAGTGATGCGACAACCGTCGAGCCCTTCCAATGACATGAAGCAAGGGGAGAGAAGCGTCATGTCAAGAAAAGTGACATTTTATTGCCGTGCCCGATACAACAGTTACAACCGTGTGATGGAAGACCTGGATGTCTCGAATGGGATAGATGTACATATCATCGACCCTTCCCGGCTTGCAGTAGAATGTCTGAAACGTGAAGTGAGGCACCAACCCATTTGCTTTGTCGACATCGATAAAGAAAAGAACGTCGGTACAGTCAAGTCGCCCTTCACCAGTCTCATCGTAGGTTTTGGAGACACGGGGAAGGATGCCCTGAGGTTTCTCTACGAATATGGGGCGTTTGTGGATGCATCTTCCACCGACACCACACTGCGGAGCCCGTTCCACTGTCATGTTGTGGATCAGCAGATGGACCACATCAAGGGACCATTCATCAACTCGGCACCTGCCATGTTTGCGAACACCAACCCTTCTGATGGTTCACCTCTTGTCCAGATGCACAATATCTTCAGCAATACCGACGAGTTCTACAACGTGCTGCTAAAGGATATCGCCGACACCCTCAATTATGTCGTCATTGCCATTGGTGATGATGAGGCGGGAATGACATTGGCTGTCAGAATACTGAAATATTTGCGTCGTAGAGGTCGCGATTTCAGTCACTTGCGTCTGTTTGTCAGGTCCTACGACATGACGCTCTATCCTCAATTGCTGAAAACAGCACAGCATTACAACGAGAAAGAAGAGCGTATCGTTGTCTTTGGCAAGAATGAAGAATTGTTTACCTATGACATGATTGTACGTGATGAGTTCGAGCAAAGAGGGAAGTCATACTATGAGGCATACCGCGCGCTGAACCCCGAGCATGATAGCGAGGGCTCTTGGGCCCAGCGGAAGAGGAAACTGAAAGGCCTCTCCATACTCAGCGCTATAGGCACAGACCCGAATACCGGTGCCCGGCAGTTTGAGGAGACGATGGTAGAACACCCACAACCTGCACGATTAGACAACCTGCAAAAGTTAAGGAGAAAAGAGACACAAGACCGCAGCAATGCCCTACATGAGGCCACGAAGATAAAGATACTGGAAAGTGTCTTCCCCAATTGGTATAACTCTCTTGTACCCAAATTATTCGACATCGTCAGCAATGACAGCAACACCGTTGTACGAATCAGGCGCCAACATCTATACGACAAACGACCAATAGAGATTCGTTATCCAGAACTGTCCCTCAAGGAGCAGATGCTGATGGATAATCTCGCCAAGACCGAACACATGAGATGGAATGCTTCGCACGAGGTGTTGGGATATACAAAAATGCCAGACAGCGTGCCCGATGGGGAAAGAGGGTGCAATGAAAGGCGTATCACCCACAATTGCCTGGTGACATGGGAACAACTCGACGACGAGGCCGATAGGATTGACTATATCAATGATTACAAGATATTCGACTACAGTGTGGTGGAGACCACGATCAACATTCACAGGATCTCCATGGCCAGGTCGACATCAACACTCTAAGCATCATCATCATGGCAGAACACAAATATGACATTTTCATCAGTTACCGCAGAGACGGCGGACGCCAGTTTGCGCGTATCCTTCAACTGATGCTCGTTCAACGAGGATACAGGGTATTCCTCGATTATGACGAACTGACAGATGGCATTTTCAGCGAGAAAATCGTGGAAGCCATCAAGGACGCACCTATGTTCATGATTGTCCTTTCTAAAGGTTCAATGGCCAGGTGTGCCAGTGAAGGCGATTGGGTGAGGAGAGAAATAACACTTGCCATAGAGGAAAAGAAGCACATCATCCCCATCAATCCCGACAATGAGTTCGACGGATTCCCAGAAGCCGTGCCTTCGCATATCAAGGACCCCATAGGCATGCACCAGCATTCGGAAATCAGTTTCGGGCAAGCCCTTGGAGCCACCATCGACTTGATGATAAAGAACCGCATTGTACCCACTTTGGGTGAGCGGAATGCCAAGACGAATAAGGATGAAGACTACGAGACTGCCAAGGAAACCTTGCGCAAACAAGATGCGCACAACCGTTTCATGAAAATGATGGGCATAGCAGCCGCCATTGCCATCATTGCCATTGTAGCAGGCACTTGCTTCTGGTTCTGGAAGCACCAAATGGCTACCGAGCAGCAGGAGACAGCACTCGCAGCCCTTGATACGCAAAGAAAAGAACTGGAGAAAAAACACGAGAGCTATCATCTTGTGCTTAGTCCAGGTCTTACCATCAACCAGATGAACACCATTGACACCATTCTCGTCAATATGTCTGAGGTGAAGCCCGACTCATTGTGGATAAGCCAGTTTGAGTTCACCGCAGGTCAATGGTATGGCATTTTGGGAGGAGAATATGATGAGAAACAGAAGTTCATGCCCATGACAGGAGTGTCGTATGGAGAGATATGCATGATGCTCGACAGTTTGCGCAATATTACCAACATCTACTTCGACCTTCCTTCGGCTGATGAATGGGAGTATGCCGCACGTGGAGGAGAGAATCATGAAAACACCCTCTATGTGGGAAGCGACAACGCGGATGCCGTGGCATGGTATAAGGACAATTCGGGAGGACAGGTCCACCCCAGTGACGGACAACAGGGAAAGGAGCCCAATATGCTCGACCTCTTCGATATGAGCGGCAATGTGAGTGAACTGTGCAACACACCTTTCGACGGCACACTCTTCACGGTATGTGGAGGCAACTACACCTCGCCTGCCGACAAGGTAACTACCTCGTCACGAGCAGGCTTCTCGACCGATGCCAAAGACAAGACTGTTGGCTTCCGTCTGGTAATTAGGAAATATGAATTCAACTGATATCATTATGAGAAAAATTTCTTTGATAATTCTTTCCTGTCTTTTTGCCATGACATCGATGGCACAGGAAGAGATGAGCATACAGTCAGCCATAGATGCTTGTGTGGCCATGCGTGATGCTGTGGCTGCCGACGATAAAGATGGCATCAAACAATCAGCCGACAGGCTCAGAGAGTGTGGAGCACACCAATTCGGTTCTTTACGGTGTAAAGACGATTCCGTATCCTCTCTCAACGGTCACCTGTTGTTTGATGAGGTCTTTGCTGACAGTCTTGCTGAAGGCAAGGACGTTTATCAACAAGCCGACGACATCAGCCGTTCTGGAGCCTTACGCGGACAGACGGCAGATGGTTCCATTTTTACCAAGACCTGTTTCGTAAAGGCAGGAGGCAGTACCAAGTATACTTTCCTGTCTAAGGGCCATCAGGAATTGGCAGTAGTGGCAGAGGCAGGAGGATTGGTGACAATGAATATCCATGTCACCAACAGTGCCGGTCTTGATGAGCGGCACAATGACACCAAAGATTGGAGAAAAGGACGTCCACAGCGCAAGACATCATTTGATTTGCCAAGCAATATCAGGAACACTGTGGAACTTGAGGTTTTCAACCGCAGCAAGAAAGACATCACCTTTGTGGTGATCAGCAACTGATGCCGATGTCCGACCAAAGACATTCCCCAATTCAGTAATGGCAGCATACAACCTATGAGGTATCATCGCAAACTGAACCTGCGCGACCTTGGCGGGATACCGTTGCAAGAGGGTAGGGGAAGCATCCCCAAAGGCCTGTTCCTGCGCAGCGGCAAACTCAGTATACTCACGCCGCAACAATGCCATAGGATGTGCCAGAGATACCATATCGACAGTGTCATCGACCTGCGCACACCCATCGAAGCACAGGAATTCCCAGACCCTTTGCCGGCAGACATCGAGTATATTCAGATACCCATTCTGAAAGACGCCACTGTAGGGGTGACACATGAGACGGGTTCGGATGCCATGACCATCATCCGCAATCTCCGCAAGCATCCAGAGAAACTGTTGGAGATGGTGCCAGATTTCAAGAAAATCTATCAGGACACCGTAACCGGACAATATGGGCGAGGACAGTTGGACAAAGTGGTGAAAGCCTTGAGAGAAAACGCCGACAATGGCAAATGCACACTCTTCCACTGCACCGCCGGAAAAGACAGGACTGGCATTGTCAGCATGGCATTGCTCAAGTCGTATGGCGTCGCCGATGATGAAATCGTCAAAGACTATATGCGAACTAACAGAAACGTCTTCTGGTCTACATTGAAGAAATGCATAGGCGTGGCTCTGATGACAAGGAACTGGCCATTGGTGAAGATTGCATACCAGTCTTTCATGGCCGACAACAAGTTGATTGAGATAGCACTCAAATACTACAAACCAAACAGGCAATGAAAAAGTTTCTCATTTTATCCATACTTTTATTCTTTGTGCTCTGTCTTTCTGTGTTGTGGGCGAAAACCACCAATTGGAATGAAAAGGAGCCGTCGGCAAGCGCGCTTTCATCCAAAAAGAAAACACTTTCACGCAGCAAACTCGAGGCAGCCACACTTATTCTCCACAAGGCAAGCAATGGTTCGGTGGCCCCTAATTACCATTACGAGTGCGTTATCAAAGTGAAGAAAGACAGTGTAGATGTCACGGTTTGTCGTGGCTACGACGGAGAAGAGGTTTACCATGAAGGCCGCGCCATCAGTCCTACTGAGTATGAGCAATTCCTCAACCACCTGGCAGCACAGAACATCCGTACAGCCTCAGTTAAGGCGTATACGTCAGGAGGGCATGTGTCTTATATTAAGGTACTGAAAGATGACGAAGTCGTCTTCGATGGCAGCGAGGACTACAATCTTACCATAGCAAAAGGGAATCTTTCTGATGCTTTCATGGAGATGCTGTCGGGCAGCATGGAAGAAGCGGCAAACGACCCCATGCGACTTATCGACCCACTCCATAACGAAGAAGAATAGCCTTCGGGGAGCCAATATTTCTTACCGCTGGCATCAAATCGGTAAATTCAAGATTCCCTTTTCGCTTGAGGATGCCTCAATTTCCGATTTCAGGTTTTCCATCCGCTCCCATTTTGCCTTGCCTGCATCCATCAACGCCATGGCTGTAAGAACTTCACCAGGCATGACAAAATCATGCTGGCGTTCCTCCAGTTGCCGTTTGTATTCGTTCGCTTTTTCGATATCATGATCATAAAGCAAGGCATAGGTATGAAGGACCGCCAATTTCATTGGTGAGAACTTGCAGTTTGCCAGTGTATATTTTTCCAGTTTTTCCGTCCAAATCTGGTCTACGACACTCTTGCGGTTTGAGGTAAGCAACTCCAACATTACCCGCTCACAGCCCACCTCCATATGGTACAGCATAGGAAGGCGATTGCCCATGGAAACCAGTTCTTCTGACACCATCCGGGCTTCCTCGTAGCGACCGGTATCCTCCAGCAGCGTCATGTATATGGTGCGGTTCAGCATTTCAAATAAATCACTGTCTTCATTGAGAGGTATGTCTTCAAACCACTCCTTTGGCATCTCCTGAGGCCGAACTCCTATGCTCTGTTTTCCTGTTGCCTGTAGCAAGCGTACAAAGAATCGCCGTTTTTCGGGATGTCTCCATAGCGTCAGGATGTTGTACCCGTCGTTGCTGACGCCATTCACGCACATCGGTATGCCATTGACGACAGCCAGATACAGTCCCACAAAAATCATCATCATGAAAAACGACAAGCCGACAATGCCCGGATGGAGACAACGCAACAAGACAACCGACAACACAATCAGCAGAAGGTTCATCAACACGCCACCAGCATTATACCAGAACCACGGTGCTTCGTCAGGGTTTTGGTCTTCGGGGAAGTCGAGTAGGCATTGTCCTCCAGTCCCTGCCAAATGGAATCGTTTGAAGCGAAATCCTTCTGTGGTCTTTACCAAGGTCAAGTTGAAAATGCGGAAAGACAGAAACCGGTATCCTGTCAGCAATCCCATGATGAGGTGTCCCGCTTCATGCAAGATGAGATGAATGATGACCGATACGACAAGACTGACCAACACCAATCCTATCGACAACAGCAGCATCCCGATGTCAACACCGCTTTCTGTGCTCTTGCCTGAGTCTCCCAAATTGCCGGTTAGCCATAGAGTCAGCATAACGCCACCATAGCCTATAGCCACCCCAATTAAGATGCCGAACAGGAATCTCAATATCTTTTTCGTCGTTTTCATTTTTCTGTATCTTATGGATAAGAAATCACATGTTTCCTTTTTCAGTCGGCAAAAATAGTGAAAACCCGCCGAATGGACAAATTGAATAAAGAAAAAATATTACCCTTTGAATGACGTTTGTCTTGTTTTACGAACACATCATTTCACATCCGTAATGTGCCAAATTATTAGAAAGCAATAAAATATAAAAAAAAGGAAACACAGCATAAAGGCGAACGATGAGATTATCATTATTTTTGCCAAAGAACCAGAAATCCATGTATGATGAGAAAAATTGTTTCCGTAATTGTACTGTTCTTTGCAGTAATGACAGCAAATGCCCAAAACCCTTATCTCCCTCTTTGGGAGCATTTGCCCGATGGTGAGCCACGTGTTTTTGAAGACCCTGATAATCCCGGAAAATTCCGCGCATATATCGTGGGGTCTCATGATGTCAACTACTCCGCATACTGCGGACCGGATATCAGGCTGTGGTCGGCACCTGTGGAGGACCTGAGTCAATGGCGTGACGAAGGCCCTATCTTCACCCATTTCGTTGACGGACAATGGGATACCATGTATGCCCCCGACCTCGTTGAGGTAAAAGACAGGAAAACAGGTGAGAAGACCTATTACCTCTATCCTCACTCCAGGGGATGGAACAGGGTGGCCATGGTATGTAAGGGACCGCGCCCCAATGGTCCATTTACCCCTGTCAATCTCACTCCCGACGGCCGGCGCTGCCTCCCTGGGTCACTGATTGACTTCGACCCCTCTGTGTACATCGAGAACATTACCGACAAGAAAGACCCTGATTACGAAAAAGGATTCCGTGCCTATGTGTTCTATGGCTTCCAGCACTCCACGGCTTGCGAACTCGACCAAGACAACATGTATGCCATGCGTCCAGGCACGCAGATTCACGATTATTTCATCCCTGCGAGTGCGAGATACGGTGTCGTCCGCGACCCGGAAGGTACACAGTATCCTGCTTTGTACAAAGACCAGAACCCCGGCGACTTCAATTTCTTTGAGGCTTCGTCAATCCGCAAGGTAGGCAATAAATATGTGATGGTGTTCTCCGGCTATTCCGGTCCAGACTACGGATTGGGGTCTACCAATTCCGCCCTCCGCTATGCCTATGGAGACTCTCCGCTCGGACCATGGCGCTCGGGAGGCGTGCTCGTCGACTCACGCGGTGTGGTTCCCAACGAAGACGGTTCGCACCTCACGACGACCAATGCCGCCCACAATACTCATGGCTCACTGCAGGAAATCAACGGGCAGTGGTATGTGTTCTATCACCGTCCGCCACGCGGATTCGGGAATGCCCGTCAGGCTATGGTGGCACCTGTGAAAATCACATTCGACAAGAAGTCAGTAGCCGATGGCGGCAAACTGAGAATCGTGGGCTACGACCCCTACGCCAAGGACAATGAATGGACGGCTTCTGCTGCCGACGGTACCACTTACACTGGTGCAGAAGTAACCTCTGAGGGATTCCAGATTTTCGGCCTTCCTCCATATCAGTATTATTCTGCCGGACTGGCATGCTATATGTCTGGAAATGACTGGATGCAAGACAACCATGACAATTGGAACAACAGTATGGACCTTGCTGGAATAACCAACAAGGGTGTTGTGGGATTCAAGTATTTTGGTTTCGGCGGTCTTGTGAAGGACACCAAAGGAGTAAAGGCCTTCAAGGGTACGGCAAAAGGAGACGGAACAATACTCCATCTCAACCTCACACCCGGAGGCCATGGTGCTTTCCGCATTCACGTGATGCTTGATGGTCCATATGCTAATGACACATGGAAAGGTCAGGAAATAGGAGTGATAGAGGTAGCAGCCGATGCACCGAAAGAGGCCAAGACCTATCAGGTGGCAGTGCCCGCCGTAGAGGGATTGAAGGGCAAGCATGCCATATACCTCGTTGCCGAAGGTCCTGAGGTGGAACAGCCCCAGCGCAACCGTCCTCCGTTCGGTGGCCGGCAGATGCAGCCCCAGCGTCCAGAGGGACTCTTCGACCTTCATGGCATTGGCTTCTCCGCTTCGTCGACCACCTGCACTCCGCCAGTAGTTCCTACTGTCACCATCACAGTTGACGGTCAGCGGCTCAACCTGCCCTCCACCCCCATTCGTGGCACAAATGCCAACGGCTACACCGATGTGACACATTACCAGACATATGCACCGATGAAGGAAGGTTCTGTCATCAAGGCTACGGCATCCGACCCGGCAGTAAGCATCACCGTGGGTAAGATAGTAGATGGGCGAGCCTCAGTGAAATGCACATACAACGGACAAGACAAGGTTTATTTGATAAACTGATATTCGGGACCGCATATACGACGTTCATTTCGTTTTTCGATATAGAAAAACAGGAGTTTATTTTGTCCTACACATGATTTTTCGTAACTTTGCCACGATTGTGGCAAAGTTACGTTTTTTTCACACTAACACTCAATCTATACCGACCTATGTTACAAATCCGTTGCAAGAACATCAACATCACGAAGAGTTTTCCAGAAGGCATCTCACTGCTCGATGTATATCAAGCCATGGCCGATGAAATCAAACTGCCATCCCCTGTCGTGGCAGCAAAGGTCAACAACACCGCGCAAGGACTGAAATTCAGACTTTTCCAAAACCGTGACGTGGAATTCCTTGACGTTACCAATGGAACGGGAATGCGAGTGTATGTACGTTCACTCTGCTTTGTGCTCTACAAAGCGACGTCCGACTTGTTTCCTGGAAGCAAACTCTTCATCGAGCATCCTCTCTCACGCGGTTATTACTGCAACTTCAAGAAGAAGGGAACCGACCCTCTGACAGAGGAGGATGTGAAGCGGATATGTCAACGTATGCAGGAAATCATCAACCTTGACCTGCCGTTCCGTCGTACAGAGGCAACAACCGAGGAAGCCATCAGGGTTTTCAAGGAAAGGGGATTTGCCGACAAGGTGAAACTGCTGGAGACCAGTGGGCAGATTTACAGCGATTATTATATGCTGGGTGATACCGTGGACTACTACTACGGACCCCTCGTGCCATCGGCAGGCTATCTGACTGTTTGGGGGTTGGAATTGATGCATGACGGAATGCTGCTCAGGGTCCCCGACAAACATCATCCCACACAATTGGCCGAGAAGGTAGACCAACCCCATACCTTTGATGTCTTTGCCGAGAAAGTGCGCTGGGACATCATCATGAGACTCTCCAATGCCGGAGACGTGAACAAGGCCATCCTCAAGGGATATGCCTCGGAACTCATCCAGGTGAGTGAAGCCCTGCAAGAGAAGAAAATCGTGAAGATAGCCGAAGAAATCGACCGGCGTTTCCATGCTGAGACCAATCCTGTGCGCATCGTGCTCATCACGGGGCCGTCGAGTTCGGGAAAGACCACCTTCACAAAACGTCTGTCCATCCAACTCCTGGCATGTGGGTTGCGCCCCATCTCATTCTCTACCGACGATTATTTTGTCAACCGTGTAGATACACCCAAACTTCCCAACGGACAGTATGATTTCGACAATATCAAGGCGGTGGATTGTGAATTGCTGGAGGAACATCTCGATAGATTAATTGGGGGAGAGCGTGTAGAAGTGCCTGAGTATAATTTCGTGACTGGAAAACGTGAATATAATGGCAAACGTCTAAAACTCCAAAACGACAATGTGCTGATTATTGAGGGCATTCATGCTTTGAATCCCTTACTTACAAAAAACATCCCCGGCATCGACTATTTCAAAATATTCGTTTCTGCACTTACGAGTGTGTCGCTTGATGACCACAACTGGATACCCACACGCGACAACCGCCTATTGCGCCGCATCATCCGCGACTATAACAAAGGAGCCTACTCTGCCCGTGAGACCATCAGCATGTGGCCCAACGTGTGTGAGGCAGAGGAGAAATGGATTCTGCCTTTCCAGGAATCCGCCGATGTGATGTTCAATTCCGCCCTCAACATCGAGTTTGCCGTATTGCGCAACAATGCAGAAATCATCCTCTCCACAGTGCCGAAGAACTGCCCTGAATATGCAGAGGCTCACCGTTTACAGAAATTCATTCACTACTTCCTACCGGTGAGCGACAAGGAGATACCACCCACCAGTATCATGCGCGAGTTTGTCGGCGGTTCCAGTTTCAAATATTGACCGTCATATTCAACCATACTACACGCTATGGACCACATTACTCATTATTGCAGTCCACTTGGAAGAATGACGCTTGTCAGTAATGGCAAGGAACTGACAGGTCTGTGGTTTGAGAGGCAGAAATACAGTTCAATCGCCCAGGATAGCATTGCTCATGATAAAGACGACCTGCCTGTCTTTCAAGAAACCATCAGATGGCTCAACACCTATTTCAGGGGTGAGATACCTGACTTCACGCCTCCTATAAGGATGTATGGCACGGTTTTCAGGCAAATGGTATGGGAAATCCTGCTCACTATTCCTTACGGACAAACGACGACGTATGGTGAAATAGCAAGGCGCGTAGCCCATGAGAAAAAGGTGCCCGTCATGTCGGCACAGGCTGTGGGTGGTGCCGTGGGGCACAATGACATCGCCCTCATCATTCCTTGCCATAGGGTAGTGGGGCAGAACGGCAGCCTGACAGGCTACGCTGCTGGCCTTGATAAGAAGGCATACTTGCTCAAGATGGAAAAAGATTCTCTAGAACGGCTTGTAAAGGAATAGGTTACAGCGTATCAACTTGGAATATCCGCTGACCCGTCAAGACCGTCCTGTTTGGAGAACTAAAAAAACCGATACGTCATGTATCGGTTTCTTCTTTTGCGGAAAGACCGGGATTCGAACCCGGGATACGCTTTTGACGTATACACGCTTTCCAGGCGTGCCTCTTCAGCCACTCGAGCATCTTTCCTTAACAAATATCTTTATTCGGGGTGCAAAGTTAATCAATTCTTGTCATATAAACGAATTTTTAACTCATTTTTTTTGAACAACCATCAGAACCCTTTTTGGGGGATTTTGATAAACTGCTCACGTTCTGCAGTGTTCAAATGAATTTGCACTACACTTAATCGCAGTTTTGCAATCCGTCCGAACAGAGTATAAGTATTTTCAGTACGCTTTTTCGGATTAAAAATCCTGATACTCACTGCGTCGGGATTGCAAATCCCGACGAACATGGGATTCAAACCTATTTCATATTAGCATGTTGCAATTGGATGATACATAAGCATGCTTGTTAAAAATTATCAAATTTCTTGCTTTTCCAAACAAAAAGTTTTTATTATTGAAAAAAAAGTATAATTTTGTAATGATTTCATTTCTTTTGTAAGCCATTATAACAATTAGTACCACCAACAACACAATAAGCCTATGAAAAGATGTCCAGTCTGTGCAGAATTATTAGCAGATGGTCTCACGACTTGCCCATATTGCGGTGAAATTCTCGAGACCAACGCGACACCAACCAATGATTCTCCTACACCGCCACCACCAACTCCTAACATTGGGATGACCCAATGCCCAATTTGTGGAGAGAGCATTCCAACAGGACTAACAACATGTCCAATCTGCGGTGAGGCCATTGAGAAACCCATCCCTCAAGAAACGCCAAGTCCTGTTCCACCCGTGAAAGAAGCAGAACCTATTTCAAAGCCAAGGGGTGCTTCTGGGGAGATGAGGACTTGTCCGGTTTGTGGAGAACAGGTCTCTTCTGACTTGACGACTTGTCCATACTGTTCTGAACCCCTCCATTTCAGCCCCGAAGATTCGTCTTCGCCCAACCTTGGTTCTGGCTTGGCTACGGCTGCTACAGTGGCTGCAGCAGCAACAGCAACAAATGTCGCAGCATCAAACCTTACCCCTCCGCCACCGCCAGAACCCATTATCGATGAGGCTCCATCATACACCCCGGAGCCCACTCCGCAATATACCCCGGAGCCCGCTCCGCAATATACCCCGGAACCCACTCCGCAATATACCCCAGAACCCGCTCCGCAATACAAACCGGAGCCTACTCCGCAATACACTCCGGAGCCCACTCCACAATATACCCCAGAGCCCACTCCGCAGTCGTATGGAACAAGCGGGGCGTATCAAGCAAATGCCCCACAGACCAATGAACCTCCATACATTCCACCTGTAGCGCCTCAGAAGAGTGGCAGTGGGATGAAATGGTTTCTTATTGCACTTATAGCCCTTCTGGCACTCGCATTGGGAGGCTTGCTCTACTATTTCCTGAGTAAAGACAGCGATGATGACAGCAAGGAAGGCAATCCTACTCGTACCGAAACGACCGTATCATCAGAAAAGGATGTTGACGACACACAAACCGTTGAGGGCTCATCGGACAATATCGATGAAAGCGGCAGTCCGGCGACAGAAGAAGTAACCGTGGAGGAAGAGCCAGCAGGAGTGACAAGCACTCAGACGCAAACCACCAATACTCCTCCGGTAGCCACCCCACCGAGTTCGGCAAGACCCGACCGTGGATATGATGGAGCCTACGACGACGTGGCAAGTGGCCGTAACAGGTCTGGCGGCAAATACGACAGGCGACCTTCCCGTAGCGATGTGGCTCCCGACAACTACGGTCGTCCGAGTCCTCGTCCTCACCGTGACAGAGACCGTGGAAACAGCGATGTCGCACCTCCCAATCCTGGAGGCACCGGTTTCCATCTTGAGCCACAAGGTGGAAGAAGTGGGTCGCAGCAGGGCAACAATGGCCCTGGCTTCAAATTACAACAAGTTGACAGAATACCTAATGAATAAAAATCTTTAATCATGGATCAAATGAAAATATGTCCGAAATGTGGACAAGTCGTAAAAAGTGAAGCACTAAAGTGCAGATATTGCGGATATTGGTTCAATACCGTGACGGGTAATGAAGCGCCACCGCCTAATTCCTCCGTTCCTCCACAACAGCCAACAGGTCAGCAGGGTGGGGGATTTCAGAACAATCAGCAGCAAAACCAGCAGCAGTGGCAGCAACAGCAAAGCCAGCAGCAACAATGGCAACAGCAACAACAGCAAAGCCAACAGCAGCAGTGGCAGCAACAACAGCAGAGCCAACAGCAGCAGTGGCAACAACAGCAGCAATGGCAACAGGGAAATAATCCCTATCCTCAAAGCCAGAGTCTGCTCACTGTAGGTGAGTTGCTCACCGAAGGTAGTAAACTGGGATTGACCAATTTCCTGAGTATTTTCCTGGCATATATTCTTTGGGGATTAACATGCTGGATACCCTATCTCAATGTCGGAACGACCATTGGCTTGATCAACTTGCCCATCAACCTGAGCAAGAGTGACGGGAGTATGATTAGTCCTACAGCCATCTTCGACGGGAAATACCGTAAGTATATGGGTGAGTTCTTCAGCCTGACAGGTCTGATGATGATCTCGTTGCTTCCAGCATTCTTCTTTATGATTGTTCCAGCCATTATCATCGGATACGGATGGTCTCAGGCCTACTATCTGATGTTCGACAAGGAAATGTCCCCATCCGATGCCATGTTGCAAAGTACGAAGATCACCTACGGATACAAATCCACTTTGTTTTTCGCAGAATTGTTGATTGGCGTAATTGTCAGCGTCGTCTGGGCATTGATCGGTTGGTTGTGTGGGTCTGTCATTGGCTCCATGGCTCTAACCGGGATCCTGGGCCTCATCTTGTTCGCCGCATATTCCGTGATAAAAGTGGGCATGGCTGCCATAGCATATAGAAAACTGTCGACAAGACTCGAAGAATAACGTCTTAAGCCAGAAGTGAACCATGGTTTTCCGTTGGCTCAAAAAGCCAACGGAAAACTTTTTAAAATTTTATAGCAAAAAAATGAAAGAAATAGAGAATAGAGATTCTCTATTTTATAAGGGGAGCATCCCCGAAGTGAATTGGAAATGTAATTAACTTAAAAAAGGTAACTAAGTTCCATTTCCCGTGCCGCGCACCAGATGTGTGGTTCGGTGATTTGGCAATTAACTCAACAAGTATTATGACAATCAAATGCGAGAACACTCAACTCAGTTTCGCCTCTTTTATGGAAGAGGCACGTTATCTCATGAGCAAACTAAAGACAGACGTAAAGTTCTGCCGTAGGTTCTTCTTCACAGAAGACACAAAAGGATACAGCATTGCGTCCATTCGCAATAAAATCATCAAGTATATCAAGGTAAGTTATAATTATACCATGTCGGCGCTCGACTTCAGCACTGTCATCTACGAGAAACTGTGGGATGGCGGAAGGTGGCGACCTTTCAATTCCTATGCCGGTGAAAAATCCTTCTTTTCATGGCTTTATAAAGTGACATGGCGAGCCATCAGCAATTATCTTGAAGAATTGGGAGAAATAAAAATCAAGCGTGAGCGTACACCTGGCAACACCCGTCTCACGATGAAAAAGAAATCCCCCATGGAATGTCAATATATCATCGGTGAAATCATGCCCAAGGGGAAGAGCCGTGATTTGCTTATGGACATCTATGTAGACAGGATGTCTAAAGATGAAGTCATGCAAAAATATCATTTTGACACCTCCCAATACAAAAAAGCCAGGCAAAGGGCAGAAGGCAAACTCAAGGTGCTGATGCTCAATTCCAGCACCCCAATAGCCGATTATGTGTTGCGTGACAAGTCGCCAAGAATGGTAACAGTATCTTCCGATTTCCTCTACGAAATAGGCGACACCTACGAAGACCGCTCCACGGCAAGCGCTTTTGGCGAAGTGTTGGGTGTCAACCTTACCAGAACTGAGGTTCAGGAGAGAATTGAGCCGTTTGTCAACAATTTCTTCCATTGGATGCATTGGAGTGATACAGACACGCAAATATGGATGGAGAGAAAGTTGAACAACACTCCTCCTCTTGTTCTTGCCAATCAACTTGGGCGCAGGCGTGACTGGGTAGACACCAGACTATTCAGACTGAATGAGCGTTTCCGTGAGGCATTCCTCGGCTGGTATCGTGTAAACGCATAGTCCGTGGGAATCATCCTACATATACATCCTCAAATTCAAAAACAATCGCCATCCACGACAGAGTGTCTTCACTCTTATCACGGATGGCGATTGTCATTTGAAGCGTATTAGAAAATCATTGGGCTTTGGTGCTATCAGGGACTAAAAGTCCCAATATACAGCAGACACGTCAATGGTGCTCGGAAACGATGGCGAAATAACATAGGTCGTCATTACCGTCGTTATAGAAGGCATGAGAATGACCCATTGGGCAATAGTGCACATCGCCGGCCTTTACGTTCTCCACTGCATCATCGTAAACGAAATGTCCCTCTCCACTTAAGATGAAGATGGTCTCCGAGTTCATTTCATGTGAATGGTAGCCAATGTTTGCGCCAGGAGTAAGACGGCTCATCATGATTTTGTTTTTCTCGTCAACAAAATTGCGGGTAACCAACACGCCGTTACCTCCCTTGAAGTTGATTTCTTTTTTCTCTTCGATTTTGCTGTAGTCGATTTTCATAAGTATTTCAAGATGTTTTTCCGGTAAGCAAGCACTATGCCGCTCTTCTCTCATCTCTCCGCAAACTTACGCAAAAAAAATGACATGGCAAATCTATTTGCACATTTTATGCGAACAAATTTTAGTGGATTTCGAAAATTGTGGTCGCTATGGTATAGCGACATACGGGACAATTTTTGGTCGCGATGACATCGCGACAAACGTGACGGGCTGGTGATGCTTCGTGGCTAGCACTCCTTCCAGGTGACATAGGCTTATCCGCCTGTTCACTTCTTGCTTCCAGAACTGCTTCCTGCTGGTTTCCCAGACGATGACGGCTTGGCAGATGATGCTGGCTTAGCAGACGATGACGGCTTGGAGGAAGAACTCCCCGATGATGACGGCTTAGCAGACGATGCAGGCTTGGAGGAAGAACTACCAGATGATGCTGGCTTCGCAGATGATGCTGGCTTGGAGGAAGACCTACCCGACGATGCTGGCTTGGCAGACGATGCCGGCTTGGAGGAAGAACTTCCCGACGATGCTGGCTTGGCAGACGATGCAGGCTTGGAGGAAGAACTACCCGATGAGGCTGGCTTGGCAGACGATGCCGGCTTGGAGGAAGAACTTCCCGATGATGCTGGCTTAGCAGACGATGCCGGCTTGGAGGAAGAACTTCCCGATGATGCTGGCTTAGCAGACGATGCCGGCTTGGAGGAAGAACCGCCCGATGATGCTGGCTTCGCAGATGATGCAGGCTTGGAGGAAGAACTGCCCGATGATGCTGGCTTGGCAGATGAACTTCCCGATGATGCAGGCTTTGTGGCAGGAGGAGTACTCTCTCCGGGTTGAGGTGTATATTTCGACATGCTCATCGACAAGATTTTGCCCCTTTCATTCACATCAGAAGAAATCCTATAGTTCTCGGATGAGGAACGTCCGTCTTTTTGAACGATTGTTTGTTTGGCGGTGAAGTCTATGGAGTAACTTTGCGCACCATTTTGCTCGCGTTTGTTGATTTTGTAATCATGATTCAGTTTCCAAATCACGCTGCTTACATTTTCACCATGCTGACGTTTCATCCAACTCACGATATCGCCGCTACCAGGTTTCTGCGTTCCCATGAAACTGGTCATCTCGCCACTGAGCGTGTTGGTGAGACGAGTCGCATCATTGCCATTGACGCTCAAGAAGAACTCCCTGAACAACGACCTTGCCATATTGACATCCTCCTCTGTGGCAGTCACCTCTTTTACGGCTATCTTATCTTTAGCCTCTTTGAAGAAGATACCCTGGGCATGTTCTGCGATATATTTCTCATAAGCCGCCTTGGTATTCGTCTTTGTGGCATCCTCCCAATCCAAAGAGTCAATGGTAGCCAAGATGTCTTTCTTCATTGGAGAGTCAGGATAATCTTTCAGGAATTGAAGCAAGTGTGCCTTGTCGCGTGACACCTTCACCAATGAGAGGTCTTGTTCTTGTTTGTTGAGTCTGGCAATTTCATCCTTAACACGTTGCTTATGGGCATCCGAAGCATCAGTGAAATCACGCAGGAAGGAATTCAGTTGTTCGACATCGCCATTGTCCATAGCCGAATTGAACGCCTGAAGTTCCCTGATCGATTTGCTGTCGTTATAGAAATACAAGCATACTGCCGCTATGAGAACAGCGATGGCCATAGACACGATGAATGGAATATATCTTTTGGGAGATTTCCGTTTGTTCTCTTCTTCTGGGTCCAATTCTTGCGTGGGGCGTTCCAGTTGTTCTGCATCCGTATCAATGAAACGCTCTTCGTCATCATCATCTTCCTTTTCATTGACATCTTCGACAGCCGTTTCTTCACTGTCCTCTTCCTCTACGGTGTCTTCCGGCCTGTCATCATCGTCATCATCTTCCGGCTCCTCGTTGGAGACGTCTGTTGCAGTCACAGTGGTCGATGGCTTGACATAAAGAGGCAGGGTAGGAGAGGAGCCCTCATCGGCGTCGGGAATGTCATTGTCGATAGGGGTCTCATCTGGAGTGTCTGCAGGAGGAGTTGTGTCTTCTTCAGGTATAGCATCTTGGTGAAACTGATAGGGACGATAACAATGAGGGCAGAGACCATCTTCTTTGAAGAAGACCTCGCCACAATTGGTGCATTTCACGATTTTGCCAGCAATTTCCACCCCGCAACTTGGGCAAATTGCAGCCTTCTCACTGGTTTGGTGTCCACATTCCGGACATTTGATAACTCCCATTATTCTCTTTGGTTTTTATGTTGTAGTCAATCCTTGTGGATTGCTGTTGTTGTTCTTTTTTTACCACCTGCGGAATTTCAGTTCACGCAAGCCATGATCTCCCATGATGCGACTTTTGTCCACATAACCGTTCACACCATTGATACGGCCTTTTCCGGTATACTGCCAGATGATGTAATCGCGGTCGTCGGCCAGTACGGGCATATTCTCCGAGTACTGTGCCACCATCAACAGATAGTCGTCGATCTTACCCAACAGATAGTTGTTGTAGAAATTGGTTCCGGTGTAGAGCAAGGGTTTTTGGTGATATGCCTCTTCTACCAAGACGAGGAATTTCATCAGTGAGTCGCAAAACTGACGTGTACTCATACCCTTGGGCTTGGTCTCTATGTCAATCATTGGTATCAGGTCCTGGTCACCTGGTCGGCATTGGCTCATGAAATTGCGCAACTGAAGTTGCTGTGGTACGTTGGCATGATAGAAATGATAGGAGCCCACCTTCAATCCGTAGCGATGAGCCAGTTCGATATTGCGTTTGTATGTGGCATCTTGGGTCTCCTTGCCTTCAGTAGCCTTGAAATACACATAAGCCATGTGGTGGTTGTTGCCAAGAGTCTCCCACCAGATGTCACGCTGGTAGTGGCTCATGTCCAGTCCATGGATATGATTGCATGTGTCTTCACATTGGATACTATACGATTGGGCACGACAAATACAAGTCGAGAATAATCCGACCAAGACCACAAAGAATGTTTTCATTTCCTATCAATCTATTAATGTATGCAAAATTATAAAAAAATCTTGGTTTCCATCCATTAAGGCCATACAATTTTGTCAATTGAATTTGTTTTTAATCTTTTTTTGCAAACTCCATCTTGCAAATCTATTAATTATATGTTTTTTTGATACAAATAAATTGTGATATGTTCCACCGCAGCGGAAAAACGGCCATGTTGTTTGCCTGTCTCATGTCTTTTTGCTATTTTTGTGGTGAAATCAAAACACAATCAATTATGGATATCACAATCGCTTTCATTCTATGCGCAGTTATACTGCTGCTTGTCTTGTTGCTATTCTTGTCTTATGTCAAGGCACCACCTTCCTATGCGTTCATCATTTCCGGTCTGAGCAGGGAGCCCAGGGTCCTTATCGGCTCGGGTGGTTTTCGCATACCATTCCTTGAGCGTCTGGACAAGGTTTATCTTGGACAAATCACTGTTGACATCAAGACCGAGGAGAGCGTGCCCACCAACGACTTTATCAATGTGGATGTGGATGCCGTGGCAAAAATCCGTGTGACACCAACCTCCGACGGAACAAGGTTGGCTGCAAAGAACTTCCTCAACATGACTCCTAACGAGATAGCGGCACAGTTGCAAGACTCGCTTCAGGGAAACATGCGTGAAATCATCGGAACCCTCGACTTGCGCTCGCTCAATACCGACCGCGACGGATTTTCCGACCAGGTGATGATGAAAGCCTCGCCCGACATGAGCAAACTGGGTATTGAGATCATCAGTTGCAACATACAGAATGTCACCGACCGTGAAGGACTCATCCATGACCTTGGCGCCGACAACACGGCAAAAATCAAGAAAGATGCTTCTATCAACCGTGCCAATGCCGAGCGTGACGTGAAAATACAAGTAGCCCATGCCGACAAGGAAGCCAATGACGCCAGGGTGGATGCCGACACTGCTATTGCTATCAAGAACAACGACCTGGCATTGAAGCGGGCTGCACTGAAGTTACAGGCCGACACCGCTCAGGCCGATGCCGATGCCGCCTATTCCATCCAGCAGCAAGAGCAGCAGAAGACCATCAACATCAAGACCGTTGAGGCCCAGATTGAGAAGACCCGTCGCGAGCAGATTCTCTCCAAGGAGCAGATTGAGATCAGGATGAACCAACTCGCTGCAGAAGTGGAGAAGAAAGCCGATGCCGACAAGTATCAGATTCAGAAAAACGCCGAGGCCGACCTCGAACAGCGCAAGCGTGTGGCCGAAGCCCAGCGCTACGAGGCCGAGCAGCAGGCATTGGCACGCAATGCCGCCTCAGACGCCACCCGCTATCAACTCGAGCAGGAGGCCGAAGGTATCAAGGCTAAGGGAGAAGCAGAAGCATATGCCATTCTCAAGAAAGGAGAGGCAGAGGCCCAAGCCATGGACAAGAAAGCCGAGGCCTACAAGAAATACAACAGTGCTGCTGTTGCCCAGATGATGATAGAAGTCTTGCCACAGATTGTAGAGAATGTAGCCAAGCCCATCAGCGCCATCAAGGATGTCAACATCTACAGTGGCGACGGAAACGGCATCACCTCGCTGTCGGGCAATGTGCCCGTAGCCATCAAGCAAGCATTCGACGTGCTGAAGTCGGCTACTGGTGTCGACATGGCCGACATCATGCGTGCCGGTACGATAGAAGCGGTAACCACTCGCAACCTCAACCTTAACGACAATGCCCAAGATATTGTTGATGGAATCAAGAACGACAAGAAATAACACATTATGAAACGACAGTCTCTTTTAAAATCACTATTATTCCTTGCTGCCTTCGCTTTCGGAATGAGCGTCTGGTCGCAGAACCCATTTGTGCAAACATGGTGTACATCCGACCCTGCCCCTATGGTACATGACGGTACGATGTATGTATATACAGGCCATGATGAAGATGGCGCCGACTTCTTCTGGATGCAGGAATGGCGTGTATACTCCACAAAAGACATGGTGAACTGGACCGACCATGGCTCCCCCCTGGCACTCGAGAGTTTCTCCTGGGCCGACGACCGTGCCTGGGCATCACAATGTATAGAGCGCGACGGGAAATTCTTCTGGTATATCTGCGCCCACTCTAAAATCTCCAAAGGCATGGCCATTGGCGTGGCCGTGAGCAACTCCCCCACAGGTCCCTTCCGTGATGCCCTGGGCAAGCCCCTTTTCGAGAATGGCTCATGGGACCATATCGACCCCACCGTGTTCATCGACGACGACGGACAGGCATGGCTCATGTGGGGCAATCCTCGAGTATATTACCTCAAACTCAATCGCGACATGATTTCATACGAAGGTGAAGTAGGCATGCTCTCCATGACAGAAGAGGCCTTTGGTTCACCTGTCATGAACGAGCGGGAGAAAGGAAAACAATACAAGGACTCCTACGTAGAAGGACCATGGCTCACCAAGCGCAACGGTACCTACCAGTTGCTGTATGCTGCCGGCGGAGTGCCCGAGCATATCAGTTACAGCACGGCAAAGAGTCCTCTTGGACCATGGAAATATGCCGGTGAGATCATGCCCCTCTGCGAGACCAACTCGTTTACCAACCACTGTGGTGTGGCCGACTTTAAAGGACATTCCTATTTCTTCTACCACACCGGTAAACTCCCTCAAGGTGGTGGTTTCGGACGTAGTGTCGCCGTGGAGGAATTCAAATACAATGCCGATGGTTCTTTCCCCAAGATTATGCCTACCGACGATGGTGTGAAGCCCATCGCCACATTCTCTCCCTACGGCAAGGTTCAGGCAGAGACCATGGCTTTCTCAAAAGGAGTAAAGACCGAACAGAACAGACGGACAGGAGTATACCTCACCGATATCCATAATGGCGACTACATCAAACTTCAGCATGTGGACTTCGGCAACCATCAGCCAGAGTCATTCTCTGTCAGGGTGGCGAGTGGACTTCGAGGCGGACAGATAGAACTACGCCTCGACAGTCTGGGCGGCCAACTGGTGGCACAAATCGATGTTGCCGGAACCGGAGGATGGGAAGAGTGGCGCACACTCTCCACAGAAGATGTGGCAAAAGTCAGTGGCATACACGACATCTATCTTGCTTTCAAAGGTCGCAAGGGTCCCAAACTCTTCAATTTCGACTGGTGGGAAATGCGGAATGCCGACTCCGCTCCCCGCACAAGAGTGGTAGAAGATGGAGGAACGGGCCCCTATAAGGCCGTGATGACAGAGGCAAAGGACTTGCGTGCCCATACCATCCTGCGTCCCCGCGATTTGTCACAGTTCGACGCCAATCACCCTCTGCCTGTACTAGTCTGGGGCAATGGCGCATGCAACAACTCTCCTTTCGAGCATGTGAATTTCCTGAGCGAGATTGCATCTTATGGCTATATCGTATTGGCTACAGGCTTTATACCGATGGACAATGAGCCATACCGTGGTCCGATGTCTACGACAGAACAACAGATAGAAAGCATTGACTGGATTTATGCACAGAACGAGGACCCCAACAGTCCGCTGTATCACAAGATCGATGTGAAGAACCTCTGTGTGGCAGGTATGTCGTGTGGCGGTTTGCAGACGCTCTTCAATTGTGCCGACCCACGTATTTCTGCTATCATGATTTGCAACAGCGGTCTTTTCAACGCCCAAAACGCAGGCAGTGCTGTAGGTGGTATGCCGATGCCTCCGAAATCGAAGTTGGAGGAACTCCATTCGCCCATCATCTACATTCTCGGCGGCAAGACCGACATTGCCTATGAGAATGGCATGGACGACTTCCACCGCATCACCCATGTGCCAGCCATCGCCACCAACTTGAATGTTGGTCATGGTGGCACCTATGCCCAGCCCCATGGCGGAGAATTTGCTGTCGTGGCAAGAACATGGCTCGACTGGCAACTCAAAGGCGACAAAGAAGCCGCCAAGATGTTTGTAGGCAAGAAATGCGGTCTGTCATCCCGTCCCGGTTGGTCTATCGAGAAAAACAAGTTGCAGAAATAAATGTTGATTCTTTTCTATTAATACACTACAATTGATGAGAAATCTGATTGCTACACTTCTGCTAGCGCTCTCCGTTACAGCAGTTCAAGCCAAAGCATTGGTCTCGCCCAACGAAAAACTGTCGGTGCAGGCAAAAGGGAAGGGATTGGTGGTGAACTACAACCGCCAGTCACTTCTTGAAATCCCGTCGGTAGGTTACCAGAACACCGGTAAAAAGCCAAAATTCTCTTTTGTCAGAACCGTTTCCGACGATTACCAGATGCTGGCAGGAAAGCGCTTGCACTGTACCAACGAAGCAAAGGAATACCAGGCACCACTCGGCAAGAACTTGAGGATGGTGTTGCGGATTTACAACGACGGCATCGCGTTCAGGTATGAGTTTGACAACCTTTCAAACGACACAATTCCTGAAGAGCGGACAGCCTACAGGATTCCTGAAGGCACGAAGCGCTGGATGCAACAATGGAGCGATGCCTATGAAGGTTTCTTTCCGTTGAGCACCACCGCCAAAGTAAAGCCGGAAAGAGGATTCTCGCGACCATCTCTTTCTGCTGACGGCTTCAACATCCGTTGGGGCTACCCTCTGTTGATGGAACCTGTTGACGGTGTTTTTGCCCTCATCTCTGAGGCCAATATCGAACGCCATCAGAGCGCGTCATGCCTCTATAACGACGGCGAACTTTTCCGTGTCGTCCCCGATGCCAACGAACTGAAGGTCAGTGGTGAATGGCATACTCCCTGGCGTGTGGTCATCATCGGCGGACTGTCGGATATCGTGGAGTCTACTCTGATAACCGATGTCAGCAAGCCAAGTGAAATCAGTGACATGTCGTGGATTCACCCTGGCGTGGTGTCATGGATTTACTGGGCTTACAACCATGGGAGCAATGATTTCGACATCATCAAGAAATATGTCGACATGGCTGTCACCCTTCGTCTTCCCTACGTGCTCATCGATGCCGAATGGGACGAGATGAAAAACGGCAAGACCGTGGAGGACGCCGTGTTGTATGCCAGGTCGCAGGGCGTACGTCCCCTGATATGGTATAATTCATCCATCGGATGGGTAGACGGTGCACCAGGACCGAAATTCAGGCTCAACAAGCCCGAAGACAGGGAGAAGGAGTTTGCATGGTGCGAGCGCATCGGTGTTGCCGGCGTGAAAATCGACTTCTTCTCTGGCGACAATCAGCGCAACATGGATTATTGCCTTGACCTGCTCGAGTGTGCTGCCCGGCACCATTTGCTGGTCAATTTCCATGGTGCCACCATTCCTCGGGGATGGCAGCGGACATGGCCCAACTTACTCTCCACAGAGGGCGTATATGGTGCCGAGTGGTATAATAATGTGCCCACTTTCACCAACAAAGCCGCCCGTCACAATGCCACCTTGCCGTTTACCCGCAATGTCATTGGTCCCATGGACTATACGCCATGCACCTTCAGCGACTCACAGCATCCCCATATCACGTCGAATGGTCACGAACTGGCCCTGACGGTACTCTACGAGAGCGGACTTCAGCATCTGGCTGACAAGCCTGAGAGTTACCTCACCCAACCCGTGGAGGTGCAGCGCTTTTTGAGTCAGTTGCCGGCGATATGGGACGAGACCAAATTCCTCGGTGGCTATCCCGGAGAATGGGTTGCCATTGCCCGTCGACGGGGAAGCACATGGTATGTGGCGTGTATCAATGGCAGCGACGAAGCCCGTACGGTCACCCTGCCACTCTCGTTTATCAAGGGACGGCAGATACAATTGTTCGAGGACGGCAACCCGTGGTCCATTTCCTCTCCTGCTTCCATCCCCACCCAATTCAAATGTCAGCCTCGTGGCGGATTCGTCATGGTAGCAGGTCCTGGTGCGGAGAGTCGTCACTTTACCGTGAAGCAAGTGGCTCCCAATGCGGTGCGTATCATCTATGGTGATGATTCATCGTGTTACGATCATCCCGACTGGATGTATGTGGAGAACGCAGAAGTGCCCAATTCAGAGATTAGTGTGGAGATGGATGCCGAAGGCAATGGCCTTTGCGTGAAAGACAAGTCTGGCCGCACGGTTTTCAAGGCCACCAGTCATGAATTGAGGGAAGGCAATGTGTCGGGCGTTCTCACCAACGAAGCCACTTTGACAGTCCAGTCGCCACAAGACGAGTTCCTCTTCGGCCTAGGACAATTCCAGGACGGTTATGCCAATGTGAGAGGTCTGCCCCGCCGTCTTACTCAGGTCAACACCCAGATTGCAGTTCCCATGCTGCTCTCCAGCAAAGGCTACGGCGTGTTGTGGAACAACTACGGCATGACGGAATTCAACCCGCCCTCACATCATGTGAACCTTGTCAAGCGCGACGGTGCGGGCGACCGTGAAGAAGTGAACGTCACCACCACCGAAGGAGGAAGACGCGAGGTGCGTGAGCGCCATGTGTTCGAGGCAGAGATTCAAGTAGACCAGACTGGCGACTATTCCCTGCTGCTGGATGTAGGACAGCGGATGGCACGACGCCACAATCTGTGTATCGACGGAACGCCAGTCATCGAGATGCAGAACCTCTGGTTGCCGCCAACCGCATCTGCCGTTGTCCATCTCACTGCTGGCAAACACACCCTTACTGCTGAGTTGACGAGAGACGACAAGCCCGTGGTATATTACGGTCTGTTCGATGGCAAGACAGTATTTCGCTCTCCTGTAGCCCATGCTGTCGACTATACGGTCTTTGTGGGCACGCCTGATGAGATTATCGGCACCTATCGCCAACTCACCGGCAAGGCGCCCCTCGTTCCCCAATGGGCATTGGGCTACATCCATTGTCGTGAGCGCTTCCATTCTTCGGATGAGATACTCGAGACTGCCAAGCGTTTCCGGCAATCCCATCTCCCCGTCGACGTGATGGTGCAAGACTGGCAATACTGGGGCAGGCACGGATGGAACGCCATGCGTTTTGACGAGCAATTCTACCCCAATCCCAAGGCACTGACAGACAGCCTTCACCGAATGAACATGAGGCTGATGCTGAGCGTGTGGTCTAAAATCGACAAGAATTCCGAGGTAGGGAAGAAGATGTTGGCAGAAAACCACTACATCCCGGGAACCGACTGGATAGACTTTTTCTCAGCCGATGCAGCGAATGCCTATTGGAGCAATTTTGCCCAACTGCTCGTCCCCCAGGGAATTGACGCATGGTGGCAAGATGCCACCGAGCCCGAGAACGACGACTTGAGGGGACGGTGGGTGAACCACGACAGATGGCTGGGCGACGAAGTGCGCAATGTCTATCCTCTGCTCGTGAACAAGACGGTATATGAAGGCTTGCTTTCCTCCACCTCTCAACGTCCGTTTATCCTTACCCGCAGCGGTTTCCCCGGCATACAGCGGTATGGCGCAGCCCTGTGGTCGGGCGATGTGGGCAACGACTGGGAGACATTCCGTCGTCAGATTACAGCCGGATTGGGTCTTCAGGCAGCGGGAATACCGTGGTGGACCTACGATGCAGGTGGTTTCTTCCGTCCGGGAAACCAATACACCGACAAGGCATATATTCAGCGGATGCTGCGATGGATAGAGACAAGTGTGTATCTTCCGTTGATGCGTGTGCATGGGTATATGAGCAATACAGAGCCTTGGAACTATGGTGATGATGCCCAGAAAGCCATCGCCGCCAGTCTGGAAGAGCGTTACAGGCTGATGCCATACATCTACAGCATTGCCTCCGCGGTGGCCAATGACGGGTATACGCTCATGCGCCCGCTGGTCTTTGATTTTTCCGACGACCCTGAGGCATTGAAACAGAAATACGAATATATGTTCGGCCCGTCGTTGCTGGTCAGTCCCGTTACCCAGCCCGATGTCTCTACATGGGACACCTACCTGCCCAAGAATGACGCGGGCTGGTATGACTTCCGTACAGGAAAATATTATGAAGGCGGACAGACGGTGACCACCGATGCCCGCAGGATACCGGTCTTTGTGCGTGGAGGCAGCATCCTTCCTCTTTGCAAAGACAGGCAATATGCACTCGACCAGCCCGAAGCGCCTTTGGAAATCCAGGTTTATCCAGGTAAAGACGCGTCGTTCACGCTTTATCAAGACGATGGCGTTTCAAACAACTATCAAAACGGTCAGTGGTCGTCTGCCGAACTCCAATGGGATGAAAAGCAACGACAACTCCATGTTAATGAGAAGTCGGGGAATTCGAATCCTCCCCAAAAATTAAGGTACAGCATAAAGATAATTCCTAGATGAGCATCTGGGAATTATCCTTTCTTTACTTGATGTTTTTGTTACTCCAATGTTTCTGCCACTTCTTCGAGAAGGCTGATAATGGGAAGATGCTGCGGACACGCGTCTTCACACTGGCCACATTGTATGCATGCCGATGCTTTCTCGCCTCCTGGCCGCCAACTATATGCGTTACGTGCTTCCTTCAGGTCGCCAAACATCTTGTAGGTGTTCATCACGGCGAATATTTCCGGAATATGGATTTCCATCGGACAGCCAGGAGAGCAGTAATGGCAGGAAGTGCATGCGATACGGTCGAATTGCAGCAAGGCTTCGCGAGCCTCTTTCACCACGTTCAACTCCTCGTCGCTCAATGGGTGAAACTCTTGCATAAACGAGAGGTTATCCTTCATCTGTGCCATGTCCGACATCCCGCTCAATACCACCATCACGCCAGGCAATGAAGCGGCAAAGCGGATGGCCCATGAGGCGAATGAGGCATCGGGGTTGGCTGCAAGCATCACGTCTTTTGCTTTTTGTGGAGGGTCGGCAAGGGTACCGCCTTTCACCGGTTCCATCACGATGACGGGTATTCCATGTCGGGTTGCTACCTCATAGCATTGCCGTGAAGCAATCAAAGGGTCATCCCAGTCAGAGTAATTGATTTGCAGTTGCACAAACTCCGCATCAGGATGAGCCGTGAGAATTTCATCAAGCATTTCGGGTGAGTCGTGGAAAGAGAAGCCATAGTGGCGAATCAAGCCTTCTTCTTTCAGCGACTTCATGTAATCCCAAATACCATATTTGTCGTATTTTTCTTTGTTGCCCGAATCAATACCATGAAGCAGGTAGAAGTCGAAATAGCCTGCACCGGTACGCTCAAGGCTTACATTGATTTCATTCTTGGCTTCTTCTTCACTCTTGCATGCGAAATCAGAAGCATTGAGTTTGTTGGCGAGATAGTAACTGTCGCGTGGATAACGGTCGCACAGCGCTGCTTTTGTGGCTGCTTCCGACCCCACATATACATAGGCCGTGTCAAAATACTTTCCTCCGGCTTCCATAAAAGCGTCGACCATTTGTTTGGCTTGCTCCACGTCTATCTCCTCGCTGCCTTCAATCTTTGGGAGCCGCATCATGCCAAACCCCAGTTTCATGCTGTTATCAATCAGATTGTTTTCCATATGCTTATATTTTTGGTTTCTTTTTACAAAGATAGTGCAAATCAACCATTATTCAAAATAAAATCACTATATTTGTGGTCTACAATCAAAAGAGTTTATTTTCAATTATTCAAACAGTAATACCGACAACTATGATATCACGTTTACTCCGTTTTCTCGACGCATCGCCCGTCAACTTCCTTGCCGTAAGGAATATCGCTTCATTGCTTGCAGAAGCAGGTTTCCAACAGTTCAATCCATCGTCGCCTTTAGGTAAACTGAAAGCGGGCGACAAGTTCTTTGTCACCAAGAACGATTCCTCCATCTACGCTTTCCAGATTGGCAAGAAGCCACTTGCCGATGCTGGTTTCCGCATGATATGTGCCCACTGCGACTCTCCCACGTTCCGCATCAAGCCCAATGCCGAGATGCTGTGCGAGGGTGGCATCGTGAAACTCAACACCGAGGTATATGGAGGACCTATCATGTCGACATGGTTCGACCGTCCATTAACACTGGCCGGCAGGGTCATCCTCCGGGGAGACGACGAGTTCAGTCCGAAGACAGTTTTGCTGCATGTCAAGCGTCCGCTGATGCAGATCAGCAATCTTGCCATCCATTTCAACCGTCAGGTAAATGACGGTGTGAAACTCAGCAAGCAGAAAGACATGCTCCCCATCCTCGGCATCATCAATTCTCAACTCGAGATCGGCAACATGCTCATCAACCTCATTTGTGAAGAGTTGAGTACAGAAAGGGCTGTCGAACCCAAAGACATCCTTGATTTCGACCTGTATCTTGCCGATGCCATTCCGGCCTGTACCTTTGGCGTGCACGATGAATTCATTTCCTCCGGACGGCTCGACGACCTCTCCATGTGTTTCGCCGGGGTGGAAGCCCTTCTCCTGTCGAAAAGCACTGACGTCACCAAGGTCTTGGCCATTTTCGACAATGAGGAGACCGGCTCACAGACCAAGCAGGGTGCAGGCAGTCCGTTCCTCGCTTCTATACTCAAGCGCATCGTTTTATCACAGGGTGGAACAGAGGAGGCTTTCTACCAAGCCGTGGAAAAAGCCTTTATGATATCTGCCGACAATGCCCATGCGTGGCATCCCAATTATGGGGAGCGTTACGACCCCACCAATCATCCGGTATTGGGTGGTGGTCCTGTCATCAAGTTCAACGCCGCACAGAAATACGCGAGCGATGCCGTGTCGGCTGCCGTCTTCTCTGAGATTTGCCGCAAGGCAGGTGTGCCATGTCAGCGGTTTGTCAACCATAGCGACGTGGCTGGTGGCAGTACGCTTGGCAACATCCTCGCCTCGTCTATCCCGCTCCGCGGTGTCGACATGGGCAATGCCATCCTCGCCATGCACAGTTGCCGTGAAACGGGCAGCGTGGCCGACCATCTCTATTGCGTGAAGGCCTTTACACAATTCTATGGATAGGATGTCAGGCAAAGCCCAATAGTATATTTAGAATGACTACTATACTTGAAAATTATCAAACACCAACAACCTTATTATCAACAGGTTATGATGGCTTGTGAATTCTTGTCAATTTTTTGACACGTTCTAATTTTGCATAATAGTGAAATAATATTATATTTGCGATGTAATGCATCTGCTTTTGCAGTCCTGGAATCATGAAGGCCAGCAGCAAGTATTATCCTGCCATTCTGCGAGCACTGTCTCCCAAGTGGAAAGGTTGGAGGATACAAGAAACCCACCTTGGCAAACCAAGGGAGGGAGAGAAATGCTTGAGAAACAATCCACTGGAAACATACTGCTAATATTGATGCTGGGACACGTCAAAGAATAAACCATGATGAAAAGAGGAAAAAGGATATGTAATACCCTCAAGGAGGTGCGCATGCAGGTGGCCAAGGCCAACGACATCAATTATGCACCCACAGCATGCCACCACGAGGGTGACTGCGTCGGCACCTGCCCGAAATGCGAGGCCGAAGTGCGCTGGCTCGAACAACAACTGCAGTTGCGCCGCCAACTGGGCAAGGCGGTGGCTGTGGTGGGCGTGAGCATGGGACTGGCCGCCTTAACGGCGTGTGAGAGCCAACTGGCAGAAATGAACACCGATAGTAATATCTCTTCCGCCATGACCCAATCCGTGGGGAACAGGGTATCTGAATTTATGGGGGTTATTGCCGAACGTCAGCCTCATTTCCCCGGCGGTCAGCAAGCCCTCCTCGAATTTTTGCGTGAAAACGTGAAATATCCCGAGCAGGCAAGGAAAGACAGTATAGAAGGACGGGTGATATTAAGTTTCGTTGTAGAAACCGACGGCAGCATCACCGAGCCAAAAGTACTACGAAGTCTCCATCCCCTCCTCGACGCCGAAGCACTTCGGGTGATAAACCTTATGCCCAAATGGGAGCCCGGCTATCAGGGTGACTCCTTAGTCAGAG
>OMZE01000075.1 GCA_900315455.1 uncultured Prevotellaceae bacterium | reverse complement strand
TGATTTTCTCGTCGGAGAAGAGCATGAAGTGATGGATGAGGATTTTGGCAGCCTCCTTGAGGGCATCCTTCGGATGGATGGAGCCGTCCGTAGTCACCTCGATGACGAGTTTGTCGTAGTCGGTTTTCTGTTCGACACGATAAGGCTCGACCGCGTACTTGACATTACGGATTGGGGTGTAGATAGAATCGATTGGAATTACGTTGACGTCTGTGCAGTAATCACGATTCTCATCAGCAGGCACGTATCCACGTCCCTTGTTGATGTTGATGTCCAACTGCATGGACGCTTTGACATCTAAATGACAAATCACCAAATCTGGGTTTAACACTTCAAATCCAGTCAGATACTTACTGATATCACCAGCCTTGAATTCTGTGGAATTCTCCACGGTGATACTAACTTTCTCGTTCTCGAATTCTTCTACTACGCGCTTGAACCTCACTTGCTTAAGGTTCAAGATAATGTTGGTGACATCCTCTTTAACTCCAGGCACCGATGAGAACTCATGCTCGACACCACTGATTTTGATGGTGTTGATGGCAAAGCCCTCAAGGGAAGAGAGGAGAATGCGCCGCAGGGAGTTGCCGATGGTAACTCCGAAGCCAGGCTCGAGGGGACGGAATTCGAACTTGCCGAACTTATCGTTCGCCTCCAACATCACGACCTTGTCGGGTTTTTGAAATGCTAATATCGCCATTAATTTAATGATTATTTAGAGTACAACTCAACGATTAACTGCTCCTTGATATTCTCGGGAATGTCGGCACGCTCAGGCTTGTGGAGGAACTTTCCACTCTTGGTGTTCTCATCCCACTCTATCCAAGGATACTTGCTGTGGTTGAACCCTGCGAGCGCAGCCTCGATGACTTCCAAAGACTTTGATTTCTCACGAACCCCGATGATTTGTCCGGGTTTCACCGAGTAAGAAGGAATGTTGACAACTTTTCCATCGACCACGATGTGCTTGTGGCCTACGAGTTGCCTGGCAGCAGCACGTGTGGGGGCTATACCCAGACGGAAGACGACATTGTCGAGTCGGCTTTCCAGATTCTGGAGCAGCACCTCGCCCGTGATACCATCGGCTTTGGCTGCGTTCTCAAACATATTACGGAACTGGCGCTCGAGCACACCATAGGTGTACTTGGCCTTCTGCTTCTCTGCCAGCATGACAGCGTACTCCGACTGCTTGCGGCGACGGCTATTGCCATGCTGTCCAGGAGGGAAGTTTCTCCTAGACAAAACTTTGTCTGCGCCGAAGATGGGCTCTCCAAAACGGCGTGCGATTTTTGATTTCGGTCCTATGTATCTAGCCATAATATAAAATAAATTGCTTTGAATTTTGTAATATCCTGTCCTCGATGTGCAGGATCAGGGTCGTTGAGTTTACACGCGGCGGCGTTTTGGTGGGCGGCAGCCATTGTGTGGGAGTGGTGTGACATCGATGATCTCGATAACCTCGATACCTGCTCCGTGAATGGCACGGATAGCCGACTCACGTCCGTTACCCGGTCCCTTGACATAAGCCTTTACCTTCCTCAGTCCGAGGTCGTAGGCCACCTTTGCGCAATCCTCTGCTGCCATCTGTGCGGCATAGGGAGTATTCTTCTTTGAGCCACGGAAGCCCATCTTTCCGGCCGACGACCATGAGATGACCTGTCCCTCGCTATTGGCCAAAGACACGATAATATTGTTGAATGAACTGTGGACATGAAGTTGTCCGAGAGCATCAACCTTTACATTTCTCTTTTTCGAAGTGACTGTTTTCTTTGCCATGATACTTACTTTCTACCTAATTACTTTGTAGCCTTTTTCTTGTTAGCGACAGTCTTCTTCTTTCCCTTGCGGGTACGGGCATTGTTCTTGGTGCTCTGTCCGCGTACCGGAAGACCGTTACGATGTCTTACGCCTCTGTAGCATCCGATGTCCATCAGTCGCTTGATGTTCATCTGGACTTCTGACCTGAGGTCACCTTCCACTTTGAATTCAGCGCCGATGATTTCACGGATTTTGGCTGCCTGGTCGTCACTCCATTCGTTGACCTTCAGGTCGCGGCTTACGCCTGCCTTGTCCAATATCTTTGCTGAACTACTTCGACCTATACCATAGATATAAGTCAATGCGATTTCGCCACGCTTGTTCTGGGGCAAATCTACTCCAACAATTCTTATTGCCATTGATTTTGTTTGAAAAATTTAAAAAATTGATAAATTCATTTCCGGCACGATGTGCCTTGATGCGTTTTTAGCCCTGACGCTGCTTATACTTGGGGTTCTTCTTGTTGATGACAAAAAGGCGTCCCTTGCGTCGTACAATCTTGCAGTCGGGCGTGCGTTTCTTGATTGATGCTCTTGTCTTCATATGTCACATAAAAATTACTTGTATCTAAACACTATTCTGCCCTTCGTGAGGTCGTAAGGACTCATCTCGACCTTTACCTTGTCGCCGGGCAGGATTTTGATGTAGTGCATCCTCATCTTGCCCGAGATATGTGCCGTGATGGGGCATCCATTCTCCAGTTCCACTCTGAACATTGCGTTGGACAAAGCCTCAACGATTGTTCCGTCTTGCTCTATTGCGGCTTGTTTTGCCATATACTACTTGATTTTTCCTACTATATTTTCTATTTCGTCGAAAGAAGACAATATCTCGGCCTCGCCCCGCCTTATGGCGATGGTGTGCTCGTAATGGGCTGCCGGCTTACCGTCGCGGGTGCAAACCGACCAGCGGTCGGAGAGCAGCGAGATGGCCTTATCGCCCATGGTGACCATCGGTTCGATGGCGATGCACATTCCCTCCTTGAGTTTTGGTCCGTTGCCACGTTTGCCGTAGTTGGGCACCATCGGGTCTTCGTGCATCTTGCGTCCGATGCCATGTCCGGTAAGTTCGCGCACCACCCCATAGCCGTGCGACTCGCAATGGTCTTGCACGGCACTTCCGATATCACCGATACGGTTGCCAGCGACCGCCTGCTTGATGCCTTCGTAGAGAGCCTCGTAAGTGGTGACGAGCAGTTGTCGCACCTCTTCGGTCACCTCTCCCACGCAGAACGTATAGCACGAGTCGCCATTGAAGCCGTCGAGCAGCGTACCGCAGTCGATGGAGATGATGTCGCCCTCGCGCAACACTGTCTTGGCACTTGGTATTCCATGCACCACCACGTTGTTGACCGACGTGCAGATGTTGGCGGGGAATGGTCCCCCATAAGGGTTGGGGAAGTTCTTGAACGTGGGTATTGCCCCATGGTCGCGGATGAACTCCCCTGCGATCTTATCGAGTTGGAGTGTGTTGACTCCCGGCTGGATATGTCTTGCCAATTCGGCGAGCGTCCGGCCTACAAGCCGGTTTGCCCGCCTCATCAGTTCGATTTCGTCCTCAGTCTTAAGAAATATACTCATCCGAGGTCATTAGTAAGCCGAGACGCCGCCACGAGTATGACCAGCCTTGAGGAGGCCGTCGTAATGGCGCATCATTAGGTGGCTCTGTATCTGCTGCAACGTGTCGATGACCACACCCACGAGAATCAGCAGCGATGTGCCGCCGAAGAACTGTGCGAATCCCTGCTGCACATTGAGCAAGCCAGCGAGAGCCGGCATGATAGCGATGAACGCTATGAAGAGCGAACCAGGGAAGGTGATGCGCGACATGATGGTGTCGATGTAGTCGGCAGTAGGTTTGCCTGGCTTCACGCCGGGAATGAACCCGTTGTTGCGCTTCATGTCCTCAGCCATCTGAGTGGGGTTGAGCGTGATGGCCGTGTAGAAATAGGTGAACGCGATGATGAGAGCAGCGAACACCACATTATACAACAGGCTGGTATGGTCCATGAGCGACCTCATGACATAACTCGTGTTGTTCGTCGAGTACTGTACGAGGGCCAATGGGATGAACATCAGGGCCTGAGCGAAGATGATAGGCATCACGTTGGCAGCGAAGAGTTTCAGGGGGATGTACTGACGGGCCCCACCGAAAGTCTTGTTGCCCTGCACTCTGCGTGCATACTGTACAGGCACTTTACGCACGGCCTGAGTAAGCAGGATGGCAGCGCAGACGACGACGAAGAGTATAAGCAACTCGATGATGAACATCACGAGACCGCCACCTGTGATGGCAGTGAATCGCGAGGTGACCTCCTGCATGAAAGACTGCGGAAGCCTGGCGATGATGCCAATCATAATGATGAGCGATATACCGTTGCCCACACCTTTGTCAGTGATGCGCTCACCCAGCCAGAGGATGAACATACTACCTGCGGCGAGGATGATAAGACCTGTCCACATGAACCAGTTCCAAGAGATGGCCGGGTTGAGTGCACCTGCAGACTGAGCCTTGAGGTTGAGGAGGTAGGAAGGAGCCTGGAACACCAGGATGGCCACCGTGAGCACACGGGTATACCACATGATTTTCTTCCTTCCGCTCTCTCCCTCGCGCTGCATTTTCTGGAAGTAGGGCACGGCCACTGCGAGCAACTGCATCACGATGGAAGCAGAGATGTATGGCATGATTCCCAATGCGAAAATAGACGCATTAGAGAAAGCACCACCGGAGAACATATCGAGCAGCGACATGAGTCCGCCCTCGGTCTGTGACTGCAGATTTTCCAACTTGCCCGGGTCGATGCCAGGAAGCACGACGAACGAGCCGAAACGGTAAATTGCCGTGAACAGGATGGTGATGAGGACTCGCTGGCGCAAATCCTCCACCTTCCAGATGTTCTTCAGTGTCTCGATAAACTTT
>OMZE01000024.1 GCA_900315455.1 uncultured Prevotellaceae bacterium | reverse complement strand
CTCCGGTTTGCCGGTTGTGGCGCCAGCCGCACCGCCGGGTATCCGCGTCTGGCCGGGATAAGCGCTGAAAGCATCTAAGCGCGAAGCCCCCCGCGAGATTAGAGCTCCTCTGAGGGCCGTCGCAGACGACGACGTTGATAGGGCGCAGGTGTAAAGACGGTGACGTCAAAGCCGAGCGCTACTAATTGCCCGAACACTTTCATCCTTGCCGTGCCTTCAGTTGCACCGTCCGTATGATATGCGGACAGGATATACGGAGAGACCTATGTGGTTTTCGTATCTACGGTCACTTGCTTGTGCCGTGTCACCCACACGTCCCGCTGCCCCTGTCTGGGGCATGCCGGGCACGCAACCTAAGATCAGGTGGCTATTGCGGCAGGGTCCCACCTCTTCCCATCCCGAACAGAGACTGCCCGCGCCGATGGTACTGCAATGCAATGCGGGAGAGTAGGTCACCGCCTCCTTTACTGTCTCCCCGGAGCCTCAGGGCATCCGGGGAGACTTTTTTTGTCTTTATGGAGTAAAGGTGGGGTGGGGTGTAAAGAGGAGTAAGGGGAGAGTTAAAGGAGTAGTGTTGTTTGCTTAGCATTCCGCTAAGGAGACGGGAAGAATCCCGTCTCTACATGGGGATTGCTGAGTCTTTCGTTGTTGAAATCTGTTCTATTTGAGGGAAGCAAAGTGAAGTGGTAATGACATTTCACATCTTATTAATCCTGAATCATTTAACTCATTAATTCTGAATCATTTAACCGGTTTCAGCACAATTTTGGATGGGATTTTCACGTATTTGTTTTTCACCACGATTTTATAAGTGCTGCCTTCTTGGTGTTTCATGGTGATGTTGCCTTCTCCATCCAGTGTCAAGAGAGCGGTGAAATCCTCGCTGCCATAGTCGTTGATGACATCGATAACTGCGCTATGGTCGTTTTTCACGGTGACGTCGGTCAACAGCCACACCCTTGAGTCGCGTTTCGAACTCAAATAGCCGGGCACTTCGCCAAACACTTCCTGTCCTGGCACACGGAGGCTTTGCTCGTATGCATCAATGGTCAGGTAGATTTGATACTCTTCATTATAGAACTTACCCTTGAAAGGCTGTGCTTCCTGGGCTTGGCAACAGAGTGTTATTACACTCAAAGCCAATGAGATGAACAGTTTCAACATGGTGGTTTAGAATTGTTTTGATATACCAGTTATGTTTTTATTACAAAGTTATCCTTTTTTCCAATATAAGCGTTGTCTTGAAGCAAAAAACTTCTTCATCATCTGAATTTTTTAGTTTTTTTTTAGTAACTTTGCACCCTGATTATTAGTTTTTCACATGGGTAAACAATTGTTATTCCCCGATTATATTTTTGAATCAAGTTGGGAAGTCTGCAATAAAGTCGGTGGTATTTATACTGTGTTGTCTACAAGGGCAAAAACCTTGCAAGAGAGGATAAACGACCACATTATCTTTATCGGCCCTGACTGTTGGCACAAAAATCAATCACCTTACTTTATCGAAGACCCTACACTCTTTGAAGAGTGGAGGAAGGAGGCAAGTAAGGAAGGCTTGAACATGAAAATTGGCCGATGGGACATTCCCGGAAAGCCAATAGCCATCTTGGTGGATTTCGAACCCTATTTCGACAAGAAAAACGATATCTACGCCATGCTATGGGAACTGTACCAAGTAGACAGTCTGCATGCCTATGGCGACTACGACGAAGCCTCGATGTTTTCTTATGCCGCAGGATTGGTAGTGGAGAGTTTCTATCATTTCTATCTCAATGCCGATACGAAAGTCATCTATCATGGCAATGAATGGATGACCGGACTGGGACTCCTTTACATCCGCCACCGTCTGCCACAAATTGCAACGGTCTTCACCACCCATGCTACGAGTATTGGGAGAAGTATTGCAGGAAACAACAAGCCACTCTATGATTATCTCTTCGCCTACAATGGTGATCAGATGGCAGGAGAGTTGAATATGCAGAGCAAGCATTCCATCGAGAAACAAACTGCCAAAAATGTTGACTGTTTCACTACCGTTAGTGATATCACGGCAAAGGAATGTCTGGAATTGCTCGACAAGCCTGTCGATGTGGTTTTGCCCAATGGATTTGAGAATAATTTCGTTCCGAAAGGAGCAGAATTTACGAAGAAGCGTCGGTTGGCCCGTCAGCGTCTCATCAGTGTGGCCAATGCGCTCATGGGTACAGACCTTGGCGACGATGTGCTTATCGTTTCTACAAGTGGAAGATATGAGTTCCGCAACAAAGGCGTGGATGTATATATCGAGGCCATGAACAGGCTCTTGCGCGACAAGAATCTGAAGAAACAAGTGCTGGCATTCATCGAAGTGCCGGGATGGGTGGGAGAGCCCAGAAAGGACTTGGTAGAACGTCTTGCAAGTGGGAAAAAGTTTGACACTCCACTTGAGGTTCCCCTTATCACACATTGGCTGCACAACATGACTCATGACAATGTGCTCGGTATGCTCAAGTTCCTCGATATGTGGAACCGTGCCGAAGACCATGTGAAACTCATCTTCCTTCCGTGTTACCTCACAGGCGATGATGGCGTGTTCAACATGACCTATTACGACCTGGTTCTGGGCAATGACCTCTGTATCTACCCCTCCTATTATGAACCATGGGGATATACTCCGCTCGAGGCTGTTGCCTTCAAGGTGCCATGCATCACTACCGACCTGGCCGGTTTCGGTCAGTGGGCGAACATGGTGAAAGGCGGCCACAGCGAGTTGGAAGATGGCGTAAAGGTCATTCACCGCACCGATTACAACTACTCCGAGGTGGCAGATGCCATCAAGGATACTGTTTCGGCTTTCTCGGCATTCAGCAAGGAGCAGGTAGCCAAGGCTCGTGCCAATGCCGACAAACTGTCGAAAAAGGCTCTTTGGAGCCATTTCATTACCTATTATTATGAGGCTTATGACTTCGCGTTGAGAACAGCCTCACAAAGAAAAGAAACCAATTAGCAACTTATTTTATTAGTTTATGAAAATTAAGGCAGATTATGCAAATGTTCCCCAGTGGAAGGAAGTGATGGTAAAGTCAAAACTTCCCAAGCAACTGGAATGTCTTGACGAACTCGCCCATAATATGTGGTGGGCATGGAATTATGAGGCTCGTGATCTTTGGAGAAGCCTCGACGAAGAACTTTACGAAGAGGTGGGACACAACCCTGTGATGCTCCTCGAGCGCCTCAGTTACGATAGGAAACAAGAGATAGAAAAAGACAAGAACATCATGAAGTGCGTGAAAGATGTGTATAAGAAATTCCGCGCTTACATGGATGTGAAACCCGACAAATCACGGCCTTCCGTGGCTTATTTCAGCATGGAGTACGGTCTCAATCAGGTGCTGAAGATTTACTCCGGCGGTTTGGGTATGCTTGCCGGCGATTACCTGAAGGAGGCTTCCGACAGCAATGTTGACATGTGTGCAGTGGGATTCCTCTACAGATTTGGCTATTTCAAGCAGTCGCTCAGCATGGACGGACAGCAGATTGCCAACTACGAGGCCCAGAACTTCAATTCGCTGCCTATCGAGAGACAACTCGATGCCGACGGCAACCATCTCGTCGTCGACGTGCCTTACATGAATTACCAAGTTCATGCTTATGTATGGCGTGTGAATGTAGGACGTATTCCACTCTACCTGCTGGATACCGACAATGAGATGAACTCTGAGTTCGACAAACCCATCACCCACTCTCTCTATGGCGGTGACTGGGAGAACAGGCTCAAGCAGGAAATCCTCCTCGGCATCGGCGGTATGCTCACACTCAAGAAGTTGGGCATTCAGAAAGAAATCTACCATTGCAACGAGGGTCACGCCGCACTGTGTAACTTGCAGCGTCTTTGCGACTATGTGCATGAAGGCCTGTCATTCAACCAGGCTCTTGAATTGGTGCGTGCCTCATCACTCTACACTGTGCATACCCCGGTACCTGCCGGCCACGACTATTTTGATGAGTCGATTTTCGGAAAGTACATGGGTGGATATCCCCAGATGCTGGGCATCACATGGGATGAGTTCATCGGCATGGGCCGTCAGAATCCCGACGACCACTCCGAGCGTTTCTGCATGTCGATTTTCGCCTGCAACACTTGCCAGGAGGTCAATGGCGTGAGCAAACTCCATGGTTGGGTAAGCCAGAAAATGTTCGCTCCTATCTGGAATGGTTATTATCCCGAGGAGAATCATGTGGGGTATGTCACCAATGGTGTTCACTTCCCCAGTTGGGCTGCTACAGAGTGGCGTCAACTCTATGCCAAGTATTTCGACAAGAACTTCATGGGCGACCAGAGCAACGAGAAAATCTGGCATGCCATTTACGATGTGCCTGATGAGGAAATCTGGGCCACCCGCATGGCTTTGAAGAAAAAACTCGTCGACTATATCCGCGACAAATTCCGCGAGACATGGCTCAAGAACCAAGGCGACCCCTCGCGTGTGGTCTCCCTGCTCCAGAAAATCAACCCCAATGCGTTGATGATTGGATTCTGCCGTCGTTTCGCCACTTATAAGCGTGCTCACCTGCTCTTCACCGACCTCGACCGTTTGGCCAAGATTGTCAACGATCCTGAGCATCCCGTGCAGTTCATCTTCTCCGGAAAGGCTCACCCCGCCGACGGCGCAGGCCAGGGTCTTATCAAGAGAATCTTCGAGATCAGTCAGCGTCCGGAGTTCCTTGGAAAGATAATCTTCCTTGAAGACTACGACTTCCGTCTTGCCCGTCGCCTTGTCTCGGGTGTGGATATCTGGATGAACACGCCTACCCGCCCGCTTGAGGCTTCTGGAACATCTGGCGAAAAGGCAGAGATGAATGGTGTGGTCAACCTCTCCGTGCTCGACGGCTGGTGGCTTGAGGGCTATCGCGAAGGTGCCGGATGGGCCCTTACCGAGAAACGCACCTACGAGAACCAGGGTTACCAAGACCAACTTGATGCTGCCACCATCTATGGCTTGCTCGAGAATGAGATTATCCCACTCTACTACAACAAGAACAAGAAAGGCTACAGCGAGGGTTGGATCAAGGTCATCAAGAATTCTATCGCCACCATCGCTCCACACTACACCATGAAGCGTCAACTCGACGATTATTTCTCGAAGTTCTACTGCCGCCTGGCAGAGCGTTCGAAGAAACTCCATGCCAACGACAACCAGTTGGCCAAGGAGATTGCCTTCTGGAAAGAGACCGTGGCAGAGCGTTGGGATGCCATCTCTGTGGTTTCAAGGTCGAGCGACCTGCATGAGTCGGGTGCTGAGACAGGTACGGAGTTCACCGTGAAGTTCGTCATCGACGAGCAGGGTCTCGATGATGCCATCGGACTCGAGTTTGTGGTGCTCAAGAGCGATGCAAAGGGAGAAGACAGGATTTCCAAGGTCTATCCTTTCAAACTTGTGTCGAAAGAAGGCAACCTCTATACCTTCGAGTGCAAGATCATGCCCGATGAGGCCGGTACTTACAAGACAGCCGTTCGTATGTATCCGAAGAGCGACAAGTTGCCTCACCGTCAGGATTTCTGCTATGTGAGGTGGCTGTAAAAGATACAGAAAACAAAATAGAGAAGGGTTTCGGAATTCCGAAACCCTTCTCTATTTTCATCGAGTTGTTATCATCTCAATGGTCAGCACATCGTTATCATTCCATCTTGGTTGGTCATGAAACGCTCGTTGCAGAGTTGGTCGACGGCACGGTTCACCGCACTGTCGAGACGCGGTGTGCGCCGGGTGAAGCCCAGCAGTTTGGCAGCCTGGCGCAACAAGTCTTCGTGGGATAGCGACAATTGTTGCGATACCGCCATTCTTAGCAGGTTCTTGATTTCCACTGTAGGAATCTGCTCTGGTTCACGGCCATTGGCTTTGCGGTAGAACTTGTAGCCTTGCGCATGTTGGGCATCCGACCAGATGGTGGGGTCGTTGGGAGCCGACGACGGGTCGACATACGACTTCGACACCTCGGTATCGATGATATGCTTCAGGCGATCGGTCATGCGCGACTGGCCGTATATCTGCCTGATGCGGTTCTGCAGGTAACTGTAGTTCACGGGTTGTTCGCTGGCGATGATGGTATGCAGGTCGGCGGCAATCTGCCGGCGATGCAGCGCCACCGCATCCTGCGTGGCACTCTGCAACTTAATGGGTATGTCGGCACGGTTATATTCCTTTTCCATGTCGTTCTTGATTTCCAACAAGTCGTCCTCGGTCACGGCAAATGGGATGGAGGAGAGTTTTTTCATCTGTTCCGACTCTTCATCCGAAACACCTGCCGAAGCCGACTTTGCCTGGTTCGACATCAGCGGTTGTGGCGCAGGGGCTTGCTTTGCCTTGTCATTGGTTCCTGCGATGGCAGGCGAAGCCGTCTTGTCGCCCGACAGGGAGTCGAGTTTGTCGAGAATGCGGTCGAGCACTTTCTCGCGGTTGAGGAACCAGTCGATGGTCCACACCCTCATCAGGTTCCATCCCAGGCCTTGTAGCACCCCAGGTTGGCAGATTTCACGGTCGCGCTCCGTCTTTGTCTCGTAGTAGGTGTTGCCGTCGCAGTTGATACCCAGCAGGTAACGGTTGGGGTCCTGTGGGTCGATGACAGCCAGGTCGACTTTGAAGCGTGAGCGTCCCACTCTCGTGTCCACCTTATAGCCATGGGCAATGAGTTCGGTGGCTATGGAGTCGGTCAGTGTGGTATCCACCGGGTCTTCTATCTGTGTGGAGGCTACGGGCATACGCCCGCTCTTGGCAAATTCAAGGAAGCGTTTCAGCCCTTCCACGCCACGCGCCTGACTGCGGTTCAGGTCGATTTGCTCGGCACGGAGGGTAGAGAACACCACCATCTCATAGCGTGCGCGGCTCACCGCCACGTTGAGTCGGCGTTCACCGCCTTGGTTGTTGAGCGGTCCGAAGTTCATCGACACGCGCCCGCTCTTGTCGGGTCCGTAGCCCACGGAGAACAGGATGACGTCGCGCTCGTCGCCCTGCACGTTCTCCAGGTTCTTGATGAAGATAGGTTCCTCGCAGTCGTAGGCCTTCTTCTCCAGTTCCGGGTCTTTGCCCAGTTCATCTACCAGGATGTCTTCGATGAGGTCTTGCTGCACCTTGCTGAACGACACGATACCGATGCTGCGTTTCGACAACTCCGGGTCTTTCAGTCGGCGCACCACTTCCTTGACGATGGCCTCGGCTTCGGCACGGTTGCAACGTGTCTTTCCCATGTCGTAGGTACCGTCGATATTGACCAGGCTCACCTTGGATGCCCTGTCGTCTACCGAGGGGAAGGTAAAGAGTTTGCCTTCGTAGTATTGCGCATTGCTGAAGGCGATGAGGCTCTCGTGGCGGCTGCGGTAATGCCATGTCAGGTAATGGTCGGGGAAGGAGAGCGTGATGCAGTCGTCGAGGATGCTCTCCATGTCGTCGTTCTCCGACTCGCTCTCATCGACATTTGTAGTGACGAAGAAACTCGTGGGCGGCATCTGTTTCGGGTCGCCCACCACGATAAGGGCCTTTCCGCGGGCAATGGCACCAATGGCTTCGCTTGTAGGCATCTGCGACGCCTCGTCGAATACCACGATGTCGAACTTCTCCTGGTCGAGGTCGATGAACTGTGCCACAGAGATGGGGCTCATCAGCATGCAGGGGCACAACTTGGGCAACAGGGTGGGTATCTGGTCGATGATGTGCCGGATGGTAGTGCCTCGGCCTCCTGATGCTATCATGCGCTTCAACGTGCCGATTTCCGAACTGTGTGTGGCCTCAATTGTCAGCGACGGGATGCGTGATGCCAATGTGCAGTAGAGGGCTTTCTTCGTCAACTCCTGGAACTGCTTGGCCTTGTCGCGGTAGAGCGCAATCTTCTCCTCGAAGATGAGTCCGTTGAAGACCTGCAGTTCGCTGTCTTTGTCGATGATGTCCATCGAGAGTTTCTTGTATAGTCCTCGGAGCATGGCATCTCGGGCTTCGTTCTGGTCGTGTCCTTGCTCCAGGTAGTCGATGACAGGAGCGAGATGCATGGTAAGCAGTTGTCTGCGGCGGAGGCACCACTGCGACCAGTCTCTCGACTGACTGATGTTCACCTGCCACTGTGGCAGTCGCTGCACCACGGTGTCCAAGGTGATTTTGGGTGATAACGCACAGTAGTTTACTGCACCGCCCAGCAGTGAGTTGACTTGTCTTACCGCACTCAGGTCGACCGACAGCGTGGCGTTGCGGTCTGCCGGCGGCACATAAGCCGCTGGGGCACCCGTCTGTTGCATCATCGCCTGTATGCCGACGGCATTGCGAAGGCTCTCCTCCATCTTCTGCCATTGCTCACTGCCAGGAGTGGCAAGAAGTCCGAAGATGCGGCTCATCTCATTTTGCAATGGCGTCAACTCTCCCGACAACTGTTGGTATTGCTGCAGTTGGCCGATGATATTCGGAATGGCTTCGGAAGAGACACTTGGAGAGTAGCCTTTCAGTCCCTTCACCACACTCTTCTTGGCAAAGAAACGGGGGAGGAACCATTTGCCGCAAGCATTGTTCCAGTCGCCGGCAAGTTTCGTCACGTCTACCTGCAATATTCCGGGAGTATAGTTGCGTGAGAGCGTGGCGCGCGCTTCGTCGCGAGCCTTTCCCTTTGCGATAATCTGTTGCCAGCGGTCGCTCATGGCTTTGTTGGTGGCAATGGTGAGGATGTCCTTGTTCAGCGCGGGGGTCTTTGCCACGGCATTGGCAAACTGTTCTGCCCATTGCGCTCCGGCAGCGGTGCCTGGGATGGTGAGGCCGTTGGCAGTGCCCAACGCCTGTATGGCGCTGATGGCTTTCGGCAACAACGGGCTGAGTTGTGCGAGCAGTTGCGAGGTCTTTTGCTGGGCGTCGTAACTGGGGTCGGTGATGAGCAGTCCGTTGAGCGGATTCTGCCCCGGGGCACCTGTGATGGCGAAGACGGGAGCCAGTTCGGCCAATGCCCGCTCTGCATCGGCGATGCGCTGCACGTTGATGCCGTTGATGAAGGCTGGGGTAGGGGCGATGGCTTCCTCGCTCTGGATGGCGGTGTAGCGTGAGATATACTCATAGAGCGACAGTCCGGAGGGTTGTGGGGTGTGGAGCAGGTTCACGTATTTGATGAGTTGCTTGCGCTGCTCGAAGAGCGCCTGCGACTCTTGCTCATATTCCTGTGGAGATTTCAGGCGGGTGATGTCAAGGGCCTGTTTCAACTGTTCCAGCAGGTGTCCTTTCGTCATCTTGTTGGAATGCATTTCCAGGCAGAATGGGTCGAGCCCAATCTTGGCAAGACGTTTCTGTACCACCTCAAGGGCAGCCATCTTCTCTGCCACGAACAGCACGCGGCGCCCGTTGTAAAGGGCATTGGCTATCATGTTGGTGATGGTCTGGCTCTTGCCGGTGCCCGGAGGGCCGTAGAGGATGAAACTCCTTCCCTCGCCCGACTCTATCACGGCTTCCAACTGCGAAGAGTCCACGTCCATGGGAATGGCATACTGTCCGGGAGCGGTGCTGACGTCTACCTTGCGTGTATCGGTGGTCGACCCGTCGGTCACGTTTACCAGTCGTTTCTCTATCAGACTCTTCACCACGGGGTTCTGGCACATCTTGTCGGCATTGTTGTGGATGTCGTTCCACATCACGAACTTGTTGAACGAGAAGAGTCCAACCATACTCTCCTCCACCAAGTCCCATTTGGGATGGTCATTGATGGCTTTCCGTACTCTGGCGAAGACCTCTGTCACATCGATGCCTGAGTTGTCGACAGGCAGCGGGTTCACCCCGGTGATGTTGATGTCGTATTGTTGTTTCATCATCTCCACGAGCGTGGTGTTGAAGGTGATGTCTTCCTCCCTCATGCGCAGCACATAGTTGTTGCCGCTCTTCTTTACGATATCCACGGGCTCAAGGAGCAGGGGCGCATAGCGTGGCTTCACGCTCTTGTCGTTCTCATACCATTTCAGGAGGCCAAAGACCAGGAAGAGGGTGTTGGCACCGTTCTCTTCCAGCGCCGTGCGCGATGAGCGGAAAAGGTTCTTCAGGCTGGTCTTCAAGTCATCGTCCTTCAGGAAACTGTAGATTTGTTTGTGTTCCAGGCCTTCGAGCACATTCGCCTCCATGGTGTCGCGGTATTTCCGCGAGTCATACAAGCCCGACTCATCGGGTTTGACGTCGTTATTTGGTGGGCACGGGAGAATGCTGAAATCTTCCTTCGCTTGGATATGGTCTTCCAGTTCCTTGATATTGAAGGAGAAGAAGGGAAGCACGCGTTTGCCGATACGCAGGTTGAGCAGGTTGTTGCGCAGCGAGAAGTCCAGGAGTTTGCGCTCCCAGACCTGTTGGCGGGTGAGTTTGCGGTCCACCTCTTCTTCAATTTGGTATTGGCGCAGTTCACGCACCTCTTCGGTGACGTTGTCGTGGGCAATCCCCTTTTGTTCCACCTGCTCGTTGGATGTGGGTATCGGCCGGATGCCGTTGAGGCGGCATGTCTTCACGTCGATGGCAGCGAGGAAGTCGTCAGGCTTGTTGTGTATCAGGTCTTCTGCGGCAGTCACGGCCTGCTCGAACGACACGCCGTTCTGGGTAATCATCGTTGTCTCCACGAGCACGATTTCGCTGATGCCGTCGGCCACCGACTTGGAGAGGAAACTCACGTCGTCGCACATGATTTGCGGGTAGCGTTTGTCTACAAGCCAGCATCCCAGCATCATGTGCCCCTTTGTCAGTACCAGCAAGGTGTTCAGACCGATACTCTCCAGGCATGATGCCATCAGCAGGGCAAGGTCGGCGCAGGTGCCCTGTTTCTGGCTCAGCACATCATCGGCGAGCCGCACCCGTTGGCCGTTTTCCTCGAAACTGGCGGGCGGCGTGATATACACGATGCCTTGTTGGCGCAGTGCCTCATACACTGATGCCACCATGGCCCGCACGCGGTTGTGGTCCTGCGTCTGGTATTCGTCGAGTGATGATGAGCCGGTGAGCCGCTCCAGGTGCTTTGCCGCATCTAATTTCACGCTGTTGAGCGCAGGGGAGTTGGGGATGACGAACGCAGCAGTGTTCTCGGGCATCATATTCAGTCCTGTCCATTCGTTAAAGGCAAGCAGGCGGATGGGGTAGGTGTGTGTGAACGTCTCTTGTCCGTCTGCTTCCACCGAGAGTGTGAATTGCGAGTTGATGCTCTCATTGAGGGAATGCAACTTCTGTGCGTCGGGTATGATGCTCAGGCGCTCTACTTCCACGGTAGCCCCATGTGGCACCAGGTCGAGGCGGCTCTCCGTTTCGGTGAGCATCTCGCCGCTGATGCGCACGATGATGTTGTGCCAGTCGTCTTCGCCGTCGTTGGTCAGTTCACAGACTTTGAGACATTTGAAGCCATTGCTCCACATGGCGTAGTTGAGTTTGGACAAATAGTCGAGGCGGATGTTTTGGTCGGTCATAGTGCTTGTTATAGGAGATGGTTGTTGTTGGGGGATTTGAATAGTTGTGAAAGGAAGGTGTCAGTACGATGCACTGCACGGAATGCCTTCTGCCACTACAAGGTCGCGGATACGGTCGAGTTCAGCCTTGCTGGCTTTTTCCAGTTGGGCAAAAGGAGTCTCGCGGTCGATGGTGTAGATCATCACCTCACGTGGCGAGATGCGTTTCAGGGCGGCGAGCCATGGCAGCACGTAGTGGTCGGTGGTGTTGTCTACGTTGCCGCCGTCGGTCATGCCTTTCATAAACATCGTCTGTATCACCACATGGCCTTCGAAGCGCCTCAACAGTTCCACGATCTCTTCCACGTTGTAGCGCCGTTGAGTAGGGCGGTCCACACGTCGGATATAGTCGGCGTCCACGGTGTCGAGTTTCTGGATGTTGTTGTCTACTTTCATCAAGGCTTCCCTCACCTTGTCGTGGTGGATGAACGTGGCGTTGCTCAGCACCGACACCTTCGCCGATGGAGCAAGTTGGTTGCGCAATTCTATGGTGTCGTCGATGATACCGGCAAAGTCGGGGTGGGCCGTAGGCTCTCCGTTGCCGGCGAAAGTCAGCACGTCGGGGTGTTCGTCACGCATGGCCATTGATGTGAGGGTCTCTCTCAGGCATTCTCTCACCTGCTCACGGGTGGGGCGCCCCTGTTTAGGGCGGTGGCTGGCGTTCAGGCCACACTCACAGTAGATGCAGTCGAAGGTGCATATCTTTCCGTCGCCGGGCATGAGGTTGATGCCAAGCGAAATGCCCAGTCTCCGGCTATGCACTGGTCCGAAGATGGGAGAAGGGTAGATAATCGTGCTCATGAGCGTATCTTTTCCGAACCGCAGCATCTCTTGGCTGCGTAGTGGCAAAGATAGTGAAAAAGCACGTTACTGCAATAAAAAAATCAAAGATTTCAGATTGCGCTGCGTTAATAGTCGTTAAAGTGTTGTAATGCGCTGGAAAATTTAGTATATTTGCACCTAATTTTGAGTAAGGGTAGGTTGTCGTGCCCCAGTTGATCAAGAGAGATGGCTGTGGCTGTGACCTCCCCTAAATAATAATGTAGATTGCAATTTACATTTCAGGAAAATGGGAAAGAATAAGAACAAGACCCGCAATCGCCAAGGATTGCAGGTGTTTACGTTATGCATTAGCACGGCAATGGTGCTGATACTCTTGGGAATGGTAGTCCTCTCTGTGTTTACAGCCCGTAACCTGTCGGCATATGTCAAGGAGAAACTTACCGTCACCATGCTGTTGGGTGAGGATGTTACCGACCCTGAGGCACAACAACTTTGCGACAAACTCATTGCCAAACCCTACATCAATAAACTGGAGTTTATCAGCAAGGAGCAGGTGCTTGAGGAGCAGAAAGAGGTGCTTGGCACCGACCCGTCGGAATTTGCGGGCACCAACCCCTTCAGTTCGCAAATAGAGTTCCAACTCAATGCCGATTACGCCACCAATGATTCACTGAAGTGGATTTCAGATGAACTGACCAAGATTCCTTCTGTCACAGAGATACGTTATCCTGAGGATCTTGTGGAAAACGTGAACAAGACCTTGAAGAAGATCAGTATTGTGCTGCTCATCCTTGCCGCGCTGCTGCTCATCGTTTCCTTCGTATTGATCAACAACACGGTGAAACTGGGTATCTATGCCCGGCGTTTCAATATCCACACCATGAAACTCGTAGGTGCTTCATGGGGATTCATCCGAAGGCCCTTCATCAAGCAGGCCATTGTCCTGGGCATCGTTGCCGCGCTCATCGCGCTGGTTGTGCTTGGAGTAGGACTCTATTTCCTCTACCAGTACGACCCGGAGGTGAAACTGGTGCTCACCTGGCAGATTGTCGCCATTACCGGCATTGCCGTGCTTCTTGCCGGCATCCTCATCACCACCTTCTGCTCATGGCTGTCGGTGAACAGTTTCCTCAAGATGAAGGCAGGCGAACTTTACAAGATTTAATCCAAAAAACCTTTTTATTATTATGACGGACAAGAAGAACCTGGCTTTTGGTCGGCGCAATTTCATTCTGCTCACCATAGGCATGGTAATAGTCATTTTGGGATTCCTCCTCATGAGTGGCGCAGGGTCCAACGAAAGTACTTTTAACCCCGACATCTTCAGCCCCATGCGCATCAAGGTGGCACCCGTGGTATGCTTCATCGGGTTTGTCTCCATGATTTACGGGGTGATGTACCGCACAAAAGATAAGGAGAGCAAAGAATGACGTGGTTAGAGACCATCATCATTGCCGTAGTCGAGGGACTTACGGAGTTTCTGCCTGTTTCCTCTACCGGCCACATGATTATTACGCAAAACCTGTTGGGTATGCGTCAGGGCGACAGTTTCGTTCACGCTTTCACTTTCATCATACAGTTCGGGGCCATCCTGTCGGTTGTCTTCCTTTATTGGAAGAAATTCTTCCGGCTCGACAACACACCTGCTCCAGAAGGTTCCAATGCTTGGCAGCGGTTCCTGCATAAGTTCAGGTTCTATTGGTTGCTGTTTATCGGTGTCCTGCCTGCTGTTATCGTTGGACTTCTCGTTAAGAAATCGGGTGCTCTCGACTGGTTGCTCGACAGCGTCGAGGTGGTGGCCGTCATGCTTGTTCTCGGAGGAATCTTCATGCTCTTTTGCGACAAGTGGTTCGACAAGGGCAGCGATGCTACCGAGGTCGACGAGCCCAAAGCGTTCAAGATCGGACTCTATCAGTGTATCTCTGTCATTCCAGGCGTGTCGAGGTCGATGGCTACCATTGTGGGTGGCATGACCCAGCGGCTCTCGCGTAAGAAGGCGGCAGAGTATTCCTTCTTCCTCGCCGTGCCTACGATGGCAGGCGCCACGTTGCTCGACTTGCTCGACCTTCTGAAGGAGGAGGCTTCATGGGCTTCCGCCCACAATATCACCATGCTCATCCTGGGTTGTGTCGTGGCCTTCATCGTGGCGCTTCTCGCCATGAAATGGTTCGTGGCCTTCCTCACCAAATATGGTTTCAAGGCTTTCGGCATTTATAGAATCATCGTGGGGGGAATCATCATCCTGTTGCTCCTCACCGGACATTCATTATCGATGGTAGACTAGTGGATGAGTGACGAAAACAACCTGCAGAGATTCAACGAAGGTATAGTCATAGCCATCGACAAACCCTATCGCATGTCGAGTTTCGGGGCGTTGGCACATGTCAGATACCTCATCTCCAAACGCCTTAGGGTGAAAAGGGTGAAAATCGGTCATGCTGGCACCCTCGACCCTCTGGCTACCGGGGTGCTGCTTCTCTGCACGGGCAGGGCCACCAAACAGATAGCGCAGTTGCAGGCCGACACCAAGGAATATGTGGCCACGCTGCAACTTGGTGCCACGACGGCAAGTTACGACAAGGAACATACGGTGAACTTCACCTTCCCCACCAAACACATCACGAAGGAGATGGTGGAGCAAACCCTTCAGCACTTCGTGGGAGACATCATGCAGGTGCCACCGGAGTTTTCTGCATGCAAGGTCGACGGCAAGAGGGCCTACCTGCTCATGCGCAAGGGCAAAGACGTGGAACTGAAAGCCAAGCCGCTGCATATCGATGAAATAGAGTTGCTCGCCTTCTCGCCCGAAGACATGACCCTCACCATTAGGGTGGTGTGTGGCAAAGGCACCTACATCAGGGCCTTGGCGAGAGACATCGGAGCAGATTTGCAGAGTGGCGCCTTCCTTACCCAACTCCGTCGTACTAGGGTGGGGCAATACCATGTCGATGAGGCTATCAATATGGATGACTTCCCACAGTGGCTCGACCACATGCTCAATCAATGAAACATTTATTCCAATTTAAGGAGTCAAAATAGATGAAATTATCACAGTTCAAGTTCAAACTACCCGAGGAGCAAATCGCCCTCTATCCTACATTCCATCGCGATGAATGCAGGATGATGGTGCTTCACCGCAAGTCGAAACGCATCGATATGTATCTTACCGACGAGAAGGGAAATACGCTTGAAAACGAAGACGGTACGCCCGCCTTCATTGAGTTCCGCCACCTCATCGACTATTTCGATGAAGGTGATGCCTTTGTCTTCAACGACACTAAGGTCTTCCCAGCACGCCTGTATGGTACAAAGGAAAAGACAGATGCTAAAATCGAGGTGTTCCTGCTCAGGGAACTCAACGAAAACCTCCGGTTGTGGGATGTGCTCGTGGAACCCGCAAGGAAGATACGTATAGGAAACAAACTCTTCTTCGACGACAGTGGCACGATGGTGGCCGAGGTCATCGACAACACCACCAGTCGTGGTCGCACGCTCAGGTTCCTCTACGATTGTCCTCACGACAAGTTCAAGCGCGAACTATATGCCTTGGGGTCGGCTCCCCTGCCTCATTATATCATCGACCATGAGTCGGAAAAGGAAGTTCCGGATGAGAACGACCCGTCGAAAACCAAGACGGTGCGCGTGAAAGACCGGCCGGTAATGCCCGAGGACATGGACAATTTCCAGTGTATCTATGCGAAGAATGAAGGTGCCGTCACAGCACCTGCATCAGGCTTGCACTTCAGTCGCGAGTTGATGAAACGCATGGAGATCAAGGGCATCGACTTTGCTTTTGTCACCCTCCACTGTGCGCTGGGATGCTTCCACAACATTGAAGTAGAAGACCTCACCAAGCACAAGATGGATTCGGAGCAGATGTTCATCGAGAAAGAGGCCTGCGATGTGGTGAACCGTGCCAAATCCAACGGAAAGCGCATCTGTGCGGTGGGCACGACGGTAGCCAAGGCCACTGAAACTGCTGTGGGCACTGATGGACAACTGAAGGAGTATGAGGGATGGACCAATAAGTTCATCTTCCCGCCCTACGATTTCGTGTTGGCCAACTCGATGGTCTGCAACTTCTATCATCCGCTTTCCACGCTCCTCATGTCGGCATGCGCTTTTGGCGGATACGACCTGGTGATGGAGGCATATCAGAAGGCCATCGACAACGGCTATCGCTTCGGATGTTTCGGCGATGCCATGCTCATTCTTGATGACTGACCATCATGTGACATATCTGGGCCTGGGTACGAATATTGGCGACAAGGAAGCCAATATCCGCAAGGCCATAGAAAAAATCGAAGAGTCGGTTGGCGACGTAGTGCGCCAATCGGCTCTTTATGTTTCCGAGCCCTGGGGGTTTGAGTCAGAGAATCTCTTTGTCAATGCGGTGGCGTGTGTCCACACTTCGCTGTCGCCCCGACAACTGCTCGTCGCCACACAGCGCATTGAGCGGCAGATGGGAAGGAAACGCAAATCGCGTAATGGGGTGTATCACGACCGTATCATCGATATCGACATCCTGTTCTACGACGACTTGCATATATCCTATCCCGACCTTGTCATTCCGCACCCGCTAATGCAGCAGCGCGACTTCGTCATGATTCCGCTCCGTGAAGTCATGGATTCCCAGCAGTGATAGGGACACAAAAAAATCCCCACAAGGCGTTGCCTTGAGGGGACCAAGATCTTTTGCACTGCTGAAATTATCTACGCAGACCAAGTGCCTTGATGATGGCACGATAGCGCTCGATGTCGCGGTCGTAGAGGTAGTTCAGCAAGGCACGGCGTTTTCCTACGACCGTGCGGTAGTATAATCTTTACGGTTCTTTTTCAAGTGTTCCGTCAAATGGGATATACGGTAGGAGAACAATGCTATCTGGGCTTCTGGTGAGCCAGTATCAGAGTTGGACTTTCCGTATTTTCCAAAGATCTCTTCTTTTTTTGCCTTGTCTAAATACATCTTGTTGTTGTTAATAAAAAAGTGAATAAAATTGAATGGCTCGAACCCAAGACCTACTGCTTAGAAGGCAGTTGCTCTATCCAGCTGAGCTACGGAACCTCCAAATCGGCTGCAAAATTACTGCTTTTTTGGCTGATAACCAAATAATTTCCGGATTATTTCTTTTTGCTGAAAAGAGAATGTGCCAAAATGAGGCTTTTCTAACCTACTTATACTTGTCTATCAGCGATTGAGCCTGTTCGTTGCCCAGACTCTTTGCCTTTTCCATGGCAGCGATGCCCTCTTTTTTCTTTCCGGTCTGCACGAGGGCGAGGCCTTGCAAGAGGTGTCCCTCGCTATATAGCGGGTCGAGGGTTACACATTGGTTGGCAGCGGTCAGCGCTTCCTCTTTCCGGTTCACCCTTAACAGCAGCGATGCTTTCTCTGCCCAGTAAAGCGTTTCCTTAGGGTCGATGCGGCAAGCCGTTTCAATGTCGTTGAGGGCCTGTTGGAACTGCCGTGCCTTCACCTCGCACTGTTCGCGCATATAGAAGAATTCAGCATTCAGTCTGCCCACCATCAGTGTGTCGTATTGGTTGTAGTCGGCCACGGCGCGCCGGTATTCCCCTTTCTGTTCCAGTAGTCCTGCACGGGCAATGAAGTAGGGCGCTGCTTCAGTGCTGTAGGGTTTGGCGAAAAGGTTCAATGCGCTGTCCAACAGCACGATGCGCTCTTCCACCGGTGCTTCCATCATCGTTTTGCACTGTGCTGCCTCATAGAACAGTTCGGGATTCCTTATCTCGCTGTGGGTGAGGTCGATGAACAAGTCGTGGGCCTGTTGGTATTCCTTCTTCGTGAAGAGAATCTGTGCCTCAAGATGTCGGTAGATAGGTTGCGGGTTGATGGCATAAGCCTGGCGTGTCTCGTCGAGGGCCTTGTCGATGCTCCATTCGGCGTAAGGCATGTTGGCCTGGTAGATTTCTTTCTGGTAGATGAGTTGGGCATAGGCGAAGTGGGCTTCGTCTTTTGCCGTCACTTTCTTGATGGCAGTCTCCATGTCGCTGGTGGCGGCAGCGAAGTCGCCCTGGTTTCTTTTCACATGCGCCCTCGCGGAGTAGCCGTCCAACAGGTCGGGGAATTTTCCGATGAAATGGTCGATAGTCTTCACGTATTTCAGCGAGTCGCCAGTCTGTCCGGCGAGCATCAGTGCTATCACCGCCTGGTCCTTGTCGGCGGGAAGGGTGATGGGGATATTGGTGCGTCGGAAGATGGGGTCGCTTCCCGTGAGGCTCTCGCTTTGCATGTCGGCCACGTAGTTGGCGCTCGTGCAGTGCAGGTCGGTGCTGTATTTCGACGATTGGAGTATGCCCAGCAGTTGTCCGCTGGCGTTCACCACCGCGCAACTCAGCGTGTTCTCGGGTATCTCCATGTCGAAGATGTAATAGGCATATTTCTCCATGAAGTGTTCCACCTTTGATATGGTGCTCTCCCTTATCTCAGGCTTCTTCGTGCTGTAACTCACCAGGTATAGGGGCGACCCTACGGCGTTGGCGGTGGTTGCCACCGTGGCACCTGTTGTCTTCCCGTTGACACGGAACTTCACCACGTCGTAGATTTCGCTTGCGCCGTCGATGCTCTCCACCTCCATCCGCTTGCCGTTGGCATCCACCACCACGGCAGTGGCGGCACCGTCAAACGATGCCCAGTCGCTCATCGCCGTTCCGTTGTTGTCGATGAAAACGCCATGGCTTGATGCGAGTATCGACCCGTCGGCCTTGAAGGTGGTCAACGTGAACACTGATTTGGCTACGTTTTTCACGGCAGAGGGTTGGGCGTGCATCTGTGCCGCACCTATTAGAAGACAAAAGATGGTAATTATTTTTTTCATTCTTTTATATGGGTTTCTTGTTGTTGCAGGATGTTTCTGATTCTCTGGATTCTGGTTTAATTTCTGAGCAGTTCTTCAGCATTTTTCATGGCTGCTTCGCTCACGGCGCTGCCACTCAGCATCTGGGCGATTTCGCCTACTCGCTCCTCGGCAGAGAGCGGTCTCATGTGGCTCACCGTTCCGTTGTCACCCTCTTCCTTGTACACCTTGAAGTGGTGCTGTCCCATGGCGGCTATCTGTGGCAGGTGGGTGATGCTGATTACTTGTCGCTCGTTTGCGCCCATCTCACGCATGATGCGCGCCATCATCTCAGCCACCTTTCCGCTCACGCCCGTGTCTATCTCGTCGAAGATGATGGTGGGCAACTTCACCGTGCCGCTGACCATCGCTTTCAGCGAGAGCATCACGCGGGCTATCTCGCCGCCCGATGCCACTTGTGCCACGGGCTGAAGCGGAGTGTTGGAGTTGGCAGTGAAGAAGAACGACACTTTGTCTGCTCCATCGGCGGCAAGAGGCTTTTCCGTGAGTCTCACTTCGAACTTCACTTTCGGGATGCCTAAAGGAACGAGTCGTTTGCGCATCTCTTCCTCCACCTTCCTGGCGGCTTTCTCACGGGTGCTGCCCAAAGCCTTGGCGAGAGCCATGCAGGTCTGCTCCTGGCCTTTCCATTCCGCTTCCAGTTCTTGCAGGTGCTCATCGCCCCCGTCGATTTGGTTCAACTGCTGCTCGAAGTCCTTGCGGAGGGCAATCAGTTGCTCCACTCGCTCCACGTGGAATTTCTGCTGCAGGCGGTAGATGGTGTCGATGCGGTCGCTCACGGCTTCCAGACGGGCAGGGTCGAAGTCCACTGTCTCGACATGGCGCGACACATCGTCGGCGATGTCTTTCAGTTCGATGAAACAACTCTCTATGCGTTGTGCGTCATCGGCAATAGCGGGATATACCTTCGTCACGCTGTCGACGCTCGTGAGGGTGCTTTTCAGGCGCTCCACGATACCACCGTCGCCCGAGAGCATGCTGTCGGCCTCGTAGAGGGCACTCTTGATTTCCTCGGCGTGCGAGAGGATGCCGTATTCCTGTTCCAGTTCTTCCTGCTCACCTTCCACGAGGTGGGCTTCCTCCAGTTCATGATGTTGGAAACGGATGAAATCTTCGTTCTCACGATGCAACCTCAAGGCTTCACGTGCAGCCTCCAGTTCCTTGTCGAGAGCCTTGTAGCGCTCGTAGGCTTTGCTGTAGCGTTCCCGTTCCTTGCCGTTGTCGGCGATGATGTCTACCACGCTCAGTTGGAAGTCCTCCTTGTTGAGCAGCAGGTTCTGGTGCTGGCTGTGGATGTCTACCAGTTGGCTCCCGATTTCCTTCAGAGTGGAGAGTGCCACGGGAGTGTCGTTCACGAAGGCCCGGCTCTTCCCGTTGCTGCTTAGTTCGCGGCGCAGTATGGTGTCGCAGGCATCGTAGTCGAGGTCGTTGGCTTCAAAGAAGGGTTCCAGGCCATATCGGCTCAGGTCGAAGTGGGCCTCTATGACGCACCGGTCGCGTCCGCTCTTGATGGCCTTGCTGTCGGCGCGCTGTCCCAGCAGCAATCCCAGTGCTCCGAGGATGATGCTCTTTCCTGCACCTGTTTCGCCGGTTATCACAGAGAAGCCTCCGTCGAAACAGATGTCGAGTTGGTCGATGAGTGTGAAGTTCTTGATATGCAGTTGCTTGAGCATGATGCTTTACTGTTTGATTTTTTCCCAGGTGTTGTTCTGCGAGGCATTGATGCTGAACAGCAGGTCATACACGGCTTCCTTTTCATTGGGAGTGCCCTTGCCCTTGTAGATGTTGGCCAACTCGTCTTTCTTATAGTCGGTCCAGATTTGCGGCAACATGCTCAGCGGCTTGTTCTCATGACATTTTTTCAAGTCCTCCAGCAGGGCAGTGGTGATGTTGGTGCGGCCGCGCTCGGCGTTCGTCGACATCTCGTCGAGTCCCTTCCTGTAGTAGTCATACTGCAGTTGGCGGAAGGGTTGCATTCCTCCGTCGAGATAGTCGTTGATGATGGCGAAACGGTTGCGGTCGTTGTCAAAAGATTTCCAACCGGGGAAGTTCAGGTTCTGGGCATTGTTCACCAGGTTCATGCAGCGTTGCAGTATATCCTCTCCGCCCATTGGAGAGAAACTGTCGAGGTCAAGGCCGATGATGAGATAGGCGTAGTAGGCGATGAGGGCCACCAGTTGGTTGTCGATGATTTCCTCGTTGAATTCCAGTTGGTCGAACTGCGAGAACTCAAAGGTGAAGTCGGCATCCCTGTTGTTGTAGAGTGTGGTGGTGTAGGCGGAGTTCCACACGGGACGGTTGGCCTGTATCAGTGCCGTGGTGGTGAAGACGTTGGTTGAGGCATCGTATTTCGTCACCGTGAGGTTGAAGTTGCACACGATACGCTCGTTGGGCTGAAACTGAAGATTCGTCCACTGCTTGTCGTTGATAAACTGGGTGAGTGTCTCCTCCAGGCTCTCAAACACGCTTGCGTCGGTGCCTTGTATTTGGTTGCGGTTAATGGTCACCTTGGCCTGCAGTTCCTGGGCTTGTGTGGTCATGGCCGAGGCAATCAGTGCCACAACTGTCAAGGCGAGTTTTCTCCCCAAGTGGTGTTTTTTGAGAAAATATAAAAATTTTTCCATATATTTTTGGGCGTTGATGGTAGTGGTTGAGGGGTATGGAGCACCTCCTCTTTCCATCATATAGACGGCAAAAATACGCAAATTAGTATCAAAAAACCCATATTTCAGAATTATTAACTAAGTCAAGTCCCGCATTCGCTCGTCATTCTGGGGTTAAAAAGGCGATAAAGGAGAGTTAATGCGACGTAAGTTCACTTTTGCTGTTTTTTTGCTTCTCTGAAAAGAGCCACGCCTTGATGTTTGTCAAGTCATTAAAGTACCAATCGACTTCTGTATTTTCCCACCTTGAATTTATCCTTTTAAGATAAAAAAACAAAAAAGTACCATAGAAAGCAAAATAAATATGATATTATTTCATAAATTACCCTTATCTTTGTACCCATGTTATTTTATGTTTAATCAAACTACTATTTTATGAAGAAAATTTTTACTCTTTTTGCTGTCGCCGCTATGGCTCTGACAGCAGGTGCTCAAGAGAAAGCACTGTTTGACTACAGCACAAAGTATCAGGATGGGCAGGCCATTTCCACTGCCAGTGCCAGGTTGACGCTCGGCAATGACATGAAGGAATGGAAAACCGGTGCTACGAAAATTACTCCCGAGTCCTATTTGAGCGAATTTGGCCAGACTGTCACCGTCTCTACCGACGATGGCGATGTGGAGCAGTTCAGTGCTGTTACTGTCACAGGCTCCAACAACCCCAAGGACCAGGCAGAGTCTGGCAAGGGTAGTGGTATCAACTGCGCCGAAGGCAAGACCTCTGCTCGTCTGCCGCAAAACGGTTCCTACTTTATTTTCACTCCCACTGTCAGTGGTAAGGTTCAGGCAGGTATCATCCTCAATGTCGACAAACCTTTATACCTCCTCGATGCCACCGATGCAGTGGCCACTGATGACGGTTATCTCGAGGTAGCCCTTCCCGCTGCCAACCTTCACAACTATGTGTTGAAAGATGCCGAGGGCAATGAGGTAGCCCTTGCCGAAGCCGGCGATGGCAAAGGCGGTATGGTAGTGTCGGATAAACTCACCGGTACCCTTGAGTTTGATGCTGAGGCAGGCAAGACCTACTACTTCTTCTGCTCAGGTTCGAAACTGGGATGCTTCGGCTATATCTTCACTCCAAGCGGTGAGGCTCCCAATCTCGTAGAGGTGGCCACACTGTGGGAAGGCGAAGCATTGGTCACTGGTTGGGCCAACCAGCCAACATTCCTCTCCGATGGTGGTCCAGAGTTGAAGAATGCCGGTGCAGAGGTGGGCGATGTCGTTCGCTTCTACATGAGCGCTCCCGACAGGGAGTGGCAGTGCGAACTCACCGAGGGCCACTGGGGCGGCATGTACGTGCGCTGGGCTGAATACGACCATGGCGATACCAACGAAGACGGTTCAGTGAGAGAGTACACTGTTGTCGACCTCGCCAACAAGGGCTATGCCGACTTCGTGCTCACCGAGGAAGTGCTCGAGAATGCATACACTGTCAAGTATTGGGGTGGTGTGTTCCTGCTCAATGGTGATGGCAATATCACTGTGACCAAACTCGTGCTCTGCAAGAAAGACGGCACTATCGTTCCTCCTCCAGTGGAAGAGAAGGAGAGTATCATCGACAAGTTCACTGGCAACTGGAACGGCGAGGAGACCAATACCCACAACGCCGACGGCAGTGTGACCTACAATGGCAAACAGTGGGGCGGACTCTCTGCATGGCTCTGTGATGAGAATGATACTCCTGCCGACTGGTCGGCTTACACCAAACTCGTGTTTGAGTTTGCCGAGCCTACACCTGCTGCTTGCCAGGGCTTCATCCAGACCACCACAGAAGACATTACCTATTGGGGTGTTGCCGGTATTGTCAAACTCGAGTGCCCGTTCGAAGGCAAAGACATGAGTCAGGTGAAACAAGCCGCCCTTCAGGCTGCCGAGGATGCCACCTATCAGATCAGCGCCATCTATCTCGTGAAGAATGCTGATCCCGAAGGCATCGAGGAGAGAGTTTATGTAGCCGGGTTCGACGCCAATGCTCCCATCTACAACCTCGCCGGTATGCGCGTGGGTAAGGACTACAAGGGCATTGTTATCCAGAATGGCCGCAAGTTCATCCTGAAGTAATACATTATTCCATATCCAGAAGAGAGGGTGGTATCATCACCCTCTCTTTCTTACAACCACATTTGCCCTGGTGTGGGTTGATGTTCAACCATAGCGCTGCGAAGCGCATGATACAAATTCTTGAATCAACCTAAAAACCTTTTATAACACATGAACAAAAACAAGTCATCCAACAAGCATGTTCCTTATATTTATAAGGTCATGCTATTGCTCCTGACCTTGCTCCCCTTACAATCCTTTGCGCAGTCGAAAGTCACCGGCACGGTGTTCGACGAGAGCAATGGTGAGGCTATTATTGGAGCAACGGTAAGGGTCAAGGGGGCTTCAACAGGCACTGTGACCGATGTTGATGGACACTTCTCCATCGATGCTTCGGCAGGACAGACGCTCGAAGTCTCCTACATCGGCTACACCACCCAGACGGTGAAGGTGCCCCGCAACCTGCAAGTCGACATACGCCTTTCTGAAGACACCCACACTCTCGACCAGGTGGTTGTCGTGGGCTATGGTACGATGAAGCGCAGCGACCTCACCGGCTCCGTGGCATCCATTAATGAGGAACAAATCAAGCAGGGTGTCAACACCTCCATCGAGCAGGCCATGCAGGGCCGTATCGCCGGTGTGCAGGTCACCCAGAACTCAGGTGCGCCTGGTGGAGGTATCTCCGTGCAGATACGTGGTATCAACTCTCTCAATGGCAATGAGCCGCTCTATGTGGTCGATGGCATTGCCATGTCGGGACAGAGTTCGAGCAACACCTCCGTTCTGAGCACCATCAACCCCTCCGACATCACGAGCATCGAGGTGCTCAAGGATGCCTCCGCCACCGCCATCTACGGTTCGCGTGCCTCCAACGGTGTGGTGCTCATCACCACCAAGCGCGGACAGGAAGGCAAGCCCAAACTCACTTACGAGGGCTATGCCGGATGGCAGGAACTGCCTGGCAAACTTGAGGTGATGAACCTCAAGGAGTTTGCCAAGTTCTACAACGTACGTGCCGAGATTTACGGTTACGGCAAGCGTGAGGAACTCCTCGACCAGAGTCTCCTCACCAATGGTACCGACTGGCAGGAAGAACTCTTCGATGTCGCTTTCATGCACAACCATCAGGTGAATATCAATGGCGGTACCAACAATATGCACTATTCCATCTCTGGTGGATTCCTCGACCAGGATGGTATCGGTGTAGGTTCCAACTTCCGCCGCGCTTCCTTCCGCGCCAATTTTGACACCAATGTCACCGATTGGCTGCAGGTAGGAATCAACGCTTCATATGCTGCTACCAAGCAGGTCATCACTTTCGACGAAAACAATGTGATCTCCACCGCACTGGCGCAGTATCCCGACATGGCACCCAGAAACCCCGACGGATCCTACGACTTCGGTGAGAATCTCGAACATAACTACAACTCCAACCCGCTCTTCGAGGCAGAGATGCGCGACAACAACCGTCAGGGCCAGCAGTTCGACTACAATGCCTTTGCCAACATCACTCCTCTCAAGGGCCTCACGCTCCGTGTGGAGTACGGCGGCAGCCGCAGTTGGGGACAGAGCACCTTCTTCCAGCCCAGTTACCACACGGCACAGCAAAATATCGAGTCGCAACTCACTCGTGGCAACTCCCGCAACAAATACGAGTCGTTCAAGCAGTATGCCACCTATGAGTTTGAGCCTTTCAAGGGCCATCGCTTCAATGTCATGGCCGGACATGAGTCGCAGGAGGGCGAGTGGTACCAAGGGTCGATGGGACGCAAGGGCTACCTCTTCGACTCCGTGAAGAGCATTGCCGTGGGCGATGCCTCCACCGCAACCAACGGCGAGCAGGGCGGCGACTGGGCCATAGAGTCCTACTTCGGTCGTTTCAACTACAACCTCCTCGACCGCTACCTCGTCACCGCCACCATCCGTGCCGACGGTTCCTCCAACTTCGGTGAGAACAACCGTTGGGGCTATTTCCCCTCGGCAGCCATCGCCTGGCGCATCACCCAGGAGAAGTTCATGGAGAACGTGAAGTGGCTGCGCAACGCCAAGTTGCGACTCGGTTGGGGTATCGTGGGTAACCAGCAATCTGGCAGTTACGCCTATGGCATCGCCATGAAGAGTGTGGCCACTGCCTGGGGAACCGGTTTCTTTGACGGCAATTATGCCAACCCCGACCTGAAATGGGAAGAGACCAAGGCCTACAACATCGGTCTCGACCTCTCCTTCTTCGACAACCGCATCGAGTTCATCATCGATGCCTATCTCAAGAAGACCGACAACCTGCTCATGCAGGCCACCATGCCATCCTATGTGGTGAGCAACACCGGGTGGAAGGGCATTTCGCCTCCCTACGTCAATACCGGTGCCATTCAGAACAAGGGTATTGAGTTCACCCTCAACACGGTCAACATCTCGAAGAACAACATTGAGTGGCGAACAGGTGCCACCATCTCGTTCAACCGCAACAAACTCACCAAACTCTATACCGACGACGCCAACATCCCGGGCACCATCGGCGGACAGGTCTACACCCTCTCCGAAATCGATGGTCCTGTGGGACGCTTCTATGGTTACAATGTCATCGGCATGTTCACCCGTGAGGACGACTTCTACCAGAAGAACCAACTTGGCGAGTATATGCTCGACCAGAACGGCAACCGTCTGCCAGTGGCCCGTCCTGCCGACTCCAACGGCGACCTCTATCCCATTGCCCAGCGCGGTATCTGGGTGGGCGACTATATGTTCGAGGATGTGAATGGCGACGGCAAGATTACCGAAGCCGACCGCAAGTTCATCGGCGACCCCAACCCCGACTTCACCTTCGGTATCAACAACGTCATCCGCTGGAAAGACCTCGAACTCTCGTTCTTCTTCAACGGCAGCGTGGGCAACGACGTGTTCAACCTCGTCAAACTCAACCATTCCAACCCCACGGCATGGGGCAACAAACTCAAGATGGTGAGCGACTATGCGCAGATAGGCATGATCGACCCCGAGGGCTCGCTCAACGACATCTCCAACGTCTTTGTCACCAACCCCGAGAATGCCAAGACCCAGCGCATCAGCGTGAGCGGTGAGAGCCAGAACGACAACAACCGCATCAGTTCGCGTTTCATCGAAGACGGGTCATATATCCGCCTCAAGACCATCTCGCTGGCCTACAACCTGCCCAAGAAGTGGCTCAGGCCACTCAAACTCGACTGGGTGCAGGTCTATGCCAACGCGCAGAACCTCTTCACCATTACAGGCTACGACGGCTACGACCCCGAACTGGGTTCCATTGGTCAGAGCGTTGTCCTTCAAGGCATCGACAACTACCGCTACCCGTCGCCACGTATATATAATGTAGGTCTGAAGGTCAATTTCTAAAACCATAATGATATGAAAAAGAACCATTTCATCATATATTCACTGTTGGTAGCACTCCTGTTCTTGACAGGCAGTTGTGGTGATGATTTCCTTGACCGTACGCCAAAGCATGGCTATACGGCAGGCAACTATTATGAGACCGACGATGCCGTAATCAAGGCCATCGAACCCCTCTACAACTACGCATGGAGCGGATACAACGAGCGCGCCATCGTGGGTATGGGGTCGTTCCGTGCCAACGACGCATGGAGCCCCTATCTGCAAGGCGAGTTTGCCCGCTTCACCATCACTGGTCTTACCGACGTGCTGCTCAACGCCTGGTCGTCTATCTACATGGTGGTGTCGATGTCGAATGAGTTGCTGCTCGACATGGATACCTACACCTCTGACAATGTGTCGGAGGCAGTGAAGAACCAGGCACGTGGCGAGGCCTACCTCATGCGTGGCGCAGCCTATTTCTACCTGCTCCGCGGATGGGGAAAAGTCATCCTTTACGAAGACAACTTCGATATCACCTCTCGTCCCGTGCGTCCCCTCAACACCGAGGAGAGCGTGCTGCGGTTCATCATCCGCGACTTCGAGAAGGCTGCCGAACTGTTGCCCGAGAAAGGTGCCAACTTCCACCCCTCACGCTATGTGGCGAAGGCCATGCTCGCCAAGGCACTGCTCGCACAGAGCGGTTGGAACAAAGGCGGACAGCGCGACGAGGCCACCCTCCAGCGTGTCGTCAGCCTCTGCGACGAGGTCATCAACTGCGGTCAGTACCACCTGCTCGACAACTACGAGGACCTCTTCCGTCCGCAATTCAACGACAATGAGGAAACACTGCTGGCCATGCGTTGGGCCGACCCGCTGCTTGGCGAATACGCCTCCTCCAACAACCTCATCTCCGACCTTGCCTGGGCCGATGTCTGCGACGTCAACTGCTGGGGTGGCTCGCTCCACGCCTCTGTAGATATGATCAACTACTACAACGAGGAGCCCGCCGATTCGTTCCGTCTCCGCGGCACATTCTTCACCCCTGGACGCCACTACGACTACATCTGGACCCAGAAGGGAGGCTATACCTACAACGTGAACTGGATACAGGCCAAGAAGGGCGTAGTGGGAACAAAGGCCGACTGCGACGGACACCTTGCACAGCAGGCATCGCCGCTCAACACCTATATCATGCGTCTGGCAGATGTCTACCTCATCAAGGCAGAAGCCCTGTTGGGCAACAACATGTCCACCTCGGATGCCAATGCCCTGGCTGCTTTCAATGCCACGCGAATCCGTGCCAAACTGCCCCCGAAGACCTCCTTCACCTTCGAGGACCTCATCCGTGAGCGCCGCATAGAGTTCTGCCTTGAGTACTGCAACTGGTACGACATGGTCACCTGGTATCGCTGGCGCCCGCAGTTCATGCTCGACTTCTTCAACCACAAGCAGCACCGCGCCTTCATGCTCAACTCCGGCGACGTCATCCGCAACGACGACGGCACGCTCAGTTACCGCTGCGTGTTCCCCGGCACCAACAACTGGTATTTCTACGACGACCAGGGACACGTCTACTGGAGCGACTGCCTGCGCATGAGCGACGACGACCAGACCGTGGTCAAGACCAAGGCCCAGGGCTATGTCTACGACCTCGACTCCCTCTCCCAATCACGTGGCTCCGACTATTCGCCCATCGTGCTCAGCGAGTCAAACATCTTCATGCCCTATCCCGAGGCCGATGTTATCCAGAACCCATACTTCAACCAACCCGCTGTGGAGTATGAATTTAGAGAGAACTAATCAACAGAAGTAGCGATATGAAAACATATATTTTCAAACAGCAATACCAATGGCTGCTCGTCGCCATGGCGGCTGTCATGACCCTCTCGCTCCAATCCTGCAAGGACGACGAGGAAGGCATGGGCACACCCGTCATCACCGCCGTGCGCTCCTGCGACCCTGCCAAGGCCGACAGCACCTTCACCAAGGCGGGCACAGGCTCGCTCATCGCCATCATCGGACAGAATCTGAGTCATGTGCAGAAGGTCTACATCAATGACCAACCCGTGTATTTCAACCCCACGATGAACACCGACCACAGTGTCGTCGTCACCGTGCCCTCCGAGAAAGACGGCTTTGAGTTGACGGCTTTCAACAGCGACCTCAAGGACGAGATACGCGTGGAGACCTCACACGGCACCGCCACCTATGCGTTCAAGATTACCGCCCCATGGCCCTCCATCTCGCGCATCCAAGGCGCCTATCCCAGGTTGGCAGGCAATGTGCTCGATGTCTACGGCCTCAACTTGGTCGACATCGAGAAGGTGTATTTCACCGACCTCACTGCCGAGCAACTCGACACCACCGTATGGGAGACCATCGGAGGCACCCATGTAGAGGCTTCCAAAGTGGAGACCGTGGTGAAAGAACATTACCAGAACAGCCGCACACAAGCCTTTGAGACCACCTCTCAACTCGCTGTCACCATCCCCGACCTGCCCTTCGAGAAAGGAACACTCGTCATAGAGACAGCAGCAGGAACGACCTATATCGGTTTCACGAAGAATCCCGGCCAGCCCATTATCTTCGACATCTCTTCCGACATGCCTGTGCCGGGTGAGGAGGTTGTCATTACCGGACGTGAGTTCGTGCAGGTAGAATCGGTGAGTTTCGGCGACATCACCCTCACACCCAAGCAGTTCACTGTGTCGGCGAGCGAGGATGCCATCACCTTCATCATGCCCCAGGTGCCTGCCGATGGCGGCAACGGCCTGCTCACCGTGGTCACTCCTGGCGGCGAGGGTTCTGCACTCTTCTGGAACCTCAGCGGATGCTTTGCCCGCTTCGATGGCGATGCCACCGACAATGGATGGGGACCCAACGCCTCTTACGAAACGGCCAACGGCGACGACCCGCCATATACCGGCGACGGTAAAATGGCTCACTTCTTCCTCGAAGAGGAGGGACAGTCGTGGTGGGGACAGATGATTTACTTCCGCAAAGACTGGGACGGCAACAAGTTCCCGATGCCTTCCTACGACATCATCCCAGCCGATGCTTCCACCGACGACCTCTACCTGGCCATGGAGGTGTTCAACAACGAGAGTAGTTTCAACGACGGCGTGTTCACTGGCTATCTGCGCTACTTCCTGCAGTACGACAGCGAGGACCCCGTGTCTGAGAACGACGACAGCGGCAACCCCAACCCCGTGGAGACCGTCAACCAGTACGACACGTTCAAATGGCTCGACTATGGCGCCGGCACGTTCTCCCACGACCGTCCTGTTCTCGCCGACATCAACGGTGAGGCTCCCGTGGGCAAGTGGTATCGCCATGTAGTGCCCCTCAGCAAGTTTGGCAAATACCGTGGCAAGGACTACCGGTTTGTCGTGGAGAACGGCATCAACCAGTTCCGCATCCAGTTCATCAATCAAGGCACCGCCCGTGGCAATGTGGATGTGTATGTCGACAATGTACGTATATTCTATAAAAAGAAATGACAATGAAAACAAACAGCATATTCGGTTTTTTCCTTCTCGTGCTCTCCATGATGGGATTCGTGGCGTGCAGCGACGTGGAGAACCCCACTATCGACACAGGGCTCCGTAAGGGCTCCGCAACGAAGATAGAGGTCTTCAAGGATTCGGTTCCCGTTTCCGACCTCTCTTTCTCCCTTGGGAAGAACAACGTGGTGCTTGGGGTTGATGCCGACGGAGAATGGACCGCCGAGTTGGCCGATACCTCATGGTGCAAACTGCTCGTGCATGCAGGCTATGGCTACACCAACAAATACACCTATACCAAACTCGAGGTGAGCAAGAACGAAGGCGATGCACGTACCAATACGCTCACCTTCCGTTCGGGAAATGTCACCAAGACCATTGCGATAGCGCAGAAAGGCACGGGCACCGATCCCAACGACCCGTTCATGAGCGCATTCACCTTAGTTGAGCGGCTTGGAATAGGTTACAACCTGGGCAACACCCTGGAGTCCAACCACGACATCACCAATCCTTCCGTCTTGTCATGGTTCAACCCCCATACGGTATACGACTGGGAAACATGCTGGGGACAGCCCGTCACTACTCCTGAGATCATCAATACCCTTGCCCAGCGCGGGTTCAACGTCATCCGTGTGCCCGTGACATGGTTCCCCCATATGGATGCCAACGACAATGTGGACGAAGCGTGGATGAACCGTGTGCAAGAGGTGGTCGACATGGTGCTCAATGCCGGATGCTACTGTATCCTCAACGTGCACCACGATGCGAGCGAATACGACGCCAACCGCGGCGATGGCGCTCACTGGCTCCTTGCCGACATACCGCAGTATCCCACTATCAGCGTCCGTTTCAAGCACCTCTGGACACAGATAGCCAACCGCTTCAAGGGTTACGACGACCGACTCGTCTTTGAGGCATTCAACGAGATTCTCAGTGCGAAGGGAGAGTGGGGCGACCCGTCAGACCCCACCTGCTATGAGGCTGTGAACCGGCTCGAACAGGATTTCGTGGATGCCGTGCGTGCCACGGGAGGCAACAACGAGTACCGCAACCTCTTGGTCAATACCTATGGTGCGGGCAGTTCACCTGCCAAACTCGAGGGCATGCAACTGCCCGTCGACAAGCATCCCAACCACCTGTTCTGCTCCATCCACAGTTATGACCCCTATTGGTTCTGCAACGATGGCGGTGACGGCGACGACAAGTATTGGCTCTACATCTTCGACGATGCGTGCAAGCAGGAGATTGACGATATCTTCGCGCGTATAGACAAGCGTTTCGGCTCGGATTTCGGCGTGCCTTATATTTTTGGCGAGTTCGCTGCCGGAGGCTCCCACGTCGACATGAAGGAACGTGTGAAGTATGCCCAATATATGAAGCAGAAGTTCGCGCAGTACAACACCACCGGTCTCTGGTGGATGGGCTTGCTCGACCGCAAGACCCTTGTATGGACTGAGGCCGATATCGTAGGCGCCCTGCTTGGGCAATAGCGCCAATCACCATTAAGATATTCTATTACACCGGGGAGCGAAAACTCCCCGGTGTTTTTTAATAGTGGCTATAGTATCTATAGTGACTATAGCGCCTATAGTATCTATAGTATCTATAGTGCCCATAGTGACTATAGTGCCCATAATGCCTATATCGCCCATATTGCCCATAATGTCCATCCTGCCCATATCACCATATGCCACAAAAAGCCTATAATGCAAAACAAAGACAAGAAAGTATTATCGTTTTTCCTTTTTTTTTATTTATTTTGCACCTAAATTGCAAACACTTGGAAAAATGAAGAGATTACTCGTGTTCATGACCGTGGTTCTTGCGCTCGTTGCGTGTACGCACAACGAGGCTCCGAGCCCGTTCGTCAAGGTTGTCGACGGCCATTTCGAGCGTGCGGGAAAACCCTACTACTATGTCGGCACCAACTTCTGGTATGGCGCCATCCTCGGCAGTGAGGGACAGGGCGGCGACCGCCAGCGTCTTTGTCAGGAACTTGACTTCATGAAGGAGATGGGCATCGACAATCTCCGCATCCTCGTGGGGAGCGATGGCGAGCGTGGTGTCACTACGAAGGTGGAGCCCACGCTCCAGGTATCGCCGGGAGTATACAACGACACCATCCTCGCCGGCCTTGATTTCCTCTTGCAGGAGATGGGCAAGCGCGACATGGTGGCGGTGCTCTATCTCAACAACTCATGGGAGTGGAGTGGGGGATACTCCTTCTATCTTGAGCATGCCGGTGCGGGAAAGGCACCGCGGCCCAACGAAGACGGCTATCCCGCATACATGTCGTTCGTGGAGCAGTATGCGTCGAACACCAAGGCCCATGAACTCTTCTACGACTATGTGCGCTTCATCCTCGGGCGTACCAACCGCTACACCGGTGTGAAATATATTGACGACCCTGCCATCATGTCGTGGCAGATTGGCAATGAGCCAAGGGCGTTCAGCAAGGAGGCACTGCCCGCTTTCGAGAAATGGCTGGCCGAGGCCTCGGCACTCATCCGCAGTCTCGACCCCAACCACCTCATCTCCATCGGCAGTGAGGGCTCATGGGGCTGCGAGAACGACTATGCGGCCTATGAGCGCATCTGTGCCGACAAGAATGTGGACTATTGCAATATCCATCTCTGGCCCTACAACTGGTCGTGGGCACGTCCCGACCACCTCATCGACGACCTTCAGGCGAGTTGCGACAGCACACGCAACTATATCGACCGCCATCTCACCATCTGCGACCGGCTCAACAAGCCACTCGTGATGGAGGAGTTCGGCTACCCGCGCGACGGGTTTAAGTTCACCAAGGACATCCCCACGCAGGGCCGTGACGGATTCTATAAGTTCGTCTTCTCACTTGTGGGCGACAATGCCACCAGTGGTGGACATTTCGCCGGTTGCAACTTCTGGGGATGGGGAGGTTTCGCTCAGCCTGCACATGAGCAGTGGCAGGTAGGCGACGACTACACCGGTGACCCGGCACAGGAAGCACAAGGCCTCAACTCTGTCTTCTCCACCGACACCACCACCCTCCAGATTATCCGTGCCGAAGTCACCCGCATGGCCAAACTCAGAGAATAGGCCGTCCCGCCCGTCCCATCCAGTCCGCAGGCCCGGCCCGTCAAAAAGAAGCCGTTAAGTATGTTGCGACTCCGTCGCAACCCTAATCGCAAAAAAAATGAAAAGAATACTCACCTCCCTCCTCCTCATCGCCTTGGCATTCAGCGCCAGCGCTCAGATTCGAGGTTATAATATCGTGGTCAGCGTAACCCCCGACCACCAAGACTGGAACTACCGCACGGGCGAGAAAGCCCGTTTCGTGGTCAACGTGCGCAAGTCGGGCACCCTGCTGCCCAACACCACTGTCGACTTCGAGGCAGGTCCGGTGATGTATCCCGATACGCAACGCAAGGGTGTGACGCTGAAAGACGGCACGATGGAGTGGACCGGTACGATGAGCCAACCTGGTTTCTATCGTCTCAAGGTCACCGCCCATGTCGACGGGAAAGACTATGAGGGGTTGTGCACCGCGGCGTTCTCTCCGGAGAAACTGCAGCCTGCCACCAAGTGCCCTGCCGACTTCGACGCCTTCTGGCAGCGTGCGCTCGACGAGGCACGCCAGAAGGCCCTCGACCCACACCTCACCCTGCTGCCCGAGCGCTGCACGGAGAAGGTGAACGTCTATGAGGTCAGTTTTGTCAACAACCGTCCCGGGAGTCTCATCTACGGCATCCTCTGCGTGCCGGTGGCCGAAGGGAAATATCCTGCGTTGCTGCGTGTGCCGGGAGCAGGTGTAAGACCCTATAGCGGTGATGTGTATACGGCATCGCAAGGTGCCATCACCCTTGAAATCGGCATCCATGGCATCCCCGTCACCATGCCGCTGTCGGTCTATGAGAATATTCGTGAGTCGTCGCTCGACGGCTATTGGGAGTCGAACCTCGACCTGCCCGAGAAAAACTTCTACCGTCGTGTGGTACAAGGTGCCGTGAGGGCGGTCGACTATATCGCTTCCCTTCCACAGTGGAACGGTCGTGACCTCGGTGTCACCGGTGCTTCACAGGGAGGGTTCCTGTCTTTGGCCGTGGCAGCGCTCGACAAGCGTGTCACCTTCCTTGCGCCCGTCCACGACGCGATGTGCGACTATGAGATGGCCCTGCAGAAAAAGGCTTGCGGATGGCCTCACTATTTCTACAACGTGCAGAATCCCGACCCGAAGAAGGTTGAGGGGGCACGCTATTACGATGGCATCAATTTCGCCCGCCGCATCACTTGTCCGGGATGGTATTCCTTCGGCTACAACGACGAGGTAGTGCCACCATCCTCTGCCTACTCTGTCTACAACGTAGTGCAGGCCCCCAAGACGCTCAGCATCTACCAGATGACGGGGCACTTCTGGTATCAGGAGCAGTGGGACGAATGGGAGAACTGGCTCCTGCAGCAAATGCACCTGAGGTAGCACATCGCCCATTATGCCCACATTGCCCATAATGCCCATAATGCCCATAATGCCCATATAGCCCATAAAATAACATTAAATAATCCACAAATGAGAAAATTGGTTATCACTACATTACTTATGGTTTTCGCAGCCTCCTCGCTGCAGGCTGCGACACCTTTGGAGAAATTACGCTCACGATTGGAGAAATTCCAGAAAAAAGGTATTATGATTGGACATCAGGACGACCCACTTTATGGCACGAAATGGCACTTCGACGAAGGCCGGAGTGATGTCAAGGAAGTATGTGGCGACTATCCCGCTGTCATGGGATTCGAGTTGGGCAATATCGAACTCGACTCCCTGAAGAATCTCGATGGCGTGCCCTTCGACCGCATGAAGATGGAAATCATCGCCCACCACCTCCGTGGAGGCATCGTCACCATCAGTTGGCATGCCAACAACCCCGTCACGGGAAAGAACGCGTGGGACCCCACGGGCAACCCCATACGTGAGTTGCTGCCCAGAGGCTCTCAGAATGCGAAGTTCAAGAAGTGGATCAACCGTGTCGCCGTATTCCTCACATCGCTCAAGACCCGTCGTGGTGAGACCGTGCCCGTCATCTTCCGTCCCTGGCACGAGATGAGCGGAGGTTGGTTCTGGTGGGGAAAAGACTCCTGCACCCCTGAGGAGTATAAGGAGTTTTTCGAGTACACCATCCAGTTGTTGCGCTCCAACGGTGTCAGTTCGTGTCTCTACTGCTACTCCCCTGGCGGCACGTCGGGCGAGACCGAGGCCAACTATCTGAAATACTATCCTGGCGATAACCTCATCGATGTGCTCGGTGTGGATGTCTATTCGGGAGCCGATAAAGACAAATACATCCGTGACGTGCGCGACGAACTCACCGTCATGACCAAGTATGCCAAGGAACACATGAAGATTGCCTGCCTCTCCGAGACCGGCTACCGCAACACTCCCGACCCATTCTGGTTTACCACGGCGATGTGGAATGCAGTCAAGGACTTCCGCATCTCCTACGTCCTGCTCTGGCGCAACGCCTGGGACCAGCCCGAGGAGAACTTCGGTCCTGCTCCCGACAAACCCTGTGCCGAAGACTTCGTCAATCTGCACAACCTCAAGGAAACCCTCTTCCTGCAGGATATTTCGAAGAAGAGATTCCAGCAGTTCAGAATGCACATGAAATCGCAGACCCCATAAACATCCCTCCATACCATGAAGAAACTCATGTTTGTTGTCGCTATGGCCGCATTGTGCATGGCCTGTCAGCAACAGGTAGAGCAGAAAACTGCATCGCAGCAACTCCTCGAACGGCTCACTGCCATCCAGAAGCATGGCTATATGTTTGGCCATCAAGATGATACATTCTATGGCCTCACTTGGGAATACCTGCCCGACAGCAGCGATATCCTTGCCACCGTGGGCGACTACCCTGCCGTCATGGGGTTCGACCTTGGCGGCATCGAGATGGGCGACGCGAAGAACCTCGACAGCGTGCCATTCACCCGTATCCGCGAGGAATTGGTGAAGCACCATCTGCGTGGTGGCATCGTCACCATCAGTTGGCACCCGCGCAACCCGGTCACCGAGGGCACCGCATGGGATGTGGAAGACACACTCGTGGTGCACAAGATTCTCACCGAGGATAGCGTGAAAGCCAAGTTCAACACCTGGATGACGCGTGTGGGCGACTTCATCGAGACGCTCCGCACCGACGACGGAAAACCTGTGCCCATCATCTTCCGCCCGTGGCACGAGTACAACGGCTCTTGGTTTTGGTGGGGACAGAAACTGTGCTCCGACGAGGATTATCTTGCCCTTTGGAACCTCTTGCAGGACACGCTCAACCAGCGTGGGTTCGACAACCTGCTTTGGAGTTTCTCGCCCAACCTTGATGGAGGATGGACAGAGGAGCGCTTCCTCAAACGCTATCCCGGAAACGACCGGGTGGCGCTCATCGGTGAGGATGCCTACCAATGGGGAACCGAGGAGGATTTCGTCAAGCAGGCCACTGCCGACCTCGATTTCCTGAAGTCTTTCGCCGAGAAAAATGGCAAGCCCATCGCCGTCACCGAGTGTGGCTACAAGAATCTCCCCGACTCCACCTGGTGGACGCGGGTGCTCCAGCCCATCCTCGACCGCTATCCCATCTGCTATTTCCACACTTGGCGCAACTACAAGGAGGAGTTCTTCGCTCCTGATCCCAACCAGCAGAGTGCCGAGGATTTCAAGAAACTCTACGCGGCTCCCAACACCCTCTTCCTCAATGATATCAAGGATATAAAATAGTTTTGAGGTCCATGTGGCATCTCCCTCCTCTTCTTAGGAGGAGAGGGGGGGAGGTCACTAGAGCCCTCATAGGAAAAGAAAAAAAATTTCACCCTTTTACTCTTCAATAAATTTAAACTCAAAAAACGGATTAAAATGAACGATTTCAAATCCCGTCTCAAGGCGCTGACTGACCGCCACGAGCAACTGCTTACTCGCCCCAATATCCCTTGTGAAGGGGGAAATGGCATCTATACCAAGTATCAGAATCCTATCGTCACTGCCGAGCATACCCCGCTCACGTGGCGCTACGACTTCTGCGAGAAAGACAACCCCTATCTCATGCAGCGCATCATGATGAACGCCACACTCAACAGCGGTGCCATCAAGTGGAACGGGAAATACGTCATTGTCGTCCGTGTGGAGGGTGCCGACCGCAAGTCGTTCTTCGCCGTGGCAGAGAGTCCCAACGGTATCGACAACTTCCGCTTCTGGCCCGAGCCCATCACCATGCCCGATGATGTCATACCGGCCACCAATATCTACGACATGCGCCTCACCCAGCATGAGGATGGGTGGATTTATGGCGTGTTCTGCGCCGAGCGTCACGACGACAGCATGCCTGCCGACCTCTCCGCGGCTACGGCTACGGCGGCTATCGCCCGCACCAAGGACCTCGTCAACTGGGAGCGTCTGCCCGACCTCAAGTCGCGCAGTCAGCAGCGCAATGTGGTGCTCCACCCCGAGTTCGTCGATGGCAAGTATGCCTTCTACACCCGTCCTCAAGACGGTTTCATCGACACCGGGTCGGGTGGAGGCATCGGCTGGGCACTCGTCGACGACATCACCCATGCCGAGGTCACCGAGGAGCGGATTATCAACGCCCGCCACTACCACACCATCATGGAGGTGAAGAATGGTGAGGGTCCACACCCCATCAAGACCGACCGTGGCTGGTTGCATCTCGCCCATGGCGTGAGGGGCTGTGCCAGTGGTCTGCGTTATGTGCTCTATATGTATATGACGGCGCTCGACGACCCCACCCGTGTCATTGCGCAGCCCGGAGGCTATTTCCTCGTTCCCGAAGGGTGGGAGTATATCGGCGACGTGATGAACGTGGTCTTCGCCAATGGATGGATAGCCGACGAGGATGGCAAAGTGTTCATCTACTATGCGTCGAGCGACACCCGCATGCATGTAGCCACCTCTTCCATCGACCGTCTCGTCGACTACTGCGTGAACACACCTGTGGATGGCCTCACCACCTCTGCCTCGGTAGAAACCATCAAGCGACTCGTAGCCAAGAACAAGGCGCAAGAGAATATATAGTGGCTATAGTATCTATAGTATCTATAGTATCTATAGTGACTATAGTAACTATAGTGCCTATAGTATAAAAAACACCTAATAACATCATAAAAAAACCATTACCATCATGGCAACACTGAAAGAAAAAATCGGATATGCCCTCGGAGATGCCGCTGCCGGCGGTATCACATGGAAAATCATGTCCATCGCGTTCCCACTGTTCTTCACCAACATCTTCGGACTCACCGTGGCCGATGCCGCCTTGTTGCTGGCCATCGCCCGTTTGTTCGATGTCGTCACCGACCCGCTCATGGGCAGCCTTGCCGACCGCACGCAGTCGCGATGGGGCACCTATCGTCCGTGGCTCATCTTCGGTGCCATTCCCTTTGGGCTTATCTTCGCCCTCTTGCTCTATACGCCCGACTTCGGTCTGGTGGGCAAGCGCATCTATGCCTATACGCTCTATTTGCTCATGATGGCAGTCTATACGGCAGTCAATGTGCCCTATGGCTCACTCCTCGGCGTGATGACCGACGACGATAACGAGAAAAACCAGTTCTCTTCTTTCCGCATGGTGGGTGCCTATGCCATGGGCTTCATCACCCTGCTGTCGTTCCCCTATCTGCAGAAGATGGTGGGCGGTTCCGACCAGCATCAGTATGCCGTCCTCGGTGCCTGCTTCGGACTGTTGGCAACCATCATGACGTTGGCCTGCGGTCTGCTCACCAAGGAGCGCCTGAAGCCAGTCAGGGCAGAGAAGTTCACCTTCAAGCCTTTCGCCGACCTGTTCAAGAACAAGCCGTGGATATATCTCACCCTCATCGGTATCTGCACCAACTTCTTCAATGGCTTCCGCTATGCCGTGGCTGGTTATCTTATGGAATACTGCCTCCACGGTGATGTCACCGTGAGTGGTCTCATTATCAACTACACCGTCTTCATGACCTTCGGCGAGGTGACCTGTATGATTTTCGGCGGTGTATCGCCGGTGTTCACCAAGAAGGTTGGTTCGAAGCGCAAGGCCTTTGTCATCGCCGCGCTCATCTGCCTTATCTCTTCGGTGGCCTTCTTCTTCGTGCCGATGGACCCGAAATACATCTGGGTCTTGGTGGGCATCGTCATCATCACTTCCGTTGGTGTGGGACTCTACTCACCGCTGCTGTGGTCGATGTATGCCGATGTGGCCGACTATGCCACGGAGAAAAACGGTACCTCTTCCACCGGCCTCATCTTCTCTTCAGGAACGATGGCACAGAAGTTAGGCACCGCCGTTTCGGGCTCTCTCGTCGCCCTCTTCCTCGGTATGGCAGGCTTTATCTCGGGCACCGATGCCAACGGGCAGACCGTCATTACCATTACCAACGATGAGGCAGTGCGCAACATGATTTGGGCACTCTTCTCCCTCTTCCCCGCAGCCATCGTGGTCATCATGATTTTCCTGCTCAAGAAATACCCCATCAAGAAATAATCTTTCTCCCGAGTAACGAATTGGGCAACACACAAAATGAAGCCCCCAATATCAATACCAACACAGAGGCACAGAGATACAGAGTTTTTATTTTTCTCTGTGTCTCTGTATCTCTGTGTTATATTTTAGTTTGACACACCCTCCATATCACCCATTTCCTTTTTACTGAAATTTTCAATCCTTATAGCAATGTCAACCCTTCGTGAAGAATTCCTCGATACCCTCGAGAACAATATCCTGCGTTTCTGGCTCGACAATATGGTCGACCTGGAACACGGTGGTTTCTATGGACAGATGACCGGCAACGGCACGCTGGTGAAGGACGCCGACAAGGGCGGTATCCTCATGGCACGCATCCTCTGGTCGTTTTCTGCCGCCTACCGTGTGGTCGGCAAGAAGGAATACCTCGATGCCGCCACCCGAGCCAAGGACTACATCCTCCGCCATTTCTACGACCGTGAATTTGGCGGCACCTATTGGTCGGTCGACTATCTTGGCCAGCCCAAAGATACGAAGAAGCAGTTCTATGCCATCGGTTTCGCCATCTACGGTCTGTCAGAGTATGCGCGCGCCACGCGCGATAGCGAAGCCCTCGACTACGCCCTCCGCCTCTTCCACTGCATTGAGCAGCACTCCCTCGACACTGTCTACAACGGCTACATTGAGGCGTCTACGCGTGAGTGGGGCGAGATAGCCGACATGCGTCTCTCCGAACTCGACGCCAACTACCCCAAATCGCAGAACACCCATCTCCACATCATCGAGCCCTACACCAACCTCCTTCGCTGTTTGAGGGAATGGGGCGATAATGACTATAGTGACTATAGTAACTATAATGCTGATAGTGACAATAGTATTTCGCCGGTCGCTATGCTGCCTCGGGTCGAGGCAGCCGTCCGCAATCTCATTCATATCTTTACCCACCATATCCTCAACCCTGCTACCCACCATCTCGATCTCTTTTTCGAGAACGACTGGACGCGGGGTGGGGGAGCCCTTGAGAGTTATGGCCATGACATTGAGTGCTCCTGGCTCATCCATGAGGCAGCACTTGTCGTAGGCGACCCTTTGTTGTTAAAAGAGGTGGAACCCATCGTCCGTATGGTGGCGAAGGCATCGGAGAAAGGGCTCAATGCCGATGGGTCGATGGTGCATGAGGCCAATCTCGACACGGGTTATGTAGACACCGACCGTCACTGGTGGGTGCAGGCCGAGGCGGTGGTGGGCTTCTACAATATCTACCAGTATTTCGGTGATGAGGAGGCCTATCAGCATTTCATGGACTGTTGGACCTACATCAAGGACAACCTCATCGACCGAGAGGGTGGGGAATGGTGGTGGAGCCGCGACCCCGAAGGAAACATCAACCGCCGCGACGACAAGGCAGGTTTCTGGAAATGTCCCTACCACAACTCCCGTATGTGCCTCGAACTGATAGAGAGACTGTCATAAGATTGTTCGTCGGAATTTGCAATTCCGACGCATTGAGTATAAGGATTTCTAATCCGAAACAATCGCATTGTAAATGCTTATACTTCTGGCAGACGTATTGCAAAACTGCGATTAAGCGTTTCTGTCCCCCGATAACGGGGGAACCGAAGGGGGTGTAAAGACCATTGAAGCAGTGCAAATACTTTTGAACACTGCCGAGCGTGAGCAGTTTATTTAAATTCGCCTGAACGCCCAGATAGCCCATCCTCATAGTCAGGAAAAATGCAGAAAAAGACGCCACATCTCGTAGCGTCTTTTATCTTCAATCTTCAATTTTCAATAAAGGGTAGCCTTTTGGCTACCCTTGAAGTCAGTTCATGTTGAGGATATAGTCGATGAGGAGCGTCACGTCGTAGATGTTGATGAAGCCGTCTTCGTTGATGTCGGCCTCGGTGACGTGGAAGTTCATGGGCTCCATATCGAGGATGTAGTCGATTTCCAATGTCACGTCGTAGATGTTGACAAATCCATCATGGTTCACGTCGCCAAGGTGATATCCCTTTACTGTCCACGATGCCTCCGTGTCATCGGCAGTCACCACGTTTCCTTCGTCAGTTCCCAGAGAGATATTCGTTATCGTGGCCTGATATTCTCTCATTTCCACTGTCGATGCCGAGTTCACGGTAATGGTGAAGAGGGCACCCTCCGCGCCTGTCACCGTGGCGTTGGTGGAAGAGCATGTCAGGTGGTAAGTATTCTCGCCCGTCTTTTCCAGCGTGGCCTGCATTCCGTCGCAACGGCTGGCAAGGGCAAGGGAGTTGATATCTGGCGTGAAGCCGTTGGGGAAGGTGAGGTCCATCTCGAATGAACCATAGTCGTAGAAGTCGTCGTTGTCGAGACTCACCGTGATGGTTGTTTCCTCTCCGGGATTCAGTTCTTTGGGAGCAGCCGATGCACTGACCTCCTTCTTCTGTTCCACCACATTCTTGAATTCATTCCAGATGCTTGTCTCGGCGAAGATGCCGGTGCATCCTTCCGGCACGTAAAGCGTGGCATTCTTCCTGTTGGAGAATACATTGTTCTTGATGCTGATAGGTGTGGTGAAGTCTACTGCCACCTTCACGAGAGCCGTCGACTGGTAGAACGCCTGGGTGGCGAGGGTTGTCACGGTAGAGGGGATACGGATTTTCGTGAGTGCCTTGCACTGCTTGAACGCGTTCGACTCGATGCTCACCAGTCCTTCGGAGAGGATGACGCGTGCGAGTTTCGTACACCCACTGAACGCATCCGAACCGATGGTAGTGAGTGTGCTGGGCGTTTCCACGTTGGTGAGTATGGTGCATCCCGAGAAAGCCGAAGCGCCGATAGTTGTCACGCCTTCAGGGATGACGATGGAGGTCAGTGCGGTATTGCCGTAGAAGGCATTCGTGCCGATGGCGGTCACCGACGATGGGATGACGGTTGATGCCGCCCCAATCAACAACGTGTTGGTGTTCGACTTGATGATGGCGTTGCAGTCCTCGCGAGAGTCATACACTGCGTTTTCTGTCGCTACTTTGATGGTGGAGATGGAAGAACAACTTCTGAATGCGCTGGCAGAGATGCTGGTCACGCTTGCCGGTATGGAGAGGTTGGTCAGCGACTTGCAGAAACTGAACGCGTAATTCCCGATGGTGGTCAGTCCTTCGTGCAACGTCAGGCTGTTGAGGAGGATGCAGCCGTTGAAGGCATAACTGTCGATGGTGGTCACCGATGCAGGTATGTCGATGGTGGTGAGGGCGGTACATCCATAGAAGGCGCTGCCGCCGATGCTAGTCACCTGTTGGGGCAGCGTGATGCGCTTTAGGCTGGTGCAGTCGTAGAACTCCTGGGAGTTGATCTTTGTCAGACCGGTGAAATACTGCAGTTCGTCGAAAGACTCGATGTTGGTGCCTCCGAAGACTGTGCCGAGGCTGGTCACCGAGGCGGCTTCCTCCATGCTGATTTCTCCGTCATGGTTGTCGTCCCAGTGCAGCAGGCAATAGTCTTTCACTTTGCTGTCGTTGAATGCGATGTTCTCACCCGTGGCTGTCAGCGAGAGCATGAGGCCAAACATCATGAATACCGTTCTTCTCATATTTTATAAATCATGTAATAGCAGTACATAAATCCCTTTAACTACTTTTTTGTTCTACCTTACGGGATGATACGACAAGAAAAGCCTATAACTTTTTACAGGCTTTCCTTGTCGTCAGTGCCGCTCAATGACGTCACACCTTATCAATCGTCCCAGAGGCTTCTTGGGGTGCTGAACTCATCTTCGTCGAACGATGAGGTGTTGGCGTCAACGGTACCAGGGTTTTGTGTTCCATGTGAGTCCTGGGTGCCCTCTCCTTCGAGAATGTTTTCTGCACTGATGATAACGATGTCTGTCAATGGCGCAATATACTTCTTTTCCATAATTCTGAAAACTTGTTTGTTTTATTGTTTATTTTGAAAAATGGGTTAGAATGCCAATTTTCAATTTTCAATTTTCAATCGGGCGCAGCCCGTACATTACTTGATCACCACCACCTTGTTGTTGTGGATATAAGCGCCCCTGATGGGGTTCTCCACTTTCACGCCCTGGAGCGTGTACCAAGCGTCTTTCTCTGTGGCTTCTTTGGTGACGTGGATGGCGTCGATGCCGTCAAGTTCGTCCTCAAACAGGCTCGAGAGCACCACCATGTTGTCGCTGGGTTCAGTGAGGTGGTCTTCAAGGGTGAAGTCTGGCATCTGGTCGGAAGTTTCGTTGTGGTTGTTAAAGCGTATGATGGGGATATGTGCGTAGGCACGGTTCAGGCGGAGCAGGCCCGGGGTGAGACGGCGCCATTTCATCACCGACTTGTTGAAGCCGAAGTTGCGATACTCCTTGTTAGATGTGTAATGACCACCGGTGTAGTCCTCCTCGTTGTCGTAGACCCAGGGGTAGACAGGTGCCACGGGACAGTCGTCGCCATACGAGCCCTCGAGCATGTTGATGTCGTCTTCCTCCCAGGAGAAACGTCCTGCCTCATAGCGGTCGCCGGTGTGGGGATATTCCCTCGACAGGTCATAGTCATGGCCTTTGTAGGCGTCGAATATCAGGAAGGCGTCTTCGTTGATACCCTTCGAATAGAGCACCACGCCTGTGTTTTCGGGGATGTAACTGAGTGCTTTCACCTCATCGCCGTCGCTGTCGAGCGGACGGAGCGGACGGAGCAGCAGTTGTCCGCCGATGGTCAGGCGGGCATAGGTGGTCTTGCCTTCGTCGTCGCTGTCTTTCAGTTTGTAGCCTTCGTTGGGGTCGTTCTCATTGACGAGCACCCACTCACCGTTCTTGTCTTTCACGAAGTCCCACACTGTCGACACGTAGTCGATGGCACGGTAGGCGGTAATGATGCTGGGGAGGAGCACGGCACCGTCGCCGAATGTGCGGCTGTAGGTACGCAGGAATTCACCCTCTTCAATAATCTCGCCGTCGCCGGTGCTGAGGAACTCCAGCCAACCGTTACCCTTGTAGTTGTTCAGGTTGTATTGGGAAGCGAGGCCATTGGGCAGTTCTGCCACGTTCTGTCCCCTTGCGGGAATGTATCTCCAGTATTTCAGCAGGTTGCTCTGGCGGATGACGGCGTTGGTCTTGTACTCGCCCACGAAGAAGTCGAAGTTCGACTTGTAAGGAGCGCTGGCGTTGTCACCCTTCGGGTAGATGAGTTTGCAGGCTTCGGGAATGCGGTCGAGGCGTGTCTGCACGTGTGTGACGTCGTAGTCGAAGGCGGCATTCTCACACCAGCACTTCGTCACGTCGGTGCCGTTGCAGTATTTGATTTCCACCACCTTGATGTTGCGTGCGTTGTAGAATGCGCCACCACCGGCTGCAGTGCCGTCGTCGCTGATTTGGTTGGCACCTCTGATCACCTTCTCGTGTGTACATATAATTACGCTTTCGAGCGAAGTGCACTCGCTGAAGCACTGGTAGGCCAGCAAGTTCAGTTGGTGGCATTGGCTGAGGTCGGCCTTCACGATAGGGGTGCGCTGGAAGGCTTCTGCCTGTATCTGGGTGATGGTGGTGGGGAAGTCCACGCTGGCGAGTTTCTTGCAGTCGCGGAAGGTCTGCTGGCGGATTTTCGAGAGTTTCAGTTTCGAGAGGTCGAGGGTTGTGATGTTGCTCTCCATGAAAGCGCATTTGCCAATCTCGGTCACGGTGGAGCCAAGAGTGAGGTTCTCGATTTTTGAGCCCATGAATGCTTTGTTGCCGATAGCCTTGATGCCTTCCGAAATCACCACCTTTTTCAGGTTCGCTGAATAGTTCACCAACTCACCGGGAACATAGGTGAAGTTTGGGGAATTGGCAGGGAAGACGATGCCGCTCAGGCGGTCTTCCTCACGCGCCTTGTCGAGGTTGAAGGTCTCACCCCACATCGGCTCATAGGAGAATGTGGTGGTAGTGTTGTCGAAGTCCTGTACATTGATGTTGTCTGTTACTGATTTGAACTTGCTCACCAGTCCCTTGCAGGCAGAGAGGTCCAGTTCCACGGGGTCTTGTCTTGATGCGTACTTGATTACAAGTTCGCCCGCTTTTTGCATGTTCTTGTTCTTCCATTCGCCAGTGAGCACAATCCTGTCCACCATGCCGGCATTGAGGTTGAGGTAGTTGAGGTCGCTGGGGTTAATGCCGTCGTTGTTGGCGTCGTAGGGGTCGGCCACATACACATAGTTCACCGTCAGGGTCTTGGTGGCGTAGTCGTATGAGCCAGTGATTCCTGCTCTGGAAGTCATAACCAGAGATAACAATGCTAATACAGTAACAATCTTTTTCATTTGTGATGTTGGGTTATGAATAGTTGAATAGTTGATGAATCGAAGTGGTTGATAATAAATTTGGTGGGGTTAATTCAGTACTTTGATGCTGATTTTCCTTTTATTGCTGTACCTATTGAGCGGGGTTTCCCGGATGTCATTGGTTTCGCTCTTGGATTGTCATGTGGCACAACCGCTGTGTGCGCACACCGAACTTTGGTCACAAAAGTAGATTTTTTTTTCTGTGTGCCCAAACAACAATCTTATTTTTTTAGATTTTTTAAGATTTGAGGCTTTCTTTTTAATGTTTGTTTCGTAAATTGGCAAAATTACACTTATATGCAGAAGCGTTTTTCTGGTGTGGCACCTTCTTGTTTTTTTGTTGATGATGGGGTCGGGAGAGTGGGGGTGAGGTGGAAGTGGCATGTCGCCAAACTGCATTTCGCATGGAAAAACGGGTGTTTTGCGACGATTTGGTTGTTTTGACCGTGGTTTTTGTGCGAATTTGAATTCGGGAAATGACGTTGTAGACAATTGTCTGCATTCTTTAAAATGTTGTGAATTAATATGCAATTGCTTTTTACTGGTATGATTTATTGTTGTAGACAGAATGACTCTTTCTCTTTTATACAAATACCTGTCTTTTGGTATGGATAGGCCAGGAGGATTGCTTTTTTAACATCATCGATAATGAGCGGCTTATATTTTACCACTCTCATCAGCAAGCCATCGCCACTGTGGAAAAGATGGGGATGCCAAAAGGGCCAGAAAGTGCCTTAACATTCGATTCCTTTTCAGGCTAATATTTTTTTCGTATGTAAAATATTTTTCAATCCGTTTTTCATTTGGCTCTGTCAGCGAATCGTTGATAAATCATCCTCCTTACTTTTTGACCAAAAATGGTGCGTTTTTTACTATATGTTATATCACTAAAAGAGGATGCATTTTGCTTATAAATACGGAAAATATACTTTTTCTAGTCAAAATACCGCCAATTTTGTAAAGATTTCTGATGAATTTAACTTTTTTCGGAAAAAAATGCCGCAAATACTTTCGTAAATAAAAAGAATACATTATTTTTGCACAGAAAATCGTTAATAAGCGTCAATTGCGTCTGCGCTTAAGCACTCAATGTAGGGAATGCGTAACTTGTCTTCGTCGAATTGCTGACATTATCCCACCCTCTTGAGCACACTCCCCCAACCAGTGTAAATGGTTGGTGTCTATAGCGAAAAATATTGATAACCCTATATGATAGAATGAGTGAGATGAGAAAAGAGAAAATCCAATTGACCACAAAAGGTACGCCACCTTGACCAACGGCATGCGATGAGCATTGAATGACCTAATAAGCCGCAAGTATGAATCACCTGCCGGCAACCTCTCACGACAAGAAAATGTTCTTTGAAATCAATACCAGAGCCAAAACCAGGCGAAATCCATCAGGCTGCAAAACAAAAACGGCATGTTGGCGCCCAACAATCTGGAAAAAAGATGGGATTTCAGGAAAACAGTCTTGTCGAAATTATATGACCGAATTAACATTTTATTAACAATTATTAAATAATAAACATTTAAGATGAAAAAATTATTTACTACATTTCTGATGATGACTGTCGCCCTTTTTAGTTGGGGACAGGACGCCACAGAAGAATGGCCAACATGGTCAGGTGGCACCTACAATTGGGATGAAGGTAATGGAACTCTGACTGTGAAATACACAGGTGGAGATTTCGATTTGAATGATTTTGAAGGACAACAAAAAGAATGGTATCAAAAGATTCAGAATCTTGTGCTCGACGGTCCTTTTACCAACAGCCAATGGAAGGATAAACTGGACCAGTTCGTCTACGATTGTGCAGATCATGGTTCCGGACAAACCAGAGCCATCAATCTTGACCTGGCTGCTTGTACCAACCTCGTATCAAAGGTGAAAACCTCTGCTGATTACCTCAGTTCAAGTTACAGTTATATTAATTCGACTGAAACTTATCCTGTAAATGTGACGAAAACCACGGCTTGGGTTAATGTGGATGGTTCAGTGGTAGAATCGTCTAAGACTATTTATCAAGATGAAAATGGTTATTACTGGACTGACTGGGGCAATAACGGGGGCTTTGAACACGGTAATAAAAAACATTACGTTACCCAGCAGGAAATTTGGAAAGACCAAAATGGTAATGTTTATGACGCATCCGAAGTTACCGTTACCGGTGAAAATACAGGAACTGTTCAAGCAGCTGCACAGGGCACCAAATTTGAGTTCGACAAGTGTAAAAATGCGCTCACTGGCATAACGTTCCCCAACAGCAGCAACTTCAAGGCTATCCAAGATAGACTGTGCTCCCCCGAGATTTGTCCAAATCTTGAGACTGTGTCATTTAAGAATACACAGATTGAATGGATTGGTGCTTATGCATTCGGTTCCTATGGCCAAAATGAATCTGACCAAAAACAATCCAAGATTGGGAATGTGGAATTCCCTACTACTTTGAAAGTTATTGGTGCTGACGCATTCAAGAATTGTACTCAGTTCACAAAGGTTGACCTGAGCAAACTGACAAATCTTGTGAAAATTGATTACGCTGCATTCAATATGGGTAATGACAGTTGGAACAATCTTACTACTGTCCTCCTTCCGTCAGGACCGAATCTCAAATTCTTTGCCAACCAGGTGTTCTCATCCTCACACGTAGAGACATTGGACTTCTCTAATTGTACTGGAATAAGATATTTCGCATACGGCGGACAAAATGAGTTTGGCGAAGGCATTAAGACCGAAGGTACCAGTAGCTTAGCTACATTCTATTGGCATAATTACCTCAAAACTCTGAAACTCCCCCCGACGCTGGAATTAATCGGTGGCGGTGGAAGTGAAAATGAAATTGTCACTAAGCACTGTGGCCTTCTTGAGAATATTGTGTTTACAGGAACGGATGCCAACGAAGACCTGGTCATTGGGTCATATGCCTTTGCTCAAACCCCCATGCTCACTAACGTCACGTTCTCTCCTAATCTTGTAAGAATCGAAACACAGAGTTTCCTGCAGGATGTTAACATGAATACTGTAGACCTTGCGGAATGCCACAGGCTCACCCTCATCGAAGATAAGGCTTTCAGCGAGTGTAGCACCACCGACAAAACCAATGGTATCATCACCGTGAGACTGTGTAGCCATCCCAAGGTGATTCAGGCAACGGGTGGCCACGGAACTGGTGCTTTCAACAACACCAAGACCATCCGTACCGTGGAAGTGGTTCCCTGTGATGGCACTTTTGCAGACGAATGTATTTGCGAGCAAGGCGCATTCGACTTTGACGTGACCAATGTGCAGACACAAATTGATAATGTTGATGTGGCTGCCCGCTTGATTTTTCCGAGAAATCTTCCTGTGCGTGGTACAACAGGATACACTTCTGCTTATGACTTCTTCGTAGGAGACTACAAGACGGATTTAGATGGCGGCTCTTGTATAATCACTCAGGACAACCTGCAAGCGTTCTATAAATCGGTGCCTTGTGAAAGTGAATACACCAACGGTATGGCCCAACTTGCAAAGGATCAGCCTGGATTCCCAAAATGGGTTGGTGGTCCACGCTACTATGGCAACGGCTGGCTTGAGTTCATCAACACCGGTGATGCAGAAATCATTCCAAAAGGTGAATTCCTCCGTACCTATAGCCGTTCAGTGGATACTGGCGTGACACTCCTTCCCGCAGGTATTACCGCATACCGTGCACTCGATTACAAGTCCGAGTTAAGTGACTATGTGGCTACCGCAAAAGGTGGTTATGTAAACATTAACGAGAAGACAGGCGGTGAGCCCGACTATCAGTTGTATAGCACAATGAGTGCAGAAGACAAGGCCAAGTATAAGAAATATAAGAGGTATGCTCTCTTGACAGTAAAGGGTAAAATCATGCTCAAGGCGCTGAGACCTATTCATCAGCGTATGGACACATCAACTGGTCAGGTAATTTCCGAAGAAGACAACACTCGTAGTTATGTTCCTGAGGGAACGGGCGTGGTGCTCTACTCGACTACAATGAATGAAAACAGAGCATTGCTCATTTTCGGTAATCATTATACTGAGAACGACTATATGTTCCCACAGTATCGTCACACGGAAGGACGCTATGAGCAACAGCGTTTGGAGGCTATTGCTACTAATAATACAGATATTGACTGGAACGACGATATCAACATGCTGCAAGGTTCTTACGACCAAGAATGTTTGGTAGCACCTGTTCTGCCATGGGATTGGGACAACAACATGTTCTATGCCGGTAACAAGCAGTACCGCAACTTCGGCTTCAGCAAGTCTGCTGCTGGTGGTAAAGGTGGATGGGTTCGCCTGCAGCCAGGTCAACTCCGCCTGAACCGTGCCTTTGCCAAGATTCCTTCCGGACGTTTCAACAACTTCAACGAGTCCAGCGACCAGATGCCTGAGTTCTATCTTGAGGACCGTGTGGCTGCTTCTTCTGGAGTTAACACCATCTGTGTCTTGGGATTCTCGTTCGATGAGGATATGACCGACGGCATCCAGACCATTGGCACCGCCGCTCAGACCTATGAGAAGGATGCTTGGTACACCCTGCAGGGTGTGAAGGTGACGAACCCGACGAAGGGCATCTACATCCACAATAACAAGAAAGTGGTTATCAAATAATTAAAGGAGATTTCAAAAAATGGAAAAGAAGTATATTGCGCCGTTGACTGAGATTGTATTCCTCAGCGCCGAGAACATTCTCGAAGGAGAGGGCACCCAGGACTCACATGGTACACAAAACCCTGGTACCGTTGACGCCAACACCTCTTCGTTCGACGAGGGTGAGATGACAGGCACCAGAAGCCTCTGGGATGACTAAACCTTCTCACGTCAACCAATGACGCTGACCATAAAGAAAAGCCTATAGTGATATAGGCTTTTCTTGTGGTTTGTATGCGGGCTTCGCCCGATTGAATATTGAATATTGAAAATTATAAATTGATGAAGAAATCAGCAATCCTTTTGTTGTGCCTTGCAGTGTCAATGGCAACCCAAGCCGAGAACATCACGTTTGCTGACTCCCACGTGAAGGCCATCTGCGTGGAGCATTGGGACACCGACGGCGACAAAGAACTAAGTATGGACGAGGCGGCGGCAGTACAGAGTCTTCACAACTACTTCTCTTTCGATGAAGGTGTGAGTTCTTTCGACGAACTGCAATACTTCACCAGTCTGGAGACCTTGGTGATGAGCGAATTCTACGACTGTAAATACCTTACCAGCATTGTGCTGCCTGCCCAACTGACAACCATCAGCAGTAATGCCTTCCACAATTGCATACGGTTGAAATCAATCGACATTCCCGACAAGGTGACGTCCATTGACGAACTGGCTTTCCAAGGATGCTTCTCGCTGGCAACCCTCCGTCTGGGCGAGTCGCTGAAGACCATAGGACAGATGGCATTCAGCGGGTGTAACAGTATACAGAGCCTACACATCCCATCCTCAGTCAACAGCATTTCACCTTCGGCCTTTCAAGAATGTACGTCGTTAGCCGCCATCACCGTAGCAGAGGACAATGCCAAGTACGACTCGCGCGACGGCTGCAACGCCATCGTCACCTCGAGCACGAACACCATACTGCTGGGATGCTACAACACCACCTTTCCTTCGTCGGTGGTGGCGATAGGTACCTGTGCTTTTTACGGCTGCAAGAGGTTGCAGAGCATCGATGTACCCGAGGGCATCACCACCATCGGAACCTCGGCATTCTCCGGTTGCAAGAACCTCACTACAGTGGTTCTGCCCACTACACTCACCACACTGGGCAACAGTGCGTTTGATGGCTGCTCCAATCTTACCGATGTTCAACTCTCCGAGGGGCTGACCACCATCGAGTCGTCTGCCTTCTACAGTTGTCGCAGTCTCACGCACATCAGCATCCCATCCACGGTGACCGCCATCAAGAGTCTTGCCTTCTATGAGTGCCCGTCGCTGGTGGAGGTGACGGTGGGGTTCTCCACGCCGCTGACCATCGGCAGCACAGTGTTTTCCAACCGCCGCAATGCCACGCTCTACGTGCCGAAGGGCTGTGTGCAAGACTTCAAGCAAGCGGAATACTGGCGTGACTTCAAGAACATCGAGGAGCAGCGTATCCTCGGCGACGTGAACCACGATGGCTTTGTGAACATCTACGACGTGACGCTGATGATTGACTACATCCTGGGCCTCGACCCCGAGAACTTCTACGTTACTGAGGCTGATATCAATGATGACACTTTCGTCAACATCTACGACGTAACGCTCCTCATCGACATCATCCTCAACAAGGAATAACAACAGCAAATCGTTTCTTTAACGAACACGAGATTTGTCGAAGACCCACTGACCGCAGGGAGGTAATTAACCGAATCTACACGAATAAGTATTGATAATCATTCGTGTAGATTCGGTTGATTAGTGTTCGATAATGTATTATCATTCAGGATTTTCAGGATATTATCGTCATTCCTGACATCCTATCACACCTTCCCTAAATACACATTCCTGACATCCTATCACACATTCCCTAAATACACATTCCTGACCCCTTCTTCATGAGCGATTTGGCGTGCCTGGCGGAGCGTCTTGATGGGCGTGGGTGGTATGTCGCGCATGCGGTAATGTGGGAAGAACCTGCTGAAATGCAAGGGCGTGTCGTGCATGCCGTTGTCTGCCATCCACTGGCACATCTTCCGTATCATCTCCATGTCGTCATTGATGCCGGGGATGACAAGATTGGTCAGTTCCACCCACACCCCGGCGTCGCGCATAGCGAGGATGGTATCGAGTACGGGAGCCAGACGGGCACCATTCACACGGCGATAGAGGTCGTCGCTGAACGACTTCACGTCGATGTTGGCAGCATCGAGGAAGGGCAACAGGTCGTGGAGCGGTTCTTGGCACACATACCCTGCTGTGACGAGGATGTTCCATAGTCCGTGCTCATGCGCCAGGCGTGCCGTGTCCACGACATATTCCAGATAAGTGAGGGGCTCGGTATACGTATAGGCGATGCCCGGACAGTGGTGCTCCTCGCACAGCCCCACCACCTCTTCAGGCAACAATGCCATGCTTCTCACCTCATCGGGTGCTGCCTGAGAGATGTCATGGTTCTGACAGTTGTGGCACCTGAGGTTACACCCAGTGCAGGCGATGGAGAGACACTTCGTACCCGGATGGAAATGGTAGAGTGGCTTCTTCTCCACGGGGTCTATGGCCAATGCACAAGGCCGGCCATAGACTTCACTCACGAGGTGCCCACCGACGTTGCGCCTGCTACGACAGAGCCCCGTCTTCCCCTCCAGGATATGGCAGTGGTGCGGACAGAGCCTACACTCCACCCCGCCATCCTCTAACCGTTGGTAATACCGACATTCCATCATCTTTATTATTGAACATTATCCGGCCTTTGGCCGATTGAAAATTGAAAATTAAACTTCCAAACAGTTGTGCTTGTCATCTGATGAAGATTACCCCACGGCTGAAGAACAATTTTCAATCTTCAATCTTCAATCTTCAATCAAAAAACTATCGCCTCATAGACATACAGTTCTGCGTCGCGCCATCCGTCCCAGCCCAGTCCTGCCTTGTCGCGTGAGCAATGGCCGAGGAATTCCTCCTTCGTCCAGCCCACCTCGTCGGCCACCTGCGGGAGAAACGTGCCGCTGTGGTAACCTTTCCGGATATAGATGCCATGACGGTGGAGGATGAACTCATCGGCACTGTATATCCTGCGCATGGGGGTGAGTACGGAAATCTCCACCTCCAGACCGTCGAGTTCTTCCTTGCGGAGGGCGGTGAAGCGCGGGTCGTCGAACGCTGCTGCCCTTGCCATCTCTGCCACCATCTCGTGTAAGGGCGTGTCTTCACCGAAATGGCCGATACACCCCCGCAGCCGTCCGTTCTTCGTCAGCGTGACGAAGGCACCGCATTTCCGGCGCAGCGTGGCACTCACATTCGTGGGAACGGGAATGCTGCTGTCGAAGGCTGACCGCAGACTTGCCCATGCTATCTCCTTCAGTGTCTGCTTGTCGGCTTCGCTGAGCACGAAAGCGTTGTCAGGGGAAACAGAAGAAGCGTCTTCCCTTTGACCATGGCGACAGATGGCGAAGGCATGGTAACCCACCACACGGTAGCGGTCGCCATAGTCGGTATCGCCAGAGTTCTGGTAGAGCAGGTGCCGAATCTCATACGATTTGCTGAGCATGCACATCAGCGTGATGATGGCAAATTCGCCGCAGGCACTGGTGGCGAGGTTGGGCTTCCCGCTCCGAGCATTGCTCTCCAGCACTTCGATAAACTGTTCCACGTCGCCACTCTCGATGGCGCAGCGGGTGCGGGTGTCTACCGTCACGGCATCGTCGTATGAAGGATAGTGAGAGAAATCGCTGCTGATGACGAAAAGGTTGTCGTCGTTGAAATAGGGTTGCAGCACCTCGGCTATACGACGGAGCCGTGCCTCCTTGTTGGTACTGATGATGATGGGGACGATGGGAGGCACTACGGCAAAGCGACGCTGGAGAAAGGGCAGTTGCACTTCCAGGCAATGCTCGCGGTCGTGTGCCTCGGCGCGGTAGGCAAAGAGGCTATCAGTCTCTTGCAGCAGGCCACATGTCTCATGGTCTACCCTCACCATGCCCAACGGTGTCTCGTAGCCGCTGGCCTCGGTGTCTACCGATGCCCCGTCGAGCCACTCATAGTGACTGGGACCGATGAGGAACACTCTTTTGTATTGCCGTTGCGGGTCGAGGGTGGCATAGGCCGCCGCTGCCACGTTGCCGGAGAACACATACCCTGCATGGGGCACGATGAGAGCCGCCACGTTGGAGAATCCGTCATGTTTGGCGTGAAGGGCGAGGAGGCTGTCTACCTCATGGCGTAGCGTGTCGGCATCGGCCTCATAGAACCTTCCGGCCTGTGAGGCGGGTCTGATGACATAGTTTCGTGGATGGAGATTGTTCATGTCGTTGGATTTTATGGGTATCATCATGAGGATGAAACTCAGGAATACGGATAATAAAGTGCGCATGATGGCAATGTTTTTCAACAAACACTATATTTCCCACAAAGATAGTGCAAACCGAAGACAAAGCAAAACAAAATACGAAGTTTTTGTTTTGCTTTGTTGAGGTGCAGCCTATCTTCGCCACGCAGTGGCAAAGATAGTGAAAGCCGAGAGAAGCGCAAAATAAATCAAAATTTATTTTCGATTCCAAGGCGCCTCCTATCTTCGCCGCGCAGCGGCAATGTATAAAAAACGAACACGAATCACACGAATTACACGAATGATTATCAATACTTATTCGTGTAGATTCGGTTAATTCGTGTTCGTTAAAGAAACGATTTGCTGTTGTTATTACTTGTTGAGCGTCGCAACCGTTGAACGCGTCAGCAGCGGCCTCTCATCAATATTGCGGAGTTGTCGTGCTACAACATGCGTCACTCCTTTGCCATGGCTTACCTCTCCACTCCCGGGGCCAACATCAATGCGCTGGCGTCGCTCATGGCAAGGAGCCCTAACAGCATCGGGACGTATATCACCCAGTTGCACCACGACTACGACCTCATCGCCTCGGTGGCGGATATGGGTATCTGAATGTTTTTGCAAATAGATGGCACTGTAGATGGCACCGCCAAGGAAGCACGGATGTCTAAAAGTGAAAAACGAAGCCGAATCGGCCAACTCGGCACAATAATGTTAACAATACAGAAACACAGAGACACGGAAATCACAATGGTTCTCCGTGTCTCTGTGTTGTCTTCAATTTTCAATTTTCAATTTTCAATTTTCAATCTTCAATTTTCAATTTTCAATCTTCAATTTTCAATAGACTTCAGTCCGATGTAGAAGAGGTTGCCGGTGTCGGCCTTGGTGAGCGTGTGTGGGCCGGCATCCAGGGCGACCGTGAGCGTGCCCTGTCCGGGTGTGGTGCCGCTGTCGGACGTGCCGGTCTTCTTCACGTCATCCACCTTGATGGTGTACTTGTTGTCTTCACTGCCGAATACGAGTATGAGGGTCATTGCCTTGTCGAGCGTGAACGTCACCGATGTGTTTTTTTCCAACTTCAGGCACCATTCGAGTGTCTCTCCATTCACCACGGCCGTGCCTTTGCTGTTGGAGGTGTTGCCCGAGATGTTGAACAGGGCGTTTGTGCCTCCATCGGCATTAAACGTGCACTCCTGGTCGGCATTGATGGTGTTGCCTCCCGGTTCATCGCCACCTCCCGGCTCATCACCACCTCCGGGATTGTCGCCACCACCGCCGCTGATGGTCTCGCCACCGAAGATGCCCTTGAGCGACGAGGTGTAACTGTCGATAAGCGCATTGAGGGTCGGGTCGATGGCAGAGTCGGCGTCATCATCGCCAATATTGTCGGAGAAGGTATAGTTGATGTCGCCGTGGTTCATGCGTCCGGCACCCCACCATCCTGTCACCACGGCAGGCACGTCGACAGCGAGGTCGGGGGTATAGTCGTACATCACCGATGCGTCGGTGTCGAAGTTGTTGTACGTAGTGCCGCCCACAAGTGTCACCTCTGAGGCGGGCACCTGCTCATCGCGTGAGGTCGTCTCGTAGGCATCGTAGCCTTTCGACGAGGGGGCGTTTTGGGTGTAGTAACTGAAATGGGGGGCCGTGCGGTCGAAGGAGTTGCCGTAGGCCTTTACCATGCCGCCGTTTTCACCCGAGAAGGTGCCGCTGCCCAAACCATCGGTGCCCTGCAGTGACGAGAGGATGGGCTTCTTCGTCTTGAGGAAGAAGTTGTTCTCTACAAACACGCTCGAGCCCATTGTTGCTCCCACACCGTATTTTCCCACGTTGTCGAAATAGTTGTTCCACACGTGTACGCTCAACGTGCGCACGCGTGGATGGCGGGAGTCGCTATGGTCGAACCAGTTGTGGTCGAAACTGGTGTAGTTGGGGCCGCTCTCGCTCTTCATGCCAGCCAGGCCGCTCTTTCCGGAGTCCCAGTAGTGGCAGTAACTCACGCTCACGTATTTGGAGTTATCTTTCATGTCGATAGTGCCGTCGCCTTTTTTCTGGTCGGCAGCGCTGCCGGGCTTACCATAGAAGAAGTCGATGTTGTGGAGCCAGATATTGGAGTTGTCGGTATCGAGCGAAATGCCATCCTCCATGAAGCGCATGATAGCGATGTTGCGTATCTCTACACCCTTGCAGTTGCGCACGTTGAAGCCGAAGCCACGCAGCGTGGCGTCCTCGCCGATGCCCTCGATGGTGATGTTCATCTCGCTGTAGGCATTCTTCCCCTTCAGTTGGAGACCCATGGCAGAACTGCTGAAATAGTCGATGTCGTCGGCTTCCAGCAGACCGATGACGCGGAAGGCGATGGGGGTGGTGTCGTAGCCTTTCTGGTAGGCGTCGATAATGGCCTGGATGCCGGTGCACGAGGTGGTGCCGCTGCTGCTCGTCTTCACGTCGCACTGGATGGTCTTCGCGGTGTTCTTCGTCACATAGAACACGCGGGCACCGCTCTTCAGCGTGCCGTCGTCGTTATAGGCTCCTACACCGCTGTAGCCCTTGTGGGCAAAGCCCGCACGGCTGTAGTTCCTTACCTCGATGGCCTCGGCGGTACTGGCGAGCGTGGCGTCCTCGTTGTCGCTGATGATGGGCACCACCTTGAACGCATAGTTGTCGGCGGCGCGCAAGCCCACCATGTCGGCACGGCCGTAGGTGCCGTAGTCGCGCACGAGCATATTGTCGATTTTCGTGTAGTCGCTGAACTGTCCGCCCTTCACGTAGACGGCATACGACGTGGCACCCTGATAGGGGGTCCATTTCACGTAGGCCGACTCCAGCCATCCCCTTGCTTCGGTGATTTCCACGCCGTTGTTGGTGATGATGGGGTCGTTGCCGGTATCCTCTGCCTTCGAGAACGAGATGTTTGCTACCGTACCGTAATACACGTCGGGCGTGCCGTTCTTTGGTGTGATGGTGACCTTCGACGCCGCCTTGTCTACATCCACCGCCTGGAGGGTGGCGGTGTCGTAGACCTTCACCTCGCCGTTGTAGAGTTGCACGAGCATCTGGTTGGCGTAGAGGTTGCGTGCCACGGTATTGGCGCTGACATCCTCATACAGGTCGGTGCCGGCACCGGGTATGACTGTGGCACCGCTGGGCACCTCGCTCACGGTGAGGGAGTAGAAATATATGGCTCCGGTGGGGGTGAGCACCACGTCGCCATTGGCTGCCACCGTGCCTCTGGCGGTCTGTTGGTCGGTGGAGGCATCGCAGCCGGTGGTGCCGCTGAGGTTGGTAGGGGTGATGCCGCGGGCTGTTCCGCTGCTGGAAGTCTTGTACTCGAAGGTCACCACCTGTCCTTTCTTGAGGTTGGGGATGGTGATGGCGGCTCCTGAGCCACCTATCCAACCCCGCTTGTTCTTGATGTCGATACGCAGGTTGCCGCTGCTGTTGGCATTACACGAGAACAGCAGGCCCTCGCCCCATGCCAGTTCGCTGCCGTTGGCCATGAGAGGCTGAGCGGAGAGCGCCTTGATGTAGCACCACCGGTTGTTGCTGCTGGTGTCGTGCAGCCAGTTGCCGCTGTCGTCGTCAGCGAGCAGGGTGGCGTCGGCATCACTGAGGGTATTGAAATTCCAAGAGGTCTGGGCGTGAGTGCTCATGCCCGTCAGGGTAAGGAGCGTGATGATTATATATGATAAGGTATATCTTTTCATGTTGTTGCTTGTTTTGTAGGTGAGTGTCATGCTGCCGGGTATTAGTCTATGTCCCATAGTTTGTGAGCGTTGGTGGCGATGTCTTCGCCATCGCCTTCCTCTTCTTCATCGAAGGTGATGGGAGAGGGGGTGCCGTCGATGGTGATGGAGAAGTCGCCGAGGATGGCTTCGGTGACAGCGGGGTGAACGGTGGTCTCGGGAGCCTTGTAGACGAGGCTTGCCATAGTGGCGGAGAGGAATGTCTTTCTCATGGCTTCTCGGGATTAGCGGTTCACGATAAGTTTCTTTCCGTTGACGATATAGATGCCCTGTGGCAGACGGCTGATGTCGTTGCCCACATACACACCGCTGATGGTGTAGATGGGCATGTCGCCCGCCGTTTCATCGAGCAGCGTGGAGGCGATGCCGGTGCCCACACCGTCGATGGAGAAGGTGCTGACATTGGTGCTGCCCCCGGCGGTGAAGAGCAGGTAGGCGTGGAGGGCCTTGATGGTGCTGCCCGAGGAGAGGCGCTTCACCTTGTTGCCGTTGGCAAGGTAATAGACGTTGCCGGTAGGCACTACGGCGTCGATGGTGCCGATGAAGTCGAAGGTCTCAGCGCTTGCTGTGGACCCCTCGGCAAAGTTCTTCACCAAGGCTGCCTCGAGGGTGAAACTGCTCAGGTCTTGCGAGGGATAGATGATGTAGGGACGGCCAGCCACCATCTTCGTGGTGCTGGCAAAGTTGATGTTGCTCTCGCTGGCACTCTCCAACTGTGCCACCTTTGTGCCGTCGCCGAAGACGGCGGCGATGTCGTCGGCCGACATGTCGAAGGGCAGGCAGATGGTGTTCCACTGTCCGGTCTTTACCGAGCGGTTCACCTCTACGGCGAGGGTACGTTCACCGAAGGTCTTCACTGTCTCTACGTTGGAGAACCCGGCGGCATCGCTGAACACTGCCACATAGTTGAAGGCGATGGATGTGGTTTCCATGTCGGTGGTCTGAGAAGTACCGTCATCGTAGGTGAGGGTGACATTGTCACCATCGAAGGTGATGGAGGTAGCAAACTTATTGACTACCGAGCCGTTCACAGTGACTGTTTCTTTCGAGTCGGCCATGGCGCTCAGGGCAAACAGGGCCAACAGGAAAGACATAATAGTAGTTTGTTTCATTAGAGTAGAACTTATTGATTGTTATTAGTGATTGGTATTAGGGTCTTTGGGGTGCTAGGGGCCTTTGGGATCCTTGGGGGCCTTAGGTTGTAGGGGTTCTTAGGCGCTTTGGGGCATTATATGCCATCTCCAGGGTTGCCGCCTTCTGGGTCGTCGGTCGGGAGTCTGGGGTCGTCGGTGTCGGGGGCACCATAGAGGATGATGTTGATGATATTGGCCACATCGGTGATGTTGATAAGACCATTGCCATCGGTGTCGGCATTGGAAAAATAGAAGTTTTGGGGTTCTTGCCCGAGAATCTTGACGATGAGCACCGTCACGTCGGAGATATTGATATGCCCGTCGTTGTTGGCATCGCCACGCAGCATCTTTAATGAGAGATGAGTGATGCCTTCGGCAGCGGAATGGTCGTCGGTTACGGATGCAACAGTTTGTCCCATCGCTTCAGCAGACAGTCCCAGCATGAGAGCAAGGGCAAGGTGGCGGATATGGTTAAAGACTGGATAGGTCATGATAGATGGTTTTACGAAAGATATAGAATAGATGTAGGTTGAGCCTGAAAGCACGGTGTTTGCGCTATCAAACTTACAAATATAGGGATTTTCCGCCAATCATATACTCTTTTTCCGAAAATTAACAAAAATTAGAAGAAGAATATTGTGGTTTAAGGTTTAAGGTTTGAGGTTTAAGGTTTGAGGTTTATCGTGCTTTACCGTTCCTTTGACCTTCGGTCGAAGATACTCTCGCTCGGCAATGAAAATATAATTTATTTTGTTTTGCACTACGTTCGCTTATTCGTATCTTTGGCTTCGCCGAAGATACTCTCGTTCGGGAATGGAAAGAAAAAACTTCGTCTTTTCTTTCGCATTCCGCTCACTTAATCGTATCTTTGACCTTCGGTCGAAGGTACTCACGCTCGGCAATGAAAATAAAATATTATTTTATTTTGCATTGCGCTCGCTTATTCGTACCTTTGGCTTCGCCGAAGATACTCTCGTTCGGGAATGGAAAGAAAAAACTTCGTCTTTTCTTTCGCATTCCGCTCACTTAATCGTATCTTTGCAAGGGAAATACTTATTGTATGATTGCTAAACCGCTTTTCAGAATCATTGTTGCGATAGTCTGTCTGTTCCTTTGTGCTTGCGCAAGCCATAGGGAGGCAGTGCCGGAGAACTGGCCTTTCCGGTTTAATGACAACAATCCCCATCAACTCGCTGCCGCACAGCAATACGGCATCGAGCCGTTGGAGACAAGGGATGACCTGCGGCGTGTGAAACGGAAACTCAAACATATAGAAGAAAACAAATACTACGCCGTTGACCCGCTTACCCATTCGGTGCCATACCTTACCCCCGACGCAGCAAAACTCTTGAAAGATATCGGGAAGAAGTTTCAGAAATCGATGAAGAAGCACAAGATGGGAGAGTATAAGATTATCGTCACCTCGGTGCTGCGAACGAAGGATGACGTGAGGAAGTTGATGAAGGTGAACAGCAATGCCGTGGCCAACTCCGCCCACTGTCATGCCACCACCTTCGACCTTTCCTATCGCAGGTTCAAGTATGTAGGTGGAAAGCAGGCCTCACAGCCACAGATGAAGTATCTCCTCGGCGAAGTGCTCGATAAACTGAGGAAAGACCACAGGTGCTTCGTGAGGTATGAGACCAAGCAGACCTGTCTTCATATCACTGTATCACCTTGAATTGCTTAAGGCTTTTAGCGTATAAAATAATAATGATCAATATGGAAAGAACGAGAAGGATACTCTTCGTGGTGCTGATGACAGTCTTTTGTTTGGCACCCCTGATGCCTGCCAAGGCTGCAAAAGGAGAGATGAAATACAACATGGAGTATATCATCCAGCAGCGCCTCTTCGTGAAAGGTCAGCAGGTGACTCTACTCAACACCAACCTCGAATGGCCGGTTTGTGTTGCCGGTACAGATGTGTTTGCACTGAGGAATTATCTCAGTCAGATGTTCTTCGACGGTCAGCAGACTTCTCCAAGGAGCGCGCTTGAGACCTATGCCCAATCTTTTGGAACGGAAATTCATGCCATGCCGGAAGGTGAGGGGTACCAGGTGCAGTATGTAGACCTCTTCCTGCAAGTGCTCGGAGGGGTAGAGGGACAGTACATCTCGTTTTATGCCTTGAAACAGAAGAGGAAGAGCGACAGTGCCAAAGCAGAGGAAAGAGACCTGCGGTTGTTTACCTATAACCTTGTCAAGGACAAGGTGCTCACGGCAAGGGATATCCTCGTGTCGACGATATTTCCCAAGGAGAGTCAGCATATGGAGTTTATAGAATATCTCTATGCTATCGATGGACGCCTACGCGACGACGAAGGACTCCTGGAGACCGCTGTAAAAGTAAGCCAAAGTGATGTTGAAGCATTGCCCGACCAGGCGTGCCTGTTGCCTATGGGCGTGGCGCTCAATTTCAAGGTGTTGTCCAATGGTTTGGCGTCCGACCGGTTGACTTTGCTGCCGAGGGCGGACATGGATTATTGGATGAAATCGAGCATAAAAAACTGGCTCCTTAGCAAAAAGAGGGTGGGCAGCGACTATGTGACACCTGTCAAGCCTATTGTTGTGCCCAAGGAGGGCGACGACTCCTGTACCGTCTATGACCTGGTGGAAGAGATGCCGGAATTCAATGGGGGAGAAAAGGGCATGATGGAGTTTATTGCAAAAACGGCGAAATATCCTGATGTGGAACAGCAATTTGGACACCAGGGAAAGGTGGTGGTGGCGTTTGTCGTGGAGCGTGACGGTTCGGTATCCTCGCCCGCTGTCATCTCACCCATATCGCCTATACTCGACAGGGAGGCGGTAGAGGCTGTCATTGCCATGCCGGTCTGGAAACCCGGGAGGCACAACGGCCAACCTGTAAGAACCAGGATGGTGGTGCCCGTGACCTATAAACTCAGGTAATCAGAGGAAGAAATCATCATGCTGTATATCATCCGAAACAAGAAATTGTATGGGCCTTATGACGAGGCCACAGTAGCCGAATACGTCAACCAGGGCACTGTGGTGGGGCACGACGTGGCAAAGGATGCCGCCACGGGTGAGGAGGATACCGTGGCACACTTTCTCCGTCGCAGAGGTCTGAATACCTATGTCAGGCATGACGGAGGGGTGTGGAAACAACTCAAGAAAATCGGTTCCGACCTCATCGTGCCGAAAGACAGTCTTGTCAACAAGGAGTGGATGAAAGACAAACGCCTCCTTGTGTTGGCGATTGTGGGACTGTTTCCCACGCTGATGCTCCTGCTGCCCATGCCGGAAATAGGGGTGTTTTATGTCATGGCACTCTATTTCTCATGTATTTGGGGCCTTTTCTTCTACTATTTCTTTAAGACGACACAGGTGACGCTGCGCACCACCATCACCGTCTTCTTTATGACCCACTTCTTCGTGTTTATCGTGTGGGATATCTTCGGACTTGTCAGGTTTAACCCGTTTTATGCACTCACGGAGTCGCCGTTCCCCATCGACCTGCTGGGCTTTGTCTTCGGCGTGGGACTGACAGAAGAACTGGCGAAGATGGTGCCGCTCTTCATCATCGCGAGAAGGGCGAAAGAGCCTATCCTGCCACGTACGCTTGTCTTCTACGGACTCATGGCGGGCATCGCCTTCGGCGTGTTCGAGGGGGTGCAGTATCAAACCACTGTGAATGTAGGCCTTGACTACACCTCGGCATTTTACGGGAACATTGCCCGACTCACCAGTCTGCCCTTCCTTCACGCCATCTGGTGTGGTATAGCCGGCTATTTCATTGCTTTCGCCAATCTCTATCCGCGTTACCGTCATGCGCTCTATTTCCTCGCCGTGGCCATCCCGGCACTCATGCATGGACTTTACGACACATTCTGCCAGGGGTGGATTTTGCTGGCCGTCATCATCTCCTTCATCGGTGTGTTCCTGCTCATGACCTACCTCAGGCGAAGTGGCGATTATCAGTCGCGTCTGAAGGGAAAAGGGGAGTGAATCGGGAAGCCCAAGGGAGGCGTCTTGACCTTTATCAAGAAATACTGTCTTTTTATACAAAATCATGCAAAAATCTTGGCTGTGTGCCCACACAGTGCTAATTTTGCACTCGAAAAGAGACAACAACATCAATTTTGTATAACATAAATTTTGTATAAGATGGATATGTTTTTGATGGCCGTACGTTTCCTCGGAACCGTGGCACAACTGAAAGAGAAAACCCACAAGATCTTTGGATAACCCAAGCCTATTTTCGGCGAAGCCAAAGATTTTTTTCACAGGTTGACAACGACCTTACCCTGTATGGGGCATACCAACAGGAAAGGTAAACGACATAGGAGTATTTTTTCATAAGATTAATGGTTGACTGCGACGACAGCAAAGCACAATAACGCTTCGCTGTCGTTTTTTTCATTAAAGATACTTACATCGGGTAGTTAAAAACAAAAATTATGTTATTTGTTTTGTACTACGCTCACTTATTCGTACTTTGCCGCTTCGCGGCGAAGATACTCCCGTTCGGTAACGCAAAATAAAAACTTCGTTATTTATTTTGCGTTACGCTCACTTATTCGTATCTTTGCTACTGCGTAGAATCACTTGCATATTCATCCTTGGATTGCCTACGGCGAAAAACATTAAAATACACATTTATCCCTATGACCGACCAACAAATGAAATCGATATCTGTGGAAGACCTCCTCAGAAGCGGAAATATTTCAAGACGAACCTACAACATACTCGTGAAGGCCCGCCTGCGTACCCTCTTCGACTTGAAGAAATACCAAAACGGTCTGAAGAGACTGTTCTCTCCACAGTCTCCCAACCTCACCGAGGTGACACAGTTGATAGAGAGGGCCAGGACTGTTGACTACCTGCCCAATATTTCCGGTAGGCTCTTCATGGATACCATCGTGGAGAAATCGGCGGGGGAACAACTCCTCGATTCACTCAGCGAAGAGGAGATGCAGTTGCTGCAACTCTCCTACGACAATGTGCTGCGCCGACTCTTTGCCTCACGGCAAAGGGCACACACCGTCATCGCCAACGCCCTCACACAGGTTTCCCTTCCCATCTTCCTGAGAGATTTCCTTTACGATGATGACGACAAGATCATGATTCTCTACAACGTGGGGAGAACCTCGGTGAATCATTTCGTGGAAGTGAAAAAAGCCATGAAAAACGTGGTGGATATCATACAGCAGCAACCTGAGATGGTGAGATATCACCTCTTCCTGCAAAGGAGCCGTGGCAGGTTCGACGACGATGCTTTCATCCTCGATTTCTACAATGCCCACCAGCGTCTGCCCATGCTCTACATCCTGCAACAACTCATCATTAGCAACAAGACCAGGGCGGAACTGAGGGCTTTTCTCAACAGGTATGACGTGTTTGAGGGCAGGGTGGAACTCGACAACACACCCATCGACAGGTCGGCTTATACCATCGCCACCTATTCGAACTCTATCTACGATGCCCTCTTCGACAGCGAGGAGGGGTGGGAACAACTCGACCCCTTGGCACAGGTGCTCGTGGACAACGACCAGGCCCGAGACGACCTGAAAGCCTATATAGGAAAGACAATGGTGACAGAGGGTGACCCGCAAATCGCTGATGTCATACAAGAGGAGAGATTGCTCCTTGCGCCCACCTGCATCGTGGGGATGCTGGGCAAACTGCTTCACGAGCATTACATCGCATTGGGAGGCTATCCAAGAAGTCTGCTCACGGCAAAGGCAGAAAGGTGGAAACATGTCTATCTCATTGACAGACAATTTGATTCTTCGTTCGGCTTCCGTGAACTGTTCGTGGATTTCCGTGACCGAGTGTATGCCCGGTCGACAGACAACCAGACAGTGGGAATGGATGACTTCGTGAGAAACGCCTATGCCGACAACAACGACAGTCTTGATGACGCCGACCTGACGACGGCTGCCACCATCTTGCAGACTGTGGTGGTGGGTGAACTGGAACTCGCTACCGAGGAAGAGTTGCGTGTGGTAGTGCCCCGGAAGGTGGAGAAGTCGCTCAACGACAGGCTATACCTGATTCTCTCCGAGAACAATGAGCAACCGATGGCACTCACTCTGCTTACCGACACCATCAATGCCAGCGACGGAAGGAAATATGCGAAAGGCACTGTCTCGCTCGCGCTCAACAAAGACCCGAGGTTTGTCAACAACGGTAAGAAAGGGCTCTATGCACTCACCGAGTGGCAATTGCCTTACTTCGGCAGCAATGCCGACATCATCAGTCAGGTGCTCAGCCAGTCGGACAGGCCCATGGAGAGCGATGAGATTCTCGACGTGCTCAACCAATATCCTTACAATGAGTCGTTGGGGAAAAACGAACTCTCCTCGGTCATCTCCATGGCGAAAGACAAGTTCAGGAAATTCGGAGTAGGTTATTACGGATTGGTAGACAAGGAATATGATGCAGAACTGATTAAGCCGGGAAGAAACAACTTCGAGGCCGACCTCAGCGCTTTCCGCTATTTTGTGGACACCAACCATCGTCTGCCCTCATCGAAAAACAGCCCTGAGGAGAAACGTCTCATCTACTGGTTTACGAGAAAGAAGAAGGAATTTGTGGAAAATGCCAAATGGACTGCCTCGAAACGCGAAGCCTTCAAGGAAATCATCGAGTTGGTAGAGAAATACCAGGCCCTCGCCACCCAAGAGCAACCCATTGAGAAAATAGAGCCTAAAGAAGAACAACCGGCAACCCCAGAAACCCCAGAAGGCCCAGAAAGCCCAGAAATTTCGGAAGGCCCAGAAAGCCCAAAATGCCCAAAATGCCCAGAAATTCCAGAAACCCAGCAAGCCTCCGAAATTCCTGTTATTCCTAACATTCCTGATATTCTTGATATTTCTGATGAGTTGCCCTTCATTGTCCCCGAATTCGCAGAAGAGCCTCCTTTGGAATTGTTGATGGAAGAGGAATTGGCTGCCCTTGAAAAGGAGTCAACCACCTCAGAAGAGAAGCCGATAATTCCCGAAATTCAAGACATTCCTGAGAGCGTGGAAGCCCCTGAAGGCATTGACATTCCCGAGAGCGTGGAAGCACCGGAAGGCATTGACATTCCCGAGAGCGAGGAAACCCCGGAAGGCATTGACATTCCCGAGAGCGTGGAAACCTCAGATATTCCTAATATTCCTGACATTCCTGTTATTCCTGTCATTCCTGAAACTCCGGAATCCTCAGATATTCCTAACATTCCTGAAATTCCTGAAATTCCTGACTGGTTTGAGCAATTCGAGGCGGTGAGGCAGTTTGTGGCAGAGCATCAGCGTGAGCCACTTGAACTCTTCACCAAGGAGCACCAACTCGCCCTCTGGCTTCAGCAGCAGAAAGATTGCTGGCACAAGGGGTTGCTCTCACCAGAAGAAGAACAGCATCTCATGACTATCCGTGACATGCTCTGGTAGACAGGTTGTCGGCATTTGTCATTATAATGTAAGCGGTGGGGGTATCACCGCCGGAAACCCCAAGGGCTTCAGGCAAAAACGCCTGAAGCCCTTGGGGTTAGTTATCAAGTGTAGAAGCACCCGCCAACACCTATTCCGTGACAATCTTCACTTCACTGATGTCAATCTGGTGGCTGTTCCACGGCGTCGTATTCATTTCCACCTTGTTGGTGATGCCATAGTTCACCTTTCCTGGTTGGCTCAAGGTGAAGGAGCCTACTACATGAGTCCACCGGCGGCTGCCATCGTTGCTGTCGACCACCACTTCTGTGGTATCGGTGGGGTTGGATGGCTCAACATATTTCGGCACCACCACACGCAGCGTGTCCTTGTCGTTGTTGGTCAGCACATAGAGGGCATTGCCCTCGCCGTCGGCACGTGTCCAGCCTTCAATCTTGTAATTGCCGGGTTGCAGGTCGATGCTCTTGCGAAGGTCGTAGTTCATGGTGCTGGGATTGTCTTTCACCTTCAGGGAGATGTAGTTGCCATCCTCGCCATTGGGGAGGATGCCCCAACCTTCTATCCAATCCGTTGCTCCAGTGAACTTCTCCACCGACCAGCCACACCGCTCCAGCAGTCTCCATGCCACGCCGGGCAGGTAAATGCCGTTGTGGGTATTTTTCTGTTTGTCGATTTTCACCACTTCAGTGCCTACGGTATGACCAACCTTCACCATGCATCCCAGCATCAGACCCAGACTCAGGAGCCATACGAGGATGAGGCCGGCCTTCACTGCGGTGTTCATGTGTTGGTCGTCGCGTTTCACAATCAGGCGGATGAGGGCATAGAGGGGCAAGCCAATCACCAAGAGGGCGGAGGTAATACCCACTGCCGACAGCCAGGTGGGAATGGAGTTGAGCACCTGGTGTGTGGTGACGTCGATGCCGAAGACGTTGAGCAGGCTCATGTCGCCGAAGATGGTGAGTATTGACAATCCGAACACCACGGCAAGAAGGGCGATGAAAAGTCCGACGAGAATCAGGGCGAAGAACCCGCAGATACACAGCAGTACTACCTTGACCAATGCCGAGAAGCAGCCACGGGCGGTGTCGCGGTGTTGGGGATTATGAACGAAAGCATTGGCATTGTTCATGCCCCGCATCAGTTCCTCATTGAGCGACTTTGCGTTCACCGGCTTGCCATACATTCGCAGACGGTCTTCTGGTGTCACTGCCTCGGGGATGAGCACCCAAGCGATGATATAGAGGATGAAGGGTATGCTGAACGAGATGAAGCAGAGCACTACGAAAATCACCCGGAGCAGCAAGGGGTCGCTCAAGCCAAAGTAATGACTCAGTCCTGAGAGCACGCCACCGAGGATGCGGTCTTCGGGGTCGCGGAAAATCTTGCGATTCAGAGTGCTATAGCCCATTTGTGCGTTGGGGTCGCCGGGATTGCCGGGGTTGCCCTGGCTGTTCTGGCTATTTGAGTTGGCTTGGTTGCCCTCAAAGGGTGGGGGAGTGGCTCCTTCGGTTTCTTCGTTGGCTTCGGTGTCCATCTGCTGGGGGTCGCCGATGCGGTTGATGATTTCCGTCACGTGTTCGATGGTGATAGCCATCACGCCTTGCGAACGGTATTCGCTCAGCAGTTCTGCCACGCGGTGCTCCACGTCGTCGGCTATCTCCTCGCCGCCCTCACGGTGGCTGTAGTAGCGTCGCATGTTTTCATTGTAACGCTGCAAGAGTTCATAGGCATCCTCGTCGATGGGGTAGAGGGTACCGAAAATATTGACTGTGATATTCTTTTTCATTGTGATGGATTTTTTTGTGGTTTTTTTATAGTGGCGATAGTAACTATAGTGACTATAGGAACTATAAATACTTTCTTTCTTTAAAGACTTGGTGTAGTCGCCAGAGGGTTTTTCAGCAGGTCTACCGTGCGGGTGAGCGAACTCCAGGTGGAGTCCATCTCACGTAAGGCCAGGGAGCCCTCGTCGGTCATCGCATAGTATTTCCGGGGAGGACCCTGATACGACTCTCGCCACTCGTAGGTCAGCAGACCGTCTTTCTTCAGACGGCTCAATAGGGGATAGAGCGTGCCTTCCACCACAATCAGGTCGGCATCCTTCAACTGCACGATGATGTCGTTGGCGTAGGAAGGTTGACGACGCAACAGCAAGAGGACGCAGTATTCCAACATCCCTTTGCGCATCTGTGATTTCGCATTGTCTATGTTCATAACGCTTCTTTGTTGATATTTGACGAATTGATAGCAGATGGCCAGTCTGCCATGCCGCCCGCTGAGGCCTTACAGTGAACGACGCTACAAAAATATACTTTTTTATAGTACCTTGCAATACATAGTACTATAAAAATGCAAATATTTAACATCCTTTTACAGTTGGGCCGAATGAAGTATGTCCTCTTGGCCAGTTCGCATGTTTTTTATTATATACCTTTTATAATCTATGTCGACAAATGCGATTTGAACAATTGTGCCAATTATTGCACATTTTATACTTTATTTGTGTAAAAATATAAAAAAAATGACGATATGTCAGGGTTTTGTGCTAACTTTGCACGATTTCGTGATGAAACTATAATCATTTTATTACATACTTTTTATCAACACATTTCAACATGACAATGAGAAAACTTTTAAGTGCCGCGCTATTGCTCTTCTGCATGGTGGTTCAGGCACAGAACATCCCTGTCGACCCCAACGTGCGTAAGGGAACACTCGACAACGGACTGACCTATTACATCCGCCATAACAACTATCCGGAGCATATGGCGAGTTTCTACATCGCACAGAAAGTGGGATCGGTGCAGGAAAATGAAGACCAACGCGGTCTTGCTCACCTGCTTGAGCACATGGCTTTCAATGGTACAGAGCACTTCAAGGACAATCAGTTGCAGGAATACCTGCAGTCGATAGGTGTGGAGTATGGCAGGAACCTGAATGCCTATACCTCTACCGACCAGACGGTGTATTACATTGAAGACGTGCCTACGACACGTATCTCTGCCATTGACTCATGTATGCTCATCCTCAAGGACTGGTCGAACGCCATTACCCTCGACGAGAAGGCCATCGACCAGGAGCGCGACGTGGTGCACAATGAATACCGCATGCGTATCAAGGGTACGCAGAAAATCCTCGAGAACAACCTGCCCAAACTCTATCCCGGTTCGAAATACGGCGATCGCTTCCCCATCGGACTGATGTCGGTTATCGACGGTTGCTCTCCCGAGACACTGCGTGCCTACTACCGCAAATGGTATCGTCCCGACAACCAGGGCGTTATCATCGTTGGTGACATCGACGTTGACCGCACCGAGCAGAAAATCAAGGAACTCTTCGGTGGTATCACCGTTCCTGCCAATGCCGCCAAGGTAGAGCCGGTAGAGGTGCCCGACAACAACGAGGGCATCTATCTCGTGGGAACAGACAAGGAACAGCAGATGTCGATGATGCTCCTGATGATGAAGCATGACGCTGTGCCCGATGAAATCAAAGGTCAACTTGCCTACTTGGTGGTAGACTATGCTCGCGACGTCATCACCGACATGCTCGACATGCGTTTCCAGGAAGAGACTCAGAAACCCGAGAGTGCCATCAGCCAGGTAGGTACTGAGGAAGGCACCTATCTCGTATCGCGCACCAAGGATGCCTTCACGCTCCAGGTGTTGCCCAAGGAGGGGAAAGACCTCGAAGCCCTCGCCACCGCCATCCGTGAGGCCAAGAGGGTGAAGGACTTCGGCTTCACTGCCACGGAGTATGACCGTGCGAGAGCAGAACTCCTCAGCAGGGTGGAGAAAGCCTACAACAACCGTGAGAAGACCCGTACCCACCAGTTGTGCAACGAGTATGTGCAGAACTTCATCAACGGCGAGCCCATCCCTTCCATCGAGCAGAGACATGAACTCTTGAACCAGATTGCCCCCGCCCTCACCGTGGATGTCATCAACCAGATTGCTGAGCAGTTCATCAACCTGACCGACACCAACTTCGTGGCCCTCGCCTTAGTGCAGGAGGGGAAGGACACCTATACTCCCGCAGACATGAAGAGAGTAGTAGAAGGCGTGAGAACAGAGACCCTTGAGGCCTACGTAGACAACGTGAAGCAAGAGCCGCTCATGAGTGAACTGCCCGCAAAGGGAAGCATCGTGAGCGAGTCGGAGAATGCCACACTCGGCTTCAAGCAACTCACCCTCTCCAATGGTGCCAAGGTGATGCTGAAGCACACCGACTTCAACGCCGATGAAATCCTGTTGCTTGCCGTGTCGGAAGGTGGTGCGTCGCTCTTCGGAAAAGAGGATGCCATGAACCTGCAACTCGCCAGCATTTTCTTCTCGCAGAGCGCAGTGGGCAACTTCATGGTCAACGACCTGCAGAAGGCACTCTCTGGAAAACAGGTGAGTACCTCGTTCAATGTCCAGAACTTCAGACATTCTTTCAGTGGCAGCAGTACCCCGAAAGACCTTGAGACGCTGATGCAACTCACCTATCTCAACTTCACCAACCTCAACAAAGACGAGAACGCGTTCAACAACTATCGCAACATGCTCGTCACACAACTGAAGAACATCAGCCTCAACAGCAGCATCGTGTTCCAGGACTCCGTTGCCAGCACACTGTATGGCAACAACCCGTTGTTCAGAATCCCAACGGCTGAGCAGGTGGAGGCTACCAACTATGACAGGCTCATTGAAATGGCTCACCAACTCTATGGCAATGCTGCCAACTTCAACTTCATCTTCGTGGGTAACTTCGACGAGGCACAACTCCGCGAGTATATCGAGCAGTATATCGCTTCGCTGCCCTCTACGGGTAAGGCCGACTTCGTAGGAAAGGAACTGCGCACGTTTGTCAATGGCAATCTCACCAACAAGTTCACGAAGAAGATGGAGAACCCACAGGCTGAGGCAGCTGAAGTCTGGCGCTCGAAAGGACTCAAATATGACCAGACGAACAATATCCTTGCCGACTGTGCAGGAAGAATGCTTGAGGCGTTGTATCTCAGGGAAATCCGTGAGAACATGTCGGCTGCCTACCATGCCGGCGCAGAGTGTGAGGTAGATACCGACGGTCCGCTGTCGTATATCACCATCCAGGGAACAGCACAACTCAACCCCGAAAAGGCTGCTGCTGCCATACCCGAGTTCCTCAAGGGCATGAACGCTACCGTGAAGGCTCCCAACGAGGAAGACCTGAACAAGGCCAAGCAGATTCTGCTCAAGCAGGCTGATGTGGATGCCGCTACCAACAGATACTGGCTCACCGTGCTCAACCGCTTCAACACCTATGGCGTGGATATCCATACCAACTACAAGAGCATCGTGGAGAGTGTCACCCCGAAGCAGGTGTCGAACTTCCTCAAGAAGGTCATCTTGAAGTCGAAGAACCACGCCCAAGTGGTGATGATGCCAGAGTAATACGCTTGCAGAAAGCGTCATAGCGAATATAAAAGAAATCGTAAGTTCCTTGCAAAAAGGGACTTACGATTTTGTTTCTTTCATTCAATAAATATCAACATGAGAAGAGTCTATTTATTTGGCAATAGGATGCTGTTGATGGCTGTCGCCATGACCATGATGACAGCATGTGGAAAGACCGAAAAGGCCGACAGGGAAGAGAGTGCCGCTGCCGATGTGACGACGACAGAGGTAACGCCAAAAGATGATGTTGCCACAGACAGTTTGGAAACGGTAGAGGATACTGACACTGTGGCTGTTCAGCAGGAGACAGAGGGGCAGGGAACGGAGATAGACCAGATGGCAGCCTCATGGAAGGCATTGCCACTCGCAGTATATCCCGCAGCAGAGAAAGTGATTATCCAAGACTTCGCCAGGGCTTTTTGCCGGCAGTACAGCAAATACCAGCCCAATGGGATAATCCTTAATTATCTCGATGACCCGAAAAAGTTTAATCAAGAAGCAGAGATGTGCTATGTCACCAGTGATGTTCCCAATGGGTTCCTCAGGTTGGCGATGGCAAATCAATACGACCAATATACCGAGATGTGCTATTGGAAACGGCCCGGTGGCCATTCGCTCATAGGCACATATATGCGCCATGAAACGGAGGGCGATTTCTCTGAGTCGGCATTCATGTTCTACGACTACGACCCGGCTACCAAGAAGATGACCCCCGACATGGAGGTCTTCGGTATTGTGGAGAAAGCCGTGCAGGAGGGCGACTTCGACGACTTTATCCTGCGCTTGCCCCAGAAGGGGAAGGACATAGAACTGTCGATGTACAAAGACAATGGCGACGGTGGGTGTGAGCCCACCGAATGGATGCTCAAGTGGACGGGCAACTCATTCAAATTGGTGAAGTAACAAGCACAGCACCCAGCGCCTGTGCCAAGTTTATAGTGACATCGTTGAGGAGTTAGAAGGGGGCGGCTTTACACATTAGTGTTATTTGCTTAGCATTCCGCTAAGGAGACGGGAAGAATCCCGTCTCTACTAACATCGCGGCGAAGGTACTCTCGTTTCCATATAACAAAGTTGGAGCAAACGCGGGCGAAGCCCGCACAAACAATCGCAACTCTGTTGTCTCCCTGCGACCTACCTTCGGGAGCAGAACCTTAATGAAAGAGCGACGAGGAGGAGCGGTTGAGCCCCCGCCCTGGAGAGGGCGGGGGACGGGGGGTGGGTCGAGGCCTCTCCTTATGAAGGAGAGGTGGGAGAGGTTGGAACATCCAAGCCATAGGCTTGGACCTCAAAAAAGAAGGTGGGATGGGGTGTACTCCGCTTGGGAAAGCAAAAAAATCTGCGATTTTTTTTGCTTTCCGCTCGCTTATTCGTCCTTTGCCGCTTCGCGGCGAAGGTACTCTCGCTCGGGAAAGCAAAAAAATCTGCGTTTTTTTTTGCTTTTCGCTCGCTTATTCGTCCTTTGCCGCTTCGCGGCGAAGGTACTCCGCTCGGGAAAGCAAAAAAATCTGCGATTTTTTTTGCTTTCCGCTCGCTTATTCGTCCTTTGCCGCTCCGCGGCGAAGGTACTCACGCTCGGGAAAGCAAAAAAGTCTGCGATTTTTTTTGCTTTCCGCTCGCTTATTCGTACCTTTGCACCTTAAAAATAGAGTGGCCCTCTGTATGGACTGATGAGGGCATTTAGAAAATCAATTTATCGATAAAGCAATATGGCCAAGAAATTTGCAGAGTACAAAGGTCTTAACCTGACCGAGGTCAACAATTCCATCCTTCAGGAATGGAAAAAGAACGATGTCTTCACAAGGTCTGTCAAGGAGCGCGAGGGATATCCCGAATTCGTGTTCTATGAAGGACCTCCATCAGCCAACGGTCATCCCGGTATACACCATGTGCTCGCACGCACCATCAAAGACACTTTCAACCGCTATAAGACGATGAAAGGTTTTCAGGTGAAGCGCAAGGCAGGATGGGACACCCATGGACTGCCCGTGGAACTGGGTGTGGAGAAGGAACTCGACATCACCAAGGCCGATATCGACAACCACGAAAGTCCGAAATACATCTCCATCGAGGACTATAACCAGCGTTGCCGCGAAAACGTCATGATGTTTACCTCGGAATGGGACGACCTCACCGAGAAGATTGGATATTGGGTAGACCTCAACGACCCCTATATCACTTACGACAACAAATACATCGAGACACTCTGGTGGTTGCTCAAGCAGTTCTATGACAAAGGCCTGCTCTACAAAGGATATACCATCCAGCCCTATTCACCCGCAGCAGGAACGGGTCTCTCGAGCCATGAACTCAACCAGCCGGGATGCTACCGCGACGTGAAAGACACCACTGTCACGGCACAGTTTGCCATGAAGACCCCCAAACTGGAAATGACAGCATGGGGAAAGCCCTACTTCATCGCATGGACAACAACACCTTGGACACTCGCTGCCAACTCCGCGCTCTGCGTGGGACCGAAGATCGACTATGTGGCCGTGCAGACCTACAACCCCTATACCGCAGAACCCGTGACACTCGTCATGGCAGAGGCAAGGACCAGTGCCTACCTCAATGAGAAAGGACGCGATGCCAACCTCCAAGATTACAAGAAAGGCGACAAGGTGATTCCCTGGACCATCGTGGCACGCTATAAAGGCACCGACCTCGTGGGGATGGAGTACGAACAACTCATGCCCATGGTGAAACCCCTCACCGACGGCGCTTTCCGTGTCATCCCCGGCGATTACGTCACTACCGAGGACGGTACCGGTATCGTGCATATCGCCCCCAACTTCGGTGCCGACGATGCCCTCGTTGCCAAGAAAGCAGGGGTGCCACCCATCGTTATGGTGGACAGGAAAGGGCACGAACGCCCTGTCGTCGACCTGCAAGGAAAATATTTCCTTACCGAAGACCTTGACCCCGACTTCGTGGCCAACCATATCAACGAAACATTGTGGAACCGCTATGCCGGACGCTATGTGAAAAACGCCTACGACGAGACCCTCGCCCCCGATGCCGAAACCCTCGACATCTCCATTTGCATGGATTTGAAGGCTGAGAACAAGGCGTTCAAGATAGAGAAACATACCCACAACTATCCCCACTGCTGGCGCACCGACAAGCCGGTGCTCTACTATCCCCTCGACAGTTGGTTCATCCGCAGTACGGCTTGCAAGGAGCGTATGGTAGAACTCAACCAGCGCATCAACTGGAAACCCGAGTCGACCGGAACGGGACGATTCGGCAACTGGCTCGAAAACCTCAACGACTGGAACCTCAGCCGTAGCCGCTTCTGGGGTACTCCATTGCCCATCTGGCGCAATGAAGACGATGGCGAGGCCATCTGCATCGGTTCGCTGCAACAACTCTACGATGAGATAGAGAAATCCGTCGCCGCCGGTGTGATGAAAGAGAACCCGCTGAAGAAGAAAGGTTTTGTGCCCGGTGACTACTCCAGGGAAAACTACGACCGCATCGACATGCACCGTCCATACGTCGATCAGATTCTCCTCGTGAGTTCCACCGGAAAACCCATGCGCCGCGAGACCGACCTCATCGACGTGTGGTTCGATTCCGGGTCGATGCCCTATGCACAGGCACACTATCCGTTTGAGAATGCCGATGCCGTGGACAAGGGCAAGGCCTTCCCCTCCGACTTCATCAGCGAGGGTGTGGACCAGACCCGTGGTTGGTTCTTCACACTCCACGCCATTGCCACGATGATTTTCGACAGCGTGGCCTTCAAGAATGTAGTTTCCACAGGTCTCGTGCTCGATGCCAAGGGCAATAAGATGAGCAAGCGCCTCGGCAATGCCGTCGACCCCTTCGACTGCATCGAGAAATATGGCGCCGACGCCCTGCGTTTCTACATGATGACCAACTCACAGCCCTGGGACAATCTGAAGTTCGACACAGAGGGAGTGGACGAGGTGAGACGCAAGTTCTTCGGTACACTCTACAACACCTATTCTTTCTTTGCCCTCTATGCCAACGTCGACGGGTTCGACTATTCACAGCCCGACGTGCCCGTGGAGGACAGGCCCGAGAGCGACCGCTGGATTCTCTCCAAACTCAACTCCCTGGTAAAGGCTGTAGACGAGAGCCTTAACGACTATGAGCCGACAAGGGCAGGGAGGATGATTGATGAGTTTGTGTGCGACAATCTCTCCAACTGGTATGTGCGCATCAACCGCAAACGCTTCTGGGGCAAAGAGATGGACAACGACAAACTCGCCGCCTTCCAGACCCTCTATACCTGTCTGGAAACGGTGGCAAAACTCCTCGCTCCATTCGCACCGTTCTATGCCGACCGACTCTATCTCGACCTTGCCCAGGCTACCGGAAGAGCCACTGCCGACAGCGTGCACCTGGAGAAATTCCCCACCGCCGACGGATATGAGGATGTGGAACTGGAGGCACAGATGGAACTCTCGCAGAAGATATCATCCATGGTGCTCGCCCTCAGAAGAAAGGTGAACATCAAGGTGAAGCAACCCCTCCAGCGCATCATGATACCTGCCGTAGACAACCTGCAGCGTCAGCGCATCGAGGCAGTGGCAGAGACCATCCTCAACGAGGTGAATGTGAAACAACTCGATTTTGCGGAGGAAGAGGGACTGCTCGTGAAGAAAGTGAAGTGCAACTTCCGCACGATGGGCAAGAAATACGGGAAACTGATGAAGGGTGTGGCTGCTGTCATGGGCGCTCTCGACCAGAAGCAGATTGCAACGCTCGAGAACGACGGGAAACTGCAAATCACCGTTGAGGGACAAAACCTCGACATTGATTCCGCCGACGTGGAGATTATCAGTGAGGATATCCCGGGATGGCTCGTTGCCAATGAGGGCAACCTCACCGTCGCCCTCGAGGTGCAACTCACCGAATCGCTGAAAAAAGAAGGACTGGCCCGCGAACTCATCAACCGCATCCAGAACATCAGGAAGGACAGCGGTCTGGAGATAACCGACCGTATCGATGTGACCATCGAGCCCAACAAGGACCTGCAGGACGCCTGCGGGGAGTTTGGCGACTTTGTCATGACACAGGTGCTCGCCGACAGCATCTCCTTCGAGTCCAACGACGGCACCGAGGTGGCTTTCGATGATGTCACCCTCAAGATAAAAGTGGAAAAAACGAAATAATCTTTATCTTTCATGCCCTGGTAGGAGGAATCCATACCGATATGGGGCATCAACTTAAAAATTGCTATTATGGCTGAGAAAAAACGCTACAGCGACGAGGAACTCGAGGAGTTCCGCGCTATCATCAACGAAAAACTCAAACTGGCCTATAATGACTACAATCAGATGATGAAGCAACTGATGAACGCCGACGGCAACGACGTCGACGACACCTCGCCCACCTACAAGGTGCTCGAGGAGGGCAGTGCCACACAAAGCAAGGAAGAACTGGTGCAGTTGGCCTGCAGGCAGCAGAAGTTCATCCAGGGCCTTGAGGCTGCCATCGTGCGCATCGAGAACAAAACCTATGGCATCGACCGCATCACGGGAGAACTCATTCCGAAAGAGCGTCTCCGCGCTGTGCCCCATGCCACCCTCAGCGTGCAATCGAAAATAGCACGCAAGAAGTTCTGATGGCCCGGCATTTCCCTTCCGCAAAAGGGTGGGTGGCACTGATAGCAGTTGTTCTCATCCTTGTCGTTGACCAGATCATCAAGGTCGAGGTCAAGACATCCATGTACCTCCATGAGTCGATAAGAGTCACCGACTGGTTCTATATCACCTTCGTGGAGAACAACGGCATGGCATACGGCATGACCTTCATCAACAAACTCGTGCTCACCTTCTTCCGCATGGCGGCAATCGCTGTCATCGCCGTGTATCTCTACCGCCAGGTGAGAAAAAATGCCAGATGGGTCTACGTGGTGTGCCTTGCCCTTGTCTTGGCAGGGGCGGCAGGCAACCTCATCGACTGCATCGCCTACGGACAGGTGTTCACGGCTTCAACGTCGGACACCATCGCACATTTCGTGCCATGGGGACAGGGATATGAAGAGATATTCAGGGGAAGGGTGGTCGACATGCTCTACTTCCCCCTCTTCGAGACCGACCTGCCGCAATGGTTGCCGATATGGGGAGGAGAGCATTATATCTTCTTCAGTCCGGTGTTCAACTTCGCCGACTCCTGCATTACCTCGGGCGTCATCGCCCTGTTGCTGTTCTGTAGGAAAGAACTGGCCACCATCTCGTTTTCAAAGGATGCTGCCGACAAGCAGCCCGAGGGCGACGACGCCCCCACCGAATAAGTTCACGGCATCCTGTCATCCTGGATAACCCGGCATCTCCGGCATCTTCGGGAAAACACCAACTCCATTATGCCCATGAGGCTGATTTACAGATTGCTCTGCCCAGTGATGCTCGCCATGGCACTCTTCGTTGCCGTGGGGTGCAAACCTGGCGTGCCTCGGAAGTTGTTGCAGCCCGGCGAAATGGAGGATATCCTCTACGACCTGCATGTGGCCGACGGAATGGCTGTAGTAGAGGGTAACTCGCAGGACCTCGCTTTCCGGCGGCTCGCCTACAGGCAGGCCGTACTCAGGAAGCACGGTGTGTCGGAGGCGTTGCTCGACTCGTCGCTCGTCTATTATTACCGTCACACCCAACGGTTGCACGATATCTACCAGAACCTTGCCAAACGGCTCGACAACGAGGCTGTGGCCCTCGGTGCCTCCGCCAACGAATTGAGTCAGTTTGGCACCATCACCTCTCAAGGGGATACTGCCACGGTGTGGAACTACAGGCAGACGGCGGTACTTATCCCCCAGGCCCCCTACAACACCATCTCTTTTGAAGTGAAGGCCGACACGGCATACCACAGGGGCGACAAGATGATATTGTCGTTCGAAGGGCGCTTCATCTTCCAGGACGGGGCACGCAACGGCACCGCCATGTTGGCCGTGTTCTACGACAACGACAGTGTTGCCACACAGACTGTCCACCTGGGAGCCGACATGAACTACAGCGTGCCGTTGGAAGGAAGCCAGGAACATGACATCAGGATGGTCAGGGGCTTCATACACCTGGGAAGAGACAACACCAACTCGCCGAGTCTGAAGATGATGACCGTCGACAACATGAAACTCATGAGGATGCACGTTAACCCGGAGGAGGATGAAGGGAAGGATGGACAATCCAACCCTGGCAATGAGGACGGCAACGCCTCGCACAGCATACCGGTGCCGGGCGTCCCTGGTCCCTCCATCGGGCCTGATGCGCACCATGGCGGTGTTTCCTCACATGTGCCACCCGCATCTTCCGGCAACAGGCCAGCCATTTATGGCGATGTTCCCAACTCACCCCGCATTGAAAAAGGAGATAACAAATAGCCAAACACCATCATGACGTCTTTCCTCACCAGTATGATGCTCGCTGTCGTGGCATTCGTCTCGCCCGTGCATTTCGATGTGTTGCTCTCCGGAAACTTCGGAGAACCCCGACCCAACCATTTCCATGGCGGTATCGACATCAAGACCCAGCAGACAGAAGGGAAAGCCGTCTATTCCATCGGTGACGGGTATGTGTGTCGCGTGTCGGTGAGCGCTCAGGGACATGGCAACACCGTGTATGTGCGGCATCCCGACGGCTATACCAGCGTATATGCCCACCTGCAGCGCTTTGCCCCCTTCATCGAGGCAAAGGTGCGCCAATTCCAATACAGCAACAAAACCACCGATGCCGATATCACCCTTGAGGCAAGGGAATGTCCGGTGGCTCAGGGCCAACTTATCGCCCTCAGCGGCGACACGGGGGCGAGCATGGGACCTCATCTGCACCTGGAGATTTACCAGACCGACAACGGGCACCTCATGGACCCCTTGGCATTCATCCCCGAACTGCTTAAAGACTCCATGCCACCGGTGGCAGATGCCATCATGGCCTATCCCCAACCCGGGAAAGGCATGTTTTGCGGCAAAAACACCCCCCAGCGTTTCGACCTCAGTGAGGGTGCCATCACCGACTCGCTCTTTGCCTGGGGGAAAGTGGGTTTCGGCCTGCTCGCCTACGACCAGATGGAAGGGTCGGCCAACAAGTTGGGAGTTCGGTTCACGCGTTTCCTCGTCGACGACAAGGAAGTTTTCAGCAGTGATGTCGACAATATTCCGCTCAGTGACAACAAACTGGTGAATATCTGGGGCGACTACAATTATTTCATCCGTCAGCAAGAGTGGTTTCTCAAGTCGTTTGTGGAACAAGGAAACACCTTGTCAATCATAAAGACCAACAACGAGAAAGGTGTCGTAGACTTCAACGAGGAGCGGCCCTATCGCCTGTCGTATGTGTTGAGCGACTTCTTCGGCAACCAGCAGCAGTTCTCGTTCACCGTCATCGGGCGACGCGAAGAGGTGGTCCCCATAGAAGAAACAGCCGATTCCCTGCATTTCAACAGGGATATGGAAAACTGCATTGATGCCGAAGACGTGACCCTCAGCGTGCCGAAGGAAGGAATGCTCTTCGATGCCAAGGTGAAGACGGCACAGCGTTCGTCGAGACGGTTGTCGCATGAAGTGTCTTTCGCACGACAGTCGGTGCCACTGGCGGAAGCGGCACAACTCAGGATAAGGCTCCGCAAAGAGGTGCCCGACACCAATAAGATTTATGTGGCGGCAAGGAAATTCAATGCCCGCAACCCACTCGATTTCGACAACGAGACATTCGTCAAGGCACGTGTCGACGGAGAATGGGTGGAATGCCGCATCCGCGACATCGGTGAGGCCTTCGTAGTGGCCTACGACGACACCCCACCGCACATCACCCCCGTAGCCGAGCGTGCATGGGAAGACCAGCAGACCATTTGCTTCGACATCCGCGACAGCGCATCGGGATTAGATGGCGTGGAAGGATACGTTGACGGGCAGTTCGTGCTCTTCGAATACGTGAAGAAATCGTCGCACATGGTGTGCAACCTGCGACAGACTCCTGTGGCGCCCACTGGCGGAGAGCGCCTGCTCAGTGTGACCGCCCGCGACCGGTGCGGCAATGCCACGACTTATGAGACGACAATCATTTATTAGACAAACAATCAATAAACCTTGATACGATGAGAAATCTTTTCATTTCATTATTCTTCATTTCCGCGATGGGCGCATCAGCATGCACCAACTTCATCGTGGGAAAGGGAGCATCGACCGACGGGTCGGTCATCTGCACCTATAATGCCGACGACTACGGCATGTTCCAGAACCTATGCCACTACCCGGCAGCGAAACATGCTCCAGGAGAGATGCGCCGCATCGTTGACTGGGACACCAACGCCTACCATGGCGAGATACCTGAGGCTCCCGAGACCTATAATGTCATCGGTAACATCAACGAGTATCAGGTGACCATCGGCGAGACGACCTATGGCGGACGCGAGGAGATGGTGGACCCCGAAGGAATTCTCGATTATGGTTCACTCATCTACGTGACCCTGCAACGGTCGAAGACAGCCCGCGAGGCCATCAGCGTGATGACAACACTCGTGGAGACCTATGGCTACAACTCCGAAGGTGAGACATTCACCATCTGCGACCCCAACGAGGCGTGGATTATGGAGATGATGGGTATGGGTCCTGGCAGTCACAGTGCCGTGTGGGTGGCCATCCGCATCCCCGACAATGCCATCAGCGGCCATGCCAACCAGAGCCGCATCACCACCTTCGACATGAAAGACAAGAAGAATGTGCTGTATTCGAAAAACGTGGTGAAATATGCCCGCAAGATGGGGTGGTTCAGTGGTAAGGACAGCGAATTCTCCTGGAATGCAGCCTATGCCAAACCCGACTTCTCCGGACGCCGTATCTGTGAGGCCCGCGTGTGGAGTTTCTTCAACCATTTCAGCAACGACATGAACCGTTACCTTCCCTTTGTCACCGGTATGGGCGATTATGACGAGCCGATGCCGCTGTGGATCGTGCCCAACAGGAAACTGTCGGTGCAGGATGTGGAGGAGTGTATGCGCGACCATTTCGAAGGCACCCCCTTTGCCCTCGACGGTGATATCGGTGGCGGCATTTGGGAAATGCCTTACCGTCCGACACCCCTTTATTTCGAACTCGACGGGAAGAAGTATTTCAACGAGCGGCCCACCTCTACCCAGCAGACCACCTTCTCGTATGTGAGTCAGATGCGCTCGTGGCTGCCCCGTGAGATTGGCGGTGTCATCTGGTGGGGCAACGACGACGGCAATATGGTGGCCTATACCCCCATCTACTGCAGCATGACGGAGCGCCCGGAATGCTACAACACCCCCGGAGCCGATGAAATCACTTTCTCCGACAAGAATGCCTATTGGGTATGCAACTGGGTGAGCAATATGGTATATCCGCGTTATTCATTGCTCTTCCCTGCACTGAAAACTGTGCGCGACTCACTCGAACAGTCGTATTTCGCTGCCCAGAGGGGTATCGAGGAGCGTGCCATGGCACTCTATCAGGAAAGTCCGCAGAAGGCGGTGTCTTTCCTCAACAACTATAGTGTGGAAAAGGCGCAGCAGATGTTGAAGTGCTGGAACGACCTTGCACGATACATGATTGTGAAGTACAACGACATGATTATCAAGCCCGAGAAAGACGGACAGTTCACCCGCGACGAGCATGGACTGGGTACACGTCCGCAGCGCCCTGGCTATCCCGACCGCTTCAAGCGTGCGCTCATCAAGCAAACCGGAACGAAGTTTGAGGTGCCGGAGGAGAAGTAACAGCGACTATTCCCCAACTGCGAAGACAGAGTGGAAGATAAAACAAGGAGGGTGGGCTTCACCGTGAAGCCCACCCTCCTTGCTGTTTTCAGAAACGCATGATGGTTAGTATTGCCGCAGCGCAGAGAGCAGGGCACTGTTCTCACTCTTTGTGCCGATGGTCACGCGCAGACAGTTGTCGCAGAGTGTCACGCGGCTGCGGTTGCGCACGATGATGCCATTCTCCATCAGATAGTTGTAAATGGCAGGAGCATCGGTCATGCGGGCGAGGAAGAAGTTGGCGTCGGTGGGATAGACATGTTTGCAGATGGGCAGGTCGTTGAACGCCGCCATCAGGCGAGTGCGCTCCTGCAGGAGCAGTTTCACCCATTTGTCTACATCGTATGGCGACTGCAACATCTCGAGGGCACGCTCCTGGGTGAGCGCGTTCACGTTGTAGGGGTATTTCACCTTATTGAACAAACCGATAATCTCTTCCGAAGCAAAGGCCATGCCCAGACGGATGGCGGCACAGCCCCACGCCTTGCTCATGGTGTTGAGGACGATGAGGTTGGGGTAGTGACGCAGTTTTGTGCGGAAGGGCTTGCCCGGGGCAAAGTCGGAATACGCCTCATCCACCACCACGATGCCTTCAAAAGCCTCGATGATGCGTTCTACCTCATCGGGGTCGATGAGGTTGCCCGACGGGTTGTTGGGCGAACAAATCCAGATGACCTTGGTATAGCGGTTGCAGGCTTCGAGCATTTTCTCTGCCGACACCTGGAAATGCTCATCGAGCAACACGGGGCGGTATTCCACCTCATTGATATCGGCACATACACGGTACATGCCATAGGTCGGTTCGATGGCCACCACATTGTCGATGCCGGGGCGGCAGAAACAGCGATACACCAGGTCGATGGCCTCATCGCTGCCGTTGCCGAGGAAAATCTGGTTCTCTGCCACTTCCTTTATCTTTGCGATGAGTTTCTTCAACTCACGCTGCAAGGGGTCGGGGTAGCGGTTGAGCGGGCCATTGTAAGGATTCTCGTTGGCATCGAGGAAGACATGCGCCTCATGGCCGCTGTATTCGTCACGGGCACTGCTATAGGGCGACAACTGCCAGATGTTGGGCCTCACGAGTTCTTTCAGTGGTTTCATGCGTCAGTGGTTTTATTCACTTCGTTTATTCTCAAGGTCATCGCGTTCTTGTGACCCATCAACTGTTCGTTCTCAGCCATCACCTCCACGGCCCTGCCAATGCGGCGGATGCCTTCGGCAGTGAGGTGCTGGAAAGTAATTTTACGGCAATAACTATCGAGATTCACCCCATTGTAGGCTAGGGCATAGCCGTGGGTGGGCAGGGTGTGGTTGGTGCCGCTGGCATAGTCGCCGGCACTCTCGCAGGCATAATTGCCGAGAAACACGCTGCCGGCATTCACCACCCGCTCGCCCAACTGCTCATAGTCGGTGGTGCAGATAATGAGGTGCTCTGGAGCATAGACATTGCTCAGGCGGATGGCCTCGTCGGTATCGCCGACAAGAATCATCATGCTGTTGGCCAACGACTGCTCGGCAATCTCACGGCGGGGCAGGACAGCCAGTTGAGCAGACAACTCCTTCTCCACCTCGTGAAGCAGACGTTCCGATGTGGTGATGAGTACCGACTGTGAGTCGGGGCCATGTTCTGCCTGTGAGAGCAGGTCGGCAGCCACGAAGTCGGCACGGCTGCTGTCGTCTGCCACCACACACACCTCCGACGGTCCGGCGGGCATATCGATGGCTACGTCGTGAAGCGATACCTCCTGTTTGGCAGCCATCACAAACTGGTTGCCAGGTCCGAAAATCTTATACACTCGGGGCACGCTTTCAGTGCCATAAGCCATGGCACCGATGGCCTGCACACCGCCGGCCTTGAAAATCTTGCTCACACCGGCGATGCGAGCGGCGACGAGGATGGCAGGATGCACCTTACCCTCCCGGTTGGGAGGCGTGCAGAGCACGATTTCGCCACAACCCGCAATCTTGGCGGGGGTGGCGAGCATCAGTACCGTACTGAACAAAGGTGCTGTGCCACCGGGGATATACAGTCCCACCCGTTCGATGGCCACGCTCTTCTGCCAGCAGCGCACACCTGGCTGGGTGTCGCAGGGCGACCCTTCAAAGCGCTGTGCGGCATGGAAGCGGTGGATGTTGGCATGTGCTAGTTCGAGACTCTCGCGCAACTCTTGGCTCACCAGGTGCTCCGCCTCTTCCATCTCGGCCTCGCTCACTGCCAGTGAGTCGAGAGCCACATGGTCGAATCGTTCCTCGTAGCGCTTCACGGCAGCATCGCCATGTTGGCGCACGTCGTCGAGGACGCCACGCACGGTAGCACTCAGTTGGGCAGTGTCCATCTGGGGACGGCGTGTAATCTGTTCCCAGGTTTCTTCCTTAGGATAGGATATTATTTTCATGATGGTGAATGTGCTTGAATGGGGGAAGGTGAATAAGGATGCCTGGGCTTCCTCTACAGTATCATCTTCTCGATGGGGGTTACCAGGATGCCCTGGGCACCCAGTTCCTTCAGTCGGCCAATGATTTCCCAGAAACGGCGCTCCTCGAGCACGGTATGCACGGAGCACCACTCCTCGTCGGCCAGTGGTATGATGGTGGGACTCTTCAGACCCGGCAAGACAGCGATAATCTCTTCCAGACGCTCACGGGGCACGTTCATCCTGACATATTTCTTGTCTTCTGCCTGTCGCACGGCGCCGATGCGGAAGAGCAGTTCGTCGAGGGTGGCACGTTTCACTTCGTCGAGGTGCTTGTTGCCTATCAGCAGTGCCTCGCTCTGCATCACTACCTCCACTTCGCGAAGGTTGTTGCTTACCAGCGTGGAGCCACTGCTCACGATGTCGAAAATGCCGTCGGCAAGACCGATGCCCGGTGAAATCTCCACACTGCCGGTGATGACATGTATTTCGATGTTGATGCCTTTCTCTTCCATGAACCGACGGAGGATGTTGGGGTAGGAGGTAGCCACCTTCTTGCCTTCAAACCACTCCAGGCCCGTGTAGGCTTCCTTGCTCGGGATGGCCAGCGACAGGCGGCAGCGGCTGAATCCCAGCCGGCTCACGATGTCGGCTTCTTCGCCACGCTCCTCGAACTCGTTCTCGCCTACCACGCCGATGTCGGCAACGCCACTCGCCACACTCTGTGGAATGTCGTCGTCGCGTAGATAGAGCACTTCGATGGGGAAATTGGTGGATTGCACCAGAAGGGTGCGCCTGCTTGAACTGATTTTAATATCTGCTTCATTGAGTAAGTGAAGGGTGTCTTCGTAAAGACGACCTTTCGACTGAACGGCTATTCTTAACATGGATATATGGTGTAACTATTCTTAAAAATCTCTTAATTTGTTTGCAAAATTATGGATTTTCATGCAATTGTCCAAGAAAAGTGTTACTTTTGTAGCCAATTTCGATTTTTACAAATAGCAGAGTGCGAGGATTATACTATTTTTTTGCAGTTTTGCTTCTTGTGGCTTGTCATGACAAGAAGCCAGAGCAAAAAGCGACGACTCCCTGGGGCACCGCGATAGAAGATACCCTGAAAATCGACACCACGGCACAGTATGCGCTATCCGAGATACTTGAGAGTGGTGCCATCCGGGTCATCACGGTTTCGGGAGAAGACACCTATTTCACCACGGCACACGGGGCGGAACTGGGTGTGCAGTACCTCGTGGCCACCCAACTGGCCCATTATCTCGGCGTGGGGGTGGAGGTGGTGCAGTGTCTCGACACCCTGGAAATGGTGAAGAACCTGCGCGAGGGTATGGGCGACCTCATTATCGCTCCCCTCAGCAAGAATGTGTCGGCTGCCGACAGCCTCATCTTCTGCGGACCCGAGGTCAACGAGTCGAGTTGGGCGGTGATGTACTACAACAGGGAGTTGGCCGACAGCATCAACGCCTGGTTCAAGCCCGAGATGATTGCGAAGATGCAGGAGATGCAGGAGAAATACCTCTCTGGCTTTGGTGGTGAGCGACATGTCTACGCCTCTTTCCTCGACAAGGATAAAGGCATTATCTCGGAATGGGATCACCTCTTCAAGAAATATGCCGAGACTGCCAATCTCGACTGGAGGCTCCTGGCAGCCATCAGTTATCAGGAGTCGTGTTTCGACCCCAATGCCGTTTCCTGGGCGGGAGCCTGCGGCTTGATGCAGATTATGCCGAAGGTGGCCCAGGCTGTTGGCCTGCCCATCGACAGCATCTTTGACCCGGAGAAAAATGTGGCTACGTCGGCGAAGATGATCAACGAACTCACCATGCTTCTCAGAGACGTGCCCGACCCCAATGAGCGGATGTGTTTTCTCATGGCGTGCTACAATGGCGGCATCGGGCATGTGCGCGATGCCATGGCCCTCACCGAGAAATACAAGGGCAACAAATACAGTTGGGAACAAGTGTCGGAGTTTATCCTCAAACTCAGCCAGCCACAATACTACCGCGACCCGGTGGTGAAGTGCGGTTATATGCGTGGCACTGAGACCCACGACTATGTGGAACTGGTGAGCAAGCGTTATGAGGAATATACTGGCAGCACCAGGTATATCATGGCCGAAGAGTTTGAGAACACCACTCCTCCCGGCGTGCTTGAAGCCGGTGAGTATGCAGGGGTGAGTACCACCCCCAAGCGTGCCTCACACGACAACAAGTACGAGATAGAGTAGGATTATTGAAAATAGTATAAGAAAGAAGCGATGCCTTCGAGGGCGGGCTTGCGCTGTCCTTCTATCTCAATCTTGAATGCTATTTCCGTCTTGCAGATACCACGGAGGTTCTGTATGTTGTGGAGTTTGGTCACCAACCGCACACGACTTCCGGTGACCACGGGGATGCCGAAGCGCATCTTGTCCATGCCATAGTTTACCAGCATTTTGATATTGTTCACCTCTATCACTTGGTCCCAGAGGTAGGGAAGTACCGACAGGGTGAGATAGCCGTGTGCTATGGTGCTCTTGTAGGGACTCTCCACCTTGGCACGTTCTGTGTCAACGTGAATCCACTGGTGGTCGAGTGTGGCATCGGCAAAGAGGTTAATACGTTTCTGGTCGATGAGCAGCCAGTCGGAGCATCCCAGGTCTTCGCCCAAATGGGCGGCGAACTCGTCGTAAGAATTGATAATCAGTTTTCCCATTCTTTTTCTATCTTTTTTATATAAGGGACTTTATAGTCTTTTATGGTCTTTATAGTGTGCCTTTGGTGGAGGGCAGGTCGTAGTGGTAGATGTTTCGTGCTACCGCCATCTTCAGCGCGCGGGCGAAAGCCTTGAAGATGCCCTCTATCTTGTGGTGCTCGTTGGTGCCCTCTGCTTTGATGTTCAAGTTCATCTGGGCAGCATCGCTCAGACTTTTGAAGAAGTGCAGGAACATCTCGGTGGGCACGTCGCCGATACGCTCGCGGTGGAACTCCGCATCCCATACCAGCCACGGCCGGCCGCCGAAGTCGAGGGCCACGCTCGCCAGGCAGTCGTCCATCGGCAGGCAGTAGCCATAGCGCTCGATGCCGCGCTTCTCGCCAAGTGCTTTCCGCAGGCATTCGCCAAGGGCGAGGGCGGTGTCCTCCATCGTGTGGTGCTCATCCACATGCAGGTCGCCGCGCACGTGGATGGTCAGGTCGGTCTGTCCGTGTTTCCCTATCTGCTCGAGCATATGGTCGAAGAACCCCAGTCCGGTGGAGATGTCACAACGGCCGTTGCCGTCGAGTGTCAGGGCCACCTCGATATCGGTCTCCTTCGTGGTGCGGCGCACCTCGGCATGGCGTTCTCCGGCGAAGAGCAGTTCGGCGATGCGGCTCCATGTCATGCCCTCGTCGCCAAGAATCAACGCCTTGCAGCCGAGGTTGGTAGCCAACTGGCGGTCGACCTCGCGGTCGCCGATGACATAACTGCCTGCCAGGTCGTAGGCCTCGTTGTCGAAATATTCGCCCAACATGCCGGTGCCGGGTTTGCGGTTGGGGTGGTTGTCCTCGGGAAAATGGCGGTCGATATGGATGGCGTCGAAGTCGATGCCTTCGCCGTGGAGTGTCTGCAGGATGAAATTGTGCACGGGCCAGAACGTGTCTTCTGGAAACGACGGTGTGCCCAGTCCGTCCTGATTGCTCACCATCACCAGTTTGAAGTCGGTGTGCTGGCGGATGAAAGACAGGTTGCGGAACACGCCTTCCGTGAAGCGTAGTTTCTCGAAAGCGTCGATTTGCTCGTCGGCAGGCTCTTCGATGATGGTGCCGTCGCGGTCGATGAATAAGATGCGTTGTCTCATGTCTATTGTAGGCTGATGGGGGGTATGTCGTTCAACTCGCTTTCTGGGATTGGTGCCTGTTGCTCCTCCAGGCGTATGGCACGTTGTTCCTCGCGGCGTTTCTCTATCGAGCCATACATGAAGAATATCACGACGATGATGAATGCCGTCACATACCACAGCAGGAAATAGACCACTGCCGTGGTGATGAAGTAGAGCACGGGGAAATAGCCGGGGAGGTCGGAGGCATCGCCCAGGATGTGTCCCATCAGCGAGGTGTAGTAGGCAGAGGTCAGGGTGAGGTAGGGGAGCATCACGATGGTTGCCAGGATCAACACGATAAGGCCGGTGATGAACAGGGTGATGAATATGAAACTCGTGCGGCGCAGGCCGATGCGGTAACTTGGCAGGAAGTCGTGCCAGAAACGCATGTCGCGCTCGTTGAGGTATTTCATAAACACATAGTTAAGGGGCAGGAGCAGCACGACAGCCAGCAGCACGATGAAGAATGCCATGCAGAGAAACAGCCAGAAATGGTTCTGCATGTAGGGTGCCAGATATCCGCCTGCCAATTTCGCCACTGCTACTACCACGGCAGTGATGACAAGGGTGATGACGATGCTGTTGAGTGTGAGCCACACCGCACGCATGAAGTTCCATCGTCGGGGGTCCTCATTGAGGATGCTCATCAGGCGCGACAACGCCCAGATGCCTGTGACGATGAGTCCCAGCAGACAGGATGCCAGCACCCCGATATAAAGGGCAAAATGGGCGATACCCATTGCCACCACCTCTTCGTTGGGGAGGTTGATGAGGAGGAAGGAGGCCAGGATGAATACGTAAATCAGCACTGGCAGCCAAGTGGCCTTGAGGATGTTGCGCAGGTTCTTGCTCATCAACTGGTAGGCAGCCAGGATGCACGACGAGAAACTGCGGCTCTTGTACAACATTTCTTTTTCCATATTCTATTATTTTTCGGGCATGATAGCCCGCAATAATTCTCCATCTTCAATTTTCAAATGTCGTGCATGCCGAAGGCAGACAAAATCCGTTTTTTTTGTTTGCTGAGGCACAGTCGACATTCGCTGCGAAGCGTCATTTTTCACTATTCAATTGGCCTAATCCCGTAGCCCTCTCCTGAACTCCGCACAGGCGATGGCGGTGGCGATGGCCACGTTCAGGCTGTCGGCGGTGGGGCGGTCTTCCGGGTAGTTGGGGATGAGGAGGCGGTGGGTGAGCAGTGTGCGCATCTCTGGCGTGATGCCGTTGCCCTCGTTGCCCATCACCAGCAGTCCGCGGTCGGAAAGGTTGGCGGAGTAGATGTTGTCGCCGTCGAGCACCGTGCCATAGACGGGCACGTCGGCAGGCAACTGTCGCGCCAATGCCACGAGGTCTGTCGTCACCACCCGCACACGGGCGATGCTGCCCATCGTGCTCTGCACCACCTTCGGGCTATAGGCATCGGCAGTAGAGGCACTGCAGTAGATGGTGTCGATGCCGAACCAGTCGGCGATGCGGATGATGGTGCCCATGTTGCCTGGGTCCTGCACACCGTCGAGGGCAAGACAGAGGTGGTTGGCGATACGTGCTGCCGACTCCTCCATGCGCTCCTCCACGATAGGTTGCCGGAAGATGCCCAGCACCTGTTGGGGATGTTGCAGGAAACTCACGCGGCGCAGTTCATCCTCGTCTACGATGACAGTCTCCACATTGGCAGGGAGACGGTGGCTCTCTATCCAATCCGTGGTGCCGATGACCGTCTGCGGGGTCATCACCTCGAGGAGGTCGCCCACCACTTTCGGACCCTCGGCCACGAACAGTCCCGTCTGTCGCCGAAACTTCTTCAGTTCCAGTTGCCGCACGCTCTTTATCCGCCCTTTGCCAATCATGGGGACAAAGGTAGTGAAAAAATCCACGAATAAAAAGCCTATTGAATAAAGATTTTACTTTCCTTAAGAGGATTTAAGAGTAATAACTCATTAACAGCCCTTGAAAACTACTCATACATCTGGTAGAATCCGCCCATGTCGTATTTCCTCATTCTCGTTCCTTCCTGTCGCATGAGCATATAGTTCACCGTTTCGTCGGTGGAGGCATGGGAGCAGTAGATGTCGAGACCGTTTTTCCCTTTCACTACAGCGAGAATACCGGGTTCCATGTATTCCTCGGGGTCGTAGTTCGACCACATCACCTCTCCGCCTTCCACCATGCAGGTGTCGGTGTGGATGCACACCTCGTCGCCTTTTGCCAGCACCCAAACTGCCAGAGCAAATTCGTCGTTGGGTTTTGTCTTCATCACGCCGAAGTTGTACTCATCATTGCCGATGACTTGGGCGATGCGGTTGCTCTCCACTTTTGCGCCCACCATTTTCTCCACTTTCGCGATGACACTCGTGCTGAACTGTGGTTCGGTGGGGTCTTCTGTCGTCGTGGCGAAGGATTTCATCACGGAGCGGTCTTTCAGGTAGTCGGCAGACACCAGGATGCCGTAGGTGTACTCCATGGGGTATAACTCACCCTCGGCACTCGTATCGCCGCGGGTTTGCATATACTTTTCCAGGGCTTTTGCATCGGCATAGGTATAGAGTTGTCCTTTCATCTCGTCTTTCGTCTTATACACATACTGGTTCATGTAACTGTCGTCATGCTCCAATTGCTTGTTTTTCTCCTCTTTGTAACTGACGTCGAAGACGCTTTCGCCGATAATGAGTTTGGTGTATTTGGCAGGTGTCTCTCTCAGTGCCTTACCCTCGTTGAGGATGTCACCCTCGTTGAAGGGGGCGAAGAGAGGTAGCCCCTTCACGCATAATGTGAAGACGGGAGGCACGTCAGAACCTTCCATTACACCCTCGTCTGCCGCCACATTACCGGCAGCACTTTGTTCGGTTGTTTCATTTCCCGATTTCTGTTCTGTTTTTGCGCAACCGATGGCGCAGAAGGCCATGACAAGACAGCCCATCAACAATTTTTTCATCATGATAATTTTCAATTTTCAATTTTCAATTTTCAATAATTAATGGAACATCAAGTAACTCAGTTCCTTGTTCGGACTCTCATCCTCGCGTTCATACGGCTTGTAGCCTTGCATCTCGATGCGTATCGGTTTCACCTCCTGCTGGTCGGCGAGGGGGATATCGATGCGGAAATGTCCGCTGTCATCGGTAGTGGTCTCATATTTCCCCACCGTCACCTTCGCGCCCACCAAGGGGTGCGTGGCGTAGTTGTCGTATGCCCCGTCGTACACTGCTCCGGCGAAGACGGCAAACGTGCTGTCGCGGTGCAGTTGCAGCGTGATGTGCTGGGTGATGCCCGCGCTTACCGGCAGCATCTCTTTCTCGTCAATATAGAACCTGTCGGCGTGGAAACTCATCGGGATTTTCCTCAGCCTGTTGTATCCGGGAAGTGCTCCGATGTTGATGGTTGTGTCGGGATTCGTCAGTGGGTATTCGCTGCCGTTCACGTTGAGGATGCCGTGCTCCATTTCAGGCAACTGGCTCTTGTCGTCTTTGATGGTGACGCTCACCTTCACGGGAATCATGAACCAGTAGACCAGTGCCAGTGCCACCACGGCGAGGATGGAGAGCATGGTAATCATACGACGGATATAGCGTTTGTGGCGCTGCCACAGCGTGTCGAACTCCACACCGAGTAGGTGGGCGACCAGACGGATGAATGCTTTCTGGCGGTCGGTCTTCCCATCGTCGGTCACGGCGATGCCCAGCAGGTTTTTGTCAGGATTATTGGTGTTCCATTCGCGCAGGGCACGGGGGAAGCATTCGCCCATCAGGGGTTGGGAGATGTCGGCATGGCTGTAATCTTGTGGATTGCCGTCGACGATGAAGGGAACGATTTTGTCGAGGCGTCCCATCTCAATGAACGCCTTGATTTCATCGCTCACCCATTCCGACTTCGCGGAGTTGGGCGAGCAGAGCACCACGAGATACTGTGAGGCCTCCAGGTGGTTGCGCAGTTCATCGTTGAGCACGCCCGAGGTGAGGGTGTCTCTGTCGCGGAACACCGGACGGATATAGCGTGAGTCGGAAAACTCGTTGTGGATTTCCGTCGGCAGGCGATACCACTCCAGTTTTTTCTGTAGCCACTGTGCCCATTTCACATCCTTGTGGTTGTAAGAGATGAACACAAAATTCCGTTTTGCAGATGCTGTTTCCATATCGTTGTTTTTTATTATTTCTATGGGACCTCCTGTCACATTCTCACCGTCTCTTGTTTCGTCCTTCATCAGCAATTTCTCGTCCTCCGAGTCGTCCCAAATGGAATTCTCTGGCCGATGATGGCGGTGGCGAAGACAATGATGGTGAGCACTGCTTTTTTCATGGTGCATGAATTGTGTTTGATTTTACAAAAATAATCAAATAAAATCAAAACTGATGCATCTTCAGGGAAAAAGATGAAAAAATGTCGGAAATATCAGATTTCTTCGTAGTCATGAAAAAGAGACGCCACGCCTGGCGTCTCCATTTCTGTCCATAATCATTTTTACTATTCTCAACAGATTTCAACTAACCATATATTTGTTTCATGATATTATTCTGTCAATATTTGTAGTTCTTTCGTGAGATTCGGCTTTTTTGTGTTTGTCATCATCTCTTACCATGCGCTGGTAGTGATTTGGTACTCGTTGTAGACATTGCCGCGGTTCTTGATTTTGATCTTGAACTGTCCTGTCCACCTCGGTGTGAAGGTGCAGAGGCACTCGTCGGTGCTGTCGGTGTCGGAGTCGATGAGGTTGCCGTTCTCGTCGTAGATGTAGAGGTCGAGGTCGGTGTCACCATCG
>OMZE01000014.1 GCA_900315455.1 uncultured Prevotellaceae bacterium | reverse complement strand
TACAGAAAGTGCGCGGTATGGAACCTGCAAAATAATAGTTTGGGACAATACCTATGACAACAAATTATGAGACGATGAGTTTTGATACACTTTCACTCCCTTTGTTAGTCGCCTGCAGCGAGAAATCTAACAAATCTATCCAAATTTTTCAAATCTTTTTTTCTATTAGGGATTTGATTCGGTAGATTACCTCCCTTCGGTCAGAGGGTCTTCGACAAATCTCGTGTTCGTAATTCAACATAAGAAGGTGGAAACTTCAGTCAATAATAAGAGACTGCAAAATAACAAAAGAACTGGTTAAAAAGAGAAAGCAAAACCTACATTGCACACCCCAAGACATCCATAGCCTATTTCAGCAACAAATTTCAACGGGCCGGTTCCTACACACATTCCAATGGGTGACACTTGATAGGCCATACGCCATTTCTTCTCATCGAAGTTTTCTTTACTGATGATAGAACCATATGGCTGGTTTTCGTTGCCGTATTTCCATTCCTCTATGTCGTACCTGAGGTGATGACGCATCACACCCATCGAGACACGAGAGAACAGACGATAGGTGGGTGTCTCGTACCATGTGTATCTTACCGAAGGAGCAAATGAGAAACTGCGACACTTGGAGAAGCCTTGGGTGATGGTGCCAGGATGGTTTTGCTTGTTTTCTTCTGTGACGTAAAAATACTCATCGGTGTAGTTCTCTGAAGAATAACCCCATGCCATCATGGCACCAATGTCCCATTTCCTGTTGAGACGGTAGTGATATTCCATTTTTCCCACGATATACGAATCGCCGAAGATGTCTCCACATTGTCCATCTGTTTCCATATGCCTGGGTTGGATGATGTCATCAACAAAACGCTTTGTGGAACGGTCGGCTTGGTTGGAAGCCACACCCAACGTGATGTTGACCTCATGCCGTGGAAATCTCACAGGCAACTGCTGTCCCCTGAGTCTGGCCCTTGCCTCTGGCTCCATGGCAGAGACCATGACCGTTCCTCTTTTTCGAAGATGCGAATCCGCCGTCGACAAAGTGTCCACTGGCATGATGAAAAACTGGTCGTATTTGGGTTTGCTGACGGCATTCGTCATCAGGTCGACGAAGAACCCTGTGCCATAGAAAATCGCACTGGCCAAAGCCCAACTATTGAAAGTTTTCTCCAAAACGATGTCATCGAAAGAATGATGTTCCGAACTGACCTGGATGTGCTGCCCGTTGAGATGGCGACGCTTCACCTCTACAAGGGTGGGAAGTGTGACATCCTTATACTCTCCGGCACTGCTGTTGATGGTGACGGGTTCATCCACGTCGCCGTCGATGAAAATGTCTGCCTTTGTGCCGGAAAACATCGTGGCGCACGAACTGAAGGACATGGCCACCAATAATCCGGAAAGTGATTTGGATATGACAGATGCAAGGGCTTTCATACGGCAATGCTTTTTGCTGGAATGACATTTACGTCTTATAAACGAAGGGGAGGTGTCATTCTTGCATGAACATTTGTTAAAACTTATTTTCGGCTTCGTCAAAACCCAAGCCCCACGCTATTATATATAAATACAATACAGAGATACAGAGGCACAGAGGAAAAAACTGTGTATCTCTGTGCCTCTGTGTTGATATTGTTATTCGGGGCTTCATTTTGTGTGTTGTCCAATTAGTTACTCGGGCATGCAAAAAAATCTGCGATTTTTTTTGCTTTCCGCTCGCTTAATCGTACCTTTGCCGCTTCGCGGCGAAATTACTCACGCTCGGGCAAGCAAAAAATCTGCGATTTTTTTTGCTTTCCGCTCGCTTAATCGTAATTTTGACCTACGGTCGAAGGTACTCACGCTCGGGCAAGAAAATAAAAAAGGCTTTTTATTTTGCTTTCCGCTCGCTTAATCGTACCTTTGCAAATAGTATGATTGATAGGCCGACGATAGACCGTATTATGGACGCCACCAACATCGTGGATGTGGTGTCGGAGTTTGTATCGCTGCGTAAGAGCGGTACAAGTTATAAGGGACTGTGCCCCTTTCACGACGACCGCACCCCCTCGTTCTCGGTGTCGCCCTCACGCGGAGTATACAAGTGCTTCTCGTGCGGGAAGGCGGGGAATGCCGTCAACTTCATCATGGAGCACGAGCAGATGACCTATCCCGACGCCTTGAAGTGGTTGGCGAGGAAATATGGCATCGAGGTGAAGGAGCGCGAACTCTCCGACGAGGAACGCGAACAGGAGAACGAGCGCGAGAGCATCTTTATCGTCAACGAGTGGGCTGCTACCTATTTCCAAGACGTGCTCTACGACGACCCCGACGGTCAAGCCATCGGCATGGCCTATTTCAGGTCGAGAGGGTTCCGCGACGACATCATACGCAAGTTCCGCCTCGGCTATGCCCCGGCGAAGCGCGACATGATGCTCGGCGTGGCAAGGAAGAAAGGCTATAAAGACACCTTCCTCGTGAAGAGCGGACTCTGCGGGCAGCGGGAGAACGGCACGCTATACGAGCGCTTCTCGGGTCGTGTGATGTTCCCATGGATAGGCGTGAGCGGCAAGGTGACCGCCTTTGGCGGCAGGCTCCTCGACTCGCGCACCAAGGGCGTGAACCAGAAATACGTCAACTCCCCCGACTCCTCGGTCTATCACAAAGACCATGAACTCTACGGCATCTATCAGGCGAAGAAAGCCATCTCGAAGGAAGACTGCGTGTATATGGTGGAAGGCTATACCGATGTCATCGCCATGCACCAGTGCGGCATAGAGAACGTGGTCGCCAACTCGGGCACCGCCCTCAGCACCTACCAGATTAAACTCCTGCGGCGGTTCACCCCCAACATCGTGCTGCTCTACGACGGCGACGAGGCCGGTATCCATGCTGCCATGCGAGGCACCGACATGCTCCTCGCCGAGGGGATGAACATCAAGGTGCTGCTGCTGCCCGACAACGACGACCCCGACAGTTTCGCCCGCAAGCACACCGCCACGGAGTTCAGGGAGTATATCACGACCCACCAGACCGACTTCATGGAGTTTAAGACCAATGTGCTCTTGCGCGGAGTCGACGACCCCATAGAGCGGTCGAAAGCCATCACGAGCATCGTGAAGAGCATCTCGGTGATCGACGACCAGATAGTGCGCGCCACCTATATCAAGGAATGTGCACAGCGCATCGGCATCGCCGAGCAGACCCTCATCAACGAGATGAACAAACTCATCCGTGGCGAGCGTGAGCAGAAGGCGCGTCAGGACGAGCGCGAGGCCAACCGGCTCCTTGCACAGAACACCACGCCCCAGGTCAGCAATACGCCCCCTGCCACCGTCATCGGCACCTCGCGTCACGACCAGCAGACGGCGAAGTTGGAGCGTTACATCATTCAGTTGGTGGTGAAGCATGGCGCTGAAGTCATCCTCCACGATGTGGAGAACGACGATGGCACCACCAGCAACCTCACCGTGGCAGAATTCATCTACTACGACCTGCACGATGACGGGCTGCGGCTCAACGACCCCACCTGCAACGCCATCCTCGAGGAGGCGGTGTCGCGTATCCAGGCGGGCAACACCCAATTGGCTGAGCACTTCATGCACCACCACGACCTGAAAGTGAGTTCGCTGGCTGCCGTCCTGGGCACCGAAGAATACCAACTTACTGACAGTCTGAAACTGAAGGAAGACGAGGAGTATCTGAAAAACCAGACCATCCGCCTGCTGCTGGAATACAGGATGGTCATCGTGAGGACACAACTCGATGAATACAAGAGGCAATTGGCCGTGTCGACCGACGACGAGGAGAAGACACGCATCCTTGGCGACATCACCTCGCTCACGGCCATGCGTACCGAAATAGCAAAACGATTAGGCAACAGCATCATCATATGACCCAGACACAACTGCTGATTATCATACTGATTCTCGCCGTCATGCTCCTTGTCATCAGCGTGAGGGAGAGTGGATACAAATTCTGGCGCAAGAGAAAAACCGTCTCTGTGTCAGACAATATCCGTATGGAGCGGATGGTGAAACTCGCCGACGAAGCCCTGGGGAAACTCAACTGCGACGTGACATGGAGCGAGGAGGATACCGACAAAGTGGCGGCATACGATTATCAGAACGGCCATTTCCGGCTACGGCTGACACCCGGCACGCTCTACGCCCACCTGGGATACTACTTCTGTTTCACCACGCCGGTAGACAACATCCACACCGTGCGCACCGTCTGCAACCAGTGCAACCTCAATTCAGAGGTTGAGAAAGTGGTGTATTCCATCAACGAGAAGAAAAACGAGATCGACGTGCATGTGGTGTCGTCGGTGCTCCTGCATCCCGATGATGCCAAAGACGTGCTGGCCGATGCCATGGGAGGGGCGTTCAGTTGGCAGAATGCTTTCGGCAGGCGTTTCCGCGAAATGGATGAGGAACAGCAGAAGGAGAGAGACCTGGAAATCGGCAAGGCCAACTACAACCGCGAACTGTTCCTCCTGCGGCAGCAGGAACTGCGCGAACAGGGCGACGAGACAATGCGCATGGGACCCGATAGGGTAATGCACCTCGACATGCTGCTCGACAAGGTGATGGGCATCACCGGCATCGAGGCCCAATCACTCGTCGTGCAGGGCAAGGAGCAGCAGGAGTTTGAAGGTCACGACAGCATCATGGCCCTCGACCTGAAAGAATTGCTCCGACTGAGAGACTACGCCCATTTCGATACCACCGTGATGACAGTCGACTTCGACGACCCTGGCTATCCGGGAAAGGGGCGCACGTTGACCATCACCGTCACCCCGCAGGGCGACGACGGCATGGCCTCATACTACCGCTTCACCCTTTGTCTTGTGCCACTGCCACCGGCCCCCGAAACCCCGTTCCGCAAGCACAACGAACTGCAGGCCAACTCTGTGCTCATCGCATGCGACAGGGCGACGGAGCAACAACTCATCGACGAGAGCAACTACATGTGGAAGGAGGCGATGGAGAAGGCAAAGACCGACGGTATAGACAGCCTTACCGAAGAGCAGAAACTCATCTGCGAGTGCATTATCGGCAACGTGGCACAACAGATGTATATCGGCAAGAAGTTCTTCCTCGCAGGACGGTTCTACGAGGCTCTGCCAAGGCTCGAGATGGTGTTTCACGACCTCAACGCACAGTTCGACACGCTCAAGAGCGGACAGCGCGACGCCTTCTTCGAGGTGTGCTACCTCATCGGGTTCATCTACGTGGAACTGAAGCAGTATGACCGTGCCATGACCTACCTCGACATGGTGTCCAACCTCCACCGCATCACTTATACAGAAGAGATGATCAACTGCATGGTCAACTCCGGTGACTTCAGAAGCCTCAACTACATCGACCAAATCATCGCCAACCTGGAGTCTGGCGTTGACCCCAATGACGACGAGGCGCTTCCCGAGCCCCATATCCTGAAGTTCCTCGCCTTCCTCAAGCGGCGCAAGGTCTTTGTGCTGGTAGAGAAAGGGGAGTATGAGAAAGCCAAGGCCATCCTCAACGGCATGCTCGACGACCCTGAGAATGCCGACTATGCCATCAACGAACTGGCGTATATACAGAAAAAGGAGAAAAATCCCCCACAACCATGATTTACCTGCATTGGATAGTCGTCCTGGTCTTCTGGCTTTATGTCCTGACCGTTGTCGTCACCGCCGTTGTCGTGGTGATGGAGAACAGGCAGCCGGTGAAGACGATGGCATGGCTTCTGGTGCTCCTCTTCCTGCCTGTGGCAGGCATTGTGCTCTTCATCTTCTTCGGGAAGGATACGAGAAAGGAGAAATATATCACACAGCAGAGTCTCGACCAACTCTCCAAACGGTCGATTATGGGCTTTGCCGAGCAGCACGACCTGGTGATACCGCCGCAATACGAGAAACTGGTGAGCCAGTTCTCCACGCAAAAGGTGGCGCTGCCCTTCCAAGACAACGAGGTGGAAATCTTCACCTCGGGCTATGAAATGTTTCCTGCCATGCTCCGTGCCATCGCCAGCGCAAGGCACCACGTTCACCTCATCACCTTCATCTTCGACGACGACCCCCTCGGGCGCCTCGTCAGCGATGCCCTTATCGACAAGGCCAAGGAAGGCGTGGAGGTGAGGGTCATCTACGACGATGTGGGCAATTTCAGCGTGAAGAACGAGTTTTTTGAGCGTATGCGTGAGGCGGGTATCGATGTGCATGCCTTCATGCCGGTGAGGTTTCCCTCGTTCACCTCGAAAATCAACTACCGCAACCACCGCAAGTTGTGTGTGGTCGACGGGAAGGTAGGACTGATAGGTGGAATGAACATCGCCTTGCGCTATGTGAAAGGCACCGACACGCCATGGCGCGACACCCACCTGCTGATAAAGGGAAAGGCGGTGTATGGCATACAGACGGCTTTCCTGCTCGACTGGTATTTCGTCGACCGCTCGGTGGTGTCGGGAAAGGTGTATTTCCCTGAACCGGAAAAGGTTTCGAAAAACGGATGCCTCACGCAGATTGTCACCAGCAACCCCACGTCGGAATGGCCCGAACTGACACAGGGCTTTGTGCGGATTCTGATGAATGCACAACGCTATGTGTATATAGAGACGCCCTATTTCATGCCTACCGAATCGGTGCTCTTCGCTCTCTGCACGTGTGCCATCTCTGGTGTCGACGTGAGGCTGGTAGTGCCTAAGCGGGGTGAGACGAAGTGGGTGGAATGGGCAAGCCGCTCGTTCTATGCCGAGGTGCTCAAGGCGGGGGTGAAGATTTTCCTCTACAAAGGGGGCTACAATCACTCCAAGGTGCTCGTCTGCGACGACACCGTGTGTTCGTGTGGGTCGGCAAATGTCGACTTCCGCAGTTTCGAGAACAATTTCGAGGCCAATGCCTTCATCTACGACACGGAAACGGTGAAAAGGATGAAGGAGGTGGTGATGGACGACCTGAAACAGTGCGAACCCCTCTCGCTTGCCCAATTCTCCAAGCGGCCTTTCCTCTCAAAACTCACAGAGTCGGTAGTAAGGCTCTTCTCGCCGTTGATGTGAATTAGGTTTATTCAATCTTCAAAGTTGCGATTAAGCGTGAGCAACTTCACCGCGAAGCGGTAATTTTCAAAGTTGCGATTGAGCGAGAGCAGAAGAAAAAAATTTTTTTCAGTATGCCGAGCGTGAGCAACTTCACCGCGAAGCGGTAATTTTCAATTTTCAATCTTAAAAATGCTGAAGTTCACGCTTCCGTATGCTCTTCGCTCCACAAACTGTGGCAGCGCGGAAAAGTCGTTCTGTTTGCCATGCTCGAGCACGAAGATGCCGCCGGGAGCCAGCAGGTTGCCGTCGAAGACGAGTTTGGGAAGGGTGGTGAGTTGTTCGAGGGCGTAGGGAGGGTCGGCAAAAATCAGGTCGAACTGGCGGTGGCAACTCTTCAGGAAACGGAACACGTCGCCTCGCACCAGTACGGCATTGGGGTCGCCGATACGCTCCACGCACTGACGGATGAACGCATGGTGGGCACGGTCGAGTTCCACGCTCACCACCTCGGCACAGCCTCGCGACAACAGTTCGAGCGTGATGCTGCCGGTTCCCGAAAAGAGGTCGAGGGCGTGGGCGCCGTCGAGGTCCACGTAACTGTTGAGCACATTGAAGATATTCTCCTTGGCGAAGTCGGTGGTGGGACGTGCCTTGAACGTACGGGGCACGTCGAACCTGCGGCCTTTGTATTTTCCGGTAATGATACGCATTAATATTGAAAATTATCCGGACTTCGTCCGATTGAAGGTTGAAAATTGGCCGGACTTCGTCCGATTGAAGGTTGAAAATTGACCGAAGTGGCTACTTAATAGAGAATACGAGGTCGAGGGGCATTGTGGGGTCTGACATGTCGGGCACGGTCACTTGTCCCACATACGTCGCCATTTGTTGAGTGAGCCATTGTTTGTTGGTCATGCTACCCAGTAGCACCACCTCATCGCGCGAGGCCTTCATGCCTTGTTGGGTGAAGGCGTTGAGCACGTAGTAGAGCACGTCTTTCGCGTGGATGGCTTCGAAGGTGTTGCTGAACTTGAAATGGCTGCCGTTGAAACTGAACAGGTCGGCCTGTCCGTCGTGCAGATAGACATACAGCCGTTTGCTGTTTTTCTCGTCCTTGCCGCGCTGCTTTCCTTCGTGGTGCCACACGGGGAGGCATACGGGTTGCCAGCGGCAGGTGGCGAAAGTGTCGGAAAGTACGGTATGGAGGTCTTTGTCGATGCCGAAGACCACCACGGCATGATGTCCGGCAATCGCTTGGTGTGCCACCATGTCGCGGTCGTGCCCGGTGAAAGTATATTTGTAGAGTGGGGCGGCATCCTCGGCGTCGAACTCATCGGAAGGCACCAGGAGGGTAGGGGAAAGGAGCAGGATGTCGGCCTGGTCGTGTGAGGCAGACAGTTGTGGATGCGATTTAAGCCATTCGCGCAGGTTGGCAGCCACGGAGATGCCGCCTTTCATCTCCGTCTCCTCATAGTCGGCCACTTGTTGGCCCTGGAGGGTGAGGAAGGCGATAGCCGTCCGTCCTATTCTTATCACGAGCCGCTGGTCGTTGTCGGATATGTGTGAAGTTTCTTGCATGGTGGTTTGGTTCTAAAGTGGCCGTGCACTGATGCCATATTTCTCGGCAAACTGCTTTACGGATATGTATTCCATTCTATCGGCAAGTTTTTGGTTGAATTTGAGTCAAAGATACTAATTCTTGCCGATAGCGGCAAGTTTTTCTTTGTTTTTTCGTTTTTCGGATACGATTTGCCGATAGGTCGTGGGAACACTACTTGCTCAGCCTGTTGACGTATTTCACCGGTTCGCCTTCTTGTTTGAGGGCGTCGGCAAACTGCTGGGGGGTGATGGTGACAGGGCCTTGCATGAACTCCGGGACGTTGTAACTCTTCAGCAACTGGCGATGCCGGTCGGGATAGGCACAGGGCAGTTCGAAGGGCTTGCTGCCACGGCCGTTGCTGTCGATATGGGCAATGAACGGACGGGTGTAGTTGCTGTCGTAGCGGCGGCTGCTGAACACTACCCATTTGCCGTTGCTCGACCAGGAGTGATAACTCTCGGTGTCGGGAGAGTTGAGTTCGCCCATGATGCGTGCTTTGCCCGTCTGCAAGTCGAGCATCCATAGGTCGGCATCGTGGTGCCAGATATGGAAAACACCATATTGGGCAAGCGTGAACATCAGGAAGCGGCCATCGGGCGAGATGCGTGGCAGGGTGGCACTCTTGTCGATGGAATCGGCGGCAAACACCAGTTCGCGAGGTCCGAACTGCATGGTGGCAGGGTCGAAACTCTTCTTGTAGAGGTTGTATTTTGCCTCTTGCGTACGCGTGATGAACTCTGCTCCCTTGTCTATCGTGTCGCGGTATTCGAAATGGGCACTGCAGTAGTAGAGTGTCTTGCCGTCGGGCGCCCAGAAGGGGAAGCATTCCATCTCCGTGGAGTCGTTCTCGATGTTGGTCACCTCGTTTTTCTCCACGTCGTAGGCGATGAGGTCGCTTTCAGAGTCGAACACCTCAATCTTGTTGGGATTGACGCTGTGGAACACCTGACCCGTCATGTTGGTGGAATAGACGATGAGTTTGAGCGAGGGATGCCATGCGGGATAGACACCTGCAGAGAGGATGGAGTCGTTGCGCATGTTGATTTTCTTGATGTCACCATCATAGGCGATGACCGTTCCGCCCATGCGCTGACGGGCGTGAAACTGCATCCGTTCGGGGTTGTATTGCTGGTAGTTGTGGCAGTTGATGCACTGTCCGTCGCCCCCATCAGAGCAGAGCATGTTGTTGTATATCACGCTCTCATCGTAGTTTTCCAGACAGCGCTGGTTGATGGTCAGGTCCTCATAGGTGACATACGAAGGCGGAATCAGTCGATAACTGATATAGGAGTCGATGGAGTCGGGCGAGACATAGATGTTGAAAGGCTTGAAGCGCCTCCAACTGCCGTTCTGTTCCACATACACCTCTACCTTGATGGCATCGCCCTTGGCACGTTCGGTAAGCCGTTTCCAGTCATCGGCATCGGGCATAATCTCCCGTCCGCTGCAGATGACCTCTTCCTCGCCGGCCGAGAGCATCGCCACCACATCGTCGGCATGACCGTCGATTTGGAAGGTCAGCGGCGCGATGTTGATGGGCACCGTGACGTTGGTGTAGTCAGGATAGATGTTGGGAAGTTCGTCGGCCTCCCAGAAATTTTGGGGTATGTCGTTTCCACAAGCCACCAGCAGTGTTGCCATGGCGGTGAACAAAAGCAGTCTCTTCATGTTAATAGTAGGTGATGTCTTTTAAGAAAAAGTATTCGAAATAGTAGGTAGAGCCGAAAGTATCCAATATGGTTTTCTTGTTGAATGCGTTGGGGTTCTTCTTGAATTGCTCCATTTGTTTCATGAAAGCATTGAAACTCTCCTTCACACCCGGCGCGAGTTCCCACTCGTCGAGCCCTTCCTGTCCTTGCAGGTTGGCAAAGAGCCATGCCGCCTCCTGGAAGCAGCGGGGAATGTTGCCGTCGGTCTTCTGCTCCACATAATGCTTGAACCGGAGCCAGAAGAGGTCGGGATTTCTTGTCCACATCGAGGCGATGACAGCCTGTTCCTGGAATTTGGGGTCATCGGCGTCCTGCTGTGCCAGTGTGGTCATCAGGAATCTCTCCACATAGCCCTCCACCGCGTTCAGTCCGTCGGTGTAGTGCATCATGTGGGTGATGGGTCCCGTCTCCTTGTCCTTGGCCAACTGCTGCTTGTCGTTGAGCAACTTCTCCATGTGGTCGGCCCAATCGCCATAATAGCAGGTATGGCGGAGGAGGTCGAGGAATTTCCTTGCCGCCTGCGGCTCCTTGTTGAGGATGGAGCAACGTGCCATGTCTTTCAACTGTTCCACGTTCCAGCCATACTCCACACCTTCTTCCATACACACCCGGTGGCACTCGTTGATGGCGCCATACTGATAGAGCATCATCCTGCCGGCGACATTGTACATATAGACAGGCAGCGACGTGTTGTATTTTCTGGAACCTTTCGGAAACTTGTACATCTCATCGCATTGGCGGTCTAAACGGCTCAGGGCCAGGTTGTGCATCATCACGATGGCTCTGGTAGGCTCGTCGTCTTGCTTGGCGCCTTCCTCGATGACACCTTCCCAATCGGCCTGCTCGATGCAGCGTTGCATGCGCAGTTCATGGTGGAAGTTGGCATCCTTGTACCAGAAATGATAGACGCATACAGCGATGACGGCAAGGACGGCGCAAGGCAGGATATAGGATGTGATGGGCAGAGCCTTGGGGGCTGTTTTCTTGCTTTTTGGGGCGTTATGGGCGTTATGGGCATTTTGCTCCTTTTGCTCCTTGTGATTTTGGCGGTAGGTGATGGCCATAATCAAGAAGCAGGCGGCCAGCGCATAGTATGGATAATAGAATTGGGGATAATGGTCGGAAACGGTGAAGGCAGGGATGGCTGTACGATAGATATCGGCGAGGTTGGTCTGATTGTAGACGAAGCGATAGTAGAGCAGCGGGATGAAGATGATGCCCAGCAGGGCTGTGGCACTCAGCAGGATGTGGGAGCCACGCGAATGGGGAAGACGCCTCTCCATCACTGCCATGAGGGCTGCGGCTGCCAGGGCATAGGCACCCATCAGCGGATAGCCCACGAGTGTCACCGCGATGATGAAGGCCATGCGCACCCAAGTGTTTTTAGGCAGACAGCGATATGCCCATAGCAAGGCGGTGGCTGCTGTCACACCGATGGTGGCGACATAGAAGTAGCCGGGGAGTTTGATGACGTAGACCCAGTAGCCCAAGACCATGTTGGCTACCAATAGGATGGCAACGGGAATCAATGTCAGCACCGTCCATTTGCCGGGGATGTTGAATGTGCGTTTCGTCAGCCACATCAGCAGCAGCCACCAGCAGCAGAGCAGTATCACGCCTACCCAGGGATAGTAGAAATGCTGGGAGAAGAATGTTGCCAGATAGGAAAGCATGCCTCCAGGCACCGCCATCATCTGATGGAAGAACAACGACGTGTTGAGGAAAACATTGTGTTGCTGAACCTTCCAGAGCAGGTCGGCATCATAGAAAAGCAAGGCTGCCGCCACCACTATCAGGGAAGCCAGCCAGAGCGCAATGGGTTTTAGTAGTCTTTTCATCATCAGTAAGCCATGAGATGGTTTTCGGGGGGTAAAATTACACTTTTTTTTGCAAATACCGAGAACCTGTCTCCGTTTTATGCGCTTTTTATATGTATTTGCTGCTCTTACCCCCATACTCGCGCAACTTGTGCCGCTGATTGCTTTTCGCAAATTGACAAATAATGAGGGCTTTTTTTGGATATGTCATGGCAATGAACTACTTTTGCATGTTGAATCATAATAATGATAAGCAAGTAATATGAAAAGAACCATTTTGATGATGATGCTCGCAGCCGTCGCCATGTGTGGATGGGCTGCCGGCAATGGGAACAAAACGCTGAAAGTGAAACTCGACATCGTTGACTTCGGTGATACTGCGGTGGTTTACCGTTCAGGCCACGAAGAAAAGACCTTCATAGGAAAGAATGGCAAGTTTGAGTTTGAACTCGAGGTGGATACCCTCGGTGAAGGACTTATTGTTCAGCCCAGGCTGTTGCGCGGCGACATGGAGTCGCCACGTTTTTACTTTGTGCCACTCATGCCGGGCGAGGAAATGCGTCTCTGGGATACCGACGGAAACCGCTATGACATAGATGGCACGGGATTCTATGCCGAATACCACCAAGTGGACCTCTTCAATGAGAATGCAGAGAAAGAGTCGAGCGGCTATGGAAGACAATTCCGTGAGATGAGGGAGGGTGGCACTGTCAGCGAGGAGGAACTCACCAAGTTCTACAATGACATCTATGAGCCCAGTTTCGATCGTTATCAGGAGGCACTGTTCGACTATATCAAGGCCCATCCCAAGCAGGAGGCTGCTGTGTGGTTGCTGAAAAGCATCAATGGTCTTGACAAGAAGAAGGAGGCTTACGCCTTGTTTGATGTCTCTATTCGCGAGGGCCGCATGAAGTCACTCTACGACAGTTGGATAGCCGCTGCTGAGGAAAACGAAAGGGCTGAGGCTGAAGAAAAGGAGGCGCAGAAGAAACAGGTAGCAGGAATAGAGGCACCGGTGTTTACGCTTAACGACATCAACGGCAAACCCCTCGCCCTCACCTCGCTGCGTGGCAAGTATGTCATCCTCGACTTCTGGGGGTCATGGTGCGTCTGGTGCATCAAGGGGTTTCCAAAGATGAAGGAGTACTACGCCAAGTATCCCGGCAAGTTTGAGATTCTAGGCGTCGACTGCAACGATACCGAAGAGAAGTGGAAGGCTGCCGTGAAGCATCATGATTTGCCCTGGCTGCATGTGTACTGTCCAAGTGAGTCGACAGTTCTTGCTGATTATGGCGTCACAGGATTCCCAACCAAGATTATCATCGGTCCCGACGGCAAGATAGTAAGGACCATCGTTGGTGAGGATCCTTCGTTCTACACGCTGCTCGACGAGTTGTTCGGACAATAATGTAAAGAACCCCAAAAGTTAGACAATAACTTTTGGGGTTCTCTATAAATCTTTTATTTAGTCGCCTGCGGCGAGAAATCGAACAAATCTATGTAAATCATACAAATCTTTTTATTATGTTTTATTTGTTCGATTTGAAACGATTTGTGAGATTTACTTTCCCTCGCTTCACGAACAGTGACCGTTGGTTCTGTGCTAAGCGCTCCCTTTTCAGTCGCCTGCGGCGAGAAATCGAACAAATCTATGTAAATCATACAAATCTTTTTGTTAATGTTTTATTTGTTCGATTTGAAACGATTTGTGAGATTTCTGCGCGAAGCGCACTCCCTTTTCAGTCGCCTGCGGCGAGAAATCGAACAAATCTGTTCTCTGTCATTCCGTTGGTTCTGTGCTAAGCGCGCTCCTTATCTTTTTATGGATGAGAGCCAACGGTCGATGTGCGAGCCTTATCGCTTGGCTTTCTTCTGCCCATCCTCAATCACGATGCCATGGGTGTGCTCGTCGGCGGGAGTGCCGCTGATGTTGTAGATGACGGCTTTCTGCTCGGCAGGTGCAGAGATGGCACGTACGCTGGCACTACCTGTTTTTTCCTGATATTCCTGCTGTGCTTTCTTCATCTGAGTGATGAAGGCTTCGCTGTTTTGCAAGGCGCAGAAGCCGATGCTGGCAGCGGTGCGGCTGGCGTCAACATCGCTCTGCCAGTGAGCCCCCACGATGACACGGCTGTTGCAATAGTCCCAACCCCGCTTGAAGATTTCGTTGGCACGTGAGGGAGCAATCTGTGCCAGAAGCAGTGAGATACTCCATCCACGCAGGCTATGTCCGGAAGGATAACTGCCTTCGCCGCGCAACTCATCCTCTTCATGCGAGGGCATAGAGTCGTCGAATCGCTCGAATGGGCGCTGGCGATGATAGTAGGCCTTGGTCTCCTTGCGCATGGGGTCGGTGGTGGCAAGACTGGTTGTAAGCAGTTTGTAGATTTCAGGCGTTTCTGTCTCGTTGATTTCCAGACCGAAAGCATCTTTCCATTGTAAGAAGAGTTTTGTGAGATTATCCCATTCGGCATCTGCTATGGCCAGTTCCAGTCTCTCTGGGTCTTGGCGCTGCTGCTTGCCCCATCCGTAGCGCACCACGTCGTTGGCAAACTCCGGGCTGTCGAAAGAGGGTGGCGGAGGCATGATTTCAAGAAGGCTGGGCATTTCATTCAACTCGAAATACACGGGGGTTGGGTTATCCTGTGCTTGGATACTCATTGTAGCCATCATAGTGGCGATGACCATCAAATAGGTTCTTTTAATAGTTTTCATATTGCTTCTTTAATAATTAAGTCCATAATATAGTTTAAATGACAAGGATATGCATTTTTTCACATGTGGATGGCATCCAGGCCGTTTTTTCACTTGGCTTAAAGTTTTGCTCGCGTTCTGTCTTCGGTCCCATCATGTCTAATCTTTCCTTATGCTGTCGAAGTCGACCCTCACGAAATCGTCCTTCCCCTCCACAATGCGGCGGCGGGGCTTGAACTGGTCGCCGATGATATCGCGGTCGGGCTTGTAGTATGGTGTCTTCACCCCACCAAGGTGGAAGAGCATGTGGCAGATGTTGTCGGTGGTGAAGGGGCGGTTGACCGAGCGGGCAATTTGCTCTACCATTTGGGGATGAGTGTCGACGAACTTGTCGGAGCACCAAACGAAGAACGGCACCTCGTGCACATATTTCAGCCATGGGTCATCCATCTCGGTGTAGTGGCGCCCCATGGTGTCGCGGTAGTCGTAGGTCTCCTCGCCATGGTCGGAGAGATACACCACCACAGCATTCTTCTCGCGGAAGAGGTCGATGATACGTTTCAGCACATAGTCGTTGTAGAGCGTGGCGTTGTCGTAGTCGGCAATGAGTTGCCGCTTCCTGGGGGTGAGGTAAGGAGCCTGAAGGGGGACGCTGTCGGGGGTAAACCGCTCAAACTGCTCCACGTGAGGGAAGCGGTCGGCGGTGATGAAGTGCTGTCCCATGAGGTGGAACATCACGAGGTTGTGCTTGCCCATCTGCAGGTTGCTCGTGGCAAAGGAATGCACGATGGAGTAGTCGCAGGCAAAACTGCGGTTGCTCGTGACGGTATACGACAGGCGCATGATGGTGTCGTTGTAGAGGAAGGAGTTGATGGCGAAGGTGTAGAGCGCGTTAGGACTCACCTTGCGCTGATTGTCCCAGAAATAGACGTTGTAGCCGGCCCTCTTGAAGACGGCGGGGAGATAGGGCGTATCCTGCCAGCGCTCGTCATCGGCCACACTGTTGCAGCAGAGCATGTTCTTCATCGCAGGACTGGTGATGCTAAAGGGAGTGACGGCATCGTGGAAGAGGAAGAGGTGCCCTTGTTCCTGTTCTGCCTCGAGCAAGGGGTTGGTACGCAGGCTGTAGCCATATAGGCTGGAGTGATATTTGTTGTGCGACTCGCCGATGATAAGCACCACGTTGAGCGAGTCGGATTCGGTCACCGAGGCAGAGGTGTCGAGATGGTAGTTGGTGGAGATGGCCGTACGTATCTCCTTACCCATGAGCCGCATGCCGTAGATGCTCTGAAACAGACTGCTGATGGGGTCGGAGGGACGCACCATGTCTTCTTCTTGCTGACCGAAATAGCGCTCGATGTCGCTGCTTTGGAGCAGTCGGACGAAGGTGCCGCAGGAGAACACGCCGAAGAGCAGCACCAAGCCAATGGCCAGTCCTGCCCATGCATTGCGATGCTCGCGCCAACGGGGAAGAAGCCACCGGCGGTATGCCCTCTCGGCAAAGCAGATGGCGGCTATCACCAATGCGATGATGACAAGGTTGCCCAGACCACTCTTCGACAGCACGAAGAGCCGCAGAAATTCCGACGATTCGCTGCCGTTGGTCTCTGCCAGGAGCATGAGTACATTGGGGCGCAATATCATGTCGAAGGTGCGGAGGAGGAAGAGGTCGACAATAAAGAATGCCAATGTCACGATGTAGACCGTCACCTTCAGCCAGCGCTTGTCCGCCCAGTGGATGAGGGCGGTAAGGAGGTAACCATAGAGGAATACGATGGCCAGTCGGCCCACCAGGTCGAATGTCGTGGTGTCGGGATCGAGGATGGTCGTTTGGTCGAGAATGTTGAGCAAAGGCCGCATTCCCATCAGGAAGAAGAAGGTGAGGAAGAATGGCAACTCGTGCAGGATGGGGGTTGTCAGGCTACGGAGAATATTGGTGATGCGATGAATCATGTTGTGGAATGATGAATGATGCGGCGAAGGTACTCATTTTTTTTCTTTTTCCGATGATTTGTTTTGACATTTCTGGGCTTTCCCTTATTTTTGCAAGGAAATAAGTTTACTCAAGTTTCTCAGGCATTCGTATTTGGTGATATTTAGTCGCCTACGGCGAGAAATCCTTCAAATCTATAAAAATCTATCAAATCTGTTTTTGAAAGATTTGTAAGATTTCTGTCACGAAGTGACACTCATTATCACACATCTACTACATGCGTAAGTTGAATACATTGATGATGACAGATATCGAATTATCCGACAGGGTGAGGCACGCCCTGCAGTTGCAGCCCACGGCAGAACAGGAGCATGCCATCAGGGTGTTTGGAGCGTTCATGACCCATGCCGACAACCACACCGTGATGATTTTGCGCGGGGCGGCAGGCACGGGAAAGACCTCCGTGGCAGGGGCCTTCGTCAGGTCGATGGTGGCCATGGGACAGAAAGTGATGCTGCTGGCACCCACTGGGCGGGCGGCTAAGGTGTTCGCCCTCAACAGTGGCCACGCCGCGTATACCATCCACCGGAGGATATACAGGCAGCAGTCGTTTACCGGACAAATGACGGGATTCCTCCTGGGCGACAACCTGCACCGCGACACCCTCTTCATCATCGACGAGGCATCGATGATTGCCAATGAGGGAGAGGGCGACGCACGATTTGGCAGTGGCCGGCTGCTCGACGACCTGGTGAGTTTTGTCTACTCCGGACAGAACTGCAGGATGCTCCTCATCGGTGACACCGCACAGTTGCCACCGGTGGGCGAGGAGGAGTCGCCTGCCCTCAATGCCGACTTCATGGCGGGATACGGACTGCATGTGATGCATTGCCAACTCGACGAGGTGCTTCGCCAGGGACAGGAGTCGGGCATCCTCTACAACGCCACTGTGGTGAGGAGGATGATTGGGCGCGACGGGGAGACGCTTCTTCCTAAGGTGAGGTTTGAAGGGTTCGCCGACATCCACATGATGCCAGGCGACGAACTGATAGAGTCGCTCGATGCCAGTTACAGTAGGGTAGGCTACGATGAGACCATTGTGCTCACCCGGTCGAACAAACGCGCCAACATCTACAACCAGGGCATCCGCAACAGCGTGCTTGGCAGAGAGGAGGAACTGTCGTCGGGCGATATGCTCATGGTGGTGAGAAACAACTATTACTGGACCGAACAGCAAAAGGTGGGGCTCGACTTCCTTGCCAATGGCGACAGGGCGAGGGTGAGGCGTGTGCGCAACTACCGCAACCTCTATGGACTGCGCTTTGCCGATGTGGCCCTCACGCTGCCCGACTACGACGACCGCGAACTCACCTGCACCGTTGTCCTCGACTCGCTGCGGTCTGACGCGCCATCGCTCACCAGGGAGCAGAGCGATGCCCTCTTTCAGGGAGTGAGCGACGACTATGCCGACATCCCCCTGAAGCACGACAGGATGATGAAGGTGCGCGACGATGCCTACTACAACGCCCTGCAGGTGAAGTATGCCTATGCCGTGACGTGCCACAAGGCGCAGGGCGGACAATGGGAGCATGTGTATGTGGACCAAGGCTACATGACCGACGATATGGTGACACCCGACTATCTCCACTGGCTATACACCGCCTTCACCCGTGCCACCAGCCACCTCTTCCTCGTCAATTGGCCTAAGACGCAGGTGGAGAGGTAAGATTTATTATGCTGCGCATGATGAACATCGGTGGCGCCTCGGTATATGTCCCTTGTTGTTGTGCAATTCGGATTTTTCCTTGCACAATGTTGTTGTATTCGTAGTTTTTGCTTATTTTTGCAAAGACTTATACGATAAGACTTACAAATAACTATCATAAAAAGCAAGAACATGAAGAAAAAAATCCTTACCATGGCCATGGCCGTCGTATTGCTGGCGGGTTGTGGCACTTTAGGCAACCAGGACGGCATTCTCAGCGGTATCGACGGCACCAGCATCCTGGGCAACGTCTTGGGCAGCGTGCTCGGACTGAACAAGATATCGCAGGAGAACCTTGTGGGTACCTGGAAATATTCCGGTCCGGGATGCGCCTTCACCAGCGACAATCTCCTGGCACAGGCCGGCGGCGAGGTGGCATCGCAGAGAATCAAGTCGACGCTGCTCAACTATTACAACAGTGCAGGCATCAGTTCGTCGAACACCTATTTCACCTTCGGCCAAGACAATACCTTCACGGCAAAGGTAGCAGGAAAGACCGTCAGTGGCAATTATGCCTATGACCCCAACTCGGGGCAGATGACCATCAAGACGCTGCTCTTCACCATCAATGCGTATGTCACCGCCTCGTCCTCGGGAATCAGTCTGCTCTTCGAGTCGCAGAAACTGCTCACTATCTTGCAGACCATTGGGGGCATGAGCGGCAATGCTACTTTGGCTACCATCGGTGAGTTGAGCAAGAACTACGACGGTGTGCGCCTGGGATTTGACCTGGCAAGATAAGCCGGTATACTACTTCAGATAATCATCCACGGGAAACTGTCTTTGGCGACGTTTTTCCGTGGATGGTTTTTGTGAAAGGACTTTGCAGTCTTTCAGTGCATGGGCTGATTCGTGCCCGAAAATTTGGCATATCTCACAATTATTGTTATTTTTGCACTGTATTCCACCACGAAGGACAATTATTCGTGGCAGAAAAACAAACTAAATAAAGATAACAATGGTTCTTCTTAGTTTTGACACCGAAGAGTTTGACGTTCCACGCGAACATGGAGTGGATTTCTCTTTGCAGCAGGGTATGGAAGTCTCTGTGACGGGAACTCACAGGATTCTCGACGTGCTGAAGGAAAATGAGGTGAAAGCCACCTTCTTCTGCACGGGAAATTTCGTGAACAATGCCCCCGATACCATCCGCCGCATCATAGACGAGGGACATGAGTTGGCATGTCATGGCGTAGACCACTGGCAGCCGAAGGCTACCGATGTCATGGAATCGAAGACCATACTTGAGGCCGCCACAGGGCTGCAGGCCATGGGATACCGGCAGCCAAGGATGTTTCCCGTCAGCGATGACGACATCGCAAAGGCAGGATACCTCTATAACTCGTCGCTCAACCCTGCTTTCATACCTGGCAGATACATGCATCTCACCGACCCGAGAACATGCTTCATGAAAGGCGACGTGGTGCAGATACCGGCATCGGTGACACCCCTCTTGCGGTTTCCGCTCTTCTGGCTCGCCTTGCACAACCTGCCTGAAAGCCTCTACCACCGTATGGTGAGAAGGGTGCTCAAGCACGATGGGTATTTTGTCACCTACTTCCACCCGTGGGAGTTTTATGAACTCAAGGAGCACCCCGAGATGAAGATGCCTTTCATCATCAAGAACCACAGCGGACTACAGATGGTGCAAAGGCTTGACAGACTGGTCAAGATGCTCAAGAAGCATGGCTATGAGTTTGGCACCTATACCCCCTTCGCTATCGAACAGAAGAAGCGGCTCTCGAAATGAAGACTGTGTTGTAGGTCATCACATCATTTAAAATTTTTACAGACATGATACAACTGGCCATCGTGGCACCCTGCTACAACGAGGAGGAAATACTGCAGACATCGGCAGTGCAACTCAACAACCTTTTCGATAGTCTTATCGAAAAGGGCAAGATAACGCCCAACAGTTTCATACTCCTGGTCAACGACGGAAGCCGGGACAACACATGGGAAATCATCAGGCAGTTGCACCAAGCCAACAAACGGTTCAAGGGCCTTTGCCTCGCACATAATGTGGGGCACCAGCATGCCATCATGGCAGGGATGATGCAAGCCAAGGACATTTCGGATGCCGTCATCACCATTGATGTTGACTTGCAGGATGACCTCAACTGCATCGAGCAGATGCTTGATGCCTACGAAGAAGGCTATGACATCGTGTATGGGGTGAAAGTGTCGAGAAAGGCCGACCCTGTGATGAAGAGGTTGACAGCCGTGGCGTTCTACCAGTTGCAGAATAAAATGGGGGTGGAGAGCGTTTTCAATCACGCCGACTTCCGCTTCCTCAGCAAGAGGGTGCTGCAGGCGCTCTCACAATATGGGGAGCGAAACCTGTATCTCAGAGGACTGATACCGCTCGTAGGCTTCGACTCTACCACTGTCGACGACGTGATTACGGAGCGGCAGGCGGGAAAGTCGAAATACACCCTCGGAAGGATGCTCAACCTGGCTGTCGACGGCATTACATCCTTCTCCGTAAAACCCATTTATTACATCATGTACCTTGGGTTGGCTTTCATCTTTGTAAGCCTCCTCATCGGACTGTATGTGCTATACTCTCTCATCTGGGGCACGGCAGCGCCCGGATGGGCTTCCCTCATGCTCAGTATCTGGTTTGTGGGCGGCATCAGCATCTTCTGCTTTGGTGCCGTGGGCCTGTATATCGGAAAGACGTATGTTGAGGTGAAGCGCAGACCACTCTATACCGTCAAGGAATTCCTCGACTGACAGTCGCTCAACTGTTGGATGGGGTGTTCACCACTTGCTTGTCGAACTTCAGCAGAAGCATCGGCTGACCTGCCACGCGCTGTTCGCCGGAGTCATACATTTTGGTGAAACGGTAACCCTCCTCCTCGAATTTCGGCAACCAACGTTCGGCATCTTCGGTACCTATCATGAGGAAGCCCGAAGATGGCTTGTCTTTATAGAAATTCGCCACACGGTCGTGAAGGTAGAAGTTCATCTCGAAATAATGCACGGGGTCGCCTTTGGCAAGCACGCCGTCCTCGATAAACTCATAGAGTTTGCCCTTGTCTTCGGGAACCAACTCCTCTACCTTGGCGGCAATGCCTTTCACCGACTTGGCATTGAGTGCCGCCGGTTTGTAGATGGCGTCGACATGCAGATAGATGGCCATGATTAGTGCCACGATACCCCAGAAATACATTTTCTTCTTCCACCAGCCCGCCAAAACCACAACGCCAAGAGCCAGTATCAGCCATTGCCACCATGCCCCGGCTTGTTGTAAAAGGAGAACCATGGTGTAGTTCTGAAAACCATGGCGGCCATGGAACCAGCCTTGGTCGATGGGTATCCATTTCAGCACCACGAAAGCCAGTGCCACGATGAGGCCTGCTATCGAGAGGAAACCGCAATAGCCTTTCCAGATACGTGGATGGTAATCATGCACCCAGAACAACAGTTTGGCAACGAAATAGGCGATGAAGGGATAGATGGGCATCAGATATGCGCTGCGCTTGCTCTGGGGGATGCAGTAGAACACGAAGATGACCACGATGGACAGCAGGGAGAACAGGTCGAGGGATGAGACATTGCGGAGGCTTGACACCGCACGCGAAAGGATGCTGCGCTTCTTTCCTTCTTCATCGGCATTGCCCTTGCCTATCTTTTTCCAATCGACACCAAACAATGCCAACAAGGCAAGGAGGGTCCAAGGCAGATAGCCGGGCAGGAGGGTGATGAAGTTGTAGTACCATGGTTCCACGCATGATTGATACGACATGGTGCTGGTCATCCTGCCCACGTTCTCTTCCATCACCAGGTCTATAAATTCCTGGCCGCCCTGTTGCCATGCGGCGTAATACCAGATGGCGGGCAAAATCAATGATAGCAGGCCGAAAGCCAGCATCGAGAAAAAGGCGCGGAAGAAGTTCACTCTTCTGCACAGGAGGAAAACGCCTGTCACCAGACATGGCAGCAGCGCGCCGATGGGGCCTTTGGAGAGTGTGCCAAGGCTCATCAGGAGGATGGCCCACAGCGGTATGCCGTTCATGCCTCGCTCATACCATCGGTAGAACGCCATCAGTGCCCCGACGATGAAGAAGGTGAGGAGCATGTCTATGCGGCAGTTGAAGCCATGGCGGTGTAATTCCCATGTGGTGAACGACACCAATGCCGTAGCCAATGCCAGTTTCCTGTCACCCCGGCGTCCATAAAACAGGAACGTGGCTATGGTGAGTAGGATATAGGCAACGGCCGACGGGATGCGCGAGGTAAACTCGGTCACCTCGCCCCAAATGGCACTCACTATTGCCACGGTCCAATAGAAAAATGGGGGCTTGTAGGCCATCTCGCCTACACTGTTGCGAGGAAGAATCCAGTTGCCCGATTCTATCATCGTGTAACTCACGATGCTCTCACGCGGCTCTCCCTTGGTGTTATAGTCGTAAATGCCCAGGAAGGGGACGACGGTGAGCAAGCAGATAATGAGCAGCAGCCACAACGTCTTATTGTTTCTCTTATCCATCTGATTGGTAGTCTTGTTATGAGATTGCAAAAATAAGCAAAAAAAACCAAACCCTATTGATTTTGTGCTATTTTCCCTGTTATCTTCACTATTTTAGCCTCGCCGTTGAAAGCGCAGATGTCGGCGGCGATTTTGTTGAGGTGATGAAATCGACTATAGTCGCTGTCGGCGGGCACCCCGTTCACCTCCTCCATAGCGTCAAGTGCCCACGGAGCGAGTATCAAGAGTTGCCCTTTAGCGCAAGCCTCGAAACGGCGCCTCTCCGGCTTCCAGTAGGAGTGGATAGGCTCTTTTTGCAGATGGATGAGAGGGTATCCCTTCTCCAAACATTCGTTTTTCATCATCAACTCGCCCCGTGAGATGCCGGGTGTCACTATTACAGTGGCTCCTCCCATCACTGCCGCTATCCATTGTCCGCGCTGGCGTGCGTAGTCGGCAGTCTCTTCATACGGCAGTCCACTCTGGGGATGACGCCTGTGACACTGCACCTGTACCTTGTTGGCCCACCGCAAGAGGAAGAGATTTCCATAAGCGCCAAAAGACCGGTCGCCTATCTGCACATGCAGGCATCTTTTCATCACATCGGGCAACAGACGGCGCAAGATGGCTCGGCGCGGGTTGTCGTGTACATAGGCAATCATGGCTTTGCGGTGCCTGTCGTCAAGACAAACGGTGTCGTCGTAATCATCATCAAAGAGCGGTCTGTATTGCCGCTGCACCAGGGCATAATACTCCTGACGTTGTTTTCGTGACAGGCTGCGTACGAGCGATCCTTCATTGCTGTGGCGCAAGGCCTTCTCGCGTAGCCATGGCGGCACCTCGGGCCTGCTCCAATCGACCGAGATCGGCCGATTGGTGGAATTGGGGAGGCTCTGCTGTTGCCAGCGACTGGTGCAGGAGGCCTTGAAGGCTTGTATGATATCGCCGAGGCTCCATTGCATGGGCTCCAATACCTCTATCACTCCGTGGAAATGGTCGGGCATGCAGACACAGGCATGCACCGCTACGTGGTTGCCATGTGCCATCTGTCTCTCGGGTGTCTGCAGCCACATTTTACGCACCATTTCGCCCACAGGCGACAGCAGCACCTCAGGATGGTGCACATCACTGTTCAGGCGCCCGAACAACGCCTCTCGCCCACTTACCACCAAGGTCACGAGATAAATGCCACGGCCGTAATAGTCGTGACCAGGATTGCGTGGACGATAGGATGCGGCATTCATGGAGGGGGGATATTGTGTATTATACCATTACGGGGAAACGGTGTTGATGACCGTTTCCCCGTGAATGGTTTTTATAGTCTCAATCTTTTATTTCCACTCGATGATGTTGAGGAATTTCTTCCACTGCTTGTCGAGGTTGTAGTTGGTGGTGGCACCTTTCTTCACGTGCACGATGGCTTCTTTCATCGTGGCTTTGGCGAAGGAGCCGCCGCTGATCTTGATGGGTATCGAACTGTTGATGTAGATGTCGGTGATATTGTTGCAGCCCTCGAAGGCATCGTTGCCGATTTCCTTCAGCGACACGGGCAAGGTGAGTTGGGTGAGGCTGGCGCAGTTTTCAAAGGCACCGCTGTTGATTTTCTTCAGCGCGTTGGAGAAGGTCACCTCCTCGAGGCTGGAGCAGTTCTTGAAAGCATCGGTGGGAACCTCTGTCAGGCCATTGGGAATCTTCACCCTCTTCAGCGTGGCGCATCCTTCGAAGACACTGCTGCCCAGCGATGTGATGGAGTTGGTGAGGTTGATGCTGTCGAGCACGGCACAGCCGAAGAAGGCATCGTGCTCAATCTTGCGGATGGCATTGGAGATTTCCACCATCGTCAGTTCGGTACAGTTCTTGAACATGTTGGAGGAGATGGTGCTCACGCCGGCGGGGAAGCGGAACTCCTTCAGGCTGGAGCAGCCGCTGAAGGCATCGCTGCCGATGTTGCTCACACCTGTGGGGATGTTGATGTATTCCAGGCTGGTGCAACCCTCGAAAGCATTGCTGCCAATCTTCTTGATGCCAGAGGGAAGAGTGATGTTGCGCAGTTCGGAACATCCCATGAAGGCCTCTCCGGGAATCTCGGTCACTCCACTGGGCACCTCGAAGTCGACAAGCGACTTACAGCCCTTGAAGACGTCGTCACCCAATTTCTTCACGCTGCCCGAGAAGTTGACGGTGGTGAGGCTGGCGCAGTTTTCGAACATGTCGGCAGCCAGTTCCTGGATGCGGGAAGGAATGGTGATTTCGGTGAGGCTCGAACAGCCCAAGAAGGCAGAGGAGCCAATCTTCGTGATGCAGTCGGGGATGACGATGGAAGTGACACCCGGACATTCCTTGAAGGCGCCGGAGGCAATCTCCTCGATATAGAAGGTGACGCTGTCGACGGTGATTTTCTCGGGTATGACGACGTCGCCCACATAGGGTTGCTCGCCACGAACGATTACTGCCGACTGCTTCTTAGCGTTAAGAGTATAGGTGATGTCGTCGACCACCGTCTTGTCTTTCTTGAACTTGATGTCGATGGCACTGGCAGAGAGACTCATAGCCAGGGCTGCAACGACGATTGAAAGTCTTGCTATTGTTTTCATATAATTGTGATTAATGGTTTTTTCTTAATTCTGGGTGCCCATTGCCACCACCTTGTCGATGGCAGCAGAGAGACCGTCGGTGTCCTTGCCGCCGGCAGAGGCGAAGTGGGGCTGACCGCCGCCGCCGCCCTTGATGAGTTTCGCTGCCTCGCGCACCATCTGCCCGGCATGCAGGCCATGGTCTTTCACCAGGTCCTCGCTCACCATCACGTTGATCATGGGCTTGCCTTCATGGATGGAGCCAATGGCGCACAGCAGACTGCCTTCAATCGCTGAGCGCACCTTGAACACCAGGTCTTTGGCGCCTGCGGGGTCGATGGGCAACACTGCTCTCACCACTTGGATGCCATTGATGGTCTTCACATTCTTCACCAACTGTTCCTTGGCTCTCTCCACGCCACGGGCCTTGAACTCTTCAAGTTGCTTTCTCATGGCGTCGTGCTCGCTCATGTATTTCACGATGACGCCGTTGAGGTCCTTGGCGTTGTTGAAGAGTTCGCGAATCGATTTCATCGTGTCTTCCAGTATGTAGAGCAGTTCCTCGCAGGCCTTGCCTGTCTTTGCCTCGATACGGCGGATGCCGGCGGCAACGCTGCTCTCGCTCACAATCTTGAAGAACCCGATGCGGCCGGTAGAACTGGCATGCACACCACCGCAGAACTCACAACTCGGACCGAAGCGCACCACGCGCACCTTGTCGCCGTATTTCTCGCCGAAGAGGGCGATGGCGCCCATCTGCTTGGCCTCGTCCATAGGGATGGCACGGTGCTCGTCGAGGGGCAGGTCCTGACGTATCATGTCGTTGACGATGCGCTCTACTTGGCGCAGTTCCTCGTCGGTGACTTTCTGGAAGTGGGAGAAGTCGAAGCGCAGTGTGTCGTCGCTCACATACGAGCCCTTCTGCTCCACATGGTCGCCCAGCACCTGTTTCAGGGCATAGTCGAGCAGGTGGGTGGCGGTGTGGTTGGCGGCACTGGCATTGCGGAGGTCGGTGTCGACACAGGCCATGAACTCGGCCTCCACGTTCTTGGGCAGCGCCTTCACGATATGCACGCTCTGGTTGTTCTCGCGCTTGGTGTCGATGACGTCGATGGTCTCGTCCTCGCTCACCAGCACGCCACGGTCGCCCACTTGTCCACCCATCTCACCATAGAAGGGGGTGTTGTCGAGCACCAGTTCGTAGAAGGAGTTCTTCTTCTGCGTCACCATGCGGTAGCGCAAGATATGACAACTATATTCGGTGAAGTCGTAGCCCACAAACTGCTGTTCGCCCTCGCGCAGTTCCACCCAGTCGGAATTTTCGACGGCGGCGGCATTGCGGGCGCGGGCCTTCTGTTTCTCCATCTCCTCGGCAAACTGCTTCTCGTCGACGGTATAGCCATGCTCACGGCAGATGAGTTGGGTGAGGTCGAGCGGGAATCCGTAAGTGTCGAACAGGCGGAAGGCCTGCACGCCATCGAGCACGGTCTGGCCGTGGGCCATCAGTTCGTCCATGGCGCCATTGAGCAGGTTGATGCCTTTGTCGAGGGTGCGCAGGAACGACTCTTCCTCTTCTTTCATCACGCGGCTGATGAGGTTTTGCTGAGCGGGCAGTTCGGGATATGAGGGACCCATCTCGGCCACGAGGGTGGGGATGAGACGGTAGATGAACGACTCCTTCTGTCCGAGGAAGGTGTAGCCGTAGCGCACGGCACGGCGGAGGATACGGCGTATCACATAGCCAGCCTTCGCGTTGCTGGGCAACTGGCCGTCGGCGATGCTGAATGCCACGGCACGCAGGTGGTCGGCCACCACGCGCATGGCCACGTCGGTCTCTTCCTTCTCGCCATATTTCATGCCAGTGATGCGCTCAATCTCGCGGATGATAGGCTGGAAGATGTCGGTATCGTAGTTGGAGTGCTTGCCCTGAAGGGCACGCACCAGGCGTTCAAAGCCCATGCCGGTGTCGATGACGTTCATCGAGAGTTTCTCGAGCGAGCCGTCGGCCTTGCGGTTGAACTGCATGAACACGAGGTTCCAGATTTCTATCACCTGTGGGTCGTCCTTGTTCACCAGATCACGGCCGGGAACCTTCTGCTTCTCTTCCTCGGTACGCGAGTCGAGATGGATTTCGGAGCAGGGACCGCAGGGACCGGTGTCGCCCATCTCCCAGAAGTTGTCGTGCTTGTTGCCGTTGATGATATGGTCGGCGGGAACGTGCTTGAGCCAGATGTTGGCTGCCTCGTCGTCGCGCTCCAGACCTTCTTCGGCAGAGCCCTCAAACACGGTAACGTAGAGGTCTTTGGGGTCGAGGTGCAACACGTCTACCAGATATTCCCAGGCCATGTCGATGGCGCCTTCTTTGAAATAGTCGCCGAAACTCCAGTTGCCAAGCATCTCGAACATGGTGTGGTGGTAGGTGTCATGGCCTACCTCCTCCAAGTCGTTGTGCTTGCCGCTCACGCGGAGACATTTCTGGGTGTCGGCACGCCGGCGTGGCTCAGGGTCACGGGTGCCCAGTATGATATCTTTCCATTGGTTCATGCCGGCATTGGTGAACATCAGGGTAGGGTCGTCTTTTACTACCATTGGTGCCGAGGGCACAATGGCATGGCCTTTCGACTCGAAGAATTTCTTGAATGAGTCGCGGATTTCATTGGCTGTCATCATCTTGCTTCTATTTATTTTGCTGTTTTGAAAGTGTTGGGGTGATGATAATATTTGGTGCAAAATTACTGCTTTTTTTCAAGAAAAGACAAGATTAATTATAAAATGTAGGAAAGAGAAGATGAAAATACTCGATTTTAATTTTGTTTTGTTTCCCTTTTTCCTTATTTTTGCATTCCCAAATAAGCCTGCAACTATTCTGCTATTGGGCCAACAAAGGATAAACTGGGAACAAAGGCATTGAAAATGGAGAAACCAAAGACACAAAAAGTATATTATTCCATCAAGGAAGTGGCGGCGATGTACGACGTCAAGGAGAGTCTGTTGCGCTATTGGGAAGGGGTGTTCCCCCACCTCAAGCCACAGACCACGAGCAACAACGTGAGGCAGTATACCCAGAAAGACATCGACCAGATAGGTCTCATCTATAACTTGGTGAAGGTGAGAGGGTTTAAGTTGGCTGCAGCACGGAAGATGCTCAACGAGAACCGCAGTGGCGTAGACAAGAGCGCCAAGGTGATGGAAAGTCTCATCGGCATACGCGAGGAGTTGTTGCAGTTGAAGAAACAACTCGACGGCCTTTCGTGATGCCGGGCTTCGCCCCCTATGCCGCTATCCGTACTTCTTGAAAAACATCTTCACCCCGAATCTTTACTTGCAAAAGTGGTGTAAACAAACTATACGAAATGAAATACTATAGACTCTTTGTGCTGGCAGTGCTCTGCATATGGGCAGGCATGGCAACAGCAGGCAATTCCAATAAGGTAGTGGGCGGCGACATCTCCATGCTCACCAAGTATTTTGAGGCAGGAAGCATCTATTATGATGCCAATGGCAACAGGTTGGCTACGGCACAACAACTGTTGGCGTATTTCAAGGACAATGGACTCAACGCCATGCGCGTGAGGCTGTTTGTCGACCCCACCCAGGCTTCGGCTGCCGATGTTGCCAGCGGCGTGTGCCAGGACCTCGACTATGTGAAGGCACTGGGAAAGCAAATCAAGGATGCGGGACTCCGTTTCCTGCTCGACTTCCACTATTCCGATACCTGGACCGACCCCGGGCAGCACTCCACACCGGCATCGTGGAACAGCAACGACCCCGCCACACTCGCCGACATGCTCTACACTTATACCAAGGACGTGCTTGAGGCTCTGGTGGCCTATGGGGCAACCCCCGACGACATACAACTCGGCAACGAGGTGACTGTGGGGATGTTGTGGCCCACAGGAAAGTGCTATGCCAATGGAAATGGGGTGACCACGGGGTCGATAACGGGGTCGATGGACAATTTCGCCCTCTATCTGGCAAAGGGTGCCCAGGCCTGCCGCGAGGTGTGCCCCAATGCCAAACTGATTATCCATACCGAACTGAGCAGCAACGGATGGGGAGCCAAGACCCTTTACACGACGCTCGACAAATACCCCGACGTAGACTACGATATCATCGGCCTGAGTTACTATCCTTATTTCCACGGTGATTTCAATGCCCTTGAGAGCGTCATCAACTCCCTGGAGGCCTCGCATCCCGACAAGCCGATACAGATAGTGGAGGCTGGCTATTACTACAAGTGGCAGACCCAGTCGGCATCGTATGACTACTCTTCCACCTATCCCATTTCTGAGGAAGGGCAGAAGGCATTCACCGACGATCTCATCAGTATGCTCAACAACCATGCCAATGTGAACGGCCTCTACTGGTGGTGGATGGAAGCCAATGAGTATGGCAAGCCCAATAATGTCACCACCAACTGGTATTGTGCCAGTTTGTGGAACAATGAAACGGGCTATCCCACTCCCGCATTCTTCTCGCTGAAGGCCTTTGCTGGCAATGACCTCGGCATTTATGGGATGCCGGTGCCATCGATGCCGGCGGACAGCCGTTATGACCTCATGGGGCGCAAGGCATCGGATGGTGCCAGGGGCATCATCATTGTGGATGGTAAGAAAAAAGTGGTAAAATAGCAGAACGACAGAGATGGTCAGGGAGCCCAGTTGCCCTCTACCTTGAACACTTGTTGCAAGGTGATGGCAGCCGCCTCTTTCTTGCTCAGTTGATGGCTCCATGGCGCGCGGCCGTTGGTGGCAGCACCCTCACCGCTGTTGTTGTATTCCAGATAGCGGGCGGTCTGCTCATTGGCCTCATTGCCCCAGTTGTGCCATCCTGCAGGGCAGATATGCTTGCCCAACTCACAGTTCATGAACACAGTATAGGCATAGGGTCGCCACGGACGGCCTAAGTACACTTTGTCGACACCCTCGTCGGCAATCAGCCGGCAGTGGTTGAACACGTAGCCGTAGGCGATGTCGCTGGGTGTTGACGCCGCCGTGACGTATGAGTTGGCCTTGCTCTTGATGACACAGCCTTCAAACCAGGCGGTGGAAGGTCCGAAGATGAAGTCGGTGGTGCCCTCTATGTAGCAGTTGAGGAAATAGAGGCGCGTGCCGGCTTTCCCAGTATAGACAGTGTCTTGGTGTCCCAGGAAGCGGCAGCCGATGAAACGCAGGCGGTCGCCTTCGGTATGCAGGGCGACGGCCTGTCCCAGACGGGCGGAATTGTTCTCTATGGTGATGTTTTTCAGCGTGATGTCGTTGCCCTCTATCTTCAGGGTATAGGTGCGGAAGGTGCCCATGCCCTTCTCTGTGCCTTCGAGGCGGATGTTGGCATGGTCGTCGTAGGTGATGATGGTGTTGTCGACGTCCTCGCCCACGATTTCGATGTTGTCGAGCCATGAGGGGATGATGAGTTTCTCCTTGTAGATGCCCCGTTTCACGAAGATGACCTTGTGGTAGTCCATGAAGGCGCGGCACACCTCGATGGCGTCGTCGATGTTGCGGAATTCTGCGGTGCCGTCGCGTGCCACGAAGAGCGTGTCGGGATTGTCGTATTTGCCGGCAGCCATGGCAGGGAAGGAGAGTGTCATGGCGAGGAAGATGAGAAGGGTGCGCATAGGGGTAAGGTTTATTGTATTTGCTTGATTTCCTCAAGTCCTTCGATGGCTTTCAGACTGTCCATAATGATTTTCACGTCCTTGCGCTCGTAGACCTTGAGTTGTATGGTACCGTCGAAGATACCGTCGGTAGTGGTGATGACCAACTTCTGCATGTTCAGGTTGAGTTGGCTGGAGATGACATGGGTGAGTTCGTTGAGCAGGCCGATGCGGTCGATGCCGGTAATCTGGATGGTGGCATCGAAGAGGATGCGGCGATGCATGTCCCATTTCGCGTCGATGATATGGTTGCCGAAACTGCTCTTGAGTTTGGTGGCCACGTCGCACGACCGCTTGTGTATCTCGATGTGGTTGCGGTTGTCGATATAGCCGAGGATGTCATCACCGGGGATGGGACGGCAGCAGGGCGGGAAGATGAGGCGGTTGATGTTGGTGTCCTTGATGATGAAAGGCTTCTTGCGGTTGAAGTCCTTGTCGACAAGGAATAGTTCGGTGGTCTCGTCGTCGGTGTTGTCGGAAACCTTGGGTTTCTTGTCGTTGCCGAGGAAGGGCACGAGTTTGCGCCATCCCGATTTCTTTCCCGTACTGTTGTCGAGGATTTCGTCGATGTCCTTTTCGCCGAGGATGATATTCTTGTTGCCCAGCGCCTGGAAGAACTTCTCCGGTTTCTTGATGTCGTGCAAGGCGCACAGACGGTCGATGACCGATGTGGTCATCTCCATGTCGTGGGCAGCGAGAAACTCGCGGAGGGTGTTCTCGCCGCTCTTCTGTATCTCGCGCTCGTTGCGCCGCAGGATGGCAAGGATTTTGGTCTTCGCCTTGGCGGTGGTGGCGAAGTGTACCCAGGTGGGACTCACGTGCTGTGATTTCGAGGTGAGGATTTCCACTTGGTCGCCACTCTGCAGGCGGTGGCTCAGGGGCACGAGTTTGTGGTTCACCTTGGCGCCAATGCAATGGCTGCCCAGGAAGGTGTGTATCTGGAATGCGAAGTCGAGGGCAGTGCTCCCTGCCGGCATGGTGCGTATCTCGCCCTTGGGGGTGAAGACAAAGATTTCGGAGGCGAAGAGATTGAGTTTGATGGTGTCGAGGAAGTCCATCGCATCGGGCTGAGGGTCGTCGAGGATTTCCTTGATGGTGTGGAGCCAGTCGTTGAGTTCGCCGTCCTCGCCGGTCTCGCTCACGGCGGTCACGCGCCCGTCGGCCCCTTGCTTGTATTTCCAATGGGCAGCAAAGCCCTGTTCGGCAATGTCGTCCATCCGCTCCGACCGTATCTGCACTTCCACCCATTGTCCTTGTTTCGACATCAGAGTGACGTGTAGGGCCTGGTAGCCATTGGCCTTGGGGTGATTGGCCCAGTCGCGCAGCCGTTCGGGGTGCGATTTGTAGATTTTGTTGATGGCGACGTAGATTCTGAAGCAGTCGTTGATTTCGTGCTCCTTGCTCTCGGGCTTGAAGATGATGCGCACGGCAAGGATGTCGTAAATCTCGTCGAAAGTGACATGCTTGTTCTGCATCTTCGTCCAGATGGAGTAGGGGGTCTTCACCCTTGCGTGAATCACGTATTTCATGCCCATCTGGTCGAGTGCCTCACGGATAGGGGCGGTAAACTCTTCGAAGAGCAGGTTACGCATCTTCTCGGTGGAGGCGAGTTTGGTCTTGATGCTGTCGTATTCCTCGGGATGCTCGTATTTGAAACTCAGGTCTTCGAGTTCGTTCTTGATTTTGTTGAGACCGAGGCGGTTGGCGAGGGGGGCATATATATATAATGTCTCCCCGGCAATCTTGTATTGTTTGTTGGCAGGCTGACTGCTCAGCGTGCGCATGTTGTGCAGGCGGTCGCAGATCTTGATGAGGATGACGCGGATGTCGTCGCTCATCGTGAGCAGGAGTTTCTTGAAGTTGGCGGCCTGGGCAGAGGCTTTGTCGCCGAAGATGCCACCCGAGATTTTGGTGAGGCCATCAACAATCTGCGCAATCTTGGAGCCGAAGATGGTCTCGATGTCTTCCACCGTGTAGTCGGTGTCTTCCACCACGTCGTGGAGGAGTGCCGAACAGATGCTGGTAGACCCCAGTCCCATCTCCTTGGAGGCTATCGTGGCCACGGCGATGGGGTGCATGATATAGGGCTCGCCCGACAGGCGCCGCACGCCCTTGTGGGCTTGGCGGGCGAAGTTGAAGGCCTTGTTGATGATGTCGACCTTCTTGCGGTGGGGCGATGACACGTAGCAGGCAATCAACTCTTCGTAGGCTTGGTCTACGAGTTGGTTGTCGGCGGCTTCGCGGTCAATGTCTTTACCTATATGCTCCTGGTCGTTCATGGATGGATGTGTTGGGGGTGTTGGTGTGGTCAGCCACGGCGCCCGCTGCGACGCTTCCCGGAGGTGTAGTTGCTCGAGGCGGTGGTGCGCTGACTGAATGAGGAACCACGGGAACTACGCCCGTAGCGTGATGATGAAGAGCCGGCAGATGCCGTTGCGGCGGCACTGGAACTGCTTCGCCGGCTGCTCCTTGAGGCCGACGACCGGCTGTCGGACGACCGCCGTGAGGTGCTCTCCCGCGACGAGCCTTTCTCCTCTACGGCAGCATAGGCATGCTTTCCACCCACGTGGGCGGCGTCATAAGAGAAGATGGTGTCTTGCAACTCCAGGAATTTGTTCATCGAGGGGATGGTCATGCGGATGGTCGACGGTTCGGTGCTGCCGTTCACCAGGTCGCGGCGGTATTGTGGGTTGAGTTCGCGTAGCAAGTCGATGTTGATATCGCAGAACTTCGAGATAGTAGACAGAGAGATGTTGCGGTCGACGATGACGGTGTCGGTGCGCTCGGGAAGGTTGGTGAGCATCGGACAGATGTTGTGCTCACAGTAGTAGGTCATGACGTAGTTGGCGGCGATGAAAGCGGGCACATAGCCGCGGGTCTCTGCGGGAAGATAGGGGTATATCTTCCAGAAGTCGCGCTGGCCGCCACTGCGACGGATGGCTTTGTTGACGTTGGCCGGCCCGCAGTTGTAGGCGGCGATGGCCAATGTCCAGTCGCCGAAGATGCGGAAGAGGTCGCGCAGCAGGTGTGCTGCGGCATACGAGGCGCGGATGGGGTCGCGGCGGTCGTCGACGAGAGAGTTGACACGAAGACCATATTGCTTGCCTGTGGCGAGCATGAACTGCCACAGTCCGGTGGCACCTACGCGAGACACGGCTTTGGGGTTGAGCGCCGACTCGATGACCGGCAGGTATTTCAGTTCGAGGGGCACGTTGTAGGCTTCGAGTGCTTCCTCGAAAATAGGCATATAGAAGTTGGAGGTGCCGAGCATCACGCTCACCGACCTGCGCAGACGGGTGCAGTAGCGGTCGATGAACTGCCTGACGATGGTGTTGTAGGGCATGTCGATGGCGGTGGGCATGCGGCTCAGTCGCTCGGCATATACCTCGTCGGCATAATAGGGGTTCTCACCTGTCGACTCGCAGGCCTCATCGGTGATGAGGTAGGTCTTGGAATGGTAGAGCGCGAGCATGCTGTCGAGTTCCGACATCATCATCGACTCGGGCAGTTCCATGACGTCCTGATGACCGTTCTCGTCGGTGAACAGGATTTCGTAGTCTTCACTGATTTGGGCAGAAAGGTGAGTAGTGCAACACAATAACAATAGGATGAGTGTCTCAATCTTCTTCATTTTCTTGCTTTTGCTTCTTGTCGTTTATGTTTAGAAATTCAGACTGCAGTGCAGTCCGATGGCACTCGACTTGATGGGGTTGCGGTCGGTGCGGTTACTGATGACTGTCGGTGAAACCTTCAGGCTCAGGTCCTTGCTGATGTCGAAGTCCGACAGGGAGGCATCGACATACGCGTCGATGACAGAGAGGGCATACACGCCGATGAGGATGAAGAAACTCAGGTCGCGGTAGCGACGGTAGTAGTCCTTGCGTTTCTTGAACAGCGACTTGTAACGGGTCTCGTTGTTCTCGTTGTTGGGGTCGATGCGGTTGCCGAGGTGCAGGAACTGGTTGTAACTCTGTGTGGCGGGGTTGTTGTCGGAGATGTCGAGGAACGCCCTGGAATAGTCGTTGTACATCATGTTGTTCCAACGCATGGCATAGATGCATCCCACGAACCCACCGTAGATGATGGGGAGTTTCCAGTATTTGCGGTTGTAAATCTGTCCGGCACCGGGCAGGACGATGGCAAGCCACATGGCCCGTTTGGGGTCGGGGCGCCAGGTGCTCCAGTCGCGCCGGGGCTTTGCCAGAGTGTCGGCCGCGATGAAGCGGCCCAGTTGCAGGGAGTCGTCAAATACCAGTTCCGTCTCCGTCAGTTCAACGGGCGTGATGCTGTCGGCGACGGTCACCTCTTGCGCCATGCCGAAGGTGGCGGCGAAAGAGAGCACCCATGTGGCGACAAGGCGGATGGCAGACGATATCGGTGTTCTCACGGTCATATCAGTTACGTTTCAACCGGTCGAACACGCTCATGATATGCTCCAGTTCCTCTTCGTTGGCAAAGGGGATACTGATTTTCCCTTTTCCCGAAGGTGAGATATTGAGCGATATTTTCTTGCCGAAGAATCCTGTCAACTGCTCGCGCAGGATAGTGAATTCCTCGGGCAGACGGGCTCCCGACGGCATCTTCTTGCCGCCAAAGTCCACGTCCTCGCCATTTTTCAGTTTCTTCACGATTTCCTCTACCTGGCGAACCGACGAGCCGTTTTTCTGTATCAACTCAAACACGGAGAGTTGCTGCGACGGGCTGTCAAGGGAGAGGAGGGCACGGGCATGTCCCATGTCGATGGCACGCTTCTGGAGTGCCATTTGCACCTGGGCGGGCAACTTCAGCAGACGCAGGTAGTTGGCCACTGCCACGCGGCTCTTTCCCACGCGCTCTGCCACGCGCTCCTGCGTCATCCCCTCGTTCTCAAGCAGGTGGGCATAGGCGAGGGCTATCTCGATGGCATTGAGGTCCTCGCGCTGGATGTTCTCCACGAGGGCCATCTCCATCACGCTCTCGTCGTCGATGGTGCGGATATAGGCAGGGATGGTGCTCAGGCCAGCCATCTGCGAGGCGCGCCAACGGCGCTCGCCTGCCACAATCTGGTATCTGTTGTCGCTGATCTGGCGCAGGGTGATGGGCTGCACGATGCCTATCTCGCGGATGCTGTTGGCCAACTCCTGCAGACTGTCGGTATCGAACTCACGACGGGGCTGGTTGGGGTTGGCTTCTATCTGGTCGAGGGCTATCTCACTGATGGTGGAACTGCCCTGAGGGTGTACCTCGTCGGTGGAGATAAGGGCATCCAGGCCTCGGCCCAGTGCATTGAATTTCTTTTTTGGTGCCATAGAATATGTGTGTCGTGCGCGGTGGTGCTCCCACCGTGACTTTAACTGTTCTTGTTGATAATCTCCTTGGCCAATGCCAGGTGGTTCTTGCTGCCGGTGCTGTCGGCATCGTAGAGTATCACGGGAAGACCGTGACTCGGGCTCTCGCTCAACTTCACGTTGCGCTGGATGACGGTCTTGAACACCAGTTCCTGGAAATGGCGCTTCACCTCATCGTAGATTTGGTTGGCCAGACGCAGGCGGCTGTCGTACATCGTCAGGAGGAAACCCTCGATTTCCAGACGTGGATTGAGTTTGCTCTTGATGATTTTGATGGTGTTGAGCAGTTTGCCAATGCCTTCGAGGGCGAAATACTCACACTGCACGGGGATGATGACGGAATCGGCGGCAGTGAGTGAGTTGACTGTAATCAGCCCCAGCGAGGGGGAGCAGTCGATGAGGATGTAGTCGTACTCTGAACGGATGGGGGCAAGCAGGCGGTCGACAACCTTCTCGCGGCTGTCGATGTTGAGCATCTCTATCTCCGCGCCCACCAGGTCGATGTGGCTGGGGATGATGTCGAGCCCCTCGATGTCGGTGGTGTAGATGGCTTCGCGCACGTCGACATGGTCGACAAGGCATTCGTATAGAGAGCACTCCAGGTGGTTGACGTCTATGCCCAGACCGCTGGAGGCGTTGGCTTGTGGGTCGGCATCGATGACGAGCACCGTCTTTTCCAAGGTTGCCAACGAGGCCGCAAGGTTAATGGTGGTGGTGGTTTTTCCCACCCCTCCCTTTTGATTGGCCAATGCTATGATTTTTCCCATTCAGTTACCTCTTATAGAATCTTTTTCCTTAACAAAGATGTGACCGCGCACGAAGGCGTCGGCCGGTTATACCTAATCAATGTACAGTAGATTTTTGCTTTCAAAATGCAAAGATACACATTTTATATGAGAAAAGGACGATTTAAACCTTTTTTCATACTTAACAAACAAAATTAAGGCTGGATTTATTGTTTCACGGGTGCTCTTTTTCGTATTTTGTTTTTTTTTCCTACCTTTGTCAAAACAAAGCGAAGAAGATGAACAACAACCGTCATTTCATACTGATTTCCAACGACGACGGCTATAAGGCAAAGGGTATCAATGCCTTGGTGGAGATGCTGCGCGACATGGCCGATATCTTGGTCTGCGCGCCCGATTCCGCCCGTTCGGGATATGCCCGTGCCTTTTCTGCCACCAAACCCCTCGACCTCACGCCAAGGCACCGCGAGGAGGGCGTGGAGGTGTGGTCGAGCAACGGCACACCCGTCGACTGCGTGAAACTCGCCCTCAACCAGTTGTGTACCGACCGCCTGCCCGATATGGTGATAGGAGGCATCAACCACGGCGACAATGCATCGGTCAACACCCATTATTCGGGCACGATGGGCGTGGCTGCCGAAGGATGCATGAAATACTTGCCGTCGGTGGCTTTCTCTATCTGTGACTACAGTGCTGATGCCGATTTCGAGCCCATGCGCCCGCTTGTGCGGGCCATCACCCGGCGGGTGCTCGACGAGGGACTGCCCAAGGGGGTGTGCCTCAACGTGAATGTTCCCCGTGGGGGATACCATGGCGTGAAGGTGTGCCGCATGGCATGGGGCACCTGGTATGACGAGTGCGTGAAAGAGCGCCACCCGAGGGGCTACGACTATTTCTGGATGGTGGGCAAATACAAGAATGACGAGCCCGAAGCCGACGATACCGACAACTGGGCGCTGCAGCACGGCTATGCCGCCATCACCCCCACCCGTATCGACGTCACCGACTACGAAATGGTAAAGGCCATGCAATCATGGCATTACGACGACTGACAAACGCTTTTCAAAGATGAGATATTACCTGATAGTGGGAGAGGCGAGCGGCGACCTGCATGCCGCACACCTGATGCGTGAACTGGCGCAGGCCGACGCACAGGCAGAGTTCCGGTTCTTCGGTGGCGACAACATGGCTGCCGTGAGGGGCACGCTGGTGCGCCATTACCGTGAGATGGCATACATGGGTTTCATCCCGGTGCTCCTTCATTTGCCCGCCATCTTCCGCAACATGGCACAGTGCAAGGAGGATATCCGCCAATGGAAGCCCGACGCGGTGATTCTCGTCGACTATCCCGGCTTCAACCTCGACATCGCCAAGTTTGTGCATCAACACGGGTTGGCAAAGGTGTTCTATTATATCTCTCCGAAGATTTGGGCGTGGAAGGAATACCGCATCAAGAACATCAAGCGTGATGTGGACCACCTGCTCTCTATCCTTCCTTTCGAGGTGGATTTCTTTGAGAAGAAGCACCACTATCCCATCCATTATGTGGGCAATCCCACCGCCGATGAGGTGGCGGCATTCCTCGAAGGCTACCATGAGACGAAGGAGGATTTTGCCCGGCGCCACGGACTGGATGCTCGGCCCATTGTGGCGTTGCTGGCGGGCAGTCGCCGCCAGGAAATCAAAGACAACCTGCCGGCAATGATGCAGGCGGCAGAACAGTTTGGCGACTACCAATTTGTGCTGGCTTGCGCGCCCTCCATCGAACTGTCGTATTATGAGAAATTCGTGGCTGGGAAAAATGTGAGATTAGTGTCGGGCGAGACCTTTGCCGTGCTCGCCAACGCCACGGCAGCCCTTGTCACCAGCGGAACGGCAACACTCGAGACCGCCCTCTTCGGCGTGCCTCAGGTGGTGTGCTATGAAACGCCGCTGCCACGTCTCATCGCTTTCCTTCGTCGCCATTTGATCAAGGTGAAGTATATCTCACTCGTCAATCTCATCGCCGACCGTGAGGTGGTGACTGAACTAGTGGCCGACACGTTCAGCGTGCAGAATATCGTGAGCGAACTCTCCGCCATCCTCCCTGGCGGAAGCAAGCGTGAGGAGATGCTGCGCGGATATGAAGAAGTGCGCCAGGCTATCGGAAAACCTGGCGCACCCCAACATGCTGCACGCGTCATTCTCGATGTGCTTCTGAAGGCCTGAGGCTTTGAGAACTGTTCGGCTGATTTAACTTGAAAATGACAGGTACGCTGTATTTCACCCGTAAATAATCGCCATTGCTCATCGCCGGATTCCATTTAGGCATCAGTCCTACAACACGCACGGCCTCTTTGTCGAGCAATGGGTGAACGCCGCGAGCCACCTGGACATTGCTGATTGATCCGTCTTTTTCGATGATAAAAGTCACCACAACCTTCCCTTGGATACTGTCTCTCAAAGCCTCTTTAGGATAATGCACGTTTTCTTGTAGGAATGATAATAGGGCACTTGCCCCTCCGGGGAAAGAAGGCTGATACTCATAGGGTTCCCACAAGATGAGGGAATTGGAAAAAGAATAGGGAATGCTGTAAATGCCGCGCTGACGATTGGGCTCCGACTGCATCTGATAGGTGATGACACCACCACGGAGGATGTCGGCATGCTCCAGAAAGTTCTTGTCATAAGGTTGACCGTTGAAGGTCATCGCACCGATGTATCGGTTGTCGCTGTCGTTGCCGAAAGCCTGGAAGACGAGCGTCTTGCCCGTAGGGAGATGGAGTGTCATCTTGTCGAAATAAGGCGTACCGAGCACATACTGTCCGCTTCCCGGGCAAACGGGATAAAACCCCATGGCCGAAAACACATACCAGGCAGAGGTCTGCCCGTTGTCCTCGTCGCCACAATACCCGTCGGGCTGTGCCGTGTAGAGACGGTCCATCACCTCCCTTACCCAGTATTGCGCCTTCCATGGCTCACAGGCATAATTGTAGAGGTAGACCATGTGTTGGATAGGTTGGTTGCCATGAGCGTAATTGCCCATGTTCATGATCTGCATCTCACGGATTTCGTGGATGACACCCCCGTAGTAACTCTCATCGAAGAGGGGTGGCACATTGAACACCGAGTCGAGCATCTGCACGAAGACATCTGTTCCACCCATGAGACGTATCAGTCCCACAGGGTCGTGGAACACCGACCAAGTGTAGTGCCATGCGTTTCCCTCTGTGAAGGCATCCCCCCATTTCAACGGACTGAAAGGCGACTGGAACGACCCGTCGGCTTTGCGGCCGCGCATCAGGAGGGTCTCTTCGTCGAATACTTTTTTATAGTTGAATGCCCTGTCGTAGAAAGGCAACCACTCACTCTGGTCCTTGCCCAACTGCTTGCCCAACATATAGATGCACCAATCATCGTAGGCATACTCCAAGGTGCGCGCCACACTCTCATTGATGCCGATGTCACAAGGCACATAACCCAGTTTGTTGTATTGTTCGTAGCCCAGACGTCCTGTTGACGACACTTTCGGATGAACGGCATTGGCACCGTGGACGACAGCCTGCCACAAAGTCTCGATGTCATACCCTCTCAATCCTTTCAGCCAGGCGTCAGCCACCACAGAGGCGGAATTGTTGCCCACCATGCACCCACGGTGCCCGGGACTGGCCCATTCGGGCAGGAAACCGCTTTCCTTGTAACAGTTGACCAGTCCCTCCTGCATTTTCTCGTTCATCTCGGGGTAGAGCAGGTTGAGCAGTGGGAAAAGGGAGCGGAAGGTGTCCCAGAAGCCAGTGTCGGTGAAATAATATCCCGGGCAGACCTTACCGGTATGAGGACTGTAGTGAATCGGTTTCCCCTGTGCATCTAATTCGTAGAACATCCGTGGAAAGAGCACTGACCGGTAGAGACAGGAGTAGAATGTGCGCAGATGGTCGATGTTGTCATCCTCCACTTCGACCCGTCCCAGCACCTCATTCCATCGCTGGCGTGCTGCTGTCTTGATGCCATCGAACGAACGATTCCCCAGTTCCTGAAGATTAAGTAGGGCTTGTTCGGGACTGATGAACGAGGACGCGACCTTCAGCGTCACTTGCTCTCCCCTTTTCATTGGCGGGAAGCCGACGACAGCCCCGGTGTGCTTGCCGGATGCCTCTTTTCTGCCCTCTACCAGTCCTTCGGCATCAGAATAACATGCCTTGAAAGTGATGGGATGCGAGCAGTCGATGACGAAGAAGTTTTTGAAGCCCTCTGGCACACCTCCTGAATTCTTGGTGGTGAATCCGGTCACCCGTTTCCCATCTGCGTCGACAGCCACCTGCGACCCGCCGTCGAACGCATCGATGACGATGCGGGCCTCGGCTGTCTCAGGAAAAGTCAGTCGGATAATGGCTGCTCGCTCTGTGGGAGAGATCTCAGCCGTGATATCCCAATCGGCAAGATATACTTTATAATAATACGGTTTGGCGACCTCTGCCTTGTGTGAGAACCACGATGCCCGTTCATCCTCACTGAATACAGTGCGCGTAGTCGGCATAATGGCAAACTGGCCGTAGTCGTTGATCCAAGGTGAGGGTTGGTGTGTCTGTTTCAGTCCGCGTATCTTGTCTGCTGTATAGACATATTGCCAGCCATCCCCCATCTTGCCCGTCTGGGGAGTCCAGAAATTCATCCCCCACGGCAAGGCGATGGCAGGATAAGTGTTTCCCGTGGAGAGCGAATGTTTCGACAGCGTACCTACAAGCGTTGACACGTAGTCCACAGGTTCTGCGTACAGCATTTGGCAGAAAAACAATGCTGCAATGAAAAGACGTGTCGTCAATAGTGACTTAGACGGTTTCATATGGACATCGTATCAATATTATTCAATCTTCAATCAGGCGCAGCCCGCATATTTTTCAATCGGCCGAAGGCCGCTGTCACTTGTTGTATCTCTTCAGATACTCACGCACCATCTTTCCCGAGCGCTTGATGACATCTTCGGGCCATGGTCCCGTGGCGGTGGCACGTGGCAGGAGCATGGAGCACGACTCGTCTTTGTCGCTCAGCGACCAGCAGAGCCAACTGATTTTCAACTTCTCCATACGGTCGAGCCACAGTTGTTGCGACTCTGGGTCGATGACGCCGTTGCCCGATGCCTCGGTCACGCCACTCTCGCTCACGAAGATAGGTATGCCGCGCTTTACGGCATCCTCCATGCGGTCTCGCAGGTATTCCTTGTGGGTGGAGGCATAGTAGTGCAGCGTGTACATGATGTTGCTGAAACCGCGGAGCGGACTCTCTGCCACCACATGAACATCCTGGTCCCAGTGCGGACATCCCATGAGGATGATATTATCCGGGTCGTATTTCCTAATCTCGGTGATGATCTCTGAGGCATACTGCTTCAGCGACTCCCAGGAGTCCTCTACTGGCTCGTTGTATAGTTCGTAGATGACGTGGGGGTACTTGCCGTATTTCTGTGCCATCTGGGCAAAGAACGCCTTTGCCTCCTTGGTGTGCATCTCATGGGCATGCCAGTCGATAATCACATAGATGTCTTCCTTGATGGCGGCTTTCACCACCTTCTCCACACATTCCAAGGCAAACGAGGGATTGTCGAGGTAGTTGTCCTCCACGGTGGTCACGCCCATGGCGGCCCGCACCACGGTGGCGTTCCAGTCGTTCTTCAGTGTGCGCACCACTTTCTTGTTGTAGAACCGTGGCCAGATGTTGTGCCATCCCAGACTCACGCCACGCAGCACCACAGGGTTGCCCTGCTGGTCGCAGAGTTGTGTGCCTTGCACTTGCAGTTGTCCCCATCTTTTCACGGGACCGGCGGCTTGGGCGGTAAGCACCATCATCAGCACCGCTGCCATAGTAAGCAATAGTTTTTTCATCGTCATATCGTTTTAGGTTAGTGTCTTTCCAGTGTATCGGGAGCCATCAAGATGGCCCATTTTTTAATCTTTTAATTTCCCAATTTTAATCTTTAATTTTTCATCTTTAATCTTTAATTTTTTTTCACCGTCGCCACGACATACTCCGACTGTGTGCCGATGCGGAACTTGCCTCCCCAAAGGCCGAGGCCAGAACTCACGTAGAAACGGGTGTCGCCCCGCTGGTACTCACCCCACGAGCATTCATAGATGGCATCGGTAATCCACGAGATGGGCCACACCTGTCCGCGGTGGGTATGGCCGCTGAACTGGAAGTCGGCCTTGCTCTGCTCGGTCTTCTCCAGTTCGTGGGGCTGGTGCACAAGGACAATGGAGTAGAGCGAGGGGTCGACGGTGGCAGTGAGCGAGGCCAGTTCCTTGCGGTTGGGATTGGTGCGGTCGTCGCATCCGATGATGCAGAGCGCACTGTCGATGACCACGGTGCTGTCGACGAGCAGGTGTATGCCCGCCTGCTTGTAGAACTGCCGTGCCCGTGGCTCGCTGCTGTAGTATTCGTGATTGCCCAGACAGGCGTAAATGGGTGCTTTGATGCGATGAAATTCCTCCGCCATCTTCTCCTCTGCCAGCGGTCTGATGCTGCTGTCTATCACGTCGCCGCCGATGAGCACCATGTCGGGCTTTTCGGCATTGATGAGGTCGACCCATTTAGCGAGTTCGCCACGGCGGTTGTGGTAGCCTAGGTGCAGGTCGCTCACCATCACGATGCGGTAGTCGTGAGGGAGGTTTTTCTTCGTTGTCAGTTCCAACGGCACCCGCACCTTGTTGTGGTATTTGATGTTGCCTGCCACAAAGATGACCACCATGAGGAGGGTCACGCCGAGCGTGCCCGCCCAACTGTTGAAGAGGAGGCTCTTGGGAATGATGTGCAGCAGTCGGCAGATGTCGAGCACAAGAAAGGTGATGAGCAGGTAGAGCAGGATGATGACCGACGAGGTGTTGACGTGGTAAGCCACGCTGGCAACGGACAGCGGCCACCGCTCGAATGCCCCGCCAAACATAAAGAACATGCTGAGCGGACAGGCAGCCAGAAGGATGACCACCAGCCATTTCGCCCATTTCAGAAGGGGAAGGATGTGCCAGATGTGCCACAGCACATAGCCCAGGCCTATAAAGAGTAGCAGGGGAAACATGATGAAAAATGCCATCCGCATCTTAGAAAAGTGAGAGGGTGTAGAAATAAATCACCGCAGCAGGTATGGCCATCAGCGAGGAGTCGAAGCGGTCGAGCATGCCACCGTGCCCCGGCAGGATGTTGCCGCTGTCTTTCACGCCCAGTGTGCGCTTGAACAACGATTCCACGAGGTCGCCCAGTGTGCCGAAGACCACCACGGTGAGGCCCAGTCCCATCCACACGGGGATGGAGTAGCCACCCTCCTTGCCACCTACCAGGTAGCCGATGATGGCCGCGGCGATGAGCACGAAGACGGCACCGCCTATCGACCCTTCCCAACTCTTTCCCGGCGACACCCTGGGAAACAGTTTGTGGCGCCCGAGAAGCGAACCGACGCAATAGGCACCGGTGTCGTTCACCCACAGGAAGATGAAGAGACTCAGCGGCAGCAGGAAGTTGAAGGCCACCTCACCCTCGGCGTTGCTCTGGAAGGCCAGCACGTTGATCATCGAGAAGGGCAGGGCGATGTACATCTGGCTGAGCATGGCGTAAGCCCAGTTGTTGATGGGGTTGGGAGCCATGGTGAACAACTCAGAGATGATGAGGTAGATGACGGTCACGAGGTAGGGGATGAACACCGTGGCAGGGGTGAATCCCGTGCAGTAGCCCGCGAAGGCGAGAAACAGGTAGACGCCTGCCGCCGTGCTGATAAAACGGTTCACCTGGATGTCGTCGAATTGGTTTACCAGTCCGCCATACTCCCACACGGTGAGCCCCGTGATGAGGGCGAAGAGGAAAATCATGGAGTCGGGACGAAGGAAACAGGTCACCAGGATGGCGACGAACAGCACACCGGTGATGGTGCGCACGATGAAATTCTTCTTCTTCTCGGTCATGGCAGGATGATTGGAGTTACGGGGTTATTTCTCTGGGATTTCCGGAGTTTCCGGTGTTTCGGGGGTCTCTGGAGTTTCGGGGATCTCTGGAGTCTTTGGGGCTGTTGCCTCTTCTGCCTCCATGTTCATGATTTCCTGTGAGCGGCTCACCCACGGGCGCTTGCCGAAGATTTTCTCCACATCGTCGGCAAAAATCACCTCACGGCTGATGAGGAGTTCGGCGAGGGCGTTGTGTCCTTCCTTATGTTCCAGCAGAATCTGCTTGGCACGGTCGTATTGCTCGTTGACCATCTTCAGCACCTCATCGTCGATTACCTTGGCGGTGGTGTCGGAATAGGGGCGCTGGAACTGGTACTCCTGGTTGTTGTAGTAGCAGATATTGGGCAGTTTGTCGCCCATGCCCGCATAGGCAATCATGCCATAGGCGCTCTTCGTGGCACGCTCCAGGTCGTTCATCGCTCCCGTGGAGATATGGCCGGTGAAGAGTTCCTCGGCTGCCCGTCCGCCCATGAGCGAGCACATCTCGTCGAGCATCTCCTCCTTCGTGGTGATCTGTCGCTCTTCGGGCAGATACCATGCTGCGCCGAGGGCTTTGCCACGGGGCACTATCGACACCTTCACCAGGGGGTTGGCGTGTTCGCAGAACCAGGAGATGGTGGCGTGGCCGGCCTCGTGAAGGGCAATGGTGCGCTTCTCTTGGGCGGTCATCACCTTCGTCTTCTTCTCCAGACCGCCGATGATGCGGTCCACGGCATCGAGGAAGTCCTGGCGGCAGACCGTCTGTGCATTGCGGCGGGCGGCGATGAGGGCTGCCTCGTTGCACACGTTGGCGATGTCGGCACCCGAGAAACCGGGAGTCTGGCGGGCGAGGAGGTCGATGTCTACGGAGTCGTCCACCTTGATGGGTTTCAAGTGTACGATGAATATTTCCTTACGCTCGTTGAGGTCGGGCAGGTCGACGTTGATTTGGCGGTCGAAGCGTCCGGCACGGAGCAATGCCTGGTCGAGCATGTCGGCGCGGTTGGTGGCTGCCATGATGATGACACCGCTGTTGGTGCCGAAGCCGTCCATCTCGGTGAGGAGGGCGTTGAGGGTATTCTCACGCTCGTCGTTGCCTCCCATAGCGGGGTTCTTGGAGCGGGCACGGCCCACGGCATCTATCTCGTCGATGAAGATGATGCAGGGTGACTTCTCTTTCGCCTGGCGGAAGAGGTCGCGCACACGGCTGGCTCCTACGCCCACGAACATCTCCACGAAGTCGCTGCCGCTCATCGAGAAGAAGGGCACGCCGGCCTCGCCGGCAACGGCCTTGGCGAGTAGTGTCTTACCTGTTCCCGGAGGTCCTACGAGCAGGGCGCCCTTGGGAATCTTTCCTCCGAGGTCGGTGTATTTCTTCGGGTTCTTCAGGAAGTCGACAATCTCCTGAACCTCTTCCTTGGCGCCTACTTGTCCGGCAACGTCCTTGAAGGTGATGCCCAGGTCGTTGCCTTTCTCATACATCTTCGCCTTGCTCTTGCCTACGCTGAACACTCCACCGCTGGCACCGCCTCCCATCCTGCGGAAGAGGAAGATCATCAGGGCGATAAAGAAGATGACCGAGGTGAGGTTGATGATGGTGTTGAACATGTCGCCGTCTTTCTTGTTCTCGAAGGTGACATGGCCGTTGAACTTCCCCGACTTCTGTGCCTCGTCGAGGAACTGCTCCAGCGTCTCCACCGAGCCGAACTCCACGTCGAGGTAGGGATTGGGACCGGTCTTTTTAATGTCGGCATGGAAGACGTCCTGAATGAACTCGGGCTTCACATACATCTTCAGTTTCTTCTCTGCGCCGTTGATGATCACCTCGTTGGCGGCTCCTTTCGACACCCAGTCCTTGAAATTGTAGTAGTTGTCGTCTTTGGCTATGCCACCCTTGCCGTCTGCCGACGTGCTGCTGTCGCCGTAGCCAGTGAAGAACAGAATGCCCAGTGCCACCATGATGGTGATATATATCCAGTTCATGTTGAACTTGGGCATGTTGGGCTTCTCTTTGTTGTTTTGTTCCATTATGCAGAATTATGTAAATCGATATTGGGTGAAAGTAGGTGGAAAACCTCAGTCGAGGTCGGGCAAGCGCTCGAGGTTGGCGTCCGACCACAGGGTCTCCAGACTGTAATATTCGCGCATCTCGGGGAGCATCACGTGCACGATGACGTCGGTGTAGTCCATTGCCACCCATTGGGCATTGTCGAGACCGATGGTCCCCACGGGTTTCTCATGCAGATTGTCGCGCACGACGTCGATGACAGAGTTGGCGATAGCGTCTACCTGCAGGGGCGAATTGCCTTGGCAGACGACGAAATATTTGCAGATGGCTCCCTCTACTTTCTGTAAGTCAGCAATAACTATGCCACTTCCTTTTTTCTCTTGTATACCTTTGGTTATTTCTCTCAATAAATCTTTTGTAGTGTCCATGTATGGTTTTGATATTGTTTTCGTATTATGTAGCGGCGCATTTTTCGCCACAAAGGGCAAAGTTAACTTAATTCCGCCAAAATACCATGTGATTTGCCCAAAAATCACTCCAAACCTCATTAATTTTGATTTTTTTAGAAAAAAACGCAAAAAACCTTGCGGATTTCAAAAAAACACCCTACCTTTGCAACCGCAAAACGGAACAAGGGTGTTCTGAATTGACTTTCACATTGGGGTATGGTGTAATGGTAACACTACAGATTCTGGTCCTGTCATTCTTGGTTCGAGTCCGAGTACCCCAACTTTTGAGAACTCCAACTATCTGAAAATAAGGTGGTTGGAGTCTTCTTTTTGTCTTTTTGTCGTCAGTTTGTCGTTATGGGTCAGCGACTGCCCCGTTATTGTATGCAAATGGTTGTTGTAATAATATAAATTGGGGATGCAATTGTTGTCACAGCAACTGCACCCCGGTTAGTCTTATTTTAATTACCATTACTGGCAATCTGGCCGCAAAGATAATTATTTTTTGCGATATAGGAAAATTTCAATAACAAAATAAATAATTGAGTATTTTATTAAAATAGGATAGACGCATACTTTCACGCCTATCCTATTACACAAACTTTTATTTATTGATATGTTACGCCATATACACCTTTTCTATACCCATTGTCACCCTGTCAAAGTGGTCGCTCATTCGACTAATCGCATTATACAAAGCTCCGTCGCCTTGCTCAATCATACGCACAAGTGCCGTCGTGTTATCATGTATGCCAGCAACGTGACCGTTTATGCCTGTGATTTGAACCATGTAACCAGACCAGTAATTGTCGATAAATTCAATGTAATGTGCATCATTCAGTAGCCGCATTGCCGATACATCTTGTCTAAGTGCATTGACATAACCCGCAAGCAAACCTGCGGTATCTTCTGTAACACCCTGCACACTCGCACTAAGAGTCTTGCCGGAATCGTTATACACGGATAGTCCGTAAGGCTCTAATGCCCGCTGGGCGGATGTCATCATTTCATTAGCGGCGGTAATCATTTTCTGACCTTCGCCACCTTCGCCGAAGTATTCACCAAAAGTTGCCATAACCTTGCTCATGCTACCCTCTATGTCATTGGGGTCAAAGGCACCTTTATCGCCGAAGATCTTATCTTCCAGGCTTTTCAGCATGGGTTCGATGATCTTCATCCGAAGCATGTCATTCAGGACTGTTTGGAGAATACTTTTCACGGTGTCTTTGTATGCTTTCGCCATGTTCTCACCATTTTCGAAAGCGGATGCCAGAGCATCACTCAACTGGTCTGCCCAGCCTTTGATGTCAATGTCCCACAACTCCTTCGCCATATCTTCTGAGAAGTTGCGTATCTGGTCATCAAGTTCAGCAATCTTCGTCTTGTACTCTTCCAGAGCCTCTTTTGACTCGTTCTTCTTTGAATGTTCCTTGTCGTACATTTTAAGATAATCCTCACGCTGCTGTTTGAGCATCTGGAGTTCCTGCATGTAGCCGTTGCTGTCTGTGCCTCCACGGGTATAGTATTCGTACATACCCTTGCCGGAAGCAGTGTTTGAGCCAGCATACAGGGCTGCCATCATGCGGCGGTACTCACCCTTGTCAAAGCCGAGAGTCCTTTCTCTACTCATCCGTATAAGATTAAGAGTGCTGCCAATCTGTTGCACCTCTTTCCTGATTTCCTCAATGGCACGCTCACGCTTTCTGTCGTGAAGTTCGGCAAATCCCTTGATGGGATTCGTTATCATTTCAAACGGCGCAGAGATAACGGATGACAAAAGACCGCCGACATTCCCGCTCTGCGCGTTCTGTATCACATTGCTTACAGGATTGAACGCCGAAGATACTGCGCCTATGCCGCTCGATATGTCACTCCACCTGTTCGCCTTTCCGTGAAGTCCGAGTGCCTCGAACATGTTGGAAAGGGCGGTGGTCGCTTTCTGCATACCATCCAATGCACCTGTGGCAAGTTCTACGACAACGCCGAAGTCGCCAAGGAAATTCGTCACGTCATCCAACTTGTCGATATATCCCTGATATGTGTCGGCCTCGTCTTGCTCACCGCTCGCTGTATAACGGTCTCGTCTTACTTCAAGCCAATTTTTCAGTCCTGGAGCACCTCCCTGCAAGAAGTTGGTAAGCATGTTGTTCTTGCCGAAGAACGCGTTCTCTTCCCATTCCTCGGTAATCTTCTTCAACTTCGACAACTCCTGTGTGTAGTCATCAAGGGTTATCAATCCATGTGACAACTTTTGGTCGAGGTTAGAAACGGCAATCTCAAAAGCACTCAGCATTTCATCCCTCGAAAGGGCATTTGCACGGTTCAAGAGATTGAGGTAGGTGGATGACAGTTTCAGGGTCTTGTCATCTCTCATTACCCTTGCCAATTCCAACGCCTCGTCATATTGCTCTTTCGTGATGCCGCCCTCTTTCCCTTCTTGACCGAGTTCAAGGAGTTTTGTCAAATGCTCCCTGGTCTTTGCGTATTCAGCATTTATTTTATCAACTTGCGTCTGATAGTCAACGGCTGAGCCGATAAGCCTTGCATAGTCCTGCACGCTCTCATTGATGTAACTCTGCTCCATCCGCTTCCATTCCTTCACGCCTTTCGTAATGGCATCAATGTACTTCTTGTACTCCGTGCCGCCAAGCCAGTTCTTGATGTATTTCTCAATCTCCGTATCTGACATTTCCATGATTCCTGCGTCAATAAGCTGCTGCTGTAAATCAGGAAGCATCATTTCCATTTCCAAACGGTTCAATAGTGCATCAGCAGATGAAACAGCAAAGTTGCTATCGTATTCATCGAATCCGGCAAGTTTCATTGCAAGCATCCTATCTCCTGTGGCTTCAAGCACACTCTTGAATGTTTCCCAATGACGGGTCACTCTATCAAGATACTTGTCCATCTTGCCCAATGCTGTCTCGCTGTCACGTTGGAACTTCAGCATGTCAATCTGTGCAAGTTCATCGTCGGCCTGACGGATAATCTCTTCTGCACGCTCATCCTTTCCCTTGTTCTTGGCTTTGCGGGATTCTGCCTCCGACTTAACTGCTTTCAATGCTTTCTCATAGGCTTCAAGCGTCTTGATGTCTTCTTTTCTGATAAGGCCGTGAAAGATTTCCTGCACCTTCTCCAAAGCGGAGGTCTCGCCGACTTCCTTTTCCCACTTGTCATACCATGAACGGGCATCTTTCAACTGACGAATGCGCTCCCGCCATGCCTTTGCCTGGGTGTCTTCCTTATGTCCTGTGCCAGTTTTCTTTCCCGTCTTTTCCTTTCCTGCCTTGAATACTTTACCGCCTTTTGTCTCGTCTATAAGGCTGATACCATATTCTTTTGCAGTTGTTTCAGCTGCATCTATCTCTTTGTATGCTTTTTGGATGGCTTGCAATGCCATCTTTCTGATGAAACTGCCACCTGCGGCCTTGTCGATTTCTTCATCTGTCATGGCTTTTACCCTGTCAAGGGATATTCCCATGTGAATGGCTATCGGACCGAGGTTGGTAATGGCATCCTTGGCTTTCTTGTACGCCTGTCGAACTTTTTGAACAAGGTCATCTGCATCAACGACACCTCTGATGTCAAGAGGATATACACCGTCGCCGTTGGGACCAGCCATGAGTTTGTCAAGTTCCTGCTGAATCTGGCTTATCCTTGTATGGGCATCAACGTCATCAATGTCGATGGGGATATGCAGCACATTGGAGAAAAGTTCTATGATGTGCTTGCGGATAACATCGGTTGACTCGCCTGACTTCGCCGCAATGTCGGAAACCATCTGGAGCAATGCCTGTTTCTCGTATTCTTCAAGTTCGCTGATGTCCTTGTGCCACTTCTCCCTTACAGTCTGCCTTATCGCATCGGCTGCGGTATTCATGTCTTCGGTGAGGTCAACTTCTTTCACATTCTCGTTGTTCCCGGTGCTCATCAATGAGGTAAATGCTTTCTGTGCTTTCCTCATGGCATCGCTGTCACCGAGGTCTGCAATCGCCTGTTCCGCATTCCTCACGGCTACCGCATAGGCATCGCTGTAATAGGCGAGATGCCGCAACTGTTCCTCCTCTGTGAGATTTCTGCCCTCTTTTTTCTGCATTTCCGCATTGGCTGCCGCAAGACCTTGCGCGAAATACTGGTTGCTCTTGGCGGCATTGAGAGCGGCTATCATTGCGCCCCTGTGACTCATCGAGAACTTGGAAACGGCTGCGTCGGTCTTCCTTACACTCTTGGCGTAGTCGTTCATGTTGGTGATAATGTCATCATCAAACACTCTCCACATCTTCGTTGTCTGGGTGGAATTGATGATAAACTCTGAACTGTCGGCAATCTGTGCCAATGCCAACTGAGCTTTCATTACACTTTCAGTAGCGTGTGCCAGATTCTCGTATTGGTCTGCAAGATCACGCATCTTGTCGCCGTCGAAAAGGGCATTCTGAAGCAATGTGTTCGGCGTGGAAGAGTAGTTCTTGATGAACTCCTCCCACCGTTCCATTACCTGTATCATGGCATCGCTGTCCAATGATGCTGCCGGGGTGAAGCCTATCTCGCCCCCTGACACCTTGCCAAACTCAACCTCCTTACCGTCTTTCTTGTATGTAATTCCCGTCTCGGTCATCATCGTCTGGACGTTCTTCACGCCCTCTGACGCTCGTTCTGCAAGGGATTTGCTCAATTCTGCGGCACGCTTCATTTCCTCGCTATTCTTCTGCCACAGGTAAGTGATGCCTGATACAAGTGCAAGAATCCATGTCATAGGATTGGCAAACAGCGTCTTCAGTGCTGCTCCTGTTGCCAATACTGCGGCGCGGACACCATACATCGCTTTTCCCCATGTTCCAAGAACAGCGGTGTTGAGAATGGTGGTGCGCATTTGCTGCTTCTGTATCTCGTCAAGCTTGGAGTTACGGATTGCCATAAGTGCCGTTGCCTTGCTGACCTTCCCCATAGCCACTGCTTTTGACAGTTGCTCCGCTGTCAGTGCCTTGGATGAAATCGCATTTGCAATCTCCGATGCCCTGAGACGGTCTGTGCTCATAAGCGTCTCTTTCTCTGCTGCGGTGAGATACCTGTATGACTGAGCCAGGCGCAACTTGAATATTTCTGCCTGTCTCTCTGCGGCAATAGTCCGCAATACCGCTGCGCTCTGTTGTCCCAAGAGCATGTTGTGCGCCATCATTGCTGCCTTCGCAATGGCAAACACGCCGACTGTACTCATGCCGACTGCTCCCAATGTCTTCCACTCCTTTGCTACGGATGTGAGCAACGTGGCCATGCCTTTCAAGGCACCACCCACAGCACTCTCGGCCATCTCGCCGAACATGATGTCGAAGGCATCATGCAGGTTCTTCCACTTGGCTTTGACCGAACCAGAAATGACTTCCTGCATGTTATAGAACATGCCGCCCTCGTTGGTCAAGTCCTTGATGACCGACTCCACCATGCCATAGTCGATTTCCTTGTTCCTTACACGCTTGCGAACTTCCGCTGCTGTGACAATCCTGCCCTCCAACTCGCTCAACTTCTCTGATAACTTGCCGAGCATGGGGATGTTGTTCATGGCAAACTGACGCAGGGTATAGCCAGTCAAAGCACCCTCGGAGCGGACATGACCGAGTGCAAGGGCAAGACGGGAAACGTCCGTGCCAGCACCAGCGGAAATGTCGGCAAGGCGTTTGGTCATATCGAACAACTCATTGTACTTGAATCCGTATGCAGACAACTGCTTCGTGAACTGATCGAGTTCAACGACACCAAATGGAGATTGCAGAGCAAGTCCCTTAATCCTGTCAAACAGGTCGTTGGCATGGGCGGTGTCCTGCAAAATAGCACCGATACTCAATCGCTGCATCTCCAACTGACCGCCAATCTCGATAATGTTGTTCAGAAAACTTTGTGCTCCCCATACACCGAGGTACTGCATAGCCATCGACTTCAAATCAGAAAGAACCTGGCTCTGACCTCTTGCGGCTTGCGTACCTTGATTCAGAGCATGTGCCAATCGCTGTTGTTCTGAAGTAAGTTGTGTAGTGGCATGTGAAGCAGAATTGGCATCTGCCGTCAACTTCTTAAGAGTAGCGGACTGAAGAGTAAGGTCATTGGTGGCATTGCGATAACCGACACTGCCTGTTATCCGGCCCACATCGTGACCACCATTTTTGTTGATGTATTCAAGCACTCTCTGGTAACGCTCCATGCGCTCCACAGCCTTGTCGTAAGCCGAAGTGTCAATATTCGCTTTTACAGCATTCGCACGCAACTCCGCAAGTTCAAGTTTATTGAACTTCAACGCTAAATCTGAAACGGCAATTCCTGCCTTCCGCATGTTATCTGCACTCTTTGATGATGCCGACTTGTTTATCTCATCAAGTCTCCTCTTCAAACCGTCAAGTTCTCTTTGCAAACGTTGTACTTCTTGACTGTCGCCAAACTTCAGGTTCTTCAGGAGTTTGATGGTGTCTTCGACATCGCCAAAGTCAATCTTTAATTTGTAACCTTTGCCGCCATTGTTGACAAAGGCATTTATTTTCTCCGTCCATGTCTGCAACTTTTTGTCAAGCTGATCAATCGACACGGAGAACATCAAAGGTGTAATATTTTCTGCCATATCAAAATGTGTTTGTGATAGTGCAAATATAGTAAAAACATTTTACAAATATGTGTTATGTTGTGCCTTTTTTAGATATATGATAGAGAATGTTATTTTTAAGCAGGTTTACCAATTAAACATGCTCATTTAACCAAACATACACACTACCTTTACAGCAGCAGTTGCACAAAGCACTGTTGCGGTACGGCGCATTCCGTACAATGTTCTATTGGTTATTTCTCGCATTGACTTTTATTCGCAGTGAGAAGAGATTTGCGTGACTTGAAAGACATTACTCTTTCAATTAGCCAGTCCGGATAAAAACTTTGGACTGGCTTTTTTATTGGCAAAAAAATTGCCGCATCCAATTTTGGATTGGACGAGCCGATATTATGACATAATTCATTACCGATGGTGTAACGTTTAGTTACATTAAGTTCTCACTTAATAAAGTAGGCGGAATTTAGGGCGTGTAAATCAATAAGTTGCACGTCTTTGTTTATAGGAGTTTCCTAATCAGTAACCCCTTTGCAGTGGTCAATTACCGCTTTGGCGGGATTATCATAACCTAATGCTCTGGCAACATCGACTGCGCAAAATAAGGGCATCGGCAAACACGGTCTTGGGCTTCCACCTTTGGGGTTTTCCCCATTTTTGAGGAAAACTTGATAATCAACATCTTGTATGAAGTTTTGGGATGCCCTCATTTGAAATGACCCCATCAGTAAGTCTTGCTTTGACTTGACTTGGATTACCCAAGTCCAATGCCCTGCAAACATCTGCCAAGCAGAACAAAGGATAGTCTGCCGTTCCTGCAGTCCTGATTTCCTTCAAACGATGGATTGTTGATTGCCAATTTGATGAAAACTAAACGAAAATTGAAAAAATTTGAAAAACGAAAATAAAAAATCTCGGCGGAGGGTCAGTACGGGCGATTATTTGTGTCAAAGGGGGGTATGGGGGTATTTATATAATTATATTATATAAATACCTATGTGTCAATGATTTATGCAACATTATAGGTATAATGTGACTTATTTAGACTTTATATAAATATTTGAATATAATACAAAATATACTATTAAAATAGTATTTTATTCAAATATATAATGTATATTTGTAATGCCATACGGCACAATAACACTTAATAACACTTAAAATTTTTTACATTATGAACAATTATCAATTATTGTTTAGTAATTGGTTTTCAGTCAATTATGACAATTTAAGGGCACAACTTTGTTGTGACAAAAAATTTGGCGAATTGTATGCGCCAAATTGTGAGGATGATTTTCATAACGCATATCTTTGCGTTATTGACTCTTTGAAAAGATTTGACGGGAATGCAGATTTTAGTACACTCTTTTATGCAGCATATAGAAGACAAAGAAAAGCCTACAAAGCGCATGAAATGAAGGAAATTCGCCCAAATGATTTATTTTGGGGTGTTCTTACTGCAAATATTATTGATGATGATGAAAACACCAACAATGATAAAAGTCAACTAATTGCAAGCATTCGACAATTTGCAAAGCGTACATTTAACAATAATGATTTTGCTTTATTTGAAGCCTATTTCATTCATTCTTTTGGTTTGAAAAATTCGGGTGAATTTTGCGGTAAATCTACAACTTGGGCGTTCTTACATGTTGCAAATATTCGGGAAATGATATGCAAACAATTTGATGATGAATTAAACAATTTAAAATAATATGGAAAAGATAAAACCAGGTAGACCGTCAATCAGATCTATAACAGTTAGACGGGGTGTTAATCATCATTCGGTTAATTTCTCGCAACAATTAGCAAAAGAGGAAAATTTGCAACCAGATTGCAAGGTGGAAATTACAAAGGTAGGCAAAGCGTTCTACATTTGTTTTTCAAGCGAAATAGGTGCAAACATTCGGGTGAAATTAAACGGAAAAGCAAAGGTAAAAACCTTTGTTGCATCATCTACAAAGATAGTGAACAACTTACTTAATTACGCCGCCGCCGAAAAGGTTGCAACATTCCTTATTGGGCGCAAAAGGGTAGTAATTGGTGGAATGATATGGTACAATATTTTACCTTCAATAAGTAAGTTTTAATCCACTTACTTGTTACTATTCAGGTAGGCACAAAATGCCTACCTTTTTTGTTATTCCACTAAAACGCATTTTTAGCCGTTATAAGCGACTTTTATTTCTTTGCCGTATCAGTGCCCACATGAATAGAGAAAAAAGAAAATAGGTTTATTTCTGAAAGTGTGTGCGTGTTTCTTACTCACTTACTCACTTACTTACTTACTTACTCACTTACTCACTTACTCACTTACTCACTTACTTACTCACTTACTCACTTACTCACTTACTCACTTACTCACTTACTCACTTACTCACTTACTCACTTACTTGCTTGCTTACTCACTTACTTGCTTGCTTACTCACTTACTTACTCACTTACTCACTTACTTGCTTACTCACTTACTTACTCACTTACTCACTTACTTGCTTACTCACTTACTTGCTTACTCACTTACTTGCTTGCTCTAAATACATACGTTCTTTCCCAGATGATTTTTAGGTAATGGCATCGTAACAAAGTTTTTGCGTGACAGAATCTTCGCACGGGATCTGCTTGTTACAAAGTTTTTGGGGCTTCTGACAAAAATTTGATTAAAAAGTCACATTATGATGATAATGTAACCGATTAAGACCATCTTTTGCAGATTTTCGGTTGTTTTCAGTAAAAAATCACTCTATTTGAGAAAAATGTTTACATTCCATTTTTGAATGTGTGTAAGCCTGGAATAACCACAGTTAATAATAACCGTCGTTCACAACAACCATACTTCAGAAATGTCGTATTCCCGAAAACTATTTCCGAGACGGTGAGTGATGTCTCATCTAGGGAAAAGCAACAAACATGTTGTTTTTAGATACAAAATGTCTTAATCCTGCTGCAATTTCTTTATTTTTTCACTTAAACGATACCCATTTCTTTGATTTGTGGGATTCTCTGGACACTTTGCCCAGGTAACGGCTGCTGTTCGACATCATGCGCGTGCGCGTAATCAGTGAATACTTCAGTATTGGTGGCATCTATGGCGATTCTTTTGAAATCGGTTATTTTTTCTCTTGGGAAAGCCACGCTTTGTCGAAAGTCGCTTTTATCAATCTAAATACGCAGATTTTTGCTTATTTAGATCTCGAGAATCCTCTTTTCTTATCCTATTTACCTTCATAAAAGTTTTTCAGATGGATTCGTTATTCCCACCGAGTTGGGAATATCTTTTTGCAAAATTTTATATGTACCTTTTCTTCAGTTCCCATCAAGATTGTTTGCCGGATTTCATATTTGACGGTATCGATTTCTATGCTTACTCATATTTGAAGAAATAATTGTCTTGACGATTTTGTTTTCTTTATTTCCATGATTCTTCATGGCTTAAAGTTTCCTGTTTGTCATTTTCAGTTGAAAGTCTTTATTGAAATTACTTTTCTGTTGAAGCCATACTTTTTTTAATAGTACGAAATTCTTTCAATCTATTCTCTGTCAATCATTACGACAACCAATGAGTACGATAACAAAAGTACGATATATGAAGTACGAGAATTGAAAGTACGAGAATTATTCCTGAAAGTTGAAAGTACGAGAATGTTATTTGAAGTACGATAATAATTCATGGACGTTGGAAGTACGATATTGTTTTTCGGCATTCGCTTCGCTCATAGGGTCGGCATTGATGCTTGCGCAATGGTGCAAAATACTAACAATACCCATATCAGCCATTCATGGTGCAACTTAAGTGTATAGGTGCAAAGGAGTGCAAAGATGGGTATATTTATATATATAAATATATACCCTCATTTTGCATCCTATTTTGCACTAATTATACACCAAGTGCAAAATGTATCACTTTGCACTATATTTTGCACCTTTGCACTATTGTCCATTATTGAGATAATAATTGCCTTTGTCATCAACAACCAAATACCCACGTTTCATCCCTTTTGCGATTCTCTCTTTTGCACCTCGTTCTTTGATTTTGGCAATGTCTTTTACTTTTTCAACAAGTTCAGAATAACCCATTATGACACCACCTGACAAAATGGTTTCAAAGTCTTTCTTTGATGAATCAATCTTTGCATTTGTACTTATTTCTGGGATGAATGGCACGGCAACGCCACAGTCGTTGAATCTGAACGAAACGATTGGTGCAATTTCTGTGTCGTTGCTTTTCTCATGAATGATGTTGTGGCAATTCTTTGTTTTGTCGCATTTGATGGTAAAGCGGTTGGTGCATACACGTTGCAGTTCTGTTCCGAGAGCATAGCGCATGTTATCGTCTTCAGCCTGCTTGTTGGTGTGAAGCATCGCAAATACAGTTGCGCCGCTATCCGTAAGTTTTTTCAACAGGTCAATCACAGGTACATAATCCTTGTCGGCATCCAATGTGAGATCAAAGATTCCGTCAATAAAGATGGCGTCGTATTTATTCGTCTTTGCGACTTCACTGACAAAGGAAAGCCTAATGCTGGTGTCTAAATTCCTAATTCGATAAAAGTCTATGCCACTGTCGTGCAAGTCAGTACTCATGCCAATCTTTGAGATTTCTCGGAGAGTCTTCATTCTCTGCATACAAGAAAATGCACCCTTCTCGGTGTCAATCCAAAGAATCCTCTGACAACCTATTTTGCACTGCATCGAGCCAAAATCACAACCTCCTACCAGAACGCCAGCCATGATTGCCATAGCTGTTGACTTGCCAACACCAGGCTTTCCTGCGACCGCGACGATTTCTCCTCGAGGAACACAGTCTACACCTCCAATCTTGAATCGGAAGTCTGGTCTGGTTATGTCGGTATCAAGGTCGTTGAATCGACATTCTTTGAGATATTTTTCAAATAGGTCTTTCTCCATATTACTTTTCTCATAATGTCTATACATTATAAAAACCACTTCTTAAACCAGCCATTTTCGGTGGCTTTTTCAAGACTGTCCTTACTAAAGAGGATCTTTCCTGAGGGGCGTTTAATATGCTCAATGCTGAACTCTTCAACTCTTTTTCTAAATGTGAAAACTGTTAGCCCAACCATTTTTGCCGCCTGGCTCTGATTAAAGTATTCAACACCGTCAATGACTATGCCTTTGGCATCCGTTGGCTTTTTTTCTTCTTGTTTTTTCATGTTTATTTACAATTTTAATTGAATTGATTGCAAATTTATAACATAATAATAACACTTTGAAAATGAAATGATGGTAATGTTGAATGGAGAGATGTAGAAATGAGTAAAACTAAACAAGATTGCTTGGTGTTTGTAAAGTATTCAGAAAATCTTATGGTAAATGTGTGAAAAGATGTTAGAAATAGAGATGTTATACTTGACTTACGTTTAAAATAGTGCTATATTTGCAATCCAATAAGCAGATTATCTTATAAAAAAAATAAGAGCCGAAAATAACACGAGCACAAAAAATAGTAGAATTATGGCTAATCAATCAGAAGATTTTAAATGGTTTGTTGAAAACCATGATTCTCTTGTCAATTTATACAAAGACAAGTTCATCGTCATTAAGGACAAAAAAGTCCTGGCCTCTACAGACACCGTGGAACAGGGCATTGACAAAGCCTTTGACCTTGGTTTGGAGTTAGGCTCTTTCATCGTGCAACTATGCACGGAAGGAGACGAAGCCTATACACAAAAGTTTTATTCACGCGCTATATTCGATTAAAAGGAAATGCTCATACACGCAGTAAGCAGATATTACCAGTCTATATCTAATGTCATATCAACTGATTTGATTGTGGAAAATCCTTACAATGGATGCTCGGAGAATACTTCAGGTATTTGGGACACCGGAGCTACAAATTCTTGCATTTCAAAAAGACTTGCGCAGCAATTAAAACTTGTGCCCATCCAAAGGACTACCGTAATGGGAGTTCACGGAGCGAAAGAGGTAAACGTTTACCTTGTCACCGTCACTCTACCAAACCCAAGCATCAAACTTAACATTTTGGCTACGGAATGCGACGAGTTGTCCGAAGACGGCAAGACGTGTATGCTCGTCGGCATGGATGTAATCACTAAAGGTGATTTTTGTATAACCAATCTCAACGGAAAAACAGTTATGACTTACCGTTCACCCTCTGTGGAACTAATAGATTGGGTTGCTGACATTAACAAAGACAATAGAATACATAGGATGCATCAAGTTTGGGCGGCGCATGGGAACAACAAATGTCCTTGCGGGAGTGGCAAATTATATAAGAATTGTCACGGGAAGAATTTGAAAACTCCATAAAACTTCATTTGTAAATGATTCAAGCGGTCAGTCCACATGGTCTGGCCGCTTTATTGTTGATTAAGTAGATTATAGAGGCTGAACTCATTGGCAAAGGGCATTTCCCAGGTGGCTTCCATTTTAATTGATAGTGTCACGTTTGGCCACTTCAGTTCCTCCTGCTCTCTTCCCTAACCAGCCCCCTATGTCGTAGATGGTACTGCAAGTGTATTCAAAAAATCCCATTCTTATTAGGAATGGGATGATGGTAATTAGGTGAAGAGTATGGGGAGCAGTTGTATCGCTGTTCCCCGGCTTTTTTGTTATAAGCCGTCTAATTCTTTCAGGCGATTGTCATTGTCTTCTTTTTTCAGTTTTTCCTCTTCCAATTCAACACATTTTGAATAAGCCAGATTCTTTATGATTAAAAGTATATCTAAACATAATTCATCTTTACAATAATACGAAATCTCAGCAAGTCGTGTCTCAATAAAAGGGTTCTTTCTATTCCATTCATAGATTGTTCCCTCGTATCCGTAGTTGTCAACGTTTTTCTCATCATAAAAGTCAACTGCATCTGATTTATAAAGGAAGGCTTGATATTCAACATGGCTTCTAAAAGTCCGCAGATTAAAATATGGGTCTGGAAAAATTTCGTCTGGCTTTCCATACTTAAGCATCAAATCCCTTTTTAAGCTCATTGGAACCTCATCTATATATATCGAATATAGCGTATCTTTGTAAAAATAGAGGTGAAGTCCTTTCAATGTTGTTCCCTCAATGGGTGTGTAAGAGTTTACTTTGTAAATCTTCTTTACTTTTGAGTTTGTCTTCTGCATCTGCAAGGATTTTGGGAATATTGATTGAACTTCCTTTAAGGGCATATCAAGTTTCAGTTTTCCTATTCCTTTTATTGTTTCTGTCTGGCATACGCAGAATAAAGGAATAGCCAAGAAGAAGTATAGAACAAAAAGTTTCTTCATTGCTGTTTTGATTTGATTTGTGAGACATTTATTTAAATGACGCAACATTTGTTGTTTTATTGTGCCAACACCTATGGTATAGTGAGCGTTGGCCTATTCTAATTCTCCATGTGAAACACCTATGTGGAATTCAAACCCTGAATCCCTGCGTGAATTCAAACCCTGAATCCCAGTACCGTCACATCATGTTTGCTATCAACATTACCATCATTTACGGTTTCCGATTTATGCAATAGTTGATATTTTTGTGCATAAATATCTATCAGATATGGCCGAAGACACAAATACAAGATACTTTCTAACACTTTTCAAAGATGGAAAAGTCACGGATCTGCATATTCTTGAATCGGAAGATCAAGTGAAAGTGCTTGCAGCCATAGGTCGGGCAAAAGGTTGTGATTCGGAAGTACATCGCATAGACCTTCTTTGTACGTCTTCACCAGACGGGCATGACATTGGTATAAAAAATATCTCCAGCCTCTCCAACCAGAAAAAAATAGGTTGGTGCAAATGCGTAAAGTGTGTGGAAACTGGTGAGGTGTTCCCCTCAATACGAGAATGTAGCCGGAAGTTCGGCATCATCTACCGTTCTTTGGTGAACGCTTTAAAAAGTGGAAATCCCAGAAACGGTCTTCATTTCGTTTTTCTCGGCAGCGACATCCCTAAAAAAGTCAGAGTAGCAAAGAAGCCAAAATACATTAAAAAAGGTTCTGGGAAAAAAGTACTATGTGTAACAACTGGCCAAATTTTTAATTCGGTATCTGAGTTATTTCTTGTATATCCAGAAATAAGTACAAATTGTTTCTATTATAACATGAAGCGGAAACGACTGGTCAAGGGACTGGTGTTTCAGTATATATAGAAAGGGAATTGGTTTTTTCCAGACCCATAAAACATAGTAAAACGTCAATATGTTTTTCTCTTTATATTGTAAGCGTCTTGTTTTTGCTGATTCGTGATTTAAATAGATGATATAAAGTCATTTACTATTGTTGACTTTTGCTTATTAAGCCATTTTTATGTCGGTTTATCAATTAAAGAAGTAAAAACAATAAAGCCGCCCATCTTCACAGACTGGCGACTTTAATAACAACATAAAACGATTAAATATTTGTTAATGCAATATTAGCAGACAAAAAATAATTGAGCGAAGATTATTTTGGTATTGTTATTCTTTTCCTTCATCAGATTCTTTTTTGACCTTGAGTGCCATTTCTTGCAACACTTTCTCCCCCTCCTCTCTGGTCATTTGCATCAATGTTGTCTTTTGGTTAGAGAGTACACTGACAGTTCTGAGGAAATCGACGTAGGGAGTTGAGCCATATCCCGTAGAAATGATTGGTTGAAGTTGGATGCAATCATATTGCTTGATATAATAGAACCAACGCCACATGAGCCAATAAGTCAATTTCCTCTTCCAAAAACCGGGAAGCAGGTAAATAACAGCGGCCTTGCACGCTATTCTCAAATCTTGTATGATGGCTGTTTCTGTTGTGATAGACTTTTGATTGAGCAGGCGGGTGATTGCTTCAAGTTGTGTGGGAGTAAGTGGATTCCTTACTTTGTACTTCTTCTTGGTTCTCGGTATGGAAACCATTGTGTAGAGAACATTTTCGCCTTTCTCTATTTCTTCCTGTGCCGTCTGTATATCGTCAATGTTTTTTTCTTCCATAGTTATAACTCTTTTTTGATTTCAAGTTTCGTGATAGGTTTTTGTTCCTCAAAGTCAGCGGAAACACCTGGAATCATGTCAAATTCCTTGGCGTATTGGTCAGATACTTTCATCTTAGGGCCACACTTCAAGTCGAGCAAAGCCCTTGGAATGTAGAACATGGGAACTTGGGAATCCTGATCATGTTGGCTTCGGCAAATATAGCCCTCTCTATAAGCTATCTTGAAAGCCCACTCCACTACTTCACGGGCGAACCATTCTGGCAGATAGCCAAAGATGTTCTCTCGCATATAGTTGCGAAAGTCTTCCTCGCTGTGTAGGCAGTAGCATTCATTCTCCAGTTCCATTTTCAACCACTTCTGCAATGGTTTTTTCAGGTCTGACCCCAGACTGTATTTGATTCTGAAACTGAAACTTCCATCGCCGTTAGTTGCGTTCCTTAGTCTTTTTATAAGCATGATTCTTAGGTTTTCTTGTGAAATAAAGAACAATCTGGCCGTCAATGCTTGACACTGCATCAAAAGACAATCCTTTGACTTTTGGATGCTTCTCAAAGCATTTGATGAAATCATAATTGATGGTCGTAAATGGTGTCTTGGCGATCCAATCCTCCGTACCGTCTGGATTTTCCCGCAACTTTTTCACTGTAGCGATTACTGTTTCTCTCGCAAATTTATCAACTGAACTCATGTCGTTATTATTTTAGTTGAAGAAATTGTATTCCTGTTCTTTTAGCAAATAGGTAAGAATTAAGAATACCTGTAGTAGCTCTATTCTGCTCAATCCAGTTGGCATATTCAACAGGATAGGCAATTACGATGTCAAAAAGGTTCTTTCCTTTTGGAGTGTAGTTTTCAAAAAAATCCTGTGCATCATCAACTCCCCAGCCGCCGTTGGTGTCAACGGTTGGCAGATAGGCACTGTTCTCGCCGTCATAGTCAGGTCGAAAGAATACTCGTTTCCTTTTTCGTTGCTTCATCTTTGGACGAATAGCCTCCGGCACTCTGTCTGCAGCATACCAGGCCATGACAGGCTCGCGATTCTTATATAAGCACACCACGATAGAGTTGAGCAAGTTTCCCGTAAAGTTATGTGCATTGGGATTTCTCTGGCGAGCCAGAATAGCAGCGTGAAGGATTTCGCTACACCATGATTTAAGACGTTCCTCGGTTGTAGGAATGATGACACGGTTCTTGTATTCTTCCACTGCTTTTGCGATTATAGGTTTATTCCTTGCCATTTCTCATGCTTTTTGTTTTTGGTCCTGGTCGTTTGTTCTCAATCTCAGGGTTGATGATGTACTCCTGTGTGCCATCTACAATGAGTTTGGGAATTTTAAGCACTAATCCGTTTTTCACAGACTGATCAAAAAGCCAGTTAGCCAGAGGGAGAGCATTCCTTTTGGGAAGATAACTCAGAAGAGTCTCAATAAACAAATCCACAACATTTTCTTTGGTCAGAGGATTGCTTTTGAGCGCGGCGTGCTTTCTGATGTAATTCTGAAAAGTTACCTTCGCATCGCTTGCAGTATATTTGATTCGTAGTAAATACGACTTATCACCGCATTTCGATTTTTCTCGTAAAATTGTTGCCATAGGTTTTTTGAGTTAGAGGTGGTCGGCGAGGTGTTATCCTTAATTCCGGCCACCTCTCAGGAACTATCTTTTGGGGAATTTACACAAAGGATTTTTTCATTTCCTCTGAATATCCTACATCACCTTGCAAGTCTTTACAACGTTTCTGGATGTACTCTTTCATGTCCTTCTGCTGTTCCTCGTCAGAAGGGATTTCTCCATTGGCTTTTGCTTGGATGGTGTAGAGAGTTTCCATGTCCTTTTTGTTAAGACGTTTAGCCTCCTCACTACTTAGAATTGAAATTAAATCTGCCATAAAATAATATTTTTTAGTTAATAAAATTTTTACAATATTGATACAGTACCTTGCGAATACTCATTATTAGCAGGTTGTGGACTTTTATGCGATAGAGTGTAATCGTCAGGATGCTCCCTTTGATATTGCTCGGACTTTTCTTTCAAGCGAGCTTCGTTCATAGCTCTTTCTTTTCTTTCCTGCATTTCCATTGAGGCAACCATATTTGAGTGCTTTTCAAAAAACTTTTTACGTTCAGTTTGATGAAGCCAGTTCTCAATAAGCCACTGGGGATTTTGAGCCATCTTAATATCCATGTCAACGTTCATCAGGTCGCCAGTTGGATAATCTTCTTTTCTCTCAAAGTCTTGCAACTCTTTGATGGCTGCTTCAACTTTCAAAATAAGAGCGAAATGTATGAAGACATTCTCCGGTGTTTTCATCTTGCATCGTTCATATATAAGCGTATCTGTGTTGTTGCAGATAACAGAATCACCGTTTAGGTATAACTCTGCATCTGGATAGCTTTCACAGAACTGTGCAATTTTCCGAATACAACCGATGGCCTTTGAACGAATATCTTCCCATTCCTTTTTGACTCGTTCCTTACTTTCGTGGGTCAGAATCCTTGTTCCAGAAACTTCGTTGATTCTTTCGTCGATGTATTTGTTCACATCATCTTCACTGAAGGCTCTCGGATCTTTGGGAAGTTCCATGTCTTTCATGCCAATAAGCTCACTAAAGGACTTATTAAGTCCCTGTAAACCTAAATTGAAGCGATTCAAAAATTGTGTCCTGTCTTTATCCCTTACAATCCATTCTGGAATTTCGGGATTTGTTTTTTTATTCTCCATAATGACTAATGTTATTTTTTATCAAAGTAACCGTCAATCCACTTGCCAGCATACTCATTGGCATGATCCGCATAGTATGTCATTTCCTCTATGCTGTGCTTTTGGATGTTGTGATTCTTCTCATATTCTCTCATTTCATTGAGTGAATTTTTAAACGATAGAATTTTCTCAAAGTATGCCTTGCATTCTTCCGGCACGTCCACTTCAGCTGCCTTATTGATGACATCAATTTTGTTAATGCAAGTCAGCCGATTTTCTCGCGGCTTGTTAATGTTAGGATCAATGGCAAACTCTGCATCTGGAAAAAGTACAAAGAATCGGCAAATCACCTTGATCTGCATCGTCGCATCCTCATACAGTTTTTGCCAGACTTTCTTTTGGTCTTCATTGAGGCCTTGTGCCATCTTCTCGACATACACTTTGAGTCTCACTGCATCAATCTCCTTTGGATTGAGAGGTATAGCTTCTTTGCCTAAATGGAAAGGAAGTCGTGTATATGCCGCTACCATTTGCTTGTAATTTTCTTCGAACTTGGTCATCATCTTTGACCTTTTTCCATTACTTATAATTTTTTGTGGAAGCATAATGTTTTTAATTTGTAAAGAATTTTCTGCAAAGATAAATAAAAATATTTTACACATGCAAATATTTTGCTTAAAAAAAACAAGTGGCGAATAATTACCATTTTTCGCTACAAAAAAGTGGCCTGTCCATCACGGACAAACCACCAGAAAAAACATATTTCAATTATTACAAGAAAAGTCTAAGTTACAGATTACATCACCTTACGACTCATCGGTATATGAACGGCTCTTTTGTTCATAACACAACCGTCGTGCTTCATCCACCTTATCAGACCCCGGTCAGAGAAAACCAGACGTTTGCCTACCTTCTCATGGGGTATCTCGTTCGCTTTCTGATAGATTGTGCTGACGGGAATACGAAGATACTCTGCGGCCTCCTCGATGTTCATCAGGCGGGGCGGGTACACCAAGTCCATCAGTTCATCATCGGTCTTCAATGCTTCTGCCAGATACATGGCTTGCATTTTGGCTATCTTGCGCATTTCATAGTCCGTCATAATGCCACCTCCTTTCTTGTATCTTTTTGATGTGAAATACTACTGCTGTTTTTAAACATATATGCTCCAATTTTATATTCTGGAGGATAACAGAGGGAGTTCACCAAATCATTGTACTCACCAAGAACGTGCATTACCTTTAGCAATTCATCAGCCCAAACATTGATAACCTCTTCGTCTCGACCTGCGTTTATCATCTCTGCCAATGTGGAAAGAGAATCGGCTATGTCAGACTTTATCATTTCCATATCACTTCCATTGCGTAGACTGCTTATGCGGTCCAGTGCATCATTACTTACTTCTACTTTATTCATACTATATTTTTTTATTGTTAGACAATCCCTTGACATTGTTGAAAATCATATCATCAGCGATTTCCGCAGATATTTTATGCACCTTAACATGACATTCAGCACACAGTAATCTTAAGTTACTCTCTTCAGATATTAGATTAGGATATAGATGAACAGGCTTGATATGATGTAATTGCAATTCACTTAAAGGAAATCTTAATCTACACAATTCACAACAGCCATCATTCTTCTCATATATCCTTATCTTCTTCCGGGTCAATTTATTCTGTTTGTTTCTCCGTAAATCGTCAAACTGGTTTCGCGGTTTCATTCTACACTTACTGATATAAATGTAGGTCTTTCCAATCTTTATCTTCATGCCAGATCCTCCACATTTAAAGTTAGATTACTTGAATAACTCTCATAGAGAATCCAATTCTCATCGTCAATCTTGATAGAGACAAGAAGACGTTCAATAATTTTTTTCTTTTTCATAATCTCTGATTTTAATGTTCATGTGTTACATTTCTTAAATATGCCTGCAAAGATATTTGATTATATTCAAAACACCAAAATAATTATTTGATTTTATTCAAAATTTAAGACACGTTAACAACTTTGAATAGAATATTTAATTTGTTTTAAAAAGTTTGAATATATTGCTTGTTTATATTTGATGTTTGCAAAAAATGAATTAAATTTGTGGCTGAATTATTTGAATTTAATCAAACAATGATATGGAATTAAAAAAAATCTGCAAAAACAATAACATAACTATGACCGAGGTTGCAAAAAGAATGGGAGTAACACTTGGTACACTTTCCAAGGTTGCCAGCGGAAATCCATCTCTTTCAAAATTGAAAGAGATTGCTGGTGCTATTGGCTGTTCACTGAATGAACTACTGGCTGATGAAGAAGGTGATAGGTCTAATACAGTTACGGTTCATTGTCCAAATTGCGGTTCAACCTTCCAAATAGAAGTAAAACCTGTAAATAAAGATAAGGAAAAGAAAAACAAGTCTTAACAAGGCTTGCAAGGTAGCGATGGTAACTGTCGCTGCCGAAAAAATTTTAAGTGTTATTGAGCGAGACCGCCTGTGAGGGTAGCCTCGCTTTTTTTACTTAATTATGTATAGCCATTTTTAGTCACTTGCTATTCTATTCTGCCATGAAGATTATTGTATGCTTCCTTTATATTGGTGTGTGCCTTTTCCACGGCTTTCCGAATGATTGCATTCATTTCTGCGGGTCTTATAGATTCTCCATCATCTTTCATCATTTCCTCTAATTTTGCGTAAAGCGGGCATTGGTTGCATTTGAGTGGGAAGAAGAAGTTGATGTTATCGGTCTCGTCTGATTCAGGCATGACGTTGTTCCTTTGTCTTATTTCGTCATACCTTAAAAACAAATCGGCCCGTTCCTTTGAACCCAATGGAGCCAATTTGGCAGACCGAAGTATTTCCTTTGCCACCTCATCACCTTCAATCAGTTTCACCTCTTCAAGTTCTACTGGTATGGCTTTTTCCTCGATTCTACTCTTCCTGGCTGCGAGTAATTTTCTGAACTTTGCACTTTCAAGCATTTTGTCCTTAATCGTTTTTTGCTGCTTTTCCGGGTATTTCATGTATTCCGGGAAGCAGAGCTTGAATGCGTCTATGTCTTTATAGCCGACTGCCATAAGATCAGCGAAAGCAAGCATTGATGCTTCCACATTGAGTTTCTTAATTTCTCTCCGAAATTCTATTGAATGTTCCATTTGCTAAAAGTTTATTGTAGAGCAACTTGAATCGCCATACACTTTGCTTTGGTACTTTTCACAGATTGGATTTACACACAATCCTTCCCATCTGTCAGACTTAAGATAGAACACCTTACAAGCCATATACGAGCAATCCAGACACTTCATTTTAATTACTTGTTTCCTTGAATCTTGTCAATGTCAGCTTTCTTATAGTAGCATTTGCGACCTATCTTAACGGGTGTAATATATCCACTTTTAGACCATCGCCAGAGTGAGTTTTTCTTCACACCCAATATGGATGCCGTATAATCAGCAGATAAGAGTTCATTGTCATGCTGGTTGTCTGCCATGGCCTTGATCTCAGCGTCACGTTCATCATAGATTTGACGTACTACTTCTTTGAGGTCGTTCAGGCTGACAATCAATAAAACGTTTTCTTTTTGATTGATAATATCAGTTATCATCTTGTATTGTACCATTCCGCTAATATCTTAAACACTCTCGGTCACTCATGGTTGGTCGCTCGATGTGTGTTAGCATTGATTGACGGTGCGAAGTTACGACGAAATCAAAGCGTATCAAAACGAAAGAGGTGTATGCAAGTTTTTATACACTCACATACACCTACATTCATTTTTTATGGTATTTCAGTCGAAAAAAACTATCTTATTTGCCCGGTCAAGTGCATTTTGATTGTTTTCGTCCATATAGTTGTGAACGGCAGACCAACAACCTACTATCTTGAACTCTGAAGTAAACTCTTTTTGAGTTGGCTTTCTCGTAATGTAGTTCATCTGCAATGCCCGTAGTATAACACAACCAACATCAGCACCGCCTTTTCTGTCAATTAGTTCATGCAATCGGATTAAGAATTTTGTTTTGTCAGAATATTGAATGATGTCAATGAATTTGCCTGTACGTCTATTCGCTTTGTTGGCAGAGGCTGTATTCTCATTTTCAGTTTCTATTTCAATGCCATACGTCTTGGTCAGGTCTTCCATGCTATCTTTTAAGTCTCTTATTTTCCTATTTGTGACTGTTGCTATATATCGGCACAATTCATCTGGAGTCCATTGTTCATTCGTATGTCTTTTCAAGATGAAACACAAATTATCGAATGGTAACACAGGAACCTCTTTGAAAACTTCCAACCAGCATAGCCCTTTGTCCATCTTAGCCTTCCAGATGTTATATGCTGCTTCGTTATGTTTCTTGTCGAGGCTCATATATCCTTCTAACTCTTCAACGATGCTGTTAACATCAATATTGTCAAGCAGTTCTCTCGCAGAATCCAAGTCATCATTATTTACCATGTCATACATTGGCTTTAGTTTCTTCTTGTCTACTTTAAAACGCTGATATTTGGCGTACAACATCGCCAATTTCCCTATACTGTCAGTCATTTTTTTCGTTTTGTCCCATTTCATCGCAACTCCTCCTTATCCAATAAGATTGATTACATTGATTAGAGTCTCGTCCTCGATGTTCCGATAACGTCTGAATGCTTTTGAACCCTCTACGTGACCACTCATTTTGCCGATGATGTTTGGGTCACTCACCTTGAAGTATGCGTTGCCGACAAAGGTTCGGCGAGCCAGATGTGATGATGCAATCTCGTTTATTGGCTTAAATTCCGTCTCACCTGTCTTGGGATTCCTTACTTCAACTTTCCGTGTTATCCCGGCCATTGTGAAAATGACCTTGATAGCATCATTATACCTTTGTGCTGTGATGAACGGAAGAATTCGTCCCTTGATGTCTGCCCCACGGTATTTTTCGATTATATCAAGAGCCTTTTGATGAAGAGGAACTTTTGCTTGAAATGAAATGTCCCCATCGTCTTTTGTCTTGTGAGGAGTATATATCAGCATCTTGCCATGAATGTTATCTTCCGTGAGTCGCAATAAGTCGCCAACACGACATCCTACAAGGCATTGGAAGACGAAGATGTCCCTTTGTTCCAACAATGTTTTTAATGGCATTTTGGCTGGTTTCCTCTCTTCTGCGGTCATGTTTTCCCATTTGGCATGTAGATTTGCTTCGGCAATGGTGTTCCTTTCCTCGATGGTGATATAGTAGGGCGTTCCCACCTTTTCCGCTCCTATCTTAATGCCGTCGAAAGGTCTGTTGGTGGTGTAGCCCATTTCAAAAAACCAGAGGAACAAGGACTTCAACCGTGTCCGCATTTTTATGATAGTATTGCCACCGCGTACTTCGATTTTTTTGTGTCCAGGTTTTACGCTGTTTGGGTATTCACTAAGTAGTTTGTTGAAGAGTTTCGGGTATCTCTCAACCAGAATGCTTTCTTTTCGTAGATAGTCTGTGAAGTCTTCAATGTCTTCACGGGTTACTAAGTTGATGTCCCACGCCCATTTCTTCCTGTTTCTATTAGTCCCACGGATGAAACCCTCATAGCGGGACATGGCACGAATCAAAACGTGATACACTCTTGCGTGTGACTCAGACAGTTCTTTTCTCTTGATGTAGGCTTCTGCCAACTCGTAAATAGTCCTTTCCTTATTCTGGCACACTTCAGGATTGTGGAATGACTCGACAATGTTTTTCAGCCAATCATCTTTGATGTTCTCGACGTGACCGCGCTCTTTTTCATACGATTCAGCTATCTTTTTGGATAGTTGTTCTATTTGCGTCGCCTGTTGCTTGTGCCATTTCACTTCCGGGGTCTCCACTCGATGATTGCTGACACAGATGATACCACGGTTAAGCAGGACATATCCTTTGCTTTCCGCTTTCTTCTTAGTTGCAGTGATTAACTTGGATGGAACTCTTACATTGTTAGCCTCGGTTTTTCCTCGGTCAATGTAATACTCAAAATAATCTGGTGAGATAAATATCCCACTCTTTGCGTAAAGGCAGAAACGTTTGCCTTCTTGGAAACGTATAAGCACTTCATGCCTACCAGTTTCCCTTTGGACTTTCGCAGAAAGCCTCAATTCGATTGTTGCCATAATTTGTAATTAAAAATAAGACTGATGCAAATATACAATAAAAAACACAAATCCTCCAAATTTTTTATCGTCTTTTTATCGTCATACGTCAAATTTTATGAGGCTTATTCAAATTGTTTGCAATCTCACAATGCTCAGATACATTGATAAATAAAGACTTGTTGACTCTTTGAAACTCGTAAGTTTTGTTTGATTTTTACAATTAAACTCCGAGTACCCCAACACAAAAAATCGCCAAGTCGCTGAATTTCAGTACTTGGCGATTTTTTGTATTCCTATAATTCCCGACTTTTTCCCGAGTTGTAAATAACCTCTCACTCCGTTCTGAATTCGATGGGTATGGTCATTTTCGCTCTTATCGGTATGTTATTCTGCTTACTTCAAAGGATGTTTTTTCATAAACTCTTCCTTGATTTCTTCACCGAATGTTTGAGGGCCGATGGCACCTCCGCCATATTCGAGTACGACTCTATCAGTATAAGGAATGAACATCGGATCCTCAAGATATTCCTTTTTCTCCTCCGCGTTCATAGGATGGTTATAGATACGATAGGAATACATACCCAAACCCACTCTTCGGAAACCGATGTCTGCATAATCTGAATGCGTGGTTGCAGTCTTAATAGAGATGCAACCCAGTTTTCTCAGTTTTCGTCGGATATTCTTGAGTTCCTCATGGTCCAATCCCACGACTTGCATCAAGGAGTCGATTTTTTCATCTGAAGAGACGTCCCAATTACACGACCATATCGAATCATTCCTCTTTACATGGAAAATCGAGATTCCACCATGTCCAAATTCAAGTCGCATTTCTGCCCCTTTGTCAAGGCTATGGTTCGTGTAGTTTATTAGTTCTTGTAATTCAGACTTGTTGTTGTCATAATGTTCTGCCATGATGTCAGGGTTACATTTATTGCCGAATTTTGCGGGCGAAATAAAGTATGCCCCTACCAATATGATGATGACACATCCCCATATCAAATAGATTTTCCATAGAAATCCTTTTGTCCAAAAAGATTGCAGGAACACCATTACCAACATCCAAATATGAAAAGCAAGCCGGCAAAGAAAGGGTCATCTTTCATTAGCCAGACGAACCAACTTACAAAACACATCGGAATGAGGCTGATGTATTTGTTGATGGAATTGGTTAAATCTCCCAATGTGGGTTTAATGCCAGCCATATTATTTTGTTTGGTTCTCGCTGACAATAACGTGAATAATATGCCTTTATTATGTTTTTAAACGCTTCACTATCTGTACCATTTACAGCGAATTGGCCTGGTTGTTTTTTGTGGTTGCAGATGAATTTTCTTCGGCATTTGCTTGGAAGTTTGAAGAAGAATTGCTATCTTTGCCTTCAGATAACTCCTGAATGGTTGGATATTCGCGGAAATTGTGTCCGCGCAGAATTGCCTCCTGTTCAGGGGTTATATTTTCATCATAAGCCAAAATCCGTTCCCCATTCTGTTTTAAACGCTTCACTATCTGTACCATTTACAGCATAATACTCAGATTCTTCAGTAGATTTTATTGCACCTTCTTCTTTTGTCATAGAAGTATCAAATGCAACGTCTATCTCATGGAGTAATTGATGTGCTCCAAGACGGCCTTCTTTGTCGATTTTTTCAGAAAGTTCTTCTAAACGTTTGGTTCTTTCAACTTTTATTTGTACATTTGCACCGACATTGGCCATGGACGCACCCTTGCGGGTGGGCTGTCCAAGCTCGGGAACGCTGCTTTTAGTGGCGTTTTCGTTATTTTTAGTCACCACTACGGCTGTGTCGTACCCATCTCCTGCGTTGTTCTTGTTGGCAATCTCTACAGTGTAACCATCGCCAAGTTCTTTCTCGCACCACTCTTTCAGTTCATTCTGTTTTAAACGCTTCACTATCTGTACCATTTACAGCTAAATGCCTTTTACGTCTTTACCGCTAAAATAGATGATATCGTTCATGTAAAGATAACATCCGATACTCCCGATGATTGCTACAACAATCAAAAAAAATAGCAACAATTTCTTCATTTGGATTGCGAATTATGATTTGCCATTATGCTTTACACTCTTTTTCTTGATGAACCGAATGAGTAAAGCCCACAAAGCCAATAATGTCACGATTGTGATCGTATGTCGAAGCGGGCTCTCTATTTTGTGAGCCTCCCTTTGAGCATGAGTAAAATAGTCATCCGGAGTCATAGCAGTTTTTGCATCCAGATTTCGGCTTCGTAGAGTTTCTGCCAACTGCAGTGTGTCCGCTCTATTCAAAAGCGTATCCATCCCATTGCGTTGACGATGAAAGAGATACAACGAATAGGTGGATGAGGAAGAATCATTGATTTCCGATGAGATTGCTTTATCTTGTATAGTCACGAACACGCTATCATCCTGTACCCATAAATGCTCTACACG
>OMZE01000031.1 GCA_900315455.1 uncultured Prevotellaceae bacterium | reverse complement strand
ATAAAAAAAGAAATGCGAACCTTTTGCAACAGTAACTACTATTCCAATAGGATGTGGCAGATTAAGGTTCGCATTTTTGGATGGTTCGCATAAAAAGAATACCTTTGCCGATGGATTGATTCATTTATTCATTTATTCCTAACTGATGAATAACAAGAGATTCCTTACAAGCATCGTATGTTTCACCGTGATGGCTGTGCAGGCCTTCGCTCAATCAACAACTTCCATGGCAGAAAAAGACAACGACAACATACCACAGTATTCCTACTCGGTAGAGGAAATGGACAAGGTCTCCGAATACATCAAACAGCAATACGGAGAGTTTGACATCGTGGCACACGAACTGGTTTCACCCGATATCCACTGCGACATCGCCATCGTTCCGCCTACCGATGACCAGCCTTATTACAAACTGGTCACCATGGGGGCGGGGGCCTTCAAGATGAACGTCCCGGAAGACCTGAAATCTGATGTGTATGAAAGGGCGGAATACGTTGTCTTCCTGCCTGCTGACTGGAACATTAAATCCGACAAGGAAGAAGACTACTGGCCGATTAGAATGTTGAAAACCGTGGCTCGCCTTCCCGTAAGCATGGACGACTGGCTTTTCTATCGCCATACTGTCAATTTGACAGATGACGAGAGTCCTGTTGCAGAAAACACGGGGTTCAACTCCTGCGTGCTTTTCATCTCCTTTGGAAAGGGTAATAAGCCAGTAGGGCCTCTCAAACTGGACCTCTCCGACAAAGAGGTGGCATTCTTCCAATTAGTCCCCTTGTATCCTGAGGAACTGCAGTTCAAATTGGAACATTCCTTCGACGAACTGGAAGATATAATGGACGATGATTTATACGACCCGGTTATCGACATCCATCGCAAGAATTACTGCAAATGACACCGCGTGAATTCCGGTTTATCCATAGTGAGAAATACAACCTTGAAAGTGCGATAGTCAATGCGGCCAAGACTGCTTATCTCAGCAAGATGATAGAAATGGGCGTGACTGATGTAAAGCATTATTCTCCAGATGATGATGCAGAATTGATTTCTTCAATGATAGAATATCCTCTGCCAACAAAACTCAACAAACTGAAAAAGACAAATACGGAGGCTTTCTTTTATTGGAATGAGATTCAGAAACTGATGAGGCACTAACCCCCTCCACATTTTTCCAATACCAGAAAGGAAACTTATTGTGATAACCTTTCCTTCAACCTTGTATTCCGTTTCTGCACGACCATGTTGTGGATAGAATAAGCCCTTCTTGATGTGAATCACATTATTGACGCAAGCGAGAAAATTATTTTCCTCATATCATTGCGGGAGAAAGATTTTTTTATATCTTTGCAGCATAAAGATTCGGCATGCGGTAGACACGACACAAGACCATGAAACTTGCAATCATGACACGACCCACATTCTTTGTGGAGGAAGACAAGATACTGGAAGCACTTTTCGACGAAGGGCTGGATGACTTGCATGTCTTCAAACCCGACTCGTCGCCCCTCTACGTGGAGCGTCTTCTGTCGCTGCTGCCCGAGAATACCTACCGCCGAATCACCGTACACCACCATTTTTACTTGAAAGAGGAGTTCGGGCTGGCAGGCATCCACCTCGGCTCCCCCACCCTGCCGAAACCCGAGGGGTACCGCGGCAACGTGAGCCGTTCGTGCAACGACCTGTCGTTGCTGAAAGAAGCGAAGAAGAAGTCGCGCTACGTGTTTCTGCACAACATCTTCGACTCGCTGTCGTGCAGCACAGAGAAGAGCAACTTCACTATGGCCGACCTGCAGGAGGCTTCGCGCCGTGGACTCATCGACAAGCATGTGTATGCCCTCGGCGGAATGTCGCTGGAACATGCCCGCCAGATGCGCGATCTGGGCTTTGGCGGCATCGTGGTATGCGGAGACCTGTGGAACCTCTTCGATATCCACAACCAGACCGACTACAAGAGCGTGCTGACCCATTTCGAACGGCTTCGCTCGGCGATAGGGTGAGGGAGATGAAAGATGAAAGATGAAAGATGAAAGATGAAAGATTAAAGATGAAATTATAAAAAACTACATATAACTAAAAGAACAACAAACAATGACAGAAGAAAATTCGTATCTGGTTTTCTCAGGCACCAACACCAAGTATCTCGCAGAGAAAATTTGCAAGAGTCTGGGGTGCCCGTTAGGCAAGTTGCAGATTACACGGTTCTCTGACGGGGAGTTTGCCGTATCGTATGAGGAATCGATTCGCGGACGCGACCTCTTCCTTGTGCAGAGTACGTTTCCCAACTCCGACAACTTCATGGAACTGCTCCTGATGATCGACGCAGCGAAGAGAGCATCGGCACGCACCATCAATGCCGTGATGCCTTATTTCGGATGGGCACGGCAAGACCGCAAGGATAAACCCCGCGTGAGCATCGGCGCGAAATTGGTGGCTGACATCCTCAGCGTGGCAGGTGTGGACCGTGTGATTACGATGGACCTGCATGCCGACCAGATACAGGGATTCTTCGACGTGCCGGTAGACCACCTCTATGCTTCTGGCGTACTGCTTCCCTACCTGCAGTCGCTGCGGCTCGACAACCTGGTCATTGCCTCGCCCGACGTTGGCGGTTCGAAACGCGCCAACACCTATGCGAAGTATCTTGGTGTGCCCCTGGTGCTCTGCAACAAGACCCGCGCCCGTGCCAACGTGATAGAGAGCATGCAGATTATCGGCGACGTGAAAGACAAGAACGTGGTGATTGTGGACGACATCGTTGATACCGCCGGCACCATCACCAAGGCTGCCGACATCATGAAAGCCGCCGGGGCAACGAGCGTGCGCGCCTGCGCCTCACACTGCGTGATGAGCGGCAAGGCCAACGAGAACGTGCAGAACTCCGCCCTGGAGGAGATTGTCTTCACCGATTCTATCCCCTACAGCAACCGCTGTCCGAAAGTGAAGCAGATTTCCGTGGCTGATATGTTCGCCGAGACCATCCGCCGCGTGGTGAATAACCAGAGCATCAGTTCTCAGTATTTGATTTAAGATTTGGCCTTCGGCCGAATGTCGGCGGCGCCTCAGCATACTGAAAGTAGACTTTCGTCTGCATGCGGCTTGCACGACATTTAAGATTTAAGATTTAAGATTTGAGGTTTAAGGTTTTGCCTTCGGCTATAACGACTATCCGACTGGCTGCCGCGACAATATTGTTTGCGGCATGTCAGTCGGATACGTATAAGATAGCGGGAACAGCGGAGGGATTCGCCGACGGCGACACCATACACCTCACCACCGACCCCGTAGAGGGAAAGCCACAGGTGAGTACGGTGGTGAGAGACGGCCATTTCGAACTTACCGGACAGGTAGACAGCATGACGATGTGCTTCGTCTACAGCGCCAAAGACATGGCGGTGGCACAGGCGTTCTTCCTTGAGCCCACTACGATAACAGTGAAACTGTCGCCGGTGCCGGGAGCATCAAGGGTGTCGGGGACGAAGGTGAACGATGCCCTGCAGACGCTCAACGACTCCGCCTTCGCCTTTCAGAAAGAGATAGAACTGCTCTCGGAGACGATGAGCCACGAACCGGGTGCCACGCCGACGGAGGCCGAGCAACAGGAGGTGGAGCGCGTGCTGCAGGCGAGTTATGAACGGCTCACCCGACATATTCTCAAGACGGCACAGGAGAATATCGACAACGAACTGGGGTTCCTGCTCACCACCGACAACAACGGCATCACCGACGAACAGCGTCTTGCGCTCATCAACAGCATGCCGCCACAAATGCGACAGCGCCCCATCATCAAAGAACTGGAGGAGGCGCTGAAGAGGGGGAAAACCGAATAAAGTCTCAGAAGACCCTTAGGTTTGTACAGTCTCTAATCGGCGTAATAGGCTGCCCATTCCACGAGGTCCTGGCGGATGTAGCCCACCTTTCCCTTGATGCTGATTTTATACCAGCCCTTCACCTTGCCGAGGCATTGGAAAGAATTTTCGGGGTAGTCTTTATTGCTGTCCTCCTCGGTAATCTGACACACCACGGCATAGCGGGTGGAAGGGCCTTTCCTGACATTGAGGTTGCCCGTCACGCCATCGCGCCTCACGACGAAGCCCTTGCCCTTCTCAGGAGTCCATATTTCCACACGATGGTCTTTCTTCGACACTTCCACCTCCCAGTCCAAGGGATTGGCGATATAGGTCGTAGAGGTCTGGCGCACATACCTGCCCACCAGATCACCGTCGGCAGTCACCACCACCTTCAAACTGTTGTTCTGGGCATTGACGGTGAGCATGCCCAGGAAAGCAATCATTACAAAGAGAATTCTTTTCATATTGTCTGTTGTTATTAGTTGATAGCAATGTCTCTGAAACCCTTTTGGACCTTTATCAAGACTTCTGTGCAAAGATAGTGTTTTATTCTGAATATTCAAAAAGAAAGGGCGGTTTGGCCGCCCTTTCTTTGTTACTGCTTGGTGAAGTCATCTATCTCGTCGATGATTTCTGCGTATTCGTCTTGGTTCTTGAAGTGAATCTTCAGTCCGACGGCGGCACCGGCGAGGGCGCAAACAGCCAACAAGATGACTGTGGGTATGAAGTGGTCGCCAAGACCGAGTTGATAAAGTTCATAACCCAGGAAACCGAGCCAGAGGATACAGATGGGGATGCCGATTTTCAGCCAGTCGCGGTCGAGTTTCTTGGCATTGGCCAACTCCGACCGTGCCTTCAACAGGTCTTTCCCCATAAGACGGCTGTTGAGGTGCCTGCCGTTATACACTGTATAGCCGAAGCAGAGGAGCATAAACACGCTGGTGGCAGCCCAGAAGTAGATGGACATGCCGGTGAGCGACACGAAAGCCCAATAGGAGTAGGGTATCATCAGGATGCAGAGGATGCTGACGAAAGTATATCGGCGGTTGATGCCAGAGACGTTACGCTTCATGGTGCGACGCATCACTTTCTCGTTGACGATGTCCTGTTGCTGGAGTTTTTCCTTCAGGATGTTCATCTGCTGGCGCATTTCTTCAAATTCGTTGTTCATTTGTTTACGGGTTTTAATGGTTTTACATTTGTTTCAATTGTTCTTTAATCCTGAACAGTCGGACGCTGACATTCTTCGTCGAGATACCTACAATCTGTCCGATTTCCTCGTAGGAAAGGTTCTCGAGCCAGAGCAACACGATGGCCCTGTCGAAGGGTTTCAGGCGTGAGATTCGCTGGTGGAGCAGGTCCACTTGCTGGGTGTCGGTGTCGCGGTCCTCGAAGAGGTTGATGTCCATGGTGAGGGCGACCGACGGTGACCGTTTCTTCTTCCGGTCTTGAGAGATACAGGTGTTGAGGGCCACGCGGTAAATCCACGTCTTGATGTCGCTGCGGTTCTCGAACCCGTCGAATCCCCGCCAGAGGTTGACAAGGGATTCCTGGAACAGGTCGTTCACCTCGTCGGCATCTTTTGAGAACATGTAGCACACGGTGTAAATGGTGCTCTTGTTGTCATTGATGGTTTGCGCAAACTGTTTTTCTTTTGTTGTCATTGTCGTTCTGTTCAGATGATTTTACCCGTTTGACGCACAAAAATAGGAAAAACTACAAGAAAGAACAATTTTTTTTGCTGTAAAACAAAAAAGGGATGAACAGTGTAAGTATTCTGAGAATCTAAAAACGAAGTAATGTTCGCAATGTTCGTCGGGATTTGCAATCCCGACGCAGTGAATATAAGGATTTGTAATCCGAAATAAGGCGCATTGCAAATGCTTATACTCAGTCCGGGCGGATTGCAAATCCGCCCGAACGACCGAACGAGGGTGGTTGTTCAGCGAATCTATAAACGGAGTAATGTTCGTAATGTTCGTCGGGATTTGCAATCCCGACGCGGTGAATATCAGGATTTTAATCCGAAAAAGACTTCATACCGCCACTTTGAAAAAGGGCCAACTATTTGAGACAAAGAAAGAGCGCTAGATGCGCTCTTTCTTTGTCTTATGGTTTCACTTCCTCCCAGTGAAGCACGGCACCATTGCGGCGGGCGGGGTCGGCACCCGTGAAGTCCATGGAGTAAGGGCTTCCCGTCGTGGGACTCTTCCCGATGTAGCGGTGGTTGCGCAACGATAGGAGCATGAAGTCGTGGTCGAGATAGTCTTGCCACAGGAAGGTCTCTGCCTCCATGATGTCGGTGGTGAAACGCACGTCGCCGGGCAATCCCTCGCCAAACACCTTGACGTATCGCCCGTCGGCACATTGCAGCGACACGATGCCGCAGCCCCGGTCGTCGATAATGTATTTCGTCTCTTCACTCATGTCGCCGGGATGGGTGTCGTGGAGCAGGCCGTGCTTGAGTGCTATAGCGGGATTCCCCGTGGCTTTGTTGATGATGCGGAACGTCTTGCCGTAGGGGATATTCTGGCTGCGGTCGGCACAAGGCTCATCGACGGTGAAGTTGTCGAATTCTGCAAAACCGCCGTTCCTCCCGTTTTTGTTGAAGGCGAAGAGGGCGTGGCGCGAGCCCTGGAAGGAGAGCAGTTGGTAACTGAGGGGCATCATACGCCCCAGCGTTTGGAAATTCACCCCATCGGTGGAGTAGGCATACTGTGCCTGGTCGTTGTCGTAGTCGCCCATACACCTGAGCCATATCTTGCCTTGCGGCAGCGTCACAGACTGGTCGACGGTATCGTTGGAGAGTTGCTCGAAACACCGCAGCGTGATGCCCTTGCCCGTCTTCACGATGCCTATCCATGAGCAGGGCACGTTGATATTGCCCAGTCCTGCCACGTCGCCGTCTTTCATCCCCTTCACATAGAGTTCTACCGTAGCAACCGACTTCGGACCTATCACACGCTGTGTCAGCGTGTTGCGCGCCCACATCAGTTGTTCGGCTGGCATGGTGTTCAGCCTGAGTTTCCCTCCTTTGAGACTCCACATCTTGTCGTCGGGGTTGTGGTTCCACTGCCATACACGGCCGAGGGCTTTCCCGTCGAAGTTCTCGCTGCGCACATAGGGTGCGCTGATGGGCTGTGGCCCGCCTTTGCTGTATAGACTCCAGGAGGAGCCATAGCAGGTTCGGGTGGCATCGGGCTTGTACCATGTGCGTGGTGCCCGGCCGAGGTTGCCTTCCAGTCCCACCATAGGCCAGCCATCGACCCATGTCATCGGCATCAGGCACACCGTGCGCCCTATGGAGTGGAAGTCTTGCATGAAGAGGGCCCACCACGAACCGTCGGCAGCCTGCACGATGCCGCCCTGATGGGCATTGGTGCATGCCGTGGCGTCCTTATCCAACGGACCGAGTCCGAATTTCGTGCCGTCCTGTCCTATGCGGTAGGTCTCTCCTTGTGGCACCTGGGTGAGCGAGGCGGCATGGTAGCCATAGGTTTCATCGGCGGTGATGACGCGGGTCTCGTAGGGTCCCCAGATGCTCTTCGACCGTGAACAGAGCGTGCGCCCGTTGGGCCGGTAGTCGGTAGAGATGAGATAGTACATCCCGTCTATCTTATAGATATGGTGGCCCTCCCCCACCCCGTTGCCCTCGGGGATGATGACGCGCTCGGTCTCTTCTTTCGGACCGCTCATGTCGGGATAGAGTTCGGTGCATTTCACCGTTCCGTAACCATGAATGGCATACACCTTCCCGTCGTCGTCGAAGAGCACGCCCAGGTCGTAGATGTTTCCCTTCATGTTGTGATGCTGCCACGGACCGCGGATATCGCTGGCGGTATAGCATTGCAGTCCCTTGCCGTTGACGTTGGAGAAGACATAGAACTGTCCGTTGGCATAGCGGATACATGGTGCCCAGATGCCCTGCCCGTAAATCTCCTCATGGTTCTTCAGCGCGAAACGGTCGTCGGTGAAGTCGAAGCGGTCGAAGCAATAGGCGATGTTCTCCCAGTTGACGAGGTCTTTGGAGTGGAGGATAACCAGTCCGGGAACGGTATGCATGGTGGTGCCTGCCAGGTAGTAGTCGTCGCCCACCCGCAGGATGTCGGGGTCGCTGAACTCATCGTAGAACAGGGGGTTGGTGAACGTACCGTTGCCATTGTCGGCAGTCCATGAGGTGTTTTGTGCATGGGCACAGAGGGCCATTACCGATAAGATGGCACCTAAAAAAAGGATTTTTCGCATGTTTGATTTGTCTCAGGATTAATTTCGCTGCAAATATAGGCATTTTTTGTGGATAAAGGAACAAAAGGCTCAAGATTTAAGACTGCGGAATCAAACATCGAGCAGGCATGTTCAACCCAAAAAAACGCAGGAGCACGACTGATGCTCCTGCGTTTTCTTATCAGTTTCTGAAATCAAATCTTTGAGATGATTCCGCGCTTGGTGCTGTTGATGAAGTTGATGAGTGTCTGAATCTCCTCACTGTCGGGCACCTGTTCCTTCACCTGGTTCACGGCATCGAAGACCGAGGTCTGGCCGTGGAAGATGAGGCGGTAGGCATTGGCGATGTGCTTCTGCACCTTCTCGCTCGAGCCCTTCACCGTCAGCAGGGTGGTGTTCACCCCGCAGTATTTCACCGGCACTCCTCCGGCGATGATATATGGCGGCACATCCTTCGAGAAGGTGGTGCCTGCCTGAATCATTGCGCCGTTGCCCACTCGCGTGCCCGCATTCTCAATGACCGACGACGAGAAAATGACACCATTGCCTATCTCGCAGTCGCCGGCAATCTTCGTTCCGTAGCCGAACACGCAGTGGTTGCCCACCTTGGTGTCGTGCGAGATATGGGCACCCTCCATGAGGAAGTTGTTGCTGCCAATCACCGTCTTGCACCCATTATGGGTGGCACGGTTGATGACCACGTTCTCACGGATGATGTTGTTGTTGCCGATGACGCACTCGCTCTTCTCTCCCCTGAACTCGAAGTCCTGTGGGAGTGCTCCAATCACGGCACCCTGGTGGATTTTGTTGTCGTTTCCGATACGCGACCCGTTGAGGATGCTGGTGAACGGGAAGATGATGCAGTTGTCGCCGATCACCACATCGCCCTCGATATAGACGAAGGGGAAAATCTTGCAGTTGTTGCCGATGACCGCTCTGGGGTCGATTTCGGCTCTTGGACTTATATCACTTGGCATAGACTGTGATTTTAAAAATTTTATAGGAACTATAGGAACTATAGATACTATAGGGACTATAGGAACTATAGAAACTATAGAAAACTATAGCAACTCTATATGCCCTTACTCGCCCCCACCGCCGCCAAGGGCGCTGTAGAGGTTGACAACGGCACGCATTTTGTAGAATTCATCGGTCACACGGGAGAGTTGCGCATTGAGCAGCGACTGCTGGGCGGTGATGACCTCGAGATAGGAACTGGTAGCATTCTGGAAGAGCATCTTGGTGTGCTCCACGTTGGTCTGCAGCACTTCCACCTGATGGGCCTCGAGTTTGGCCTTCTCGGCAGAGGAGTTGTAGAGCACCAGGGCGTCGCTCACCTCGGCACCGGCCTTGAGCACGGTGTTCTGCCAGGTGTTGTAAGCCTGCTCATACTGGGCCTTTGCCACCCTCAGTCCGGCAGTGAGTGTGCCGCGCATGAAGATGGGCTGCACCAGACTTCCCACTGCCGAGAGCAACCACTTGCCGGGGTTGACAACGGCGCCGCCACCGCTGTTGGTGAACGACCCCGTGCCATTGATGGTCAGGCTGGGATAGAAGCGGCTCCGCGCTGTCTCCACACCGTAGAAGCACTGTGCGAGCGACATCTCGGCATGGTGCACGTCGGCCCTATTGGCCAGCAACTGCAGGCCGATGCCTGTGCTGAACTCCGAGGGCAGGTGCTGGTCCTCGAGTTTGCCACGCGAGATGGCCTGGGCCTGCTGCCCGAGGAGGAGCGAGAGGGCGTTCTCCGTCTCACGTATCTGACGCCTCATGTCCACCCCCTGTGCCTGCACCGAGTAATAGTTGGCCTCGGCACTCTGCACGCTCGTCGAGCGGGCACGGCCGAGTTCCATCTGCAGTTTCATCATGTCCCAGGTGTCTTTGGTGAGTTGGGTCATGTCGTCGAGAATCTCGAGTTGACGGTCGAGCATGAGGAGGGTGTAGTACATATTGGCCACACCTGCCACCAGATTGGTCTTCACCATCACCTGGTAGTCTTTTATCCCCAGGAGTTGCATCTGTGCGGCGCGCTTCTGCGAGAGGAAGTTGCCGAAGAGGTCAACGGTCCAACTGGCTGCCACGGGCAACTGGTAGGTCTTCGTGGCGGGATTGCCGTCCCACGACGCGATGGTACCCGACGGCGAGAAGGTGAACTGCGGCAGGAATGCCAGCCGTGCCACCTTGAGTTGGTCTTCTGCCATCTTCACGTTGAGGGCGGCGTTCAGCAGGTCGGGGTTGTTGTCGAGGGCCTGCTGGATGAGGATTTGCAGTTGGGGGTCGGTGAACACGCTGCGCCACGGCAGATTGCCGAAGGTGACGGCGTCGGCCTTCGACACCAGGGTATCGGTGAGCGACACGTTGTCGCGGATGATTCCCTTGGTGTTCACCTCCGGGCGCTCATATTTCTGGTAGAGTCCGCAACTGGTCACAAGGGCGGCAGTCATGGACATAAGCAATATCTTGGTTATCTTCATATCTCTTATTCCTCCACTTTGTAGGTTGTTGGATGGTGAACATACTGTTTGAGTTCGGCTTCCACTTCCTCGTTGGCATCATCCTCGAAGACCATGGGCTTGAACTTCTCTTGCAGCGACTGGAAGATGACGAACAGTGCCGGCACTACGAAAATCTGGCAGAGCGTACCGATGAGCATACCGCCGATGGCGGAGTAGCCCAACGTGTTGTTGCCATGGGCGCCCACACCGAAGGGCCAGAGCATCGGGAGCAGACCGATAATCATGGCGAGCGACGTCATGAGGATAGGTCGCAGACGTGCCGCAGCACCGAGGATGCCCGACCAGGAGATGGCCATACCCGTCTCGCGGCGCTCGAGCGAGAACTGCACGATAAGGATGGCGTTCTTGGCGAGCAGACCGATGAGCATGATGAGCGAAATCTGCATGTAGATGTCGTTGCTGTGACCGGTTATCTCGGTGAAGAAGAAGGCTCCTGCCAGTCCAAACGGTATCGAGAGGATTACAGCCAGCGGGAGGAGATAACTCTCATACTGTGCCGAGAGGATGAGGTAGACGAACATGATACACAGCAGGAAGATGAGCATGGTGGAGTTGCTCGACTCGCTCTCCGACCTGGTGAGTCCGGAGAACTCGTAGTAGTAACCATCGGGCAGGTTGTCCTTGGCCACCTCGGCCACCGCCTTGATGGCTTCACCAGTGGAGTAGCCGTCGGCCACGGTAGCCGTGGCGTTGATACTGGTGAACATGTTGAACCTGTTGATGTTCGACGGACCGTAGACGCGCTTTATCGTGCAGTACTCCGTCACGGGAGCCATGCCGGCTGGTGTGCGCAGGTAGATGTTGCTCAGTCCCTCAGGACGCATACGGCTCTGCACATCACCCTGTATGATGACGCGGAAGAGTTTGCCGTAGGCATTGAAGTTCGAGGCATAGAGTCCACCGTAGTAGCCCTGCAGCGTCGAGAGCACCGACGACGGCGAGATGCCCGACTGCTTACACTTCGCCACGTCCACATCAATCATATACTGTGGATAGTTGGGGTTGTACGAGGTCTGGGCGGTCTGAATCTCCGGCCGTTTGTTGAGTTCCTCGAGGTAGTTCTTCGTGATTTCAAAGAATTTGTTCAGGTCGCCGCCCGTGCGGTCCTGCATCACCAGCGAGATACCGCTGTTGGCAGAGAAACCGGGAATCATTGGGGGCGAGAAGGCGAGAATCTGGGCATCCTTGATTTCAGCAGCCTGCTTGTAAATCATGCCCAGCACAGCCATCGAGCCCTCGGTGATGCCGCGCTCGGTGAACGGCTTGAGTTTGATGACGAACGTGGCCTGGTCGGAACCCTGACCGGCGATGAAGTTGAAGCCCTGAATCTGCTCACGGCTCTGGATGGCGGTGTTGCTGGCAAGCATGGCATCCACCTGGTCGATGACCTCGCGGGTGCGTTCCACACTCGTTGCCGGCGGCATCGAGACCACGCAGAAGAGAGTACCGGTATCCTCGTCGGGCACCAGTCCGGTCTTCGTCGTCGACATCGTGGCGATGAGGGCCACGATACCCACCACCACGGCAATGATGGCGATGATGGGACGGTGGGTGATCTTCGTCACGCTGTTGCGGTACTTGCCCAGAATCTTGTTGTACGACGTGTTGAACGAGGCGTGCATCCTGTCGAGGAAGCCCATCTTGCGCTCCGAGCCGTCTTCATTCTTCGGTTTGAGGAAGATGGCACAGAGTGCCGGCGACAGCGTGAGCGCGTTGAGCGCCGAGATGAAAATCGACACCGCCATCGTGATACCGAACTCTCGGTAGAACGTTCCTGAGGTGCCGCCGATGAACGACACGGGGATGAACACCGACGCCATCACAAGAGTAATCGAGATGATGGCGCTCGAAATTTCGTTCATGGCATCGATAGATGCGGTGAGCGCGCTCTTGTAGCCCATGTCGAGTTTGGCGTGCACCGCCTCCACCACCACGATGGCGTCGTCGACCACGATGGCGATGGCAAGAAGCAATGCTGAGAGGGTAAGCAGGTTGATGGAGAATCCGAACACCTTCAGGAAGAAGAATGTACCGATGAGCGACACGGGCACGGCAATCATCGGGATGAGGGTGGAACGGAAGTCCTGCAGGAAGATATACACCACGAAGAACACGAGGAGGAGGGTGATGAAGAGGGTCTTCACCACCTCTTCAATAGAGGCATAGAGGAACTCCGTGACATCGTAGTTCACACGGTATATCATGCCCGGAGGGAACATCTTCGACTGTTCTTCGAGCACCTGCTTCACGTTCTTCGCAATCTCGTTGGCGTTAGAACCGGCAATCTGCTGCACCATACCCATGACAGAGGGCTGGTTGTTGTTCTTCATCGACACCGAGTACTGCGCGCCGCCCAACTCCACTTCGGCCACATCGCGCAGATGCAGCGTCTGGCCGTTGGTGCTGTTGCTGATGATGATGTTGCCAAACTCCTCGGCAGTCTTCAGACGGCCCTTGTAGCGCATCACATACTCGTAGGCCACCTTGCTCTGCTCGCCGAACGAACCGGGAGCAGCCTCGATGTTCTGCTCGGCAAGGGCTGCCGACACGTCGGAGGGCACCAGGCCATACTGCTTCATCAACTCGGGCTTGAGCCAGATACGCATCGAGTAACTCTTCACACCGGGACTGTTCACGTCGCCCACACCCTGGATACGCTTGATGGCGGGGATGACGTTGATATTGTTGTAGTTGGTGAGGAACTCGTCGTCGTAACGGCCATCCTCGGAGGTGAGGGTGAACATCATCACCTGTGAGGTCTGGCGCTTCATCACGGTGACACCCACACGGGTCACCTCTGCCGGCAGGAGCGCCAGCGCCTGACTCACACGGTTCTGCACGTTCACGGCACACATATCGGCATTCGTACCCTGCTTGAAATACACGGTGATGCTTGCCGAACCCATGTTCGTGGCCGATGAGGTCATGTAGGTCATGTTCTCCACACCGTTGATGCTCTCCTCGAGGGGCGCGAGCACGGAGTTCTTCACCGTCTCGGCATCGGCTCCCATATACGAGGTGAACACGGATACGGTAGGCGGAGCAATATCAGGATACTGCTCGATGGGCAGTGTCACGAGGCCGATGAATCCCAGGATGACGATGAGGATTGAAATCACCGTCGAGAGCACCGGTCGCTTGATGAAATTCGTAAAAGTCATGATCTTCTTCTGTTAAAATAGATTGACGTTTTCCGAGGGTTACATGCCCAGGGCTTTCTTCAGTTTCTTGGCGTCGCCCTGGTTCTCGCCCAGTTGCTCGGCATCCTTGATTTTCTTCTCATACTCGGCAGGAGTGATGGGCTTGATTTCCATCTGGTCGGTGAGTTTCGTGATGCCTTTCACCACATACTTGTCGCCCACCTTCAGGCCTTCGGTCACCACATAGTTCACACCGTCGTTCTGCGGGTCGACCTTGATTTCGGTATAGGCCACCTTGTTGTCGGGACCGAGCACGTAGATGAAGTGCTTGTCCTGCACCTCGGAGACGCACGACTGCGGCACCACGATGGCAGAGTGGTTCTCGTGGGGCACGATGATGGAGCCCGAACCGCCGCTCTTGAGCAGGTGCTCGGGGTTGGGGAAGCGGGCGATGACCTGCACCGAACCGGTGCCGGTATCGATGACGCCGCTCATCTTCTCCACCCTGCCCTGGTAGGTATAAATGGAACCGTCGGCGAGTTTCAGTCTCACCGAGGGATACTGGTGTACGGCAGAACTCAGACCGCCCGACGACTTGGTCATCTCGAGCACGTCTTTCTCGGTCATCGAGAAGTAGACGTCCATGGCGCTGATGTTCGACACGGTGGTGAGCGGCTGCTGGCTCGAAGCACTCACGAGGGCACCCACCTTGAACGGGATGGTTCCCACCACGCCGCTCGACGGGCTGCGCACATAACTGAACGACAGGTTCTCACGGGCCGATGCAAGGCCGGCCTGGGCCTGTGCGAGTGCGGCTTCTGCCTGCTGCAGACCTGCCTTGGCCTGGTTGACCTGAGCCTGGGCACTGGTGTAGGTGTTCTTGGCAGTGGCGAGTTCGAAGTCGCCAATCACCTTGTTGGCGTGCAACTGCTGCGAGTTCTCATACTGCAACTTGGCGGTGGCAAGCCCGGCCTCAGCGGTGTTGATGGTGGCCTTGCTCTGCACGATGGCGGCCTGGGCCTGGTTCACGGCAGCCTGGGCCTGGCGCACGGCGGCCTGGAGGGTCTCGTTGTCGATGACGAAGAGCACCTGTCCGGCAGCCACGTTCTGACCTTCCTTCACATTGATACGTGTGATGAAGCCAGAGATTTTCGGACGGATTTCAACATCCTGCACACCCTTGATGGTGGCGGGATAGGTGGTTTCCGAACCGGCCGACTGGGGTTCCACTGTCACCACAGGAAACTCATTGTCGCCAAAGTTCATACCTCCCTTTTTGCCACCACATGCCACGAGGCATGCCGTAGCAACTACAAGCATGAAGATTTTGTTCTTTTTCATATCTATTTAATACATTTGTAAGAATTCTCCCAAATGGGGAAAGCCAAAGTGTAAATTTGGGCTTTCAACTTGCAAATATACCAAAAATTCTCAACTGTTTAGGGATTGTAAGCGTATATTTAACATTAATTATAGTGGAAGCACGCCAGAATCTCCACTACTCTATCCCCCCCAAAAAGGGCTTCGAGCCTATGATGCGCCTATATAACGTGGGAGTGGTGTCGCTATGGTATAGCGACAAACGGGACATTTTTATGAGTGGTCGCTGCTGATGGCGGCATCAGATAAAATCTTGACTGGTGATGATGCCTTCGGCTTTCAGTTCTTCAAATTTTTTCACAAGGATTTCCTTGAGTTTTTCGGGCTCATTCTCCACCTTGTCGTCGAGCACGGCTTCCTTGATGTAGGTCTTGAGTTCGCCCACGGCCTTCCCTTGTCTGAGGCCGAACATCCGCATGATTTCATCGCCGTCGACACAAGGTTGGAACAGCCGTTTGTAGTCTTTCACCACCAACTCTGCCAACTTCTCCCTCACGGTGACGAAATTGTCGAGAAACTGCTGTTTGCGCACCTGGTTCTTGCTGGTGATATCCGCCTCACAAAGTGTCATCAAGTCGTCGATATCATCCTGAGCCTCAGAGAGCAAACGTCTCACAGCACTGTCGGTCACCTCGTTGTCGGCAATAACGATAGGCCGCATGTGCAGGTTGACGAGTTTCTCCACGTAATGCATCTTCTGGTCGAGCGGCAACTTCAGCCTGCGGAAGATCTGCGGCACCATCTTCGCGCCGATGTAGTTATGGTTGTGGAAAGTCCATCCCACGAGGGGGTCCCATCGCTTGCTCTTCGGTTTGCCGATATCATGGAGCAGGGCTGCCCATCGGAGCCATAAGTTGTCGGATTTTTTACAAACATTTTCCAACACCTCCATGGTGTGGTGGAAATTGTTTTTGTGGGCCCTGCCGTTGCGTGTCTCCACCACGTCGAGTTGCACCAATTCGGGGAGGATGAGTTGGAGGAGTCCACAACGGTAGAGGTCGTGGATGCCCCTGCTGGGGTGTTTGGCCAGCATGATTTTGTTGAGTTCCTCGGCAATGCGCTCTCCGCTGATGATTTTTATGCGGTCCTTGTTTCGCTCCAGGGCCTCGAAGGTCTCCTCATCGATATAGAAGCCCAGTTGGGTAGCGAAACGCACGCAGCGAAGCATCCGCAAGGGGTCGTCGGAGAAAGTGATGTCGGGGTCGAGAGGGGTGCGGATATAGCCGTCGGCAAGGTCGTCGAGTCCGTAGAAGGGGTCTACGAGTTCTCCGAAGCGGTCTTTGTTGAGGCAGATGGCCATGGCGTTGATGGTGAAGTCGCGGCGGTTCTGGTCGTCCTCCAGTGTGCCGTCCTCCACGATGGGTTTGCGGCTGTCGCGGCGGTAACTCTCTTTCCTCGCCCCAACGAACTCCACCTCCATGTCGTGGTATTTCACCTGTGCCGTGCCGAAGTTGCGGAACACGGAGAGGTGGGCGCCCTTGCCCATCTTCTCCTTGAGGGCTTTTGCCACCATGATGCCGCTACCCACGACAACGACGTCGATGTCGTGCGAAGGCCGTTCGAGGAAGATATCCCTCACATACCCTCCCACGACATAGCATTCCACGCCGAGCGTGTCGGCCACGTCGGAGATGAGGTGGAAGATATCCTTATCGAGGATTTGTGCCAGTTCGGCATCCGAATACAGTTTCATTGTCGTAGAATTCGCAAAAGCGGTGCAAAAGTATATAAAAAAAATGAGATTCTGCGCAGAGTGCCAAAAAATTCATTTCCACGCGGGTATTGTATTGGATGTCGGCCTGGGGTGGTTTCTTGTTTTCGCTTTCTGAATTACAGCCGGTAGCCACCAGTCCGGCGAGGCAGATGGCGGCAATGGAAAATTTTGTTCTCATTCTAAATATAAATGCGTAAATAGTTCAATGTATTTTAAAGATTTTCAGATTTTTTAACAAGTGAGGGCTTTTATGGGCTTTAATGGGCTTTTATGGGCTTTAATGGGCTTTATGGGCTTTAATGGGCATTATGGGCTTTAATGGGCATTATGGGCTTTATGGGCATTATGGGCTTTATGGGCTTTATGGGCTTTAATGGGCTTTATGGGCCTGCCTCGTAAACATCACTCATGCTGATGGGTATGCCGGCGTTTTACCGTAGCCATCTAAAAAGGTTTAAAAAACAAGTGCATATTTGGGTGATTATAAAAAAATGCGTAACTTTGCAGACTGTAAAAAAATGATGTGATGCAGGATTTCAAGAAGACAGAAAACCAGTTTCGGGCAGCCTTGGCAGAATGCCGCACCCTCTTTGCGAAGAAACTCCACGACTACGGGGCTTCATGGCGCATCTTGCGCCCGTCATCGCTCACCGACCAACTGTTTATCAAGGCCAGCCGCATCCGCTCTCTCGAAGTGACCGGAGAGTCGCTCGTGGGCGAAGGCATCCGCCCGGAATTCATGGCACTCGTCAACTACGGCATCGTGGGACTGATACAGTTGGAGCAGGGCTATGCCGACCACACCGACATGAGTGCCGACGACGCCCTTGCCCTCTACGACCGCCACGCCGAATCCACCTTGCAACTGATGCTCCGCAAGAACCACGACTATGGCGAGGCATGGCGGGGCATGCGGGTGAGCAGTTACACCGACCTCATCCTCACCAAGTTGCAGCGAGTGAAAGAGATAGAGAACCTTGGAGGCGCCACCCTTGTATCCGAGGGCATCGACTCCAACTACATGGACATCATCAACTACGCCATGTTTGGCCTTATCAAACTCAGTGAACAAGATCAGTAACATCGTGGTGAACGTGTGCCGCATCATCCTTGCGGCAACACTTATCCTCTCCGGGTTTGTGAAAGCCATCGACCCGAGAGGCACCCAATATAAGATAGAAGACTACCTCAGCGCGCTGTCGCTGCCAGGCCTGATGCCCGAATGGATGGCCCTCACGCTTTCCATTCTGCTGTCGGCTTTGGAGTTCTGCCTGGGCGTTTTCCTGCTGATGGCCATCCACCGTCGCACGGTATCGCGGCTCACCCTGCTGCTGATGGCCTTCATGACGGTGGTGTCGCTATGGCTGTGGATAGCCAACCCCGTGAGCGACTGCGGGTGTTTCGGCGATGCCATACACCTCACCAACGGTCAGACGCTGCTCAAGAACATCGTATTGCTGGTGGCTGCCATCGTGGTGTGCTGGCGGCCATTGAGCATGGTGCGCTTCATCTCGAAGACCAACCAGGGCATCGTCATCAACTACACGGCGCTCTTCATCGTGGCCACCAGTCTCTACTGTCTCTACAACCTGCCCCTCTTCGACTTCCGCCCCTATCATGTGGGAGCCGACATCCGCAAGGGGATGGAAATCCCAGAAACGGAAGAGCAGCCACAGTTTGAGACCACCTTTATCTTGGAAAAAGACGGGGAAAGGAAGGAATTCACGCTCGACAACTACCCCGACTCCACCTGGACATTCATCGACAGCAAGACGGTGATGACCCGCGAGGGATACGTGCCACCCATCCACGACTTCTCGATAGAGCGCATCGATACGGGCGATGACATCACCGAGGAAGTGCTTGCCGACACCAGTTACACCTTCCTGCTCGTAGCGCCAATGCTGGAGAACGCGAGCGACAGCGACTTCGGCGAGATCGACCAGATATATGAGTACAGCCAGGACAACGGCTACGCGTTCTACTGCCTCACGTCGAGTGGCGACAGCGGCATAGAGCGGTGGCGCAACCTCACAGGAGCAGAATATCCCTTCTGCACCTGCGATGCCACGACGCTGAAGACCATCATACGCAGCAACCCCGGACTGCTGCTGCTGAAAGGCGGCCAAGTGATACGCAAGTGGAGCCACCACTTCCTGCCCACCGCAGAGACCCTGAGTGCCCCACTCCACCAGTTGCCCATCGGCCATCTGCCCGAGGAATCGCCGCTGAGGAAGATAGCGAAGATACTGCTGAGTTTCGCCGTGCCCCTCCTGGCCCTCACCATAGCCGACCGCCTCTGGGCCTGGACCCGCTGGCTGAAAAGAAGACGCACCACCCCCAAAAAACCACAAGGCCTACAAAGCCCAGACAGCCCAGACAGCCCAAAAGGCCCAGATAGCCCAGATAGCCCATAAGGCCCATATCGCCCATAAAGCCCCCCCCAAAAAAGAAAACCCATAAAATAACCCATATAATCAAAACAAAAAAAATGAGAAAGAAAATTGTAGCAGGCAACTGGAAAATGAACATGACCCTGCAAGACGGTATCGCATTGGCAAAAGAGTTGAACGACAGCCTCGCTGCCGACAAACCCAACTGCGGCGTGGTGATCTGCACCCCCTTCATCCACCTGGCAAGCATTGCACAATTCCTCGACCAGAACACTATCGGTCTGGGAGCAGAGAACTGTGCCGACAAGGAGAAGGGCGCCTACACCGGTGAGGTGTCGGCAGAGATGGTGAAGAGCACCGGAGCACAATATGTGATTCTGGGACACTCTGAGCGCCGCGAATACTACGCCGAGACTCCTGAGATACTGAAGGAGAAGGTGCTGCTCGCCCTGAAGAACGGTCTGAAAGTGATTTTCTGCATCGGCGAAAGCCTCGAAGAGCGTGAGGCCAACAAGCAGAACGACGTGGTGAAAGCCGAACTCGAAGGCAGCGTCTTCAACCTCACCGCAGAGGAGTTCTCCAACATCATCATCGCCTACGAGCCCATCTGGGCCATCGGTACCGGCAAGACCGCTACTGCAGAGCAGGCAGAGGAAATCCACGCCTTCATCCGCAGCGTTGTGGCAGCACAGTACGGAGCAGAAGTGGCAGACAACACCTCTATCCTCTACGGCGGCAGTTGCAAACCCAGCAATGCCAAGGAACTGTTTGCCAAACCCGACATCGACGGTGGCCTCATCGGCGGTGCCTCTCTGAAGGCAGCCGACTTCAAAGGCATCATCGACGCCTGGAAATAATACCAACGCCCTCTTCGGGGGAGACCTGCATCAGGCTCCCCCGATTACCAAAGGTACAAAGTCCCGAAAGTCCCGAAGGACTCTAAGGCCTCTTAACACATCAAAAAACATCAAGAGATGAGAAAAACCATCGCCATCATGGCGACTGCCATCTGCTTCTCAGTAGCGGCACATTCGCAGACCTTCCTCGACCACCTGCAGAAAGACGACAAAGGCGGTTCGGTGTCGGTGAAACAGAGCGACGACATCAGCAAACTCGTCAACGGCAGCAAGAAAGAAGGCGGCAGTCAACAGCAAGACCAGAGCAGGGTCCGCGAAGACGCCCCACGCCAGGAGAGCACCCAGCGCAGAGAAGGGAGTTCTACGAGTCAGGCCGAGCGCAGCGGCTCGTCGGCCCGCCGCGACCGTGTGAGTTCACGCGAAGACGAGGCTGCCGACAAGGAGCGCCGCGAGCGCGAGAAGAAGAGGCGTGAAGCAGCCCGTGCACAGAAGATGAAGGAGTTTGAGGAGAACGCCACCGTCAGTGACTCCAGGAAGAAACTGATGAGCAACAGCCGCAAGGTCTCTGGCTACCGTGTGCAGGTCTTCGCCGGAAGCAACACCCGTGTCGACCGAGCCAAAGCCCAGGAGATTGGCGCGAAACTGAAGACTCAGGTTCCGGGCTACCCCATCTACGTACACTTCTACTCTCCACGGTGGTGCTGCCGCTTCGGCAACTTCCGCAAGCAAGACGATGCCACCGAGATGGTGAAGAAGATGAAGAAACTGGGTTACAAGACAGCATGTGTGATCAAGACCACCATCACTGTCGGCAAATACTAAGACAAGCGACATGAATCCAGAGACAGAATTCCGCGAGGGCATCGACGCCCTCGCCAAACACTATACAGATATCCTCCGCCTGCTGGGCGAAGACCCCACCCGCGAGGGACTCCAGAAGACACCTCTCCGCGTGGCCAAGGCCATGCAAATCCTCACCCGGGGATACACGCAAGACCCCCATAAAGTACTCACCGATGCCCTGTTTGCAGAGGAATACGACCAGATGGTGATTGTGAAAGACATCGATTTCTTCTCGATGTGCGAGCACCATATGCTGCCATTCTATGGCAAGGTGCATGTGGCATATATCCCCAAGGGCTACATCACCGGACTGAGCAAGATAGCCCGCGTGGTCGACATCTACAGCCACCGTTTGCAGGTGCAGGAAAGGATGACCCAGCAAATCAAGCAGTGCATCCAGGACACCCTCCATCCACTGGGCGTGATGGTGGTGGTAGAAGCCAAGCACATGTGCATGCAGATGCGTGGCGTAGAGAAACAGAACGCCATCACCACCACGAGCGACTTCTGCGGAGCCTTCAACCAAGCAAAGACCCGCGAGGAATTCATGAAATTGATTGGAAAATAAACCAACCTCCTTTCGCCAATTTGGAGCAACCCCACTACCTCTTGCGAAAGAAAGCGAAAATTAAAAAACAACAGATTATGAAACAGTTCAGGTTTTTTACGATGCTCATGCTGTGTGTGGCAGCGATGGGCTTCACGATGACGTCGTGTCTGAGCGACACTGATGACGACAGCAACAAAGTCAAACCATTGACCCCCGCCGACAAGGCTGCGATGATAGCCGAGATGGCCGGTGAATACAACGGATACATCTATTTCGTGAACGACAGTTCGCGCATGGACTCCATCCTGGTGCATTCCGCCGTCACTGCTTCCGACTCCCTGTTCACCATCTACGACTTCCCTTACAGGGCCCTCACGCCGGGAATCGCTGACGAGAACCTCCGCAACATCATCACCAATGCCGGAGAAGGCATTTTCAAAGACGTGCTGCAGTTCTACGCCAACACCTCTAAAGACAAAGCATTCTACACCTTCATGGCCCTGCCGCTGACGGCCGACCAGTTGGAGCGCACGTTCAACTACGACGGCAAAGAGCATACCATCAAGTTGAAATACGCTGCCCAGATTGCCAACTACAACATCTACGGCGCATCATCGATATACTATCCCTGTGGCGAGTTCTACAAGAACGAGATGATTGTGTATATCCTGTTCAACACGATTGAGGTCGACGGCGATGTCAGGACATTGAACCGCGTATTATATTATTACGGTAAGAAATAGCCCATGCGACTGGTATCCTGGAACGTCAACGGCCTGCGCGCCTGTGCGGGAAAAGGCTTCGAGGAGGCTTTCAAGGCCCTCGATGCCGACTTCTTCTGTCTGCAAGAGACAAAGATGCAGGAAGGACAACTCGACCTGCAGTTCGACGGCTATGAGTCGTACTGGAACTACGCCGACAAGAAAGGCTATTCGGGCACTGCCATCTACACGAGGAAGAAGCCCCTCTCTGTGAGTTATGGCATAGGCATCGACGAGCACGACCATGAGGGGCGTGTCATCACCCTCGAGACAGAAGACTTCTTCCTGGTCAACGCCTATGTGCCCAATGCGCAGGACGGTCTGCGACGCCTCGACTACCGCATGAAGTGGGAAGACGACTTCAGGGCATACCTGCAGGGCCTCGACGCGAAGAAGCCCGTGGTGCTCTGCGGCGATCTCAACGTGGCTCATCAGGAGATAGACCTGAAGAACCCGAAGACCAACCGCCGCAACGCGGGATTCACCGACGAGGAGCGCGCGAAGTTCGGTTCGTTGCTCGAAGCGGGCTTCAGCGACACCTTCCGGCGTCTCTACCCCGACAAGGTGACCTATTCGTGGTGGTCGTATCGTTTCCGCGCCCGCGAGAAGAACGCGGGGTGGCGCATCGACTATTTCGTTGTCTCCAACCGCCTTTTCCCTCAAGTCACCGACTCCATCATCCACACCGAGGTAATGGGGTCCGACCACTGTCCGGTGGAAATAACCATTGAAGATTAAAGGTGGGTTCTATTCATTAGCACAAATAAGATTAACAATGAAAAAGGCTATCATACTATTTTGCGGTGCGCTGCTGCTTGTCGGCGTGTCTTGCCAGAAGCAACAAGCCAGTTTTGCCACCGACGAGGTGAAGATGACCGGTCCCAAGCAACTCGTCGTGAACGAAGACTCGGCGTTCACCGGTGAACTGTGGGACGAGGACCACCGCCGTTGCATCGAAATGAAAGACGGCAAGAAGATGAAAGTCATTCTCCTCCACGCCAATGGTGAGAAGGCTGTCGAATTCCGCTATGCCCACGACAACCACGAGGAAGAAGTACTCTTCTACAATGAGAACGGGAGGGAAATCACCCAAAAGGAGTTTGCCCAGCAATACAGACCGCTCATCTTGCAATACGGGCTCAACTAATACGCCCCGACCCACGAATCAAGTGGAGAAACCTACAAAACAACACAGAGGTACTGAGAAATGAAATACTCAGTACCTCTGTGTCATTGTTTTGACAGGTAGGGCGTTCTACCGCAATCTGGACAATTGTTTTGAGAAAGCCACCCCCTATTCGGTGCGCTCCGCATCCGCCGGTTCCGGTGAACTGTCACCCTCGGCGGGTTGCTGTTCGCGGGCCTGCGGTTCTTCGTCGGCCTCACGCTGGGGCTTATCTGCCTTCCGTTTCGTCTCGGCAGGCTGACCTTTGTCGTTGAGGATGATGCTCAGACCGTTTTTCAGCATCGTGAAACTCGACATCAAACTGTCTATCGCCTCATCCACCTCTATCGAACTCGCCTCGATATTGTCGTCGTCCACATTCTTGAAGAACACCACATAGCGCTCGTTGCCGTCGACCGTGCATTTCACCTGATACGACAACCTGTTCTTCGGACCAGTGGGATAAGCCAGGCTGGCAAAGGCATTGTCGCCGGCATACCGCTGGTTGAGTTGGCGCGCGAGGGCGAAGGCAGAGTCGGGGTTCTCATCAAGCAGGTGAAGCAAGTTCATGCGATGGGCCATGATTTCGAGCGATGTCGCCTCGAGGGCAGCAAGAGGGCAGAATGTGGAATCCACATTCACATCCCCTTCGAGTTCTATCTCCGTGTCGGGATGGTAGTTCTCGATGTATGACTGTATCCGTTTCTTGTCGGCATTGCATGCGCTAAGCGCCACGACGGCGCAAAGCATGAGAAATAGGCGAAACTGTTGCATCTATGTTGGTTTTTATGATCTGCTAAAGCGAATCAGGGTTCGCATCCATCGGGAGGGGTGTTTCCCGTGTGCAAAGGTAAAGCAAATTTTCGGGAAAAGGAAGAAAACCCACCTATTTTCCTTGATGATGACTGATGAAATACTGCAAGAACGACTTGTTGAGCCGCTCCATATCGGTGAGACTTGAGCCGTCGGCATGGCGTTTGTCTATCTCCGACAGCATCTCACGGAGTTGTACGCTGGTGAGCAGGGAGAGTTGCCCCGCCGTCAGCGGCTGTTCGGTGGTGATGGCCCACGGGTCGGCACAATAGCGGTAAGGCCCACGTATCTTCTTGAGAGTGAAGTCCTTGCCGAAGTTGGGATGCGTAGGCGCATTGGTACCCGTCTTCAACTCCTTCACATGCAGGCCGTCGGCAGTGAATTTCACCACCCATGTAGTGGGTCCCGTCAGGGCTCCTGCCCCACCCCATCCCGGTGGTGAGCCGGGCGGCGGGTTCACCTCCTGTATGCGGCTGGCTCCCCATAAGATGGTGTCGGTGAATTGGTAGCCACCTTCGATTGCTTTGATTTCGAATCTTATTTCGCTGCCCGGGGGGCCATCGTAGCGTCGCTCTGCCGCGTTCACCTTGCCAAACACCGACATGCCCGTCTCGTTCTCATATACGCCACTAAAGATGGCCATCCACCCGTCTTCTATCTCACTGCCATATTTCTTCTCTATCGATTTCATCCAGATGTCGGTCACCGCGCCCTTTGAGTTCTTCAACACGAGGAATTCCTTCCCGGCGCCCTTGTAGCGCCGTGCCGTGACACCCTTCCTGGGCGTATAGTATAAATAAGCCATGCCGTTGTGCCAACGGATGTCTTCAGAAATGGGTCCCTTGATTTCCTCAAACGGCATCAGGGTCTTCTGATACGTGGAATAGTTCATCAGGTATTCCTGAATATCCTTCATGCCCCAGCACCAGGTGAAACGCTCCACCAGCAAGGTGTCGCCACTGTCGTATACCGCCATGAAGCGGCCCTTGTTTCTTTCGTCGTTGGCGCGCTTGCCCTTGGGGTGGAACCATTCTATCCACCGCTTGATGACCCGCTGGATAGAGTCGAGCGGCTGGCGGTCGCCATAGACGGTGAGGCTGTCGAAATCCTGATAGTAATCATAGACCGAAACCTCTACCCTACCCCCTTCGAGCAGACGCGCCTTGTAGTTCTCGAAGACGTCGCCCGACCTCAGGAAGTCGGTATACTCCATATACACCAGTTTGCCCTTTGGCACAAGGTCTTGGGCGAAGCCATCCGCCGAGGCGGCTGCGAGGGCAATGATGAGAATGACGAGGTATTTCTTCATTACATATAGAATTAGGGGTGATGCTGACGGCTGATATCGAAGACCCTCAGGGCGTTGCGGGTGGTCTGCTCTGCCACCTCTTGTGTAGAGCACCCCATGCTCTCTGCCATCCGCTGGATGACATGCACGAGATAGGCGCTCTCGTTACGTTTCCCCCTCATGGGTACGGGAGCCATATAGGGTGCGTCGGTCTCAAGCACGATGCGCTCGATGGGCAACTGCGACAACACTTCCGGCAAATGGCTCTTCTTGAAAGTAAGCACGCCGCCGATACCCAGCACGAAGTTGTCGAACTCCAGGAGTTGCCGTGCCTCCTGCAGGTTGCCGGTGAAACAGTGGAACACGCCACCGGGCAGGTCGTCCTTATATTCCCGCAGGATATGCGTCAACTCATTCTGTGCCTTGCGACAGTGAATCATGAGCGGCAGGCGGGTGCGGCATGCCCACTCCACCTGCAGCCTGAAGGCCTCCAACTGCTGCTGTTCGTATTCACGGCTCCAGTAGAAGTCGAGTCCCACCTCGCCGATGGCGATGAACTCCTCCATGGGCATCGCCTCCATCTGCTGGATGACGCTGGCGAAGTCGTCGCGCACCTCCTCGGGATGAAGTCCTATCATGGGGAAAGCAAATCCCGGGTATTGGTGGCATACGTCGAGCACCTTCGTCACTGAAGGCAGGTCGATCGACGGCACGAAGAGATACTGTGCCCCTGCCTCTCTGGCCCGTTCCACCACCTCGGCACGGTCGGCGTCAAACTCCTCGCCGTCGATATGGATATGTGTGTCGATAAACTGCATCAGCATTCACGTTCCTCATGCCTGCGGTAGTAATACACCACCCCGAAACGCCGGCAGAGGTTGAATCGCGTCTCGGGAGGTTCATTCTCGTAATGTTTCTCCACCATGTTCCACACCCTGAGGATGATGTCATCGACAGCGGGCCTGAGGGCGTTGATATCGGCAAGGGCGCTGGTGGTGCGCGCCTGGTATTGCCGCTGCGCCTCATACATCGACTTGAACACGTCGAAATGGGTGATGACAGCGCCGATGGGCGGCGAGAGGATGGGTTTGCCCCCTTGCTTTATCCTGCGCTTCTCGCCCTCAATCACCTTTGGTGCCCATTCCATCACCGCCTCCGAGGTCTTCAGGTAAGGCACCACCCTCTGCTCCGCCGACAAGCCATAGAGCGTCAGCCACTTTCTTTCCACTTCGCCCCGCTCTATGGCGAGGAAGAGCACTTGCAGGAAATGGCTCACATAGGTCATGGCATGGTGCTGCAGCGGGGTGATGCGTTTCGAGTACCTCACCTGCGTGCGCATGCAGGTACGGTACTGCGAGAGCGCATCGCTCATCTGGGCATAGAGCCGCTGGGCCTGCGCCACGGCATCGCGGTCGATGAACCGTCCCTCGACGGTATAGACCACGTTGTTGTCGGCGATGGCCTCGAGGGCCTTGAGCCGTGCGGCATCAGTTTTCGGCAGTCTTCGGTATGGCATAGGCGTAATGGCAGTGCCATCAGTATTCGCGTTTCATCAATTCACGGGTGTAGGCATAGAGTTCGGTCTTCCGTTCCTCGGGCACTGCCACGGCATCGAGTTCCTTCAGGCACTCCTTGAAGTAGAACTTGATTTTCTCCGTAGCCAACTCATTGATGCCAATCTCGTTGTAGAGTTCGGTGACCGCTGCTATCTTCTCCTGTGGGTCGGGGTTGTCCATGAGGAGCCAGTTCTGCAAGGTGTTGCGCTGCCGTTCGTCGGCGAGGGCAAGCGCATTGATGAGCATATACGTCTTCTTGTTGGAGAGGATATCGCCGCCGATAGCCTTGCCAAACACCTTGGTGTCGCCGTAGACATCGAGGAAGTCGTCTTGCAGTTGGAAAGCCAGGCCGAGTTTCTCGCCGAAGGCATAGAGCCGCTCGGTGTCGTCGCGCCCCGCCCCGGCGAGGATGGCCCCCATCTTCGTGGCGCAGGCCAGCAGCACGCTGGTCTTCAGGCGTATCATCTCGATATACTCCTCCTCGGTCACGTCGTTGCGGTTTTCGAAATCCATGTCATACTGCTGTCCCTCCCCAATCTCGAGGGCGGTGACGGTGAAGAGTTGCAGGATATCGCGGAGTTTGTCGTCGCTACACTGCATCATCTGGTTGAAAGCCAGCACGAGCATGGAGTCGCCCGAAAGTATGGCGGTGTTGGCATCCCACCGCTTGTGCACGGTCATGTGGCCTCGGCGCAGGTCGGCGTTGTCCATGAGGTCGTCGTGGAGCAGCGTGTAGTTGTGATACGTCTCCAGGGCGCAGGCGGTGGGCAGCACCGTCTCGGGGTCGTCTTTATAGAGGTTATAGGCGAGCAGGAGCAACGAGGGCCTGATGCGCTTCCCGCCCAGCGAGAGCACATACTTGATAGGTTCGTAGAGGCTCGCGGGCTTCCTGTCGTAGGCGATATGCGCGAGGTAATCGTTGACCAGGGTGAGGATTTCATTTGAATTGAGCATGGTTATATGTGGTTTTTAGAACTTGAATACGATAGGAAGGTGCACGAGGGTGCGGCTCACCTTGCCGTTGCTGATGCCGGGTTCCCATTTCGGCATCATGCGCACCACGCGCAGCGCCTCGTTGTCGAGGCTGGGTTCCACGGTCTTGAGCAGTCTCACGTCGCTCACGCTGCCGTCGGTATTCACCATGAAGGCCACCACCACCTTGCCGCTGATTTTGGCCTTGCGGGCAGACTCGGGATACTTCAGGTTTTTCGTGAGCCACTTCATCAACTGCATCATCCCTCCGGGGAACAGTGGGGCCTGCTCGGCAACCCGCATCGGTTGGTCTTCCGGCTTTTCGTCCTTCTTCTCCTCCTCCTCCACGAGCCGGTCGAGGGCCTCGGGAGTCTCCTCGGTCTCGGTGACGAGAAGAGGCGGCGGTGCCACTTCGTCGGCCTTCTCTTCCTCTTCCGTCGACGTCTGCTCCTCGTCGACCACCACCTGGTCGCTGAGAGAGAGTCGCTCCTCGGGCATGGGCAGAGGGTCGTTGTCTTCAAAGGGCGGCATATACTCCATCTCCTCGGCTATCTCGTCGAGGAGAGCGGCTTCGTCATCGCCGAAGAGGCTGCTGGCGTTGTATTCGAGGGCTGCCCACAATAGCGCAAGTGCCACCATCGCCCCAAGGACCAGCATAGCAGGTCGGCGGCGGTCGAGGTCGGCAGCGGGAGATTTCTTCTGTTCCATTCGCAGTGATACACACTGGGCGATGGCGATAGCGCCACGCCCTCACCCACCGATGAAAAAGGCGGCGGCTCACCCAATAATATGACGGAAAATCCGTTATATCATAGTGGGAAAAGCCGGGAACTTCATAAAAGAAGGCCCATCGGTGGATTTCACAATGCAAAAATAACTCAGATATTTGAAAAATGGTGTATCTTTGCTGCCAAAAAGACTAAAAAGATGAAAAAAGGTGTTGTAACGCTCCTCTTATTGCTCGCCAGCATGGCCATCTGGGGACAGGAAAGCCAGACGGCCTACAATTTCCTGCGGCTCCCCGTGAGCGCGCATGGAGCGGCATTGGGCGGACAGAACATCAGCCTCATCGAAGACGACCCCTCGCTCATCTTCTCCAATCCCGCCCTCCTGTCGTCGGTCAGCGACCGCACCATCGGGCTGAACTTCATGAACTACATGGCGGGAGCCAATACAGCGAGCGCTAGTTACTGCTGGGAGCCGAAAGACCGCATGATGCTCGGAGCCAGCGGCCAGTATATGGACTACGGCAAGATGAAGGAGATGGATGCCAATAACGTGCAGCACGGCGAGTTCTCCGCCAAGGAGATATCCCTGGCTGCCTACCTGAGTTACAACCTCACCGACCGCCTCGTGGGCGGCATCACGGCGAAATGGGTATCGTCGTATATCGCCGACTACAACTCCATAGCGATGTGCGTGGACCTGGGACTCAACTACTACGACTCCGAAGCCGACCTGTCGTTGTCGGCGGTGGCGAAGAACCTTGGCGGCCAGTTGAAGGCCTTCGACGAAGAGTATGAGCGTCTGCCCTTCGACCTGCAAGTGGGTGTGACGAAGAGGCTGAAGGGGGCGCCGCTGCGCCTCTCTGCCACGCTGCAGGACCTCACCCACTGGGACTACAAGTTCATCGAGCACCTGAGTGTGGGTGCCGAACTGCTCCTCTCGCAGCAGATATGGGTGGGTGGTGGTTTGAATTTCCGCCATGCCAACGAGATGAAGGTGAGCGATGGCGACAGCGAGAGCAGCCATGGTGCCGGGCTCACCCTCGGAGCGGGTGTCACCCTCGACCGTTTCAAAATCAGCGTTTCCTACGGCAAATACCATGTGTCGTCGTCATCGATACTGGTGAATGCCGCCTTCAATATCTAATTCATCACAAAAATCCTACCAACAATGAGAAAGATTACCATAGCGATAGACGGCCACTCCTCATGTGGCAAGAGCACGATGGCCAAGGACCTGGCACGTGCCATTGGCTATATCTACGTAGACACTGGAGCGATGTACCGTGCAGTGACTCTCTTTGCCCTGCGCAACGGCCTTTTCGGCGACGACGACAGCATCGATGAGGAACGGCTTAAAGCCCTGCTGCCCGAAGCACATATCTCCTTCGCGCTGAACGAAGAGACGGGCAAGCCCGACACTTACCTCAACGGCGAGTGTGTGGAGAAGGAAATCCGCGGCATGGAGGTATCCAACCGCGTGAGTCTGATTTCTGCCATCGGCTTCGTCAGGGAGTGCCTCGTGGCTCAACAGCAGCAGATGGGGGCAGAGAAGGGTGTGGTGATGGACGGACGTGACATCGGCACCGTGGTGTTCCCTGATGCAGAGTTGAAGGTCTTCATCACCGCCAGTGCCGAGGTGCGTGCGGAGCGTCGCTACAAGGAACTGCTGGGCAAGGGCGAGGAGGCCGACTACGATGAGATTCTGCAGAACGTGAAGGAGCGCGACTATCTCGACAGCCACCGTGAGGTGAGTCCGCTGCGCAAGGCCGACGATGCCATCGAACTCGACAACAGCCACCTCACCATCCCCGAGCAAAACGCCTGGCTGTTAGCGCAGTATGAGCGCGTGCTCGCCGAACTGGGCGACGACACCCCACAACAATAACCCGTAACCGATGGGATGCATCCAAAAAAGGATGTGCTAAAATGTAGTGAACCCCAAAAGTTTTTGTCTAACTTTTGGGGTTCATCATGAAAAGTATCTAGTCGCCTGCGGCGAGAAATCATACAAATCTATCCAAATCTTTCTCTTTTTTTAGACTACATTCAAAAAAAATCAAGCACCGCAGAGAGTTGCGGTGCTTGATTATTTTCGATGCCTTTTTACGGCGCTGCCGTATCAGCAAGGATAAGCCCTATGGTTAGAATTTCCAGAACACTCCGAGAGTGCCGTATATGGGATAAAGCGTCTGTTCTACCGTCTTGAAATCGCTCTCGAAAATGCCGGTGAGACCCCAGTTCAGGTCGGCAGAGAGACCGAAGTGCTTATGCAGTTGCCAATCGGCACCCACAGCCACGCCAAACTGCAGCGAACGCAAGTCATCGTCGAAGTCGTAAGTAGCCCATTCGCCCTCCTTGTTGCCCATGATCACCTTCGGTCCGGTGGGGTTGCCCTGACGCAAATATCCGTCGGAGGCGATGCCGCTGAAATTCTTGTCGAGAAGCAGCGAGAGATACGGACCACCCTTCAGCGTCACCTTCTGCCCCAGTTGGTAAGTCGCCATCACAGGCAGCGTGAGCATCCACTCCTTCACCTCCTGCTTGATGTGACCGGTGAAAAGACCCTCGAGTTTGCTGTCGCCCTTCACCACCTCCATACGATAGCCTTTGGTGGTGGCGTCGGCGTCCATGCCTTTGTTCTCTAAGCGCAGGCCAGCCATCAGTCCCCAGTTGCCGCTGAGAGGCATTTTCACGTCGGCACCCACCATCACCGATGGGGTGAGCCGGTAGGCGTCGATGCTGCGGATGGTGGCGGGCAAGCCGATGGGCGCCGTGCCGCCGATGTTATAGCCCACACGGGCTTTCAGTTGCAGTCCGCCGTCAGGGTTGGCGGCGAGAGCCTCGCCCGGCATCAGCCATGCCAGACACGAAGCGATACAGATGATGATATTTTTCTTCATGATGCTGGTCCTCCTCTCATTCATTATCCGGTTTCTCGAACGAGATTTCCACCTCGTCTATACACAACTCACTGCCTATTGCTCCCTCAAACGACGCTCCGTCTTTGCTCGACGAGAAGACGATGGTGAGGTTGTAGGCTTTTTCAGCCACCATAGCGTTATCGGCATCTTCGCCCTCGAAGAACATTTCGAAGCGGGTCCATTCGTCGGTTGGCGGAAGCGATGCCACCTGGGCTTTCGACACGATATACGGGCTGGTGAGCACGTCGTCGCCATAGAGGAACACTTTGTTGCCCTGCTCGTCCTTATTGCGGTAGAACACGGCATAGATGCTGGGCTCGTCAACACGTCCCGGCACCTCTTTCTTGTCCTTGTCGGTAAACACTGGTCCCGGATGGTATTTGTAATAACCGGTAATACGCACGGGCTCGCGGTCGATGACATAGCCAAACTGGGTGGTCTGCAGCGGATTGAAGAGCAGATTGTCGAAGATGAACTTGCCCATGAAGAGGTTGCCTGCAGCGATAGGCTTCTTCATATACTCGCCCAGTTGACCGGTGCCCTGGGTGTTCAAGCACACGCCCCTACCCTTGTAGCCATTAACCATCGAATAGGTGGGCTGGTCTTCCGGTTGGGAATCTTTTTTGATAAGGACGGCACCCGAGTTGCCCGTTGCCCAGAGGTAAATGGGCGTACCATCATGGTCGATTTCATAAAACTCATGATAGTAGTTGGTTTCACTCTTCACGGTGTTGAAGTTCTCGAAACTGTATACGAAGGTGGGCAGAGATGCCTCTCTGAACGACACGGTGTACTGGCGTTTCCATGCACCGTCTTGCGAGGTCACTGTATAGACCACGGGGCCTTTGGTGAAGTCCTGCACCGTTCCGCTGGCAGGTTCGATGGTGGCTCCCGGAGTGACATCGAAGAATACGGGCATCTCTTTGGGGAGAGAAATCAGAGAGCGCACGGTGAAGATAATCTCCTTTTCTGCAGAGGAGATATTCTCCATGCGCATCTGTGAGGCTTCGTAGAAGTTCTCCTTATATTGGTCGCCTTCTACCCATGCATTCAGAATGTCGCATTCCGCATTCATCAGTTCGTCTTTGATACACGATGAGAGCACAAAGACAAACAAAAATAAAGGTAAATACTTTTTCATCTTTCCTATAAAATCAACAAATTATTGTTTTTGGGGTGCAAAAGTACGAAAAAATTGCGAAAAACCAAAAAATCTTCACGATTTAGCATTTTTGCCCATGCATTATGAGCCTCAGGCTTTTGTCGCGACGAAATCGCGCCATACGGTGGCGCAGCCGATGTTCATCATGCAAAGCATGATAATTTTCAATTTTCAATCTTCAATTTTCAATCTCCAACCAAATTTGTGCTTTTTTTATCCAAATTCTACATTTTGATGCATCATTTGGTTTTTCTGCCGGCGAATACCATCAAATCTCATGAATAATGTGTAACTTTGCAGGCTCTTATTAAAAAATAATTATGGGAACCTCATATAGGTATCCCCTTCTGAGAATAACAACTACAATATGTTCAGGAAAACATTTCTGATTTTTGCCCTGTTGTGCACGGTCGCCTAGGCAGAAAGATCGTGATGAAGTGAGTGGAATTTTTATCATCAAGAAATAACGCTAATTTATAAAACAAGCAATGAAGAGCAACAAAGTTTATCTGCTTCTGGTTCTCTTATGCACCTTCATGCAGGGTGCTAAGGCACAAGATGTTGTCGAGATCGTCGATCAAGGCGGACTGGAATATGCTATCGAAAACAATAGCACTGTGAAGATCATATTCTGGCAAGACATCGAATTGAGTAAGATCTTGAGTATCGGCGACGGCAAGAACATCACCATCGACCTGAATGGCAAGACCCTGTCGCGCAATTTGATTCTCCCCGCAAACGACGGCGGCGTCATCCGTGTAGAGACGGGTGGCCAACTCACCATCATGAACTCCAATTCAGAACAAGACGGACTCATCACCGGTGGCAAGTCTACCAACGGAGGCGGCATCACCAATCACGGCGAACTCACATTGGAAAGTGGCCGAATCATGTTCTGCGAGGCCACGTCTTCTGGCGGCGCCATCTGGAACGACGGCACGCTCACCATCAATGGCGGCGTCATCACCCAGAACCATTCCGACAAGGAAGGAGGCGCCATCTGGAACAATGGCACGCTCACTATCAACGGCGGTACCATAGCAGGCAACCAGTCAGCCACCGTCGGAGGTGGCATCTGGAACAATGGCACGCTCAATATGAAGGGATATATCTATATCTGGGAGAACACCGGCAGCACCAGCGACGGCAACAACACAAGCAATGTCTATCTCAACGGCAAGACCTTGGTCAATGTGACGGGGAGTTTTCAGGATGGCGCCACCATCGGTGTGACCATCAACACGGGAGGCCAAATCATTACCAACGGCTACAAAGCCCACAACCCCAATGCCGAAGCCGCCACCTTCTTCCATAGCGACAAGACCAGCAAGAATCTTACGATAGTAGACGACGAACTCATCCTTGGCACATTTGTCAGGTTCGACGAGTGCTCTTGGGATGATGAGAACAAGGTGGTGGTGGCCAAGACACGTACCCTACCCGCCAACAAACTCGAAGGCAGCCACCCCAACGACTGGACTGAACTGTACGACGGCTACTACTATGTGGAAGGCAACGTCAGTTACAAAGTGATCAACATCGTGGGCGAAGACGTGCACCTGGTCCTGACAGATGGCTGCGAACTCTACTGCAACCACATCAAGTTGGAGGAAGGCCACACACTCTCCATCTACAGCCAAAGTGACGATGCGCAGACCAGGGGCAAACTGAAGGCGGAGAATGCCCTGGTAACGAGCGACGGCAGACTCAAATGGGTCTATACCGATGCCGCTGCCATCGGTGGCGGTAGTGAGGGAGCCCACATGGGAACACTTTACATTCATGGTGGCGACATTCTTGCCCAATACAGCAGAAACGGAGCCTTGATAGGCGGAGGCAGCAAAGGAAGCATCAAAGGCAGGTTGGTCATTTATAGAGGTAAAGTATATGCCAACTATTCAGCATTTGGCTCAGCCATTGGCGGTGGTTATGCTGCCAGCCAGGGCAATTCCGTCTTCATCTACGGCGGTGATGTCACTGCCGATGCAAAATGGTGTGGTGCCGGTATTGGTGGAGGCAAGAAACAGGATTCAGACGACCTTGGTGGCAATGGTGGCATAGTCAGGATTTTTGGAGGCACCGTTCATGCCTATGGCGGCTTCTGGGATGACGATGTCGAATCCTTGCGACAGTCTGGTGCCGGAATTGGCGGTGGTTATAGGGGCCGTGGTGGCGATGTCTATATTTCTGGCGGAGAAGTATACGCCTATGGTGGGTACTGCTCCGCGGGCATTGGCGGTTCACACAGAGAAGAAGGTGGCAAACTCGTGGTGAGCGGTGGCACGGTCTATGCCACATCACCCAACTACGGCCAACGTTATCAAGCGCCAGCCATTGGCGGAGGATGGTACGGCGTTGGTGCCGAGGTACACATCACCGGTGGCATCGTGAAGGTTTCCAACCGCATCATTAAAGGAGACAATGCTGCCCCCATCGGAGGCGGCTTCGAAAAGAGCGATGGCCCACTCGACATTGCCCCAGGTATGAAGGTGTCGTATAATTCGACAGAAGCCATCCCTGACGACCTCAGAAAAGAGTATATTCCCACAGGTGAACTCACCGAAGCCAACTACGGCGAGCGGGCTCTCAAATGCCAGGACCATGCCAACACCTACGTCATCATCGAACCTTGCCAGCACGACAAGACCTTCATTTACAGCATCGACGACGAGTATACCCACACCACCACCTGCAGTCTGTGTGGCCACACCGTCAAAGAGTTGCATGATGTCAGCAGTGGCGACTGTGTCTGCGGCATCAAAGCCGAGAACATGAGTCGCACCTTCACCTACTATGTGCCTGGTGACGAGAAAAACACCTACGAGGAGAGCGCCAACTACACCCTCACTGTGGGCAAGAAGTTCTATCTGTTTGAAAACCCGATAGTCCCCGATGGCTATAAGTTCTTAGGATGGCAGATGAACGCCGACCCAGAATCCGCGAACTACAATCAGTGGACTGCCGTCAAGGACGATGTCATCCTGAATCCCGGCTCGCCCGTCGATGTGACCGTGGATATGACCAACACCACTTTCCACGCGCGTTTTCTCTATTTGCTCGATGCTGAATGGCAGTGGTCGGAGAACAACACAGAGTACGAAAGCACCGTCAGCATCACTCATCCCGACCTCATCTCTCGGGCGTTGAAACCTGAAATCACCAGTGAGGAAATCAAAGACGAAGAAGGCGAGGTCATAGGCATCCACTACTTCGGCACTGCCACCCTCACCATCGATGGCTATACATACACATTCCGCGACGAATGGGACAAATACGACCGTATAAGCATCGCCCTTGCCGACAATGCAGACAACACTGCGATGCTGGAAGCCTACAACGGACGTCACGCCGACGTCACCCTTTCCGGACGCACTTTCTGGGGCGATGGTTCGTGGAACACCATCTGCCTGCCCTTCGACGTGGCCGACATCACCACAACGCCTTTGCATAGTGCTACCATCAAGGCGCTCATCTCTACCGACTATGATAAAGAGAGTGGCTCGCTGACACTCAACTTCGGCAATGCTACTACCAGTCTCAGCGCGGGCACTCCCTACATATTCCGCTATCCGCAGCCAGAGCATTATGGTGAGGAAGGCTACTCATACGACAAGATCGACCCCATTTTCGACGATGTCGTCATCAGGAGCGATGCGGCCGGCATCTCTGGTACGGAGTACGTCGATTTCGTAGGTTCGTTCTCTCCCGTCTCCTTAGTCGCCAACGACAAGAGTGTGCTTTATCTCGGTGCCGACAACACCCTCTATTATCCATCGTCCTCGTTTACCGTCAATTCTTGTCGTGCCGTGTTCAGGCTGACCCACGGACTGACTGCGGGTAAAGACCCGATTGGAGGCGATGCTTTCACCCGCTCATTCGTCTTGAACTTCGGCGACGATGACAACGATATTACTGTCATCCGGGCCATCAACGATGGGCAAAGGTCAGTGAAAAATATTCAATGGTCATTCAACGATGGTCCATGGTATTCTCTTGACGGACGAAAACTCAATGGCATACCCACACAGAAGGGCATCTACATCAACAACGGCAGAAAGGTCGTGATAAAGTGAGTTGAGAAATAGGCCCACAAGATTTATAGTGAACCCCAAAAGTTTTGTCTGACTTTTGGGGTTCATCATGTAAAGCATTTAGTCGCCTACGGCGAGAACCAACGGTCGACGTGCGAAGCGGAAGTCAAATCATACAAATCTATTCAAAATCTTTCAAATCTTTTTTATTTGTGTGATTTGGAACGATTTGTGAGATTTCTGCGCGAAGCGCACTCCATATCTTTAGTCGCCTACGGCGAGAAATCTTTCAAATCTATTCAAAATCTTTCAAATCTTTTTTGTTTGCATTTCTGCGCGAAGCGCACTCCTTATTATGCCACAAAAAAAATTCCCCCTGGTGGAGGGGGAACGGTGTAGTGAGAGAATTTGTTGTTAGATGTCAGTCATCGAAGTCGTCGAAGTCGTCGTCATCATCATAGTCGTGATACTTTCGCGCGTCGTGACGTCTTGCGGGGAACGATCTCCTCACCGAGCGGTAATCCTCGCCAAATTCTATCTTATAGCAGTAGCCGCGGGCATCAAACTTCAGTTCTATCCCATTCATCAGTTTCACCTCATATTTCGGACGTCCGAAGTCGTAGTCTACCTCGGCATATACGATGATCTGCCCTGGGTGATACTGGCGTATGTACTGCTGTGCAGCCTTCGGGAGTTGTTTTGGAGAGATGATGTGGTCGCCGGCGAGGCACACATTAGAAACCATCATGCACATCAGTGCTACCAGAAAAAATTTCATTGTATTCATAGTCGTATTTTTTTTATTGTTAATATATTGTTTTCCTCTTTTTGTCGTTTGACATTGCAAATATAACATCCGTTCTAGGGCCAAAACAAATAAATCGATGAGTTTCGCAAGAGAAGCATCAGACAGCAACCCGAATAATGTACAAATGGGCGAAAAGCATTAAAAACCTGTCGCAAATGGTGGTTTTTGAGGGTAACAAAAGGTCGCAGAAAGGTAATGATTCTCGTGAAAACATCCAAAGTTGTGCATACATTATAAGAATATTTCGACAAAGTGGAAAGCGTTTGAAAATAAATCACTATCTTTGTGCTTGATAGTTCTAAATTGGAAAATACTAACCACTCGAATGAACAGGCTCGGTTTTATCGATTTTAATACACGTCTTTCGCGAGAGAATTCGGGAAAAGCGAACAGTTATGCTCGTGCAATAATGATTCTCGACGAGGTCTTGCCGCATCAAGACGTGATAAACCTTCACGGTCAGTCGCTCTACGCAATTACCGATGTAGCCATCATTGAGCAAGTGTTACGCTTCGTCAATGCCGAGGTGAAGAAGATGAAAAACAACGAGCAGAATATCTTCGACTTTGGCAAACCGAATCAAAGGAGTTATCCTCTGAAGAATTTTTGCTCTGCAGCCTTGAAGAGTCTGATGAAGTATGCCCAATATGAGCAGGATATTCAAGAGGCGGATAGGATTGTGAAACAAGAGACGAATCCAAGTATGATTTCCTCGAAACTTATCGCCCACTTTGATATAGCAAAGGAAGGAAAAGACATCATCTCAGAAACAAAACGAAGGAAGGGGCAGGACTACTTTCGCCGCATGATTCTTGCCAATTATGGTGGCCGTTGTGCCCTGACGGGTATTGACATTCCACAATTGCTGTTGGCCAGCCACATCATCCCTTGGGCAGAGAAGTCGCACGAAAAAGACCGGCTCAATCCATGCAATGGCATCTGCTTTTCAGCATTGTATGACAAGGCTTTCGACAAGGGACTGATTACCGTCTCCCCCGACGACTATACCATTTGTCTCTCCTCCGCCCTTCGTGAATACGAAACGCAGGAATATTACGACAAGCATTTTGGCAGTATAATGAACCAAAGAATAACTATGCCTATTGAGCATAAGCCCAATCGCGATTTCTTGGCATATCATAGAGATCATGTGTTTATGGGGAAATGATTGGGTTCTAGATAATAAACATGATATATAAATTGAATTGGAGATTGAATAAATATTGAAACGTAATATGGCAAAGAAACAAGCAAAGAAAATAAACTTGATTGATTTTCCTGAAGAAATAGACCGAGAGAATAACATAAGAGTTTATGGTGAAATATCCTATGAAAATCAGATGGGGACGATTTTCTTTGAAATAGAGGCAATTTTGCGTAAACATCAACCAAAAGCATTATTTCTTGAAATTGTAAAAGACTTTGCTATTCACGACAAAGGAAGAACATTAAAGACAATTCTAGTAAACATTGAAAATATTGCTGCATGATGAAAAGAAATCCCAATTGGACGGAGGATGAACTGAAGATGGCAATCAATGTTTATTGCAAGATACCGTTCATAAAAGCCCGCAAAACGTCACCCGAAATCATCAAGTGGGCGAAGATTATCGGCCGCTCACCAGGTGGATTGTACACGAAGATATGCAATTTAGGGCACTTCGATAGTGGTGTGGAGGCAAAGGGCTTGTCACATACAGGAAAACTCGATCCAATTATATGGGCAGAGTTTGAACTGAATCCTGAGAAGGTGATTTACGAGAGCGAACAGTTGCTTGCCCAAAGGATGGGAAAGACGCTGGAAGATTATACAGAAATACGCACGGAAGACTTGCCTGAAGGCAAGACCCGCGAAGCGGTGATACGCCAGCGTGTGAACCAACGTTTCTTCCATGACACTGTGTTGTCTGCATACAATAATCAATGCTGTATTACGGGAATATCTAATTCATCGTTGTTAGAGGCTTGCCATATATCAGGCTGGGCAGATGACACTAAAAACCGCACAAACCCTAAAAACGGTCTCTGCATGACTCCGACTTTCCATCGCGCCTACGACAAATACTTGGTGGCAATCACACCCGACTATGAGATTGTCGTATCAGAACAAATGATTGATGGGGCGAAGGATGAACAAACTCACAACTATCTGGCCAGTTTGCAGCATAAGAAAATGTTGTTGCCAGAAAAGTTCATTCCTGACATCGAACTGTTAGCTCAGCATTATGAAGCTTATCTAAAGGCTGCCAATAGCGTCACCTACTCTCTGTCCCGTGGTTTATGAGCCAATACGTTAATGCCTCGTATGCGAAATCTTTTTCCATCTGGTCTATAACTCGCTTAACTTTCTCTTTGTCAGAACCGAAATCATCATAAATCCATTGAAGGTCGCTATCACACACATCTTCATTATGTACATAGCGTGAGTAGATGTCGAATTGCAGAATGTCATCTCGATGATAATAGTCAGGCAGGTATGTCTCAATAAAAGACCATAAGTCGCCTCTTTTTGTTTTAGTGTTTTTGAGTGGTATTCCCTTTAAAGAGGTGTCGCCATCTTTTGAAACCTCAATCACAATCTTCATCCCATTATCTTCTGAGTGAGGGCGAATAACAGACAGTTCAATTATGTCGTTCTTTGCTTTCACTATCTGGTCAATGTATTTACCGACGATAACTGATATGATGCGCTGGCACATGTCAGCTGCCTCTACTTGTTTAAATTCGTATTCCATCGTTTTTTCCACAAAGTTAAGCCGGTCTTTCCGATTCAACAAAAAATTCGGCATTCTTTAAGATTTTACCGGGATTGTTAAGAATTGAAGGTTGTAGAGCCTCAGCATTAAAGAAGGAGATAGAGTTTTCTTAATTAGTTTAGGCAAAGAACCCAGAGGAATTGTGGCAAGTGGATATGCAGTTACAAAGGTTTTCATTAGTCCCCATTGAGAAAAGGAAAGGGCTTTGTCTGGAGACAAGTTGGCCTGCAGTGGTGCAATGAATAGAGGCATCGCCCCCTACCCTACCTGCTGGCAGCATTATCATGCACGAAGGGAGATGGTTTGAGCATCTCCCTTCGTGTGTTTTTGGGGCATAAGAAAAACCTACAACTCAATGCCCATGCGGCTGAGTTCTTCGGTGACTTCTTTCTCCCATTCGGGGTCTTCCAAGACGGCTTTGCCTATTTCGCTGGCATTGGCCAAGGCATCGAGTTCGTTGAAGAGTTTTTCGTATGGCTCAAATACCTCCAAGAGACTTGACAGTTCGTTGATATGCTCGGCTGCCTTGGTTTCGTCGTCGCCAATCATCTCCTGATAATCCTGTACCTGCTTCAATAATGGGGCGATGGCAACCATGGCAAATTTCAGGTTGGCTTTCCATTCATCCTCGGTCCACTGGCCACTCTCTGTGCGTGCCCTTGTCACGATGTCCTCCAGTTGCCGCAATTCCTCGGAGACGAAGGGATAGCCTATGGAATCGATTTCACATTCATCAATGGAAACGGTATCTGTATCTGCCTCATCTTCATCATCCCAAGTGCTCGGATCGGCGAGAAACTCGGGGATGCCCAGTTCTCTCATCATCTGCTCCGCCCATTCATCATCTTCCATGACGACCTTGCCTGCCTCAGTGGCCTGAGCAAGAGTACCAAACTCCTCCAGCAATTTCTCATAAGGCTCCATCTCCTGTTCCAATTGCGCGACACTTGCCATGGCAGCAGCGACATTGTCGGGGTTTTCTTCTGCCATTTTCTGCAAGTCACCCATTCTTTTGAGGAACGGAGTCATCACCACAAAGACGTTCTTGGTCTGGAGTTTCCATTCGTCGACAGTCCACTGGGCACCATTGGCTCTTGCCTTTGCCACGATTTCCTCCAGGGTCTTCAGACTGGGCTGGGGAGACTGGAGCACACTGCTACACTTCATGACGGGGCTCGACAGCACGACAGTGGGCATGGCGAGCAACAAGGTGAGGATGATAAGGATGGTTTTGGTTTTCATTTATTTCTCTTTTATTGAAGTTTCGCATTCACTCAACTTACAGAATGGAAAGGGCTGCAAGTTTTTAATAAAAACTGAACTCTACCATCTTTTATTGTCTTATACGAACACGAGATTTGTCGAAGACCCACTGACCGAAGGGAGGTAATTAACCGAATCACACGAATCACAAGGACTTTGTTCTTTCAAAAAGTCGCAAGCGACTGAACGAATCTCACGAATTCTACTACAATCTGGGGCAAATTGAATTTTTAGTCGCCTGCGGCGAGAAATCGTACAAATCTATTCAAAATCATTCAAATCTTTTTATTTGTATAATTTTTGATGATTTGTAAAATTTCTGCCCCGACAGGGGCACTCCCTTCTTCAGTCGCCTACGGCGAGAAATCTTTCAAATCTATCCAAATCTTTCAAATCTTTTTTCTATTTGTTATTTGTTTGATTTGTAACGATTTGTGAGATTTACTTTCCCTCGCTTCGCGAACAGTGACCGTTGGTTCTGCCCCAGTAGGGGCACTCCCTTCTTCAGTCGCCTACGGCGAGAAATCTTTCAAATCTATCCAAATCTTTCAAATCCTTTTCTATTTGTTATTTGTTTGATTTGTAACGATTTGTGAGATTTCTGCGCGAAGCGCACTCCCCTATTCAGTCGCCTACGGCGAGAACTAGTAGTCGACGCTCGAAACGCATTCAATCATTTTGTACACCCTCTACAACATTTTTGCTCTGTCATATCGCTGGAGGGAGACGGGAAGAATCACGTCTCTACAGTGTGGATGGACAGCAAATTCGCCTGGACGGCTGGGGGGTGGTTGATTCTTATGAAAAAGCGCATTGAAAATGCTTATACTCAGGCCGGGCGAATTGCAAATTCGCCCGAACGGGTGTTCGATAAATCTCGTATTCGTTTTTATGTTATTCTAATTTGTTCTGAGTTGTTTGTAATGGTGAATATGTAGCCATGAGAGTCGGCAGGAAGGGAGTAAAACGGGGTTGCCGTTTTACTCCTCATCCCAAATACTGACATTCCCTTGTCCTTCTTCCCAAAACATCTGGTCTTCGTTGGCACCGCCACCTTGACCTGTGTTTCCGCTGGGATAATCACCCAATATGGAAAAGGGGGGTAACTCGTCTACCCATATAGTGGGTTTCTGATAACACTTGCGGGAGCCAAGTGGCATGCGGGTTGTCCACGAACGGTTATTGTTGGTTCTCATTGTTGTCTGTTATTTGATTACCTTTTTACCATTTATGATATATACTCCCTTTTGGGGTGGACTGCTGAGGGCCCTACCCTGAAGGTCGAAGTACTGGTGTGAGCCGTCGTCGCCAATGACGTGGATGATGCCCTCGGTATCGTCGTAGCCGGAGAAGTCGGAGTCGGGTTCATAGCCGTCGGTGGGGAAGTCGACAATGGGGTCGTCTTCGCTGCCGGCAACGTACTTCTTAAAGACGATGGAGTAGGCATTGCGTCCGAGGGGAGCGTTGGCGTAGAAGGCAGAACGGAACGAAGAGAGCCATGCGTTGCGATATGCCTCCGTGTCATTGCGGTAGAGTCGGAACTTTTCCCTGTCCATTCCGTATGTAGGCCGGGCATTACATTCATCATTGCTCAAACTTCTGAACGTGCCCTTCCATACGCCCAAAGTTTGGCTGGAATAAGCGTCCCAGTCGTAAATCTCCTGAGAGTCATCGGGCTCGCAGACAAGCAACGCGTCCTCTGCGTCGAACGAAAGTTCGCCCTCGTAGACAACAATGAGGTAGGCTCGTCCTGCCGAGAGATAGGGATCGGTGTTGGAGAAGATGAACTCCTTGTTGTCCTTGATATAGTAGAGTCGGCAGACTTTCACCTGACCGGATTCGCATAGTGACGTGAGGTCGTAGTCATAGGGCAGGCATAAGGTAAAGGCTTTGGACGACCATGTGCCGTCGGCATTGTGGACAGCCGATAACTTGCGGTTGTAAGTGGCCTCCTCGGCATAGAATTCGAGGGGGGGAACGAAGTCCCAGTTGTCGGTGAGCGAGAGTTTCTTGCAGAGACCACCCACTACCACGTTGTCGGCCTCGGTGGCCTTGCCTTCGGGCAGGTAGATGATGGTGCGGGGGTCGACACCGCCGAAAGGAGACGCGGCGGCTGAGCGCTCAGTGCTTACGGTCTCCAGATCTTCGAGGGCAGTCATGTCGATGCTGTAGATGGTGTTCTCATTACGGCTGAAAACCCCCGGGCCCATCTTTGTGATGGGTACTTGCGACTGCTGTTCCCAATCGATGACGGGAGGCACGACGACGCAACCGCCCTTACCGACGTAGTCGGTGAGTGTGGCCATATAGTCGTCGTTAGACTGTTTGTGGATGATGCGATAGGTGAAGTCGCCGTCGGAAAATTCGCTGGCGGCTATCTCGAGGTCGTAGACGGCATCGTAGTGCGACTTGCGGGCTGTTTCCTCGTCTTTGGTTGCCGCTGTTCTGTGGCGTGAGGATGCTGCCCTGGGCGGAATGTTGCTGATAGAGGGGCATCCCTGTACGGTCGGTGCCGATGAGTTGGTTGGCCCACATGGGCCATTCGGCCATCTGCCAGCCGAGGGGGTGCAGACGGTAGAGCCCTGTCTCCTTGGACAATACGACAACGGGCGACAGGCGGGGCACCTGGCGCTCCTGCTCCAACAGATAGGCCTTGAAATTCGCCTCGTCGGCTTTGCTCACGATGTAGGGAGTCATGGTGGCGGGCAGTTCGGTATCGAAGCCGATGTAGAACGTACCGACGTAGTAACGCTGTCCATCGGGGCCGATGGCAGTGGTGGTGTTGTCGATTTTCAGCGGGTAGTAGCGGCTCAGCCTGCCTGCGCTGACGTAGGGGCTCCATGTAGGTTCGCGACGGTAGGCACGGAACAGCACTGAGTCGTTGGTGGCATCGCAGACGTAGACGTGCATCATCTGTCCGTCTTCAGTCTCGATGCCGCCGTTCTCAAGTTGGGGAACGGTGGTGTAGTCGGTGGTGTCGAAATAGAGGTCGCTGACGCCCGGCACCTTGTAGACAGCGCCATTGGCAATGCGCGACACCGTGCCGGAGATGACCACCTCGTTGCGCCCGTTGGGGAAGGCGGCGAGCACGTTCTTCTCGCCGGCAACGGCATTGGCATCCTTGGCGAAGAGCACGCCGTCGCGCGACTCGAACTGGGCATTGAAGGGGTCGACGAAAATGCTGTCTACCGATGAACCATAGAAGGAGCGGGGCTCGACCTTTGTCATCTTCGACGGGATGGTGACCTCCTTCAGGCTGCTGCAGCCCTTGAAGGCCTCAGTGCCTAAGGTCTTCAAGTCATAGGGCAGTCGAACGTTCTTGAGTTTTTCAAGCCCGTTGAGTTGTGAGGTAAGCGTGCTGAC
>OMZE01000012.1 GCA_900315455.1 uncultured Prevotellaceae bacterium | reverse complement strand
CCGCAACTACTTTTCCAATAGGATGTGGCAGGTTAAGGTTCGCATTTTTGGATGGTTCGCATAAAATGTGAAATGCGAACGTTCGCATTTCACATTTTTGTTGAGAATCAGTGTCAATCCATAAGAGAAAGAGCGAAATTAACATCAATATCAAACTTTTTTGAGTCCAGATGCAACTTTAAGGTAAGTTCCTCATCGTCTTCTGGCGGATGAATCGCATGGCCTTCTGCTCATGGTTGTAGTAGAAGTCGTCGTACCGCAACTTGACGATGTCGGCCATTGGGGCCCTTTGGTGGCCTTGAAACCTGCCAGCAGCGTTGTGCACTCCCTGAAGCATGTATTCTGATATTTGACAAGTTGACTCAATGCATCATGCATTTCCTTGGGAATCTCAAAATGCAACTGCTCTTCCTCATCGCTATTTGGGGTTCCAATGGTTTTCTTCTATTCCTTGTCCGACATAATTATTATTTGTTGAAAAACATTCCACCATTTTCTTACAGTCAGAGAATATATGCTTTCTCTGCATTTGCTTTGACTAAAGGTTCTTTTGATTGATCAAGTTCACCACCACTTTCACCATGACATCCTTTTCCTCTGTCTTGCTCTCGGCTATCATCAGGGTGAGGGCTACAAGGGTGTTGTCCGCGAGTCGCTTTGTGCCGTCAGGACGATAAAGGATGCCGTTGTTATTGAGAAACCACAGGAATAGCGTAGCGGCAATACGTTTGTTGCCGTCGCTGAACGAGTGGTTCTTGGTGACAAGATAGAGGAGCATGGCAGCCTTCTCCTCCACACTGGGGTAGAGTTCCTCGCCGCCGAATGTCTGGTATATCTGCCCGATGCTACTTTTGAAGGAGTCGTCCTTCTCGTTGCCGAAGAGAGAACTACCTCCGAACTAATCGCGCAGCGCCTTTATGGCTTCCATGGCATTCTCATAGGTAGCATGGAACTTGTCTTCCTGGGTGGTTTCAGCCAAGCGCAACCGTTGGTAGTCGTAGTCATCCAGGGTGTCGAGGGCGTAAGTGTAGTCCACCACTATGTCGAACAATGCCTGGTTTTCGTCATTTTGTTCTATCTGCTGGTTTTGTATGGTGCGGCCTACCATCTGGACCAACTGGCGCAATTCGGCTATTTGCTCACTGTGTATGCGCTGGTTGACGGCATAGCCCCTGACAAGGTATTCTTTCAGAATATTCCTTGCCCATATACGGAATGCCGTTCCACGTTTGCTTTTGACACGATAACCGACGGAAATGATTACATCGAGGTTATAGTATTTCACCTTTCTATTGACCTCTCTTTTGCCTTCTTTTTGAACTGTCAAGTATTCCTTGACTGTTGAATTTTCTTCGAGTTCGCCTTCTTTGAATACGTTGCCAACGTGTAGGCTTACATTTTGTTTGGTTGTCTGAAATAGTTCAACCATCTGTGCTTGTGTCAACCACACGGTCTCATTCTCCATACGGACATCAATCTGTGTTTGTCCGTCCTCAGTCTGGTATATGATGATTTTGTTCTGTTCCATAATTTGATTTGTTTAGAATTTGCAAAGATAGAAAAATGTATGAAATAACACAATGTTTACTAGAAGACTTTATCCCATCAATTTGAGCATGGCCTCCAACTTCTCCTGGTCCATCTCCATCAGTCGTTCCACGAGTTCTGCTTTCTTCTGGCTCTTGTCCTTGGTGGAGAGCAGTTTTGAGTTATTGGTCACCATGGTAGCCATGTTGTAGCGTGAAAGGTAGTTGAGGGTTGTGGCACTGCCTGAGGTCATGGAATGCCCCATCATCGTGGAAATGTATTCAGTGGAGACTCCGGCATCGCGCAGGTTTGTGGCGTATGAATGGCGGCACCAGGTGGGTGTCGGCCTCTCTTCCATGCCCAACAACTTTGCGACATTTTCCATTCGGGCGTTGATGTTGGCGTTCTCGCACGACACAATTTCCTTGATTCGTGTCTCTGTCATTCCTTCCTTAATGATGTCGAACACCAAAGCGCCGCGCTGGGGCTTACGGGCTATCCGGTCGAGAATCACCTGCATTTGCGGCAGGATGGGGAAGATGACTTCCATTCCGTCGGTCTCCCTCATCGTCTTCTGGCGGATGAATCGCATGGCCTTCTGCTTATGGTTGTAGTAGAAGTCGTCGTACCGCAACTTGACGAAGTCGGCCATGTTGGCTCCGTTGGCCAGATAGGAGAAGAGGAACAACCCCAAGGAGTAGAAAAGCCTTTTCTTGTATTGTGGGTCACACAATTCATTTCCCTCCCGGTCCTTGGCCTCTCTTTTCTCGAAGAACTCATACAGGCGGGGCTTCTTCTCCACATTAAGACACCATTCCTTGCGCTAACCCTTGCGGTTGACATCTTTGACTCCCTAGAACAAGTCCATCTTGTCGTTCAGCAGCACACCCATAGAGGCGCTCGGCGCACCACCACACGGAACGCCCTCAGGTAGATGCCGATATGGCACGTCCTATTTATATCCTAGTCCGCCGCATTCTCCACAATGCTGCTTGCCAAAACAGGCGTTGGTATTGTGGAAACAGAATTTTCCGTTGCAATTACATGCAGTGGGGTGATATCCAGGTTCTCCATCGAACTCCGTACATGGTCTGTTGAAGTACCCCCGCCCGTTGCAGACATGGCATTTTCTAGTCAGCGGCTTGAGGTATTGTGCGGAGACCCATCCGTCGAAAGGCAGTGCTCCAAGAGCGGTTCCCCCAGAGAAACAAGTGATGGGAATAAAGCCGTTGCGTGCTTTTCCGCGACTTTTCACCACAACGCCTTTGAATAGTTGTACTTTCTGTTGCCAATTGTCATCATACACAACCTTGTATTTCTTACCTGGACCGGTTCTTACGTTTACGTTGTCGCCCGTGCATCGGTACAGAGTCTGTGACTGGATGGACAGTGTGCCCATCAATACGATTAAAACTGTTAGAACTCTTTTCATGGTTCCTGTGAATTTAAAACATGCAAATATAGTGAAAGCCGAACGGAATACAAAGTATAAGACAATGTTTTTTTATTTATTTAATTGTTGTAATTAAACGAAGGCTTATATCGAGATTTGATTATCTCCTGCTTGTGGGTACGCGTGTGAGGATGGCGAACTTGCGTGTGCGGCATTTCTTGTCCGCCATGCGTTGCCTGAGGTCGGCCCATGGAGCGTGCGTGTCGAGTAGTTCGATGCGTTCGATGTCCTCTTTCTGGACGCATTTCCGCCAGTTGGCATAGAGGATGTAGGGTATACGCCCGGTCTTGTCCGCCTCTGCGAATCGGCAGTAGCATGCTTCTTTTCGGAGCAGCCGCACGATCCTTGAGCCGTCGTTGGAGAGGATGATGACGGAGACGCAGAAGGCGAAGTGCTTGAAGTCCTGGCAGACTCCGAGGAAGTACGAGGGCAGGTCGTTGTCCAAGAGGAAGTCCTCCACCTGGTTTTTTATGTCGCTGCTCGCTTGGGCGGTGTCGTAGACCAGTCCCGAGCCGTAGCAGACTTCTGCGTTGAAAATCTGGCAGGTGGAGAGCGTCTCGTCGGACTCGATGAGGTCGAGGATGCGGTATGGCATGTCGTTGGCCGCTCCTGCCGGCTTTTTAGAGTTTCTCATATATCACTATCACCGTCCAATGCTGCACGCTGAGGTTGAGAATTTGATGAGGATTGGGACTCTGGATGCTGTATTTGATGTCCTTGACAGAAATCTTGCCCTCATTCTCTGCCAGGAAGTCATTGACTTTCTTCTCCAGCCCGCCTGTCGTCATCGCCTTCTTGTCTGCCGGATTCGAATACGTGGTCTCGGTGAAGATCTTAATCTGTGTCATAACGTATATAACGATTCACCTGTACATCGTGAGGTTCAAATATAATAATTATTTCGTCATTGTATGCATAATATAGTCACAAGTAGTGAAAAATTCAGTTTTTGAAGAACTTTTTTTCAGAAAAGTTGCTATATTTGTGCTTCTAACTTAATGGAAAACCGAAAACACTCTATAGAACCTCGCGATGTTTTTTAATAACGTTTGTTTTGGAAATATCGAGTTTCATATTTGGATAAATTATAAGTGGGCATCTGCTTCCTTGTGGATACAGATAACTTCTTTGGGGGTAACGCATTTTATCACTCTCTCGATTGTCTGCCTGTCGGCATGACCGGATGTATGTATGTCCATGACATTGTGAAACATTTCCCTGAATTCCTTATATTGGGGATTGACATTAACTTGCTCGGGAATCTTGTAGTAGCCATCCCATGACGAGTAAATCAAGAGAGTTTCTTCTTGTGGGAGCGTACCAAGAAGATCTCTGATCCGTTCAATCTGCGACGTGCCTGCAACCATGACAAATCCTCTGCGCTTCAGTTTGCCATACAACCGCTCGCTATAGCATAGGGGCTTGAATTCAAACAACCCATTCGACTTTTTGGATTCACGCACTGTAAAGAACTCCATGGTCCTTCTCAAGAACAAAGACCAAATACACAGCGGCTTGCGTGCTTTTTTTGCGGCTTCCTTTATGGAGGCAAGCCTTTCAATGTCGGTAGCCGATGCAAGGACAAAGACATACTTGTAGGTCTGCATTACACTTGCCATCCTTGATGACACCTCATGCTCATGGATGCATTTGCCGTCCTGATTCAGCATGGTGCCCTCTGTGATAAGCACATCGATGTCTGTGGCATATTTCTCCAATGTAGGAAATAGTCCTTTGCCCATGTAGCCATGTTCACGATAGTCACCGGTGTGCCAAATCCGCTTGCCGTCGGCCTCTATCAGAAACATGTGGGAATCGTAGATGCTGTGGCAATTGAAAAAAGGAGTAATCTTGATGTCGCCAATGACAATACTGGCAGGTGACTTATGGGGTAAGGTTTTCTGCCAAACATTTACCTCGCCCAGCAGTTTGAGCCTTTGCTCTGCATACGTTCGTCGGCAAAGAGCATCGCTATGCTCCTGCTGGTCGAATTCTTTGATAAGAGTGTCGGTAACCTTCAAGTTCGCACCTTCATATAGCACTTCGTACTTGATAGAAAGCAAATCCTTGGTTCCATTGCTCATATACTGAGGCACTCCATCTGGAATATACTCCATTAATCCTACGTGATCCTCATGCCCATGAGTATAGAATACGGCTTCGTGCTCCTTCTTGTTTTGGGCAAAGATTCTCTCTACTAACTCCTTGTCCTCGTCAGGTGTCGTTGGTTCGCCATTGCCGGGAAGATTCTGCCCGAAGTCGATGAACACACGTGTGGTTTCTGTTGAAATTTCTGTGATGCATCCACCAATCTGGTCAAGACCTCTATGTATTTTTATGTTCATGATATTATAAATCTGTCTTTATGCTATACTCATTTTTTTCTCGTTGAAGAATCTCCTGAAGTCTATGTCTATGTGTGTCTCTTCCTGGTGTATTCTTTTCCCATGTGTCAAAAATAAGCAGATGGGGTTCTGGATTTATGGATGTTGGACGTGATTTGGGGACAGGAAGTTGGAGGTCAACCTTTATGTCATAGAGTTTCTGATAATACGCAAGCAGTTCGTTAGAATACCTCATGATAAAGTTTCGGTATCGCAGCATTTGCTCAACAATCTCAGGCGATTCATCTGTTTTGTGAAGCATCCTTCCGTCGCTCATCCTTTTTAGTTCAACGAACGTAACAACACCCTCGTCACAGCGAACGAGGTCTATTCTATTCTGGGAAATTTCATCGTTATAGGCAAACTCAGAGTCAAGATGAAATGCTGATGATTGTACAATTAAAGAGCCCTGAATGAATTTCTCTGACCATTTCTCTTTATTGTTGATAGAGTGTTTCTGCGAGTATATAGTTCTAATCCTCTCAATAATAGTATCGCAAACCAAAATCTCCTCATCTTTTTTGACAGTTTTGACGGGTTTATCAATGATGTCGCTGCATTCTATATATGCATTGCCCTTTGATGGAGTTGGTAGATTCAGATATTTATGATGTGTGAACACTTGCAATTTCTTATGCTTACTGCAGTAGTGAATACGTGCAATGCTCCCGCCTTCGAAATACACGTTGACTTGATTGTCCTTGCGTATCTCAATATAGAGAGATTTATCATTCTTGAATCTTGTCCACCAAGATGGATTCTTTTTGAGTTCTTCAAATATCTTGGAATCGCCCTTTAGTTTATTAAATGTAATGTTCATAATATTTGGTTTATCTTTTTTTTTCCTAATATATCGGATGGTACGCTCTCCGATTTATATTACTCGATCCCAGGCGAGTCATATTTGAAGTACTTCCTTCTTAGTTTGATTATTGCGATACATCTTATTTGCAGAAGACTTGGTTTTGTCAGGCCAAGTTTTTCGCAGATTTCCTCATCCGTACACTTGTCACAATCTATGCCATAGGTGAGCAAGATAATTTGTTTCGATTGAGGTTCGAGTGCCTCAATGGCAGACGAAACGTCCTCGGTAAGATGCCCGCTTTCGAGGAGATGTGTAAATGCCTCGTTTTTCGCGACTCGCTCTTTTTCTTTCTGCCACACCTTTTTACCCTCTTCATTACCAGAGTCTTGAAGAGCATTTAAGATAGCCTGTCTGACCCACCAAATAGCATAGGTGACAAACTTATAACCTCTGCTTGCATCGTATCGGTGACCAGCAACAACAAGTCCCTCCATTCCTGCAGAGAGGAGTTCTTCGTCGCTTATTCCCATGTCCAAATACTGCTTTGCAAGGCTCGCCACAAAACGAATATTTGCCTTCTTCAGTTCTTCCTCTGCTTCCTTACAACCTTGTTGGATACGAGCAATCATATCCATTTGCTCCTCCGTTGTGGGCAATGTGACATCCTTCACCTGTGGAAAGATTGTCTCTGTCGGTTCACTCCAACGTCCTTTAATCATGTCCTTTTCCATATATCATATTTAGATGTGCCTCTATATATATTATACGAAAAGGAAATGGGGATTTAGGGGAAATGCCCGCCTTGGTATGCATAAACGCTGCACACGGCTAATAAAATAGTTTATTATTGTTCGAGATAAAAGAAAAGATATGTTTAGCCAAACATAATAGGATAGTTACAAGTTAAATGAGTAGCAACTCGTTTCGGATGCGTCTTTTGTAATGGTTACAGTGACTTTTTTTATCCAGCAATCGATATTTTCTTTGACATCGTGGAATGGTTTGTAACTAGCATCAACTGCGTTGCAAAAACACTTGAAATCTTCATTATTTTTCTCAATTCTCTTTAGATGATCATTATCAAATTCGATATCACCGTCGAAAACAATTACCAAAAAAATGCACTTCTCTTTTTTGTTGTTGATTGCTGAATTGATTGTGCCTCTAGTTCCTGTAAAAAGTTGATAACCTATTTTGTTGACATTTTTTATATCAACTTCAAAATATTCGCATAGCTTGTCGGCTCTTGTCTTGTTATCATCTTTTTCATCCTTTTTTTGGCTTTTACGTTCTTCTCCTAATTCCTTATCAAATGATTCGTCAACTTTGGCTTCAATGCCAATGATACAATTTTTATTGCCCACCATTAACAAATCATGATTTCTGCAACCTCCACTTTTAAAGCCCGTGCCTAAACTGCTTGTCGCTTCAGGCTCACATTCAAAATCTTGTTCTTCAATGCCACACGACTTCAGAACCTTTGATATCAAATCATGGAAAGAATCTATGGATTTGAATGCGAACTTTGCAAATTCTTTCGAACTCCTACCGTCTTTCCAATGCTCTTGTTTTTTGGGTTTCCATAATGACTCCCAATTGTTTTCGATTATGTCAGCCCCATTTTTCTTAAAAGTAATTTTCATAATCTCTATTTGTATTTAGTTAAACATTCTTCTAATCTCCTTTTAATCTCCTCTCTCAGTTCTATCGGTTCTAACACTTCCACATTCTCTCCCATTGCCAACAATTGGGTGGAGAGTTCAGGATTAAGACATAGCCGATACTGAAATTCACTGAACTGCTCATGCTTGGTCAGCACTTCTTCTTGAGAACGGTGTAATGGAAGTGTACGCAGATACTCCACTTGTTTTCCATAGACACGGATGCGTACCTTCTGGGGGTTCATGTCTTCATTCACGAAAACACCAATGGTATTTGCGTAATACTTTTCTGCATCGAAAGAATTTGGCACCTCATACGAATCATCAGTCTTCTCCATCTCCATTATCCTGTCTAATGCAAGTTGCCGGATAGCATCCTGTTCTTGAAGCCTACCTACAATGTACCATCGTTGACGATATACCTTCATGGCGTACGCCTCCATATGATAGGTTTTGAGATGTTCGCTAAACGATTGATAATCCAACTTCAACACCTTGTTCTGTTGCATTGATTCAATCACTGGTTGCAGATATTCCGTGCCACGAGGAATGTTCTCGAATAGAATTCTGCCATTCATATTGTGCCCTGCAATAATCATGTTCGACAGCGAGAACGAGTCGAGCAGCCATCGGCGAGTCCTGTCTTTACGCATCGCCTGGGGATTGTCAATGAAATAACTATAACCATCAGTGAGGTCGCATTTTATTTTCACTCCAAACAATTCCTCAATAGCATCGCGATGCTGATGAAAGGTACGAAGCGGCAGGGGCTTGCCATCCCCGATACCGCTCTCTCTCCATAAGTCGCTGATTTCCTCAAAGGTCAGTTTCTTCTTCTTTTGTAAGGTATCCAGCAGCCAGATATATCGATTGATTGTTTTGCTTATCATGTTTTTTCAATGTATCGTATGCAAAGGTATAAAAACATAGGAATAATGTATTCATACCATAAAGATAACCGGGATTTTTTAATTTATTTTATATTCTATGCAGCGTTTTTGCATACCTATATGGCGATTTTACCCTCTAAAGGAAAATTCTATCGTATAATATATAAGGCAGACGTCAATATTTCATTTATTATGGCAAAGAAAAAGAATCAGAAAAAAAGAGATGTTCTCTCAAAGAAGAGAGCCGTTGAGACCCTTCGATTTCAAGCACACTGGGGCTTGAAACAGTTTGGACAGCCCGAAGGAAATAGGTTTCACCAATTGGTTGATGAAGAACTTGATATCATTGTAGAACTGGAACTCGCTCAAGATTTGTTAGCAATCAAGTCACTCGTTGATGGCGTAAGACAGAGTCTTTCGGCCGTTCCAACAAAGGAGCAAGGCGATTTTGCCAAGAGCCCAACAGCAATAGCCCTAGGGATAGCCTCTATCAATGAATTTGAAGAAGTATCAATGTCGCCAACCTGGAACGAATTGCTCAAGCAGAAACTTCTACGCATATATTACTCTGACGAAGTCTGGAACAAGGTGGTAGATTGGGCAAAGGCTAACGGTTACAACACTTCAACATACCTTGGCCGTCCGATAGTGAAATTTGGAAAAGTGTTTGTTATTATAGAAAGAACCCGCTCATAAAAAGAATGAATAACAAGGAGGTGAAGCAAATGCTCCCCTTCTTCTCTTCTTCAATTGAATTTGAAAACCTGAATTTAGATGATGAAAAAACATACGAACTGTTTCAAAACTCAGATACTGACGGCATATATATGATGGAATCGGAGTGGGGCGGCCCAAGTGGTTTCAGACTACTCACAAACTGACATCACCGAGCCTTTCGTGTTCAGTTTCTGATTATTGTTTACAAGATGGCATCTTAAATCAAAGGGATCGAACAGCGGCAAGTAGCCATGAATTAAACTTCCCCGTCCTTGCAACGTCAAAAAAGTAAACAATCTACAGCAATGAAACAATGGATAATTCTTCTTCTTTCCATATTTTTCTCCATCGGAAACCTGTTCGGCCAGGAGCGGATTGTATGTGATGAGACCTGCGAGATAGGTGCTGATACCAAGTCGGCAGCCATGACGGGTGCGGCTGGCTATGCCGTGGTGTCACCTGTCGGGCGCGGAACAGTGGACCCCATCCAACAGGCACCTCGTCTGAACACGCTAAACGGCAAAACCATCGCCGTGGTGGGCGTGAGTTTCATGAGCCGCATGACACACCCGGAAATCAAGCGACTTATCATGAAGCATTATCCTGATGCGAGGGTGTTGCTGTTGGACGAGGTGGGCACAGCAGGACCATACCCCGCACCGGGTATCACGCGCAGGGCAAAAGATGACTTTCAACAACGGCTTCTAGAAATGAAGGTGGACGCTGTCATCTCCGGAAATGGTGGCTGTGGGTTATGTACGCCCAAAGAAGTGGGGTCGTGTTTGGCTGCCGAACATATCGGCATCCCTTCGGTCATCATCTGCGCCCCAGGCTTCACCAACCAGGCCCACTATACTTCTCTTAATAATGGCGTTCCTGTGATGCGAGTGGCTGAATATCCCGGTGCTTTCGCGTTGGATTCAGAGGAAGTATTGCTCAAGAACACACGGGAGATTCTATGGCCACAAATAGTGGATGCACTAACACGACCCATCACAGCCGAGGAGACGGCATCGGCGTTGAAGGCAGACCATGGTGACTTGCGCGATGATGTGTTCTTCGGCACGTTGGAGGAGGTGAACGCCTATTTCACAGAAATGAAATGGACGGACGGACTGCCCATCATTCCGCCTACTTTTGAAAGGGTGAGTGAAATGATGCGTTTCACCGACTACGGTTGGGACGAAACGGTGGCCGTACTGCCTATAGCACATAGAAATACTACGGCATGGCACGTGGCAGTGAACGGTGTCATGGCAGGATGCAAGCCTGAAATGATGCCTGTCCTGATTGCTTTGGCAAAAGCCCTTGGCGGCCCCGACTTCCGACGCACGCTGGCAAGCACCCATGCATGGATTCCCTTCTGCTGGCTGAATGGCCCTGTGGCAAGGCAGTTGGTCATCGACAACGGACAGGGCAAAATCAACGAGGTTGCAAACATGGCCATTGGCCGTTTCATGAACCTTGCACTGATGAACCTCTGTGGTTATTACATCAAGCAAGACCGTATGGGCACTTTCGGCTATCCCATGTCGTGGTGCATGGCCGAAGATGAAGCCGCATGTCGGCGCATCGGATGGCAACCATATCATGTGCGTGTCGGATATCAAATGGACGATAATACCATTACAGCCGCGTCCACTTTGCTTTGGGGCAACAATATGGCGCCATCTACCACAGACCCAAAACGCATTGCCCAACTGATGGCTTGGGATATCAGCGAGCGATGCCAGTTCGCCCTTGGCAGCGGACGGCAGTTCACTTTCCGGACAATCCTTCTCACCGAGCCTGTGGCTCGCATCCTTGCCCAACGTTATACGTCAATTGAAGACCTGGAGGACTATCTCATCGGTGCCTCTCGACGTCCGCTCAGCGAACGTGCATTCGCCAATTACTATGCCAATCCAGGAGGTGCAAAAGACAGAGGCGAACACAACATCAGGCAGTATACTGGACATCTGCGACGCACGGAAGGAGCCACCATGACTATCAAGCCCGAGTGGTATGACAGTCCTGATGCCACCATCGAGACCATTCCCACCATGCAGAGAGGCATGACGCAGTTTCTCATCACAGGCGATGCTGCCCGCAACAAGGTGCAGACCATGCCGGGTGGAGGCTATTCAACCGTCAAAATCGAACTCCCCCATAATTGGGACGAACTGATGTCAGAACGGGGGTATCAACCTCTCTATGAGTTCAAAATATCCAATATAAATGAATAATTTCGGGTGATAATCGCCCGATTCCTAGTCTATTCAGGTCTAACGGTATTACTATTGTCGGAAGCGACTTGAAGGATTATGCAGAATGAACTATCATACACAAGCATTTCAAGTAATCTGATGAAAATGACCATCCCGTTGAAGGATTGCTAACAAAGAGTAAAACTAAACAATAGATAACAACAGTGATTGACACGCTCTGCTGGGTGCCAGAAAGGGCTGAACTGATAAAACTGTACAACGAAAAGAGAACAAGCAGACGCTTTAGTTTGATACAAAAGAAGATCGTAGGCAGGCAAGTCCTCCTATAGAACGATGTATATGGCATATAGTATTGCTCTCCCGTGGTCGTTTTATCAGTAGTGTCGACCTGCTTTACCTTCGCCATTCCCGGCTCCAGCAATGCCGCGCACATCGCCGAGGATTACGACATCTTCGACTTCGAACTTACTTCCGACGAGATGCAACGCATCAACGCCCTGGAGTGCAACCACCGCTTTGCATCCTACTAAATCGGACAAACGGCATTCCACATCAAAAACATGTTTAATTAAATGTGTAGCGCAGAGGTGACAGATTTTTGTTACCGATGCGCTACAATTAAGATAAACACACCAACATCGTACGCAATTTGTTGGACTATGTCTTCCTGCAAGAACTACTTTTGCCATCTACTTTAGGAAGAAGATAGAGGGGGATACATCCCCGCCGAGTTGGGCCGCCTGGGACGCATGGTTGGGAGAACTTCCTATAGCCCCACCCTGAATTTTGAGATAGAGTTGTTGGGTATAGGTTAATGCCCAACCATGACAGAAATAATTTTGGATAATTTTTTTTGCAAAAAAAATATTACCTTTGTAACCTTAACTAGACAAATCGCTTTTGACTATGAAAATAAATGCACTTTTGATGAATGCTGCTGACAACGTGGTCACCACAGTCACAGAGATTGCCAAGGGAGAAGATGTCTGCTTCATGAATGGCAGTGAGTGTGTTGTTCTCAGGGCTGTGGAGGATATTCCCTATTGCCACAAGGTGGCTCTGATAGACATGCCTGTGGGCAGAGAGGTTATCAAATATGGGGAAAGCCTTGGTCGCTTGGTGCAGCAGGTAGGCAAAGGAGGTTGGGTGAACGACCTGAACCTGAAGAGTGAGCAGCGCGACTACGACAGCGAACTGGTGGGAGCCTACTGGCAAATGTGTGCGGCACAGTCGGAATGCCAGCAGCCGAAGCCTTTCCAATTCTGGGGATACCGCCGCACTGAGGGGCGTCCCGGCATCCGCAACCATATCCTCATTCTACCGACATGCGTCTGTGCTAGCGAGAGTTGCCGGATTGTTGCCAGTCAAATACGCGGTGCCGTGAATATCGTCTTCAACACAGGATGTTCCGACGTGCAGGCCAACACCGAAATGAGTCAGAAAATCCTGACTGGTTTTGCTTGCCATCCCAACATCTACGGGGTGGTTATCATTGGATTGGGATGTGAGACGGTGCCTCACTGGAAGTTGAAGGAGAAAATAGGTCTGCTGACACATAAACCTGTTGTTTCCTTAGGCATCCAGGAGGAAGGCGGCACGTTGAAGACGATAGAGAAGGCAACCCGTGCCGCCCGCCAGATGGCGCAGGAGGCCGGCTTGCAGCAAAAGGAACTGTTCGATGCTTCAGAACTCTATATCGGCATAGAATGCGGCGGTTCGGATGCCACGTCGGGCATTGCCAGCAATCCCTCGGTGGGCGAGATGAGTGACATCCTGGTAGACATGGGTAGCACGACAGTGATGAGCGAGTCGATAGAATGGATAGGCGGTGAGCACATCCTGGCCAAGCGTGCTGCCACGCCCGAGATTCACAACCAGATCATAGAGGTGTGCCGCGAATACGAGGCACATCTCTCCGCTGCCGGACAGGACTGCCGTGCCGGACAGCCTACGCCAGGCAACAAGGCGGGCGGACTTTCCACTCTTGAGGAGAAAAGTCTCGGATGTATCAGGAAAGGCGGTACGCGTCCCATCCGTGAGGTTCTTCCTCAGGCGGTAAGGCCTTCAGAAAAGGGTGCCGTGGTGATGGACACAGCAGGTTTCGACATCGCATCGGTCACCTCGATGGTGGCTTCTGGCTGTCAGATGGTAGTATTCACCACTGGCCGCGGAACACCAACAGGCAATGCCATAGCACCCGTGCTGAAGGTGACGGCCAACGAGCGGACATACCACATGATGGAAGACAATATGGATGTTGACCTCAGTGCCGTCATCCGGGGGGAGAAGACCATCCGGCAAATGGGTATGCAACTCGTCGATACTGTTGTCGAGGTCGCCAATGGCCGGATGACGAAGGCTGAGGCATTTGGTTTCTCCGACATTGCCGTCGACCACATTTGCAGATTTGTGTGACTTTGGCCAGAGGACCCAACAGATGCGTGACTTTCTTGCAAGGATGAATGGGTTAATATAATTGAGAAACAGATAAATTGGGATTTAACGGCATGCATTGGATTATTTTGATATTGGCTGGTCTTTGCGAAGTTGCTTTCGCCTATTGTCTTGGGCGAGCCAAGGGAATCAGTGGTATGGAATGGTATACATGGATTACTGCCTTCGGCATTTTCTATATTCTCAGTGCCATTCTCTTGGCAAAAGCCACGGAAGTGTTGCCTATCGGCACTGCTTATACCGTGTGGACCGGAATAGGCGCAGTTGGAGCGGTTCTTATCGGCATTTTCATATTCAAGGAGCCTGCCACATTCTGGCGGCTGTTTTTCCTTACCACGCTGATCTTATCGATTATAGGACTTAAAACCATTTCGTAACATCCAGTTCAGAGAAATGCGCGGCGAAGATAGGCTGCGGCTCGGAAAAGAAAACAAAAACTTCGTCTTTTGTTTTGCTTTTCGCTCGCCTTGCACTACTTTGGCTTCGCCGAAGAGAGGCTGCGGCTCGGAAAAGAAAACAAAAACTTCGTCTTTTGTTTTGCTTTTCGCTCGCCTTGCACTACTTTGCCGCTGCGCGGCGAAGATAGGCTGCGGCTCGGGAAAACAAAATAAAACTTCGTTTTCTTTTGGTTTTCCACTCGCCTTGCACTATCTTTGCAAATCGTTTGTGGACATTGGCCTATATGGCTTAGTCCTATAACTGTTTTGTAAACTTATTCTCAACTATTCAATGAAAAGATTGTTTTATGAAGCAGCGATGTCGATATTGCTGCTTATCCCCTCAGCGGCGGGGGCTCAAGTTACATCAACTACACAGACAACTCAAGTCATTCAACAAGCACAAGCCGTACAGACCATTCGCGGACAAGTTTGCGACGTCGCTTCCGGAGAACCGATGGCTGGTGTTACGGTTACAGTAGAAAATGGTATTACGATGGGTACGGTATCGGATGCCGGCGGTAATTTCGTGATAGAAAATGTACCCGTAGGACGACACGCTGTCAGAGCCACTTTTATCGGCTACGAGCCAGTAGTGCTCAAAGAACAACTCCTCTCTTCTGGAAAGGAGATGGTGCTCAATTTGCGTATGCGCGAGAACATCTCTGAACTTGGCGAGGTGGTGGTAAAACCCCGTGTGAACAAGCAGATGCCACTCAACGAGATGGCTCAGGTAGGTGCCCGCATGTTCAGTGTGGAGGAGGCCACTCGCTATGCCGGTGGTATGGCCGACCCTGCCCGCACAGCCTCGATGTTTGCCGGTGTGGCGACGGGCGGTGCAACCAACGGCATCAGCATTCATGGCAACTCGCCGCAGATGCTGCAGTGGCGCGTGGAGGGTGTGGAGGTGAACAACCCCAATCACTTCGCCGAAATCACCGAGGCAGGTGGCGGTATATTTACCTCGCTCAATGGTACGGTATTGGCCAACAGCGACTTCCTCACAGGTGCCATGCCGGCTGAGTTTGGCAATGCCCTCTCTGGTGCCTTCGACATGAAGATGCGTTGTGGCAACAACATGAAGTATGAGCATGCCGTTCAGATAGGTACTTTGGGCATAGACTTCGCTTCCGAAGGTCCGTTGGGCAAGGGGTCGAAGGCATCATACCTTGTCAACTACCGGTACAGTTTCCTCGAGATAGCCAAGAAACTGCATGCCATCAATATGGAGAAAGAAACGCTCGACTATCAGGACCTGAGTTTCAAACTGAATATGCCCACCACAAAAGCCGGCACTTTCGCCGTGTGGTTCACAGGCCTTATCGACAACTACGAAAACGAGGTGCCCGATGTGTCGGAGTGGGAGACGCTGTGGGACATGAACGACTCGTGGTCGCGCCAGCGCAGTTGTGCCGGAGGCCTGACTCATACCTTCCGTTTCCGCTCTGGCGGTACCCTGCGCTCGAACGTGGCATTTACGGGAAACCATAATCGTTTGAAACAGAACGACTACGACCAGCAGATGAACAAGACACCCGATATGGAAGGCCGCAATGCCTCGTGGAACGTCATCATCAGCACACAGCATCAGCATAAGTTCTCGTCACGTTACACGATGCAGAACGGATTCGAGCACCAACACCTCGACTTCCATACTTGGCTCGACTGGGTGCAGACCGTAGGAGGACCCTTGTTTCGAGTTTATGAGTCGGAAGGAAACACCGGTCTGACCCGCTTCTACACCAACCACAAGGTGGTGCTGAGCCGTAGGCTCTCCACTGTGGCGGGTGTGAATGTCATGTGGTTTAATCTCAACAACCAGTGGCTCGTAGAACCGCGCATCAGCCTGCAATACAAGACTTCGCCATCGAGCACCCTGTCGTTGGCCTATGCCATGAACAGCCGCAAGGAGACTACTGATACTTACTTCGTGACAATGGCTGGGCAGAATCCCAACAAAGACCTCGGCCTTACGCGCTCACACCACATCTCTGCCTCGTTTGCCCAGCGCTTGGGTGATAATGCCATGCTGAAGATTGAGCCTTATTGGCAGTGGCTCTTCGACGTACCCGTAGAGCAGGGCACCACCTATTCCATCCTCAACCATCACATGTTTTTCCAAGACCGTGCCTTGGTGAATAAGGGTGCAGGGTGCAACTACGGTATTGACTTCACGTTGGAGCGTTATCTGAAGGATGGTTTCTATGGTATGCTGACTGCTACGCTCTATAAGTCAGAATACCGGGATGCCCAGGGCGAGTGGCATCACTCTCGCCACGACCGCCGTTACATCACGAATATCGTTGGTGGCAAGGAATGGATGATGGGGCGTGCCAAGAAAAATGTTTTCGGCGTCAATGGACGGCTCACGCTGATGGGTGGCGACCGCTATACACCTATCCCTGAAGGCACCACCTTCGAGGAAATTATGGAGCGTCCCGACAAATCAATTCCGATGGACGATGGCATTGACCCGTTTTGCAAGCAGAAGGGGCTCAATGTGGGCTATGCCTTCTCGGTGAAATACACCATCAACAAGAAGCACACCTCTCACCATTTTATCCTTGAATACCTGCAGATGCGCACGTTTCATGGCCAGACCTACAATTTGAAAACCCATGAGATTGTGGATCAGTTCACCTCGCTTACCTTCCCCAATATCGCATACCGGGTGGAGTTCTGAAGCCAATGATGTGAGATGCCGGCTGTCCATCCTATTGGCATGGCATGCTGAAAGGCAATGTATCACCTCATCATTTCAAGATAATTCAATGCACAACCACAAATAATGCTGCAATCTTTTTCAAAGACGAACTTTTCTCATTAACTTTGTCGATGTGATAAGGATAGAATAGATCAACCATCAAAACAAAAGTATATGAAAAAATATTTATTCATCGTGTTGGCTTTTATCTGTATAGGTTGGGGAGTAATGGAAACACCTCTTCCTCCTAAAAAAGCATCAAAGACTTGGCGGTGGCACGCTGACGGCGGTTTCAGGTACCCCAGTTCATACCTGCGGTCAGAAGTGTTTGTTGATGACGTTCCTGCAAGCGTTGAGGTCTTTTCGAATGGCAACATACGTCTATGCTACTGGTCATTGCTTGGAACGTGGTCTACTCTTGGTGAATTCCCTGAAGCAGGAGTATGGCTCAGTCCTACTGAGAAAGTGAAAACCGTTACCTATAGAGCCCATTCGAAAAGGATAGCATCGGGCTACACGCAGAATGGAAACATCTTTTATTTGAAGCAAAAGATGATACCTGGAGGAGAAGTCCAACATAGCAAGGTGCTGGTTTTGATTTACCCCAAATCGGTGAAGAACAATGTCGCTTCATTGGTCAATGTTGTCAAAGACTGGTAAAATACAAGGCATGAAATTCCATAGTGCAGACAACTGGACCACATTTTTCCTTCAACACCAAATTATCTATCCATTTTAAAAGAATCGAATATGAAGAGAAGTAGTTTTATCAATATGTTTCTGGCTGTTTTCATGTTGACAGCCGCTCCTGTTATGGCCCAGGAAGAGCATGGGTTCAAGAAGTTCAATGTTGTGGAAGGCTTCGAAGACAACGGATTCCAATGGTTCCGCGACGCACAATTGTTGGCTGCCGGCAACAAAGAGAAGAGCAATGCCATGACCATAGGGTGGGGGGCAGTTGGCACGCTGTGGCAAAGGCCAGCGCTGACCGTCTATGTCGCCGAGAAACGCTATACCAAGGAGTTTATGGATAAGGAGGAATTCTTTACCGTGATGTCGTTCGATGTGGAGAACAGCAAGGTGCTCAACTATATGGGCTCCAAGAGCGGACGAGATGGCGACAAAGCCCAGGCCCTTGGTCTGCATACGGCATATACGGCAAATGGGACTCCGTATTATACCGAGGCGACAATGGTGATAGAGTGCAGAATCATGTATGCCGCACCCTTCGACCCCAACGGATTCAAGAGCGATGTTCCCCAAAATATGTATAGCCGCTTTCCTGCCGGCATCCACTCTATGTATATCGGCGAGGTTGTCAATGCTTGGAAGAAATAGAGCATCTTTTGTATGAGCAGAAAGATTGCTTGTCTCGATTTGTAATAGTATGTAGAGGATTGTCGCAAGCAGATGACGGTGATTGATACAGATGACAGGGAAAGAGTATAATAGCTTATAAAACAAAATCCAGAATGGGATGAGCGGCAAAAACGACAATAGACAGGATATATCCCTTGCTCTTTTACAAGAGAATGACAGGGAACAGTTTATCAAGGATAATCAATGGGCTTTCCGATATGGTGCCCAAATTGAATTTGGCATGCGCGATGACCGCACCGAAGAGGGGGAAGAAGTAATCTCACGAAGCACGATTGAGCGCAGCATCGATGGAGAGAATGCCGAAGCATACCGTATTGTGCAAGATGGCAAAAACGTAGGAGGTGTGGTATTGAGCGTTGACAAAATAGCAGGAAAGGGTGAACTGGAGTTGCTTTTCGTCTCACCAGATGCCCACGGCCACGGCATAGGACAGGCTGCATGGAAAGCCGTTGAGGAACTCCATCCAGAGATACGTGTTTGGGAAACCATCACACCCTATTTTGAGAAACGCAACATTCATTTCTATGTCAACCGTTGTGGTTTCCAGATTGTGGAGTTTTGGAACAAGCATTTCCATGGTCCTGCCGTGCCCGAGGAGGAATCTGGCAACTGGAGCGAAGAAGACGAAATGTTTCTTTTCCGAAAAGTCATTGATTCCTCCAGAAAGTAATACTGCATAATGGACTGGGAGTGCGTGTGAATTGGGGGATGGTCCGGTTTGTTATGAAACAATAAAACAATGAAAGGAAAAGCGCGGAAATCTCCGTGCTTTTCCTTTTAAGACGTTTGTATTTCACTCCGAGAGCATGGTGACCTCAATACAGCGCTTGGCATCAAGGATGCGGCGCGCCATCTGCTGCACATCAGAGGCGGTGGTCTCCGTCACCAGCCGTTTGTAGTCTTTGTCGAAGTCCACACCATCTTCCAACTCATGCCAGATGATGTAGTCCCAATAGTCGTTGGTGATGACCATCTGGTCGTATTGCTTGAGCAGGTATTCCTTGATTTTCTGCATCGACGAGGCTGCCGGACCATAGTTGGCGATATTCTCTAACTGCTTGTAGATGATTGGGTTGAGTTCTGAGTATCGGGTGGGGTCGGCATTATACTGAATGCTCAGCGTGGTGTTTGGCTTGTCGTCCTTGTCGAGGTCGAAGTTCACGCTCACGCCATAGGTTCCGCCTTTCTCCTCACGCACCGAGTCGGTATAGGCAATTTGCAGCACACGGCGCAGGAAGTCGAGCGTGAGGTCGTTCTTTGCAGTGAACTCCACATCAGTGGTGTAGACGATACTCACGTTGGCAAGTGGTGTGGCCTGTTCCTTGACAAACTTGTGTACGCTGGTGCCATTCACGATGCGTGGCACGTTGACCCAGTTGGTCTGTTCGTGCTTTCCGGTGGAAGGCAGCGAGGCAAGATATTGGCAGATGAGCGGCCGGAGTTGTTCCATGTCTATTTTTCCGATAATCACCGTCTTGAAGTTCGACGCATCGCTGAACCTCTCCTTGTAGATTTCAAGGATACGGTTGTAACTCACCTTGTCGAGCGTGGCCTGCCTCACGGGTTCGAGTCGTGGATGGTGGTTGTAGAGAATGGCGTTGATGGAGTCGTTGTAGTCCACCTTCGGACTGGCATTGCGGTTGGTAAGGAACGAACGTGTGCGGTTGATGAGTCCGGCAAAGGCGTCATCGTCACGCCTTGGCTGTGTGAAATAGAGGTATGCGAGTTCGAACATCGTCTTCATCTCCTTTACCGACGATGAACCCGAGATGCTCTGTCCTCTCGAACCCACCGATGGACTCACGCGCGCCACCTTTCCTGTGAGCATGCGCCGCAGGGTGATGGCATCGAAGTCGCCCACACCGCCCTCGGTCACACCGCTGGTGATGAGCGAGAAATTAGGGATGTCGCTGTCGGGATAGACCGAGGTGCCACCGTCGGCCTTCATGGTCATGGTCACGGCATCAGCCTCGAAGTCGGTCGATTTCACATACACATGCATGCCATTCGAGAGGGTGAGTTCGGTGAACCCATAGTTGTCATAGGGCTTCTCCTCGACGATGGTTCCCGGCTGGGGTAGGGTAGAGATGAGGTCCTCGGCTACAGCCACCTCGGGGAAAGGTGCGTAGTCTTGCCGTTGTGCGGCGAGCACCACCTGCTGTAGCGCATCCTTTGAGGGGATGTGCACGCTCTCCTTGTCAGGGCCGTAGAGTGCCATCACCTGGTTCTTGTCGGTGATGAGTTCTTTCACTGCCTTGTTCACCTCGTCGAGTGTCACCTCGCTGTCGAAGCGCTTGGTCAGTTCATAGTCATACTCCACCGATATGAGCGGCTCACAGTCGAGGAAATTGTTAACGCATCGGTTCACGAAATAACTGTTGCGCCGGTCATTGCGCTCGTTATACTGCCGCTCGGTGGCTGCCATGACAAGCCGTTTTGCCCTGTCGAGTTCGCCCTGTGTGAATCCATGCTGACGGGCACGCTCCGCGGCTCCCACAGCCGAGATGAGTCCGCCGAGGATATTGTCTTGCTTGCAACTCAGGCTGATGGAGAAGGCATCCTTGGTGCGACTCACGAAGAAGGTGCCGGCACGGCCGGTGGCACTCATGAAAGGTGCGTCGGGCTGTTGGCGGATTTCACTCAGGCGGTCGTTGAGCATGTATCTGATGAGGTCGTCCACATAGGTGCCTCTGAGGTAGCCCACCGTGTTTTTCTCGCTGTCTGGCGTGGCGTCGCGTTTCATATAGAGGTGTGCCAGGACAATGGGCTGCTCTTTGTCTGTCTGGATGGAGACAATCATCGAGTCGTTGTCGGCAACGGGGTAGTACACGCGCTCGGCCCTTGTCTTCGGCAGGGGGATGGAGCCAAAAAGGCGCTTGATTTTCTTCTCCACCTTGTCCACGTCGATGTCGCCCACCACAACCACGGCTTGCAGGTCGGGGCGGTACCATTTCTGGTAGTAGTCGCGCAGGTCCTGGTAGGCGAAGTTGTCTACTACGTCCATCGACCCGATGGGCAGGCAGTCCTCATACTTTGTCCCCTTGTAGATAGTGGGCAGAGCATCCTCCTGCATGCGCTGCATGGCCATGCCTGCCCTTCGGGTGCGCCATTCTTCATGGATGACGCCACGCTCCTTGTCAATCTCAGCATCCTCAAGCAGGATGTAGTGACTCCAGTCGTGAAGCACGAGGAGGCAAGAGTCGAGGATTCCCTCGCGTTTCAGAGGTGCCGCCCCTATGTGGTAGACGGTCTGCTCCACACTGGTATAGGCATTGAGGTTGGCTCCGAATTTCACGCCAATAGTCTCGCACCATGGCACGATGCCCAGCCGTTTGCCCTTTCCGGGGAAATTCTTTGTCCCGTTGAAGGCCATGTGCTCCAAGAAGTGGGCGAGTCCGCGTTGGCGCGGTTCTTCAAGAATAGACCCTACGCGTTGTGCGATGTAGAAGTCGGCCAATCCTGCCTCTTTGGCATTGTGGCGGATGTAATAAGTAAGCCCGTTTTTCAGGGTTCCTTTCCTCACTGCTGGGTCTTGTGGCAACGTCTCTTGGGCATAGCCGGCGAAGGCCGTTGCAAGCAGGAGGAATGCGATGGATAGTTTCTTCATTGTGATAATGTTTGTTGATGATTTTGCGACAAAATTAAGCATAATTATTCTAATCAACATCATCCAGCATTCAAATTACCTACAATTGATGATGGCGTGGGCAGCAAAGCATTCTCATGGCTTTTGATGCTCATTTGATGTAGGTATCCTCACGGCAGGAAAGGGCGGAAACACCCCGTCGGATACCTAAAAATGACGAATATTCTTGCTGCGAAAATCCTAATTTTATAGTATTGCCCGCCCTTTTTGATTTGTCTAATTTTGCAAACGAAAAGAAGACAGGGGTAACAAGCATGTCTCACACCCTTCACCGACTCACTCAAGACCAACATGAACCAACACTTAACAATGATAATATTTATGCTGTGCATGGTGTGTTGTGCGAAAGCACAGCATGCCACGCTGGCAGGTTGTGTGGTCGACGACGCCACGTCGGAACCCGTGGAGTTTGCTTCCATCCTATTGCCCGAGAGCGGTCTGTGGGCCATCACCGACGAGGAGGGCAAGTTTACGGTGAAGAACGTGCCGATGGGCAAAATGACCCTCACCGTGCAGTGTCTGGGCTACCAGAAACGCAGTTGGCCGATGACCATCACCCGCAACGTGACCAACCTCACACTCCGGCTCAAGGAAGAGAACCTGAAACTCAACGAGGTGACCATCGTGGCAAAGCGGAAGACCGATGAGGCCACCACTTCGTATGTCATCGACCGCACCACCCTTGACAACCAACAGTTGCTCAATGTGAGCGACATCACCACATTGCTTCCTGGCGGAAAGACCGTCAATTCTACCCTCATGTCCGACCCCCGCATGGCGCTTCGCAGCGGAACGACGGAGAAAGGCAACGCCTCGTTTGGCACCGCCGTGGAGGTGGATGGCATGCGTCTGGACAACAATGCCGAGACAGGCGAGACCACTGGCTCGTCGACACGCACGGTGAGTGCCTCGGATATCGAGAGCGTGGAGATTGTCACAGGTGTACCGTCGGTAGAGTATGGCGACCTTTCCAATGGAGTGGTGAAGGTGAACACCCGCAAGGGGAAGTCGCCTTTCATCATCGAGGGAAAAATCAACCAGCACACCCGCCAGGTGTCGCTCAACAAAGGGTTCGACCTGGGTGGCCACCTGGGGGTGCTCAACGCCTCGATAGAACATGCCCGCTCGTTCTCTGATGCAGCCTCACCCTATACCGCATACCAGCGAAATATCCTCTCGCTGCGCTATTCCAACACCTTCATGCGCTCCACCACACCCCTCACAATGAGTATCGGAATCACCGGCAACCTGGGTGGTTACAATTCGGAGAGCGACCCCGACGAGGACCTTGACGATTACCAGAAAGTGCGCGACAACACGCTGCGCACCCACTTCAGCCTGCAGTGGCTGCTCAACAAGTCGTGGATTACCAACCTTACGATGAGTGGTTCGCTTGCCTACTCCGACCACAGGAACGAGAGTTACGCCAACAAATCGAGCGCATCGACACAACCTTATATTCATTCGCGCGAGGAAGGCTACTCCATCGCGCAGGAATACGACGTGCAGCCCAATGCCGACATCATTCTCGGTCCCACTGGATACTGGTATGTGAAGGGGTTCAATGACTCTCGGCCCATGAACTGGTCGCTGAAGTTGAAGGGCGAGTGGGCACGCCGTCTGGGTGAGTCGATGAACAAACTCATGCTCGGCACCGAGTACACCGGCAGCAACAACCACGGACGTGGCACCTACTACGATGATATGCGCGTTGCCCCCACATGGCGCGAATACCGTTACGATGCCCTGCCCACCATGCACAACGTGGCCATTTACGCCGAAGACAAACTGGTGGTGCCCACTTCACGAAGAGGTTCGGCCGAAGTCACCGCTGGTCTGCGCGACGACATCACCCTCATACAGGGTTCCGACTACGGCAAGGTGCAGAGCCTCTCGCCGCGTATCAATGGCCGCTATGTGTTCTGGCGCCAGCAAAACAAACAGTGGGTGTCTGAACTGAGCGTGCATGCAGGATGGGGCAAGAGTGTGAAACTGCCGTCATTCCAAGTGCTCTATCCATCTCCCTCATACGCTGACCGCCTGGCCTTCGCCTCAACGAGCACCGACGACAACAAGTCGTTCTACGCCTACCACACCTATCCTACTAAGTCGCTCTACAACCCCCACCTGAAGTGGCAGTACACCAACCAGACCGATATAGGCATTGAGGCCACCATTAAGGGCACACGCATCAACCTGTCGGCCTTCCATCACCGCACCTACCGTGCGTATATGTCGACCGACCAGTATTTCCCCATGACCTACAAATACACGCCACCATCGTCGCTCGAGGGCATCGGCATCGACATCGCCAACCGGCAGTACAGCATCGACCCTCAGACGGGCGTGGTGACCGTGAGCGATGCCAGTGGAGCACAGAAGTCCGTGACCCTGGCTTATAACGAGCGCCGCACCTATACGGTGAACAACCAATACGTCAATGCCACGCCTGTCGACCGCTATGGTGTGGAATGGATTGTCGACTTCGCACAGATACGCTGCCTGCGCACTCAGATACGCCTCGACGGCAACTACTATCAGTACAAGGGGCTCGACGACGTGCTCTTCGCCGACATCCCCATGGGCGTGAACACCACGATGAGCGGTAACCGCCTCTATGGTTATGTGGGCTACTACCGAGGCAGCAATGTGACCAGCGCCAACTACAGTGCCGGAGCCGCCATCGCCAATGGGGTGCTCACTCGGCAGACCAACCTCAATGCCACCATCACCACCCACGTGCCCCAAGTGCGGCTTGTCGTGTCGCTCAGGCTGGAGTGCTCGCTGCAGCGCTACAGCAAGCCGCTTAGTGAACTGCCTGACGGCACGCGTGGCTATGTGCTTGAGCAACAGTCAGACTTCTTCGGCATGCCCTACGACGGCACCAGCCGCGACAAGTTCGTTGCCCTCTATCCCGAGTACTATTCCACATGGGAAGAGCCCGACGTGCTCATCCCTTTCGCCGAGAAATTCAAATGGGCCTCGGAAAATGACCCAACCCTCTACAGCGACCTCGCCAAACTGGTGGTGCGCTCCAATTACGCTTATGTGATGAATCCCAACCGACTCTCGGCTTTCTACTCTGCCAACCTGAGCGTGACCAAGGAGATTGGCGACCATGTGAGCGTGTCGTTCTATGCCAACAACTTCTTCAACACCATGCGCAAGGTGCACTCGTCGCAGACCGGCCTCGACACGTCGCTCTTCGACAGTGCCTATGTGCCCAGTTACTATTACGGACTTTCTCTGAGAGTGAAAATATAATGTAAGTACATGAGAAAACTTCACCATCCCTCCCCGATATGGGCTACGGTCTCGCTGTTTGCCCTTTTCGCCATAGGCCTGCTGCCGGCATGCCACTACGACGAGGTGGTGGAGATATGCCCAGTGAGCGTGCGCCTCATCTATCCCGAGAATTCCATTGAGCCCTATGAGGGAGCAAGGGTGGAGATGAAGGATGCCACCTCCTCGGTTTATGTCGACTCCACCGACGCCTCGGGAACGGCACGGTTCAACCTGCCGCCAGGACTATATGAGGCCACCACTAACTCGCAGTACATCGACTCCACGGGTAGCACCAAGTGGCGCTATATCTTCAACGGGGTGAAGAGCCTCATCGTCATCTCGCCCGACAGCACCAACCGCATCGAACTGCCACTGAAGATGTCGAAGAAACGAATAGTGGAATAGGAACCATTGGGAACTTTGCAACACAAGCCATCCCAATAAAAAACATCCCCATAAAGACAACAATCAACAATCATCAATTAATCAACAGAAAACGTATGAAAAAGAAAGCATTAATCCGAGCCTTTGCACTCATTGCGATGCTCCTTCTGCCAGCCCAGGCCCTGCTCGCGCGTGTGGCTGAAGAGCATGTTACCTGCATGGTGCTGACGCTCACCGATGGCACCGTCAACCGATTCGCGCTCACTGATGCCCCCGTGGTGACTTATGAAGGCGAGAACCTCATGGTAAGCACCGGAGATGAGCAACTCACTACGGCCCTTTCTGGCATCAGCCAACTCACATTCGAGCAAGTGCCGACAGGTATCAGCGAGATGGTCGAAGAGAGTCAAAAGCCAGTCTTCACTCCCGGCCAAGCCCGTTTCGAAGGTCTGAAGAACCATGCCACAGTGGGCATCTACACCATCGACGGCAAGATGTTGAGCAGCATGAGAGCCAACGAAGAAGGCACCGTGAGCATCGACCTCAGCACCCTTCCACAGGGCGTTTATATCCTACGCACCCCCAATCAGAGTTACAAAATCAAGAAATAACAACAAAAAACATACAAGATGAAAAAGACTTTACTCACATTGCTCACCATCGCCCTGACAGCAGTGGGCGCACATGCCCAGGACTGGAAAATGGTCATTACCAAGGCCGACGGCACTCAAATGGAACTGATGACCAACGAAATCAACAACATTACTTATGTGCAGGCAGAGGCTCCTGTGCTGCCCGACCAGAATGTCGACCAAATCCTCATCAAGGAACTCTACAATGGTGGTTGTACCAATGATGCCGGCAAGTCGTTCCAATTCGACAAATGCGTCATCCTCTACAATAACTGCGGACAACAAGCCGTTATCAACAACCTCTGCTTTGGAGTAGGTTCGCCTGCCAACGCCTATTCCTCGGTTCCAAACAACTACGACGAGAACGGCAACCTGGTGTATGAGTCGCAAGGCATCATCCCCGCATGGCACGGCATCTGGTGGTTCCAAGGCTCATTGGTCATCGAGCCCTACTCACAGGTGGTGGTCAACATCCACGGAGCCATCGACAACACGCAGACCGTGTCGCAGTCGGTCAACTACGCCAACCCCGATTACTACTGCATGTACGACCCCGAAAGTGGTTACAACCACACCAACTATTATCCCACTCCTGCCAGTGTCATCCCCACCTCGCACTACCTGAAAGCCAAGGAGATAGGCTTGGGTAACGGTTGGACAGTCTCGGTGAATTCTCCTGCCTTCTTCATCTTCCAGACCAAGAACGTCGACGCCGCCACTTGGGCCGACGACGTGAACAACATCTGGTATCCCGAGGGACAAAACACCCAGACCTTCGCTTGCTTCGCCGTTCCCAACGAGTGGATTCTCGATGGCATAGAGGTGTTCTCCTACGACTATCCCGATGACTGTCAGAAACGCCTCACTGCCGACATCGATGGTGGCGCTGTTTGGCTCACGAAATACCAGGGCCACACCCTCTACAGGAATGTCGACAAGGCAGCCACCGAGGCCTTGCCCGAGAATGCAGGCAAGTTGGTCTATGACTACAGTCTTGGCGTGGGCGAGAGCACCGATCCCAGCGGCATCGATGCAGAGGCCAGCATGAAGCAGGGTGCCCACATCATCTTCCAGGACTTCAACAACTCTACGGAAGACTTCCATGAGCGCCAGCGCTGCTCGCTGAGAGATTAAAGATGGTGTGCAGAGGTTTTTCCCTCCACCTTCAAATCATAGTTTACAAATCATTTCCTCACTATGCAACCCGCCTACCACATTGCCACCCTACACGCCACATGTTCTCGCACTCCATCAACAGAGCGCGTATTGTCGGCATGCCTCAAGGTGTGGCGATGTGGAACGGTCGGGGTTTTGCTGTTGGCCTCACTGGCGATGCATGGGCAAGACTCATTGCTCATGCACGACTACGCCTTCGTCAAGGGTGCCGACGCATGGCTCACCAGCCGAAACGCCGCCTCACTCACCCAGTTCGCCTCACACAACATCGCCAACGCCCAATTGTCGCTAACCCGTGAGAAGGGAGGGTTTACCGACTTTTCTGATTCTCCCGATGCCATTACCGTTAATGCTGAAGTGGAGTCGTTCTACCGCATTGGTAGTCGGGTCGTGGGCTACGGACTGATGTGTTACGAGAATTTCTCGGGTAAGGAGATGGGTGGGTCGGCGTTTATCGACACCTCCCGGCTGCCTTTCGACCTGGAGGAAGACTCGCTGACCAACCTGGGCAGGAAGCACCGCGACACCTATCATCTGACAGGCGGTGTGGGTATCGATGTGTGGCGTGGCATCTCACTGGGTGCCCGACTCGATTACAAGGCGGCCAACTATGCCAAATACAAAGACCTGCGCCACAAGAACAAACTGATGGACATGACACTCACCACAGGCGTGTTCTGGCCCATCGCAGGGGTGGTCGACGTGGGTGCCTTCTATTATTACCGCCGCACCACCGAGAGCCTCAAGTTCAATCTCTATGGCCGTGAGGACAAGACCTATGTCACCTTCATCAACTACGGTCCGTTCATCGGTGAGACTGAGCAGTTTGCCAACTCTGGATTCACCGACAAACTGCGTGAGTTGCCCATGGTAAGCAACTATAATGGCATCGGCGTGCAATTAGGCCTGCATTGGGGCAGCAACCTCACTTTCACCAACGAGGCCACGCTCGCTTATCGCGAGGGATACTACGGACGCCGCTCTGAGTTCACCAACTCTTATTCGTTCCACCACTCCCATACCTACGACTACCATGGACGGCTGTCATACCGTGCCGTGGCATCGGTTCATCACATCGACGTGAACATTGCTGCCGAAAACCTTGTCAACCACTTCGAGACGTTTCGTGAGAAGCGCAACGACAGCGGTGCCTCGTATTATGAGTATTACGACCCCGTGAAGACGGCCAATAAACTATGGGTAGAGGGGCGGGTGGCCTATACGGCCTACCTGGGCATCCGTGGCGAACTGCCCACATGGGTCCTCACTGCCAGTTGCCAGTGGATGCACCGCAAGCAGACTGCCTACGACTATCCCTACTATCGGCGACAACGGCTCAATAACCAGGTATGGGGCCTTGCGGCCACCCGTAACTTGCTGCTGCACAAGGGAGTACTTTCGCTGAACATCTTGGGCGAATACCTCAATGGTAATGGTGCTCCGTTCGAAGACCTCACCTTCGTGACACCCTCCGACAAGCAGCACCCCTCGCCAACGATGGAAACTTGGCTCTACCGCGAGCATCAATGGCTCACCGCACCCCAATATACCGTCGGGGGCAGCGTGAAATACACCTTCCGTTTCCCCGCTACGCGCATAGCCACCTATTTGGGTGCAAGCATGAGGCACCATAAAGTGAACGCGCCCAATGCTTATAGCAACGGACGCGACCACACCCAGGCAACCCTTTTCCTTGGCTGCACTTTCTAACCTCATATCTGCCATGCAGAGCATCAGGATGATGTGACCAAGTTCAGGTGCTTCATTCTCTCATCTTTGATGAAACAATGCCCATCATCCGGTTTCATTTCCGAATTCCTTTTATGGTTGCATACGACGGCTTTTTCCTGAATACCTCCACATCACCAAAACCAGCCTGTTCCAGCATGTCCTTCAACATTTCAGGCGAATAGACAGTCATCCCCTCAACCACATTCGTCCATATCGAATCGCCTTCGATGACTTCAATCATGATGGCGAATTGCCCACCAGGTTTCAGCACTCGTTTCACTTCCTGGAAGCATTGGGGCAGGTTGGGCCAGAAATAGACCGTTTCCACCGCAGTCACAACGTCAAACTTTTGGTCCTCCCACGGCAGACGGTTGGCAGAACCTTGTTGCACGAAAACTTGTTTGTTCAATAATTGCTTGTTCACGTTCTTGGTCTTGACCACACTTTCCTCGGAAATGTCTATGCCATAGATCATTCCTTCTGGGCTTCTCTTGAGCAGGCGCTTCAGCGTGGCTCCGCCGCCACAGCCGATGTCGAGCATCACCAATCCATCACTAAATTCGACATGGTCAAGTCCCCAATTGGTGAGCGGGGCATGGCCAAAGTTCATGAAACGCAGCATGCACCGCCCGAGAAAGCCTTTCGGACAGGCGCAGTTGGTGAACATTGTTTTTAAAAATCCCATCGCTTAGTCCTCCTTTACATATTTTACACTGTTCCATGCCAGCACAATACCGACAACAATCATCATAGGCAAGATGACGTATTGTCCGGCATTGTCACTGGGTAGTTCCATAAAGGCATGGGCGATGTTGAACAGGGCTATCAACACGGCCAATACGGCATTGACGGCTTTAAAGAATTTTATCTTAGACATCAATGATAGCACACCTATAGCAGGGATGAAGAACGAGAGCGTCATCATGAACACTATCATATTTTGGTCTACGTTGCCATTGGTGGCAACTATGGCCATGTTCTTGCCCCAGAACATAGGCAGAACGTCACAGATGGAATGGCAGGCGAATCCACAAATGGTCAACAACCAAAGGATGGAAATCTTGATACATTTAGTCATTGCTATATTCCTTTCATAAAATGTGGATGGCCTTATTGACCATCCACTTGATTTTTAATACTTACACTCTTAAAAAACATAACGATTATTATAATTCAGGGGAGATGGCCGAGAGCCAGTTCTCAATACGCATGTCGGTCTTGTCGTCCTCGTTGATATCGTCAAGTGGCAGACCGATGAACTTGCCGTCGACGACGGCTTCTGAGTCGTCAAAGGTATAGCCGTCGGTGTCTACGCTGCCAATGAAGCGGGCACCGCTGTCCTTGATGCCATTGTAGAGTTCGCCGATACCGCCTACGAAGGTGTCGCTATACGACTCGCAGTCACCGCACCCGAATAAAGCAATGGTCTTTCCGTTGAGGTCGGCATCCTGAAGGGTCTTCAGCCCATCATACCAATCGTCCTGCAACTCTCCGGCTCCCCATGTGGATGTGCCGAGAATCAGGTTCTGGTGGTCGTTGATGGTGTCGGCAGTTAAGTCTTGCACGTTCATGGCCTCACAGCCCAGTTTCGAGGCAATCTTCTCCGCGATGGCCTCGCAGGTTCCCGTCGAGGAACCATAGATGACAATTGTTGCGTTCATATATTATCTTTTTAATGGTTAGTTTTTGTTGTTACAACGGCCTTTCCTTTGGCAGTAGCGCTCACATTGAGCGCAGATGTCATAGCCGAGCATGGCACCGAGGATGAAGTCCTCTTCGGGGGTGAGCATGCACAGTGGTCGGGTGATAATGAGCCGTATGGCCTCCAGGCACTCGCGTCGCCCGAAGTAGAAGTTCAGGTTCTGCTCTCCAACTGGCTGAAGTACATAGGGGATGCCCTTGCTCTCCAAGCGTCCGGCAACCTGCTCACCATATTTCTTGTTGCAGGTGAACAGCACCATCTGGCGCACACCTTTTCTAAGTTCATAGATGTGGTTCATCAGTACCTTCATCTCTATGGGGGTAGTCGTTGTTCTCATTATCGTTTAATCTTTTTTGTGAGTGCAAAGTTATGGAGGAAAAATAAATGGTGCAATACCTAAAACTTGGGGTTTTAAGTATTGCACCTTGATATTGACCTATATAATTAGGTTAATCTGAATTAGGCATTCAAAGTATTGACAGAATAGGTCATGATGCCGAACATCGGCAAAAAGTGAATCCTCACTATCATGGTTTACAGATGTGCGAGTGCCATCACACAAGTGATGAAACAGACTTTATCCGACTACTGCCAATCTAGGATAAAACCATAATGGTAGGGCTTGTTCCCGTCGATGGTATATTGGGGTAGGGTGGGCTGACCCCAGGAATCGACGCCGCCTACGCCATGGATGTTCAGGTCGATATTCAGATTGACGAAACGGCCGCGCTGGATTTCGTGGGGATGACGGACACCTTCGAGATTCTCTTCACCATAGTCCCATGCCCGTATGCAGAGAGGCTGCAGACCGTCGATTCTAAGGGTCTTCTTCCCGTTGGTGATGCAGAACCACCTAACATCTGTACGGCATCCATTGTCCTGTGGATGGACGTATTCGGTCTCATATTCAGCCAGTGGCATCTTGTACCGCCCGAGGAAGGCACTGCGTTTGCGGTCGGGGTAGTTCTCCCACGGCCCACGTCCAAAATACTCGATGGTGGTGAAGTCGGCTGGCAGACGCATCCGCATACCCAACTTGGGGAGCAGGGGCTTGTCGGTGCCAGAGGGATGGTAGTCCAATTCCACGAGGATGCTATGGTCGTTGATGGCTGTGTATTTCACCGTGACATCGGTGACCTCCTTCCATACGGCGGAACTTTGTGCGAAACCCGCTGCATGCTGGTTGTCGTTTTCTGGTTTCCAGAAGTAAGGCTCAAGGGGCGCCTGCAGCATCTCGCAGCCATCGATAATCCAAGAAATGAGGTTGTTGCCGTCGATGGAGGCACCCTTGGCAGCAGCCTTGTCTTCGTCTTTAATCACCTTGGGGAAATCATAGGGAGAGAGTACAAACTGTTCGCTGGCCACGACGAATCCTCTCTTGGCCCAAGGTTTGTCCTCCTTCAGCCGTGCAGAGACATTCAGCAACCGTTCTCCGTCGATGACGGTGGTGTCGCATACGATATTGTACTCACTGACATCGGTAAAGAAATCGCGGTTGATGATGCGCAGTTGGTTGTCATGTAGTTCAAAGTGGAGAGGCTGATACACGTGTTGCACTTCGTGTAGTAGTGAGGATGCGGCTTGCGGTCAGGAGCCAATAGTCCGTTGATGCAGAAGGCGTCGAGGTTGGGCTTGTCGCCGTAGTCGCCACCATAGGCGAAGAATTCCACTCCGTTCTCTTTTTTGACCAGTCCTTGGTCCACCCAATCCCAGATGGCAGCGCCGGCGATGCTGGAGTCGGCATAGATAACATCCCAGTATTCCTGCAGGTTGCCCATGGAGTTGCCCATGGCATGGGCATACTCACGTGCTATCAGCGGCTTCTCTGTTTCCTTTTCTGCCTCTCTCTTCAGCACCTCGGGAGTGGGATAGCCGTAATCGTGGAGGGCAGAGTAGCGGGGATGGCAGTCATAGAAGGGCAAACGGGTGGAGTCGAGTTGGCACACCTTGTCATACATCGCTTGGATGTTCGGACCTACGCCACCCTCGTTGCCCAAACTCCACATGATGACACAGGGGTGGTTGAAGTCGCGCTTCACCAGCGACTCTGCACGGTCTACATGGGCGTCGCGCCAGGCGGCATCGTGCCCCATCTCTTCGTTGGCATAGCCATAGCCGTGACTCTCCTGGTTGGCCTCGTCCATCACGTAGAGTCCCCAGCGGTCGCAGAGTTCGTAAAGATACTCGCGGTCGGGGTAGTGGCTCGTGCGCAGGAAATTGATGTTGGCCTGCTTCATCAGGCGGATGTCTTTCTCGTAGGTAGCATCATCCACGTAGCGACCTGTCAGGGGGTGATGGTCGTGCCGGTTCACGCCGCGTAGTTTCACATTCTTGCCGTTGATTTTGAACACCTCGCCCACGCACTCCACGCGTTTCACTCCCAGGTGGTAGTCAAAGTGCTCCGCCACGTTGCCTTTCTTGTCCATCAGTTCGATGGAGAACGGATAGAGGTTGGGCTTCTCTGCCGACCACAGTTTGGGGTGGTTGATGCGGTAAGTGAGCCGGATGTGCGTCGTGTCGCCGGCAGCGAGGTTTTTCAGTTGGCCTGCAATGGTCTTGCCGTCGATTTTCATGACAGCCTTCAAGTTTCTGGCTCTCCGGCGGTCAGTATTGCAGATGGTGATGTCGGCTGTCACGTTCGCCTGAGTGAAGTCCTTGTCGGGCACGGCGGTCACATGGTAGTCGGCGATGTGCACCAGCGGACGTACCCACAATTGCACCTCGCGGAAGATGCCCGAGAGTCGCCACATGTCCTGGTCCTCGAGATAACTGCCGTCGCACCAGCGATAGACCTCTACGGCTAGTTTGTTTCTGCCCTCCCTGACATATTTCGTCACATCAAACTCTGCGGGCGACATCGAGTTCTGGCTATAGCCCACTTTATGCCCGTTCACCCAGACGTAAAAGGCCGAATGCACGCCACCAAAGTGCAGAATCAGATTTTGGGAGAGCATCTCCTTTGTCACATGGACATACGTCACATACGACCCTACGGGGTTACGGTTCTCGTAGGCCGTCCAGTCGTGTGGCGGTTCACTCGTCACGCTGGGGCGGTTGCGCTTGAAGGGATAGTCGATATTGGTGTAGATGGGCGTGCCGAAGCCTTGTGTCTGCCAGTTGCCTGGCACTTTTATTCTGCCCCAACTGCTCACGTCGAAATCCTCACGGTAAAAGTCGGCGGGCCTTTCTTGAGGATTCTGGCTCCAATGAAACTGCCACTCGCCGTCGAGCGAGATTATCTCCTTGCACTCCTTCCATTTTGAAGGCAGTTGCAGCGTGGTGTGATAGGGCAGTTTGTTGATGCCCAGCACGGCAGGGTTCTCCCAGTCGGGTGCTGTCATTCCTGTTGTTCCGTTACCCGACTGCAGGTTTTGCGCCTGGGCTGAGATGGTCAGCACGAAGGCGATGAAGACGAGGGTTCTTCTCAATAATCTCTTCATACACATCTATTATTTCGTTTCTATGTCTATATCGCCAAAGGCCATACGTTCTCCCGAGGCCAGACGGTCGGCATCGAGACGGAGAATTTTGGCTTTGACGGGTTGGAACCTGATGGTCTGCCAGATGGGGTTGTTGACGATGTTGGAGAACTCGCCAGAAGCCACTTTTGTCCAGTTTGACCAGTCGGTGGAAGCCCAGAGGGTGTAATGGGTGACTGTGCCCTCACGGGTGTTCTGCGGCGGTAGGTAGCGGAAAGAGGTGATGGTTTGCTCGGTGTCCCAGTCAATCATCATCTGCTTGGGGTTGCTGAAGAAATAGTGGAGGTTGCTGCTGCGCTTTTCCCCACTGTCAGGGATGTCGGCTGTCAGTTCTGGTGCCAAGTATACAGAGGTGCGCTTGATGATGGGTTCGCATTTCGTGTCGATGATGGTGAAACGGAGTTTGGTGGCAGTGACGGTGGGGAAGCAGATGATGCGGCGATGGCCAATGGTGGTCAGTCCGTCGCCATTGTCCACCAGAACATCCTTCAGAGGAATCCACTTGCCATCGACAAAAGCCTCGAGCGAAAATTTCTTCACACGCTGGCCGTAACGGATGTCTTCCTCGGCTACAAAACGGTTGAATGCTGTCGGCTTCTTGAATGTGATAAGGGTCTCATTGCCCTGGGTCTTTATCTTGGCTTTTCGGGCAAGGTCGTTTTTGAACACCTCGTCAATCATTTTCTTGAATGCGATGCCTCGCAGACTGTCGGTGGGATGGATGCGGCCATTGGGGGCAATAGGGAAATTGAGCAACAGGCAGGAGTTGCGGCCTACGCTCTTGTAGTAGGTGTCCATGAGTTTCGACAGACTCTTTACGTGTTCGTTCTCCGTCTCATGGTAGAACCATCCCGGGCGGATGCTGGTGTTGGTCTCGCCGGCGCACCACACATCGCCGTCCTCCACGCCGTAGTGCAGCATGTGCCAGGGCGTGTCGCCCTTGGCGGGCATCAGACTCCAGTTGGTCTCACCCACGTTGCCGGCTTCGGTGCCCACCCAGCGCAGGTCGCCGCGGTCGCCGCCATCGTTCCAGATGACGGCATTGGGTTGCAACTCGCGAATCATGCGAAACGTCTCTGCCCATTGGTAATAGGTTTTGCCGTCGATGCGCCGGGTCTCGTTGGCTCCGCCATACCAACCGTCGCCACCATTGGCACCGTCGAACCACACTTCGAAGATGTCGCCATATTGGGTCAGCAGTTCACGCAACTGGTTGCGGAAATAGGTCACGTATTCCGGCTTGCCGTAGTCCTTGTGGTTCCTGTCCCACGGCGAGAGATAGACGGCAAACTTCAGCCCCTCTTCCCGGCAGGCATCTGCCAGTTCGCGCACCACATCGCCCTTGCCGTCTTTCCATGGGGTGTTCTTTACCGAGTACTCCGTATATTTCGAAGGCCACATGCAAAAGCCACAGTGGTGCTTGGCGGTGAAGATGATGCCTTTCATGCCAGCCTGCTTGCACACGCGTGCCCATTGACGGCAATCGAGGTTGGAGGGATTGAACAGTTCCAGCGGCTCATTACCGAAGCCCCACTCCTCGTCGGTATAGGTGTTCATCGAGTAGTGGATGAACGCATACATCTCCATGTCCTGCCAGCGCAACTGGTTTTCCGTTGGCACAGGACCACAAGGTGCTGATTTCTCAACGGAGACGCTGTATTGACCGTTTACGAATCCAACTATCAGAAAGCATAAAAATACAATCGTTGATAACCTCTTCATAGTTTTGCATATTTGACTACAAAGTTATATATTTTTATCTCGACTGGCTTATTATTCCCCGAAATTTTCTAAATTTGCAAAGAATATGAAAATATACCGATTATCAATTATCGTGTTGCTTCTACTTGCAATTATAGTTGTCTTCACCACCTGTGGCTCAAAAGCGAAAAGTGTTGATGATGACAACAATGACTCGTTCTCTTTTATGAACGCAACAGTAGTTGATAGTCAGGAAACTGGCCCATCTCGTCCACTTTTTAACATAGATATTCCTTCGCCACTTAAAAAGGTTTCTGAGCAGATACTATATAGGAAAGGCTATGTGGTATCCTACAATAAAGACACGAAGTTACCCAACTGGGTTGCTTGGAAACTTACCGCCGAACATGTGAATGGCGAGGCAAGGCGTCCTGGAAATGCATGGCATGAGGATACTGACGTTCCAACACCACGGGCAAATTCTTTCGACTATAAGGGAAGTGGATGGACCAGAGGACACATGTGTCCGGCTGGAGACAACAAATGGGACAGTGATGCCATGTATGAAACATTCCTTTATACGAATTGTTGTCCTCAAAATTCCAATCTGAATACTGGAACCTGGAACCAAATAGAAATTTCCTGCAGGCGATGGGCTGAAAAGTATGGCGAAATCTATATTGTATGCGGTCCCGTTCTCTTCCAGCAGGAGCATGAAACTATCGGAGATAACAAGGTGGTTGTGCCAGAAGCCTTTTTCAAGGTGATTGTATGTTTGACAGATAACAACGCCAAAGGCATAGGCTTTATCTGCAGAAATACTGATGGCAATCGAAAGAAAGACCTTTATGTCAATAACATCAAACAGGTAGAACGTGTCATGGGCATGACCTTCTTTCCCCATCTGCCAAACGCTGTTAAGGATAGAATAAAAAATAGGGCCAATATAGACGATTGGTAAAGAACTTTGTCACCGTTTAGATAATGTCCTTCTTTTTCCGGCAAAAGGTAGGATATGATGATGGATGTGATGAAGATTCAGAAACAATTTGAGGTCTGAGGATAAACCTCAAACCTCAAACCTTAAATCTCAAACCTTTTTCAGTCTTTCAGCGAGTAGGTGATGGTCGATACCACCCTGACCTTCTTCTTGTATGGGATATCCGCATCGTCAATGGAGAATTCTCCTTGTCCGGCCTCCACGATTTTGTTGATTTTCGAGTGGCTGTTCTCTGCAAACTGCTTTGCTGTCGTCTCCGCATTGGCGATAGCGTCAGCCATCATTTCAGGTTTCAGTTTTTGGAACTGGGTGTATTCGTATTCCGCATTGTCGGACTCTACGATTATGCCACGGTCTATCAGTTCATCTGTCTGCGTCCTCAGATCACTGATGAAATGCGTATCATTCGATGATACCACTACCGAACGCCTCACCGTGTAGTGGAAGCGTGGTTTCTCGTCACCCCACACGTTAGAGAGATTGTCGTTCACAGAGAAAGTAGTCACCTGAACATCACCCTTTCCATCAATACCCTTCTCCTTGAGGAAGTTCTTGATGACGTCGACTTGCTGATTCAGTCGGGTGAACATCGGGTTCAACTCATCGGCTGACTCTTCCAGCGTCAGGGTCCACACCACCTTGTCGGCGTCAACCTCTCTCTCCGCCAGTCCTTTCACTGTCACGCGACGGTCTTTGTTCGTGAAGTTGTCGATACCTCCCTTCAGGCAGAGGCCCAGCAAGAGGAGTCCGAAGGCTACGATGCCCGCCACGATGATTTTCTCATATTTTTCCATCATTCTGAAAATTTTTGTGAAACATATTTTTTATCACCTATATTGAGCCCGTGCCATTGCCTTTTCTATCACGAACCCATGATAATTTTTTTTCATCAAACATTGTGCCAGTTGAGGGATGTTTGTCACAATAATTTGATATCTTTGCAAAATGTAACCAAGATTGCAAATTCCTTAACTTTAAAAACAATGAAAAAGATATTAGTGATTTTTGTGTCGTTATGCTCAATGATATCTGCTAAAGCACAATATTACCATTATGACGTCAATAACGACGGTTTTATTAACATGACCGACGTGACCTTAATCATCGACAAAATTTTGAATAAACCAAACGGCTATTTAGAATGTCCAGACAACAACCATCCGCACATGATTGACCTCGGATTGCCTTCCGGTACAAAGTGGGCATGCAGCAATGTGGCACAACCCATCCAGAAAACCAAAGCCCGACAAATAAAGGTGGTTACTATGCCTGGGGGGAGACTGAAGAGAAAACGGATTACAGTTGGAATACTTACATCCATTGTGATGGCAGTGGAAGCACATGCCACGATATCGGAACATGTATCAGCGGTACAGAATACGATGTGGCTACAGTGAAGTGGGGTGACTCTTGGCAAATGCCTTCTTGGGGACAAGTTGATGAACTTAAAAAGAACTGCACTTTTACCTGGACTACTGTAAATGGAGTCGAGGGTGGCATGTACAAAAGTAAGAAAAACGGCAGTACCATTTTCTTGCCCGCTGCAGGGTATCGTAGGGACAATAATATTGAAAATAGTTCCAAAGGATACTATAGGACAGGAACGTGGGCTGAAGGAAATAGCAATGATATATACTTTGGTTTCAGTTTCAGTGGCGAATTCGTTGGTGGTAGTTCCGCAGGCCGCTGCATCGGTCGCACGGTTCGTCCGGTTTCCAGATAGTCCTTGCTTTTAATATGCTGAGATGCCGCCGACAATCAAGCGAGTCTCAAACCTCAAATCTCAAACCTCAAATCTCAAACCTCAAACCTCAAACCTCAAACCTCAAATCATTTTATAGTGTTGCGTACAATACCCTCCTTTTGTGGCAGCCCTTGAACATCTAGTACCTTTGGTCGTGATGGCTTTGCACTGGTCTTTTGGTGCTACGTTGTGCATCTCGCAGAAATTGCTGTTGGACTCGGCAGGCAATTTACAACGGGTACCCTTATTGGTCATGCTTTCGCAGCGTCTCACTGTCGGGTCTTTCGTCATGTGGAAATAGCAATAGTCGCTGTGCCGCTCTGCTTTTCGTACACATTTTTCTCCGTTCGACCTAGTTGCCTTACACTGTTTCGAGCACGCTGTCAGTGTCGTGCCGATGGCAACTACGACGAACACGAGCAAAAGGTATTTCACAATCTTCATAGCCATGATTACAGTTTCCCTTCTAGGTACATTTTGTAGTGCTGCGTGCAATACCCTCGGCTTTTTGCTTCCCTGGTGCATCTCGTGCCTTTTTGTGTCGTGGCATTGCATCGGTTATCGGAAGACACTTTTTTGTGAACATGGCAATACACGCTGTTCTCCTGCGCTTTGAGTTTACATTGCGTGCCATTCTGTGTCGTGGCCTTACATTGTGGCCTACTGCTTTTTGCAAATGTCACCTGTGTTGGACAGGCAACTAACATGGCGGTGAGTATAAGGGCTTTCAACAATTTCATAGGCTGATAAATAAGAGTGGACTGCAAATATACAACAAATTATTCATAATCAGCAGTCAACGGCGTTTTATATGCCATCTCTTGACAGTTGTAGACAATAATGATACATTTTTATGTAAAAAATAAATGGATTTTTGGTCGTTTTGGAAAATATGCGTAATTTTGTCGCCTTAAAAGTGGCGAGTGCCAAGAAAAGACAAATCAATAGAACTACACAATGAAGAAAATATATCAAGCACCCTGTATCGAGACTACGGAAATGGAATCATCCCAGGTTCTTAATGGCTCCGATACCCTGACTAACATTCAGGGCAAGAGCGGAGGAGAGACCATCTTCGGCTATGGTGGCGGTGGCAATGGCCCTGCCCGTTCCGGTGAGAATAACCTCTGGGATGATGAGGACAATGGCTCCGACTGGGACAACCTGTAAGACACTATCATCTTTTATCATATTCAGTGCGGCATCCATGTACACCAACATGGATGCCGCGCTTGTTTTGTGGTAGTATGGGAGCACACTTTGTCTCAGAATCCGATTCTCTTCTGCTCCGCGCTATCCAGCCGTTCGTTGTCGCAGTGGCCGATGAGCATGGCGAGGGCGTCGCTGGAGGTGCCGTGCAGGATGCTGTCGATGTTGTAGTGGCGGGCGATATTTTCTATCTGTCCACCGCTGAAGTCATACTTCTCTGCCAGTGTCTGCACGTCCATGTCGCTCAGGTCGGGAATCATCTCATGCCAGATATGTGCGCGCGCCTCCACCGTGGGTTTCTTGAACTTGATTTTGTAGAGGAAGCGGCGCTCGAAGGCACGGTCGAGGTTTTGCTGCAGGTTGGTAGTGGCTATCATGATGCCGTCGAGCGACTCCATCTCTTGCAGGATGATGTTCTGGAGCGAGTTCTCCATCTTGTCGACGGCGTTCTGTGCTCCGTTCATGCGGATGCCGATAATGGCATCGGCCTCGTTGAACAGTAGGATAGGGGCCTGCCGCGCTTTCTTCACCATCTCACGGTAGCGGTCGAAGAGCGCCTTGATGTTTTTCTCGCTCTCGCCCACCCATTTGCTTTTGATTTGCGGCACGTCCACCACCATGATGTTGCGCCCCGTCTGGCGTGCCAACTGATACACCGTCTCTGTCTTCCCCGTGCCGGGTGAGCCGTAGAACAGGCAGGCGAAGCCGTTGCGGAAACCTCTTTCCCTCATGCGCTCCTGCACCTTCTTGAACTTTTCCGGCTGCAGGAAAGTGCCGAGTTCGCTCACCTGCCGTCCGATGCTCTCCGAGAAGAAGAGTTTTTTCTCCGGCAGTTGGTTCGTCTCCACCATGTCGGCGATTTTCTCCTCCATGGTGTTGATTTTCAGTTCTGCAAGCAAGGTGCGCTTGGCATCCTCGGTCAGTTTGTAGCGGTTGTTGTTGGCAATGCCGTCCTCACAACGGTGTTCGATGATTTTCTTTCTCATCAGCCCGTGCTCTCCACTGCGTAGTTCCGCCTTGGCGTTATTGAAGAAACTGCTGCTCTCGAAAACATCCTCCATCTGATTGAAACGGATGTCGTCATCATCGCGGTTGATGAGCAGGTGACAGAACAAGGTCACCAGCAGCGTGTCTTCTTCGTTGAGGCCGTATTCTTGGATATGGCGTACGAACCCCACCTGAGGGTTTTCGTCATATAGTTTCTGGAGTTCCTCACGCAGTTCCCTTGCAGAGATGGCGTCGTCGTTGAGGTCCTCGAACCACAGGTTGAGCAGTTCGAACATCCCGGCACAGTCGAGTCCGGTACGTTGCGGCAGTTCATACACCTCGTTGTGCTTCAGACAGCGGATGACCGCGGTGGGCACGTCGAAGTCGTCCTCGTCCTTCACGTCACGATAGCGGAGCAGGCGGCGCCGCACCAGTGCGTCGATATCGGCGGCAAAGCCAAGCGCACTGATTTTGTTGATGTCGAGATACGAGGTCAGGTCGTCGTAGTCCACATGGCGTGGTCCTCTTTCCATGCAGATGCAGAAAAGCACTGTCTGGCGCTCGCTGATGCCATAGTTTTGGCTCAGAAAATCTATTTCTTTCTTCGCTTTCCGCATGAATGCGGCACTCATCTTTGAGTTTCTCGACAGGTCGACCACGCGCTCGATGGCTTGGAGCAGCGTCATTGGCTTCTTTGTGTTCTTTTTCGTTGTTACTTTCTTTTCCATATTCAGTTATATTATCTTTTGTTGATTTATCTTTGAATTTGCTATGAAGGCTGAAGGCTTGATGATAAGGCGATGGTAACACCTAATTGTGTAGGCAGGGGTTCGATTCGACTATTCTTATTTGCTGCGAAATTAGTGTATCTGTCGGCATCTGTCAAATAATCCTGTATCATTGGATGGGAATGGGGTGTCAAAGGTTTTGACAACCTTTCCAAACTTGGTTTTGTCTCTTTTATTGGAGTAGCAAAACAGTTGGTCTCCTGAAAGCCTCAGGCCGCAAGAGCCATAGGCTCCTGCTGTCTGGGGGTGAGATGGAGGTACGTTGTCATCTTCTGGATGAGAGAGGTGGTCTGGCTGTCAGAAAGGTCGAAAATGGTTAATGCATACCCCTCATTGCCCTGTGACGTGGTGAAGCAGACCTTCTTGTTCTTAAGGTACTTCTGGATCTTTGAGAACAGGTTCTTGGAATTGGTGGAAATTGTTGTCATATTCTTGAAAGTTTTTAATGATTGATGTTTGTATCAAGAATATAGTTACAAACGAAAAAAAATTCAATAAAAGCCACTTCTTTTTTTGATTTTTTTTCTGAGAAGAAGAAATTTAGGCTGGGAACCACTGCATTTTTGGCATATGGCAGTGGAGGTGAAGCAGTAGGGAACGGCTAAGCAAACTCCCTGTCTCGTTGGCTAACTTCCAACTGAAAGACAGGGAGTTCCTCACAGACGTGGAGCCTGCAGACACTTCATTTTATTTTGTGGTAATGCTGATGCTTCCTGGTTTCAAACCGTCACTGTTTGCCGTCAGTTGGAGTGTAGAGGCTTTTTTGTCGCTTTGTATCAGCACCTGTGCCAGTCCGTTGAAGGCGGGAATGCTGAACGTACTACAGTCCGACTTCTTTGGATGATCATCACCCATGTATGAGGGGTCGCCATTGCCCGCCCCAAGGATACGGCCTCCTCCTTCTAAAGTGAAGGTAAGCATCTGGCAGGCATCAGGCACGATGCGACCCTTCTGGTCTTGTATCTCGATGCTGACCACACAGACATCCCTGCCATCTGCTGCTATCGTTTGCCGGTCGGCTCTCAGCACAATCTTCGTCGCAGGCTTGGTGGTCTCTATCACTTCCGTGAGGATGCGCTTGCCGTTCTTATAGCCTGTGGCAATCACTTTGCCTGGCTGGTAGATAGCCTTCCACTTCAAATGCCCGTTCTTAGGCATGGCCTGACGCCCGAGTTTCTTGCCGTTTACCGTCAGTTCCACCTCGTCGCAATTGCTGTAGGCCCAAACTTCCACTTCCTCTCCCTCATGACCCGCCAGGTTCCAGTGGGGGAAGATGTGCAGCACCGGCTCGTCAGTCCACCAGGATTTCAGATACCAGGCCTCGTCTTTGGGGAAGCCGCAGTAGTCGAGAATACCAAACTCGGAGTCATGGGCTGGATAACTGAGCGGATTGGGCTCACCGCGATAGTCGAAGCCGGTCCAGTAGAACAACCCTGCCGCCCAGGGACGTTCGGCGTAAAACTTCCACCCACGTTCAATACGATTCACGGTGCCATCCTTGTCGGCACTCAGGTTCATGGAGCGCATGCGGCCCTTCTGCTCTGGTGTATCGAAATACCAGCCGCGTGTGCCGCAGCCAGTGGTCTCCTCTGTACCCACTACCTTCCACTCAGGATGTTGCGTTCTTCGCTCATCCACATTGTTCTGCATGATATAGTTGTAGCCCACCACATCAAGTCCCTTGATCATCTCACCGCCACCGGCATTGGCAATGGTGGAGTGGCGGGTCGGGTCGAGCAACTTGGTGTATTCCCTCATGGCGGCAGCGATGCGAGTGCCCTGAACGGTGTTCTCCATGCCCCATTCCTCGTTGCCGTCGCTCCAGAGGATGACACAGGGATGGTTGCGGTCGCGCCTGATCATGCGCTCCAGTAGTCGCAGATGCTCGTCGTTGATGCCCGACAGGCGGTTCTCATCGATGACGAGGATGCCCTCGCGGTCGCAGATGTCGAGTAGGGTGGGGGTCGCGGGATTGTGCGATGCGCGATAGGCATTGCATCCCAATTGCTTCAACTGCCTGATGCGCCACGCCTGAAGGGCATCGGGGATGGCGGCTCCCACGCCGGCATGGTCCTGATGCATGTTCACGCCCTTCAGTTTCAGTGGCTGACCATTGAGCAGGAAACCACGGTCTGCGTCGAATTCGATATCACGGATGCCCGTGGTGGTTTCGTAGATATCGCTTACTTTTCCGTCAACCTTTATCGTTGTCTCTACCTTGTACAGGTATGGATGGGTGGTGCTCCATAAATGGGGGGCATTGAGTGTCAGCATTTGCTTGCAGCCCAGTGTCTGTTTGCCTTTCAGCGTCAGTGATGTGGCATCGGCTTTCCCCACCTCACGGCCTTCAGCATCCAGCAGCCGCTGCTCTATGGTGCAGGTCTTTGCTTCCAGCGAATGGTTGTTCACCTCGGTCTCTATCGTTAGGGCAGCGTGGTCGTATGGCGCCTTCAGGTCGGCATAGACAAACGTGCCGAATGGAGCCACGCTGACAGCAGCCGACTTCAGCAGCCATGCATCGCGATAGATGCCGGCACCCTCGTAGAACCAGCCCTCTTCGAGTGTGGCGTCAGCACGCACACATATCAGGTTGTCGCCACCATAGTTCACATACTCTGTTACGTCATACACCTGCGTGGCATAGCCGCTGGGTTCCGTGCCCATATAGAAGCCATTAAACCACACACGGGCATCGCGGAAGATGCCGTCGAACTGCAGGGCGATATGTTTGCCGAGGTCGTCGGCTGGGATGTTGATTACCTTGCGATACCAGCCCACGCTCGTTTCCGGATACTTATAGCCCACGGTCTTGTAGCCATGTGAGTGGCTGGCAGGTTGGGCATAGGGCAGTGTCGTCACCCAATCGTGGGGCACGCGCACCTCCTGCCAGTCCTTATCATCGAACTTCGATGAATACGGTCCCTCATTATGGATAGAGTTGGCTTTAGTCAGGTAGTTGAAGTATTCTGTGCCGCAGCCGAAATCCTTGGTGGGGTCGGCAGCATTGCCGAGGGCGAATTTCCATCCCTCGTCGAGTCTGATTACTTCGCGTACATTCTGAGCGCAGGTAATGGCCGATACCATCCAAAGTACCCATACGGCAGTATATTTTCCTATTCTCATAACGACAATTTATTTTATTAAACGATAGGCAATCACATCGTGTGCTTTTACATTAATCTTGCGGTCTGTCTTGTTTTTCTTGTTGGTCTTGCCTTCCGCCTTATGTGTCCATAGGTTGTACACTTTATAGACAGTGGAATCGAAGGAGGTGCTTAGTTTGCTCACCTGTGTGTCGGTGAGGTTGAAATCCTGCCAGTTCAGGTTGAAGGTAATGTCCTGTCGCGTGGGGTTGAGGATGGTGAAGGCCCAGTCGCCACCCGCCAATGGCTTGAACCAGAATTGCAGGCCATCACGGTCGCAAAAGTGCAGTCCCTGAACGCCGAGCGTATCTTGATCGATGGCTATCATCTCCTTATTCATGATGATATTGCGGGTTGCCTCACTCATAGAACGCAAGTCATTGCCAAGTATAAGCGGACTGGCCATCATGCACCACATGGTGAAGTGGGCACGGTCCTCATTTTCCGTCATGCCATTGCCTACCTCCAGCATGTCGGGGTCGTTCCAGTAGCCTTTTCCGGCATACTGACGTAATGAGTCGTTGAACTGGATGCATTGCATGACACCAAACTGGCTATAGCCTGCCTCAAAAACGCGCAATGAATCGAAATTACACCATATATCAGGTGTGGTGCGCCAGGAATGGCCCACCTCACGGGCCCATTTCCAGGGTCTGCTGTTGCCCCACTCGCACATGCTCAGAAAAATTGGCCGGCCGGCAGAGCGCAGGGCGTCGCTGATGAGTTGGTAGGCGCCCTGAGGGTTCACATTAGTGGTGTTGCACCAGTCGTATTTCAAGTAATCTACGCCCCAACGGGCATACTGGATGGCATCTTGATACTCGTGGCCGAGAGAACCAGGCATACCTGCACATGTCGCAGTTCCAGCATCACTATAGATGCCAAGTTTGAGTCCACGGCTATGCACATAGTCGGCCACGGCCTTCATGCCGTTGGGGAACTTCACGGGGTCGGTCTGGATAAAACCGTCGGCATCACGTTTCCCGTGCCAGCAGTCGTCGATATTGATATAGATATAGCCCGCATCGCGCAGGCCTGTCTCCACCATCGCGTCGGCAATCCCTCGGATGATATCCTCGGTGATGTTGCCTTGAAACTTGTTCCATGTACTCCATCCCATCTGCGGGGTGTCAGCCAAGTGTTCCCACTTCTGTGCCTTGCCAGGCATTGCCATCAGGGCGAACAACAAACTGACGCCCATGATTATTTGCATATTTTTCATACTTCTAGTTATTTTGGTTAGTTCTATTTTTTTTCATATTATTCAGAGAATGTAGCATTAGGCGTTAATTTTGTATTGGGGAATGAATAAGCACTTCCTGTAGCACAACGCCGGGGTCGAGCAGATAGATGCGTAGCCGTTGATGACCGGTCTCGGCGACGGGGATGCTGCGCGAAGCATAACCACGAAGCACATTCCAGCGCCACTCGGCTGTGAAGTCATTGGCGTGGATGGAGAAAACCTTTGGAGCAGCATCGCCCAACTGCACGGCGTAACGGATGTCTCTGCCGTCATACACATGCAGTGTAGGCAGCGTGCGAATCTCTATTGTGGCATCGTCAGCCAGCAAGTCAATCTCGTATTCTACGTATGGGGCAGCCTCTATATTCTCTTTCTGATACGACGGTGTGTCGAATGGCTGAACCAGTATACCATCCGTGTAGCCTAAGCCTTCTACTCTCTGGATGCCGCCTTGCTTGTTCTGATAGAGCGAAGCAGGAATACGCCGGCGGGGCTCTTTCACAAAAGGTGGATAGAGCCCGATGAATATCTGGTCGATGCGGGCATCCGTTTTCAAGTCGGTGATGCGGACACGGTTGTCACCTTTCTTGATGTGTATTGTTCCTACACGGCTCCACATCGGACCGACGTAGGGCGCATGCCAAACATTATTGATAGGTGTAGCCGAGGCAACAAAACTGTCGTTGTCTGTTTTCACCTGGCAGAACTCGTTGTCCTTGGCTTCCTTCGAGAAATTGCGGATAGGTGTCAGTGCCTCTATCCAGACGGGAATCTCGGTGTCTATATCACTTTTTATGCTTTCTCCATCATTCGATAAGGCCTTTTCTACGGATAGGAAACGGGGCTGCAGGCCGTTCTTTGCCTGGGCTATCAATTTGGGTGTAGCCACAGGCTGCTCTATCTTCTCTGAACGGAACCAGTGATAGGGTTGCCAGTTGAAGAATTGCCGCCATTTACCATCGAGGATATCCTCGTTGTAGCGTCGTGTCCACTCATTGAGACTGTCGAACATCAGTTTTACACGATTGGCGTCTGCCATCGCTCCGATGCTGTCGCCTGCCGTTGTTCTTACCATACTGCGCCGCGCCAAGAGTTGGTATTCGTTGATCATCGCAGCACCGCAAATGGGATAACTCACAAGTTCGAAATAGGCATTTCTCAGCGGTTCGGGGATGCGGGTGCCCAGTTCCGCAGCATGGGCCGACAGGGCCCGCCACTCTGCAATGCGTTGCTCCATCTGCTCAGCACTGTAATTGACGAACCACACGTGGGCATCCTTGCCGGCAGCCTGCAGACGGTAGTAGCCAGCCTGCATGTCGGCTATCTCTTGAGCCACCTCGTTGCCGAAGGTTTTCTCGGCCCAGTATTTGATATAGTTGTGAGCCTCGGAGGGCTTCCAGCGATTGATGTTCCATGCCAGGTCCATCACAAACGATATTTCCTTCTCTGCAGGCTTGATGTCGCCCACGTTGAAAACCCAAATCTTGCGTGCTCCGAAGGTATAGGCTTTGGTGAGTTCTGTGCTCAGGAAGGCTGTAGAGAGCGGACTGAGCCATATCCAACTGGCGGGGTCGCCGTGATAGGAGAGGTGGTAGTAGATGCCCGCCCCGCCTTTGCGCTTCATCTCGTCAGGATTGCAGAGGTTGCGGCAGTAGCCATGCTTGTCGTCACTCCAGAGCAGTGTCACATCCTCAGGCACTTTTAGCCCGTTATGGTAGGCTTCGAGCACTTCCTCGTAGGTGCAGAGCACCTGTGGAATCTCTTCCAATGGCTTGTGGATATTGCGCCGCAGCATATCGCGCTGGTCGTCGATGGCTTGTTGCATCAGCGCCACGCGTTCGGCTGTACTGTTGGCACCCTCCATCGGATAGTCGTGGATGCCGCGCAGTCCGAGTGTATAGGTGTTCTCGTACCGTCCGTTGGTTTTCACGCGGGTCTCCCAGTAGTTCAGCATCGTCTGGCGGTTGGTGATGTAGTTGAAGTCGCCCAAGGTGCCCGGATTTTTTTGCTCCACCGCCTTCCACTCACCCTCGTTGTTGCGTAGCATCTGCTCGCAGTGCGAAGAGCCCATCACGATGGCATAGTCATCGGCCAGACGGGCATTCTCCGGGTCATCATTAAAGGCCTGGGTGCCGGGATGCATGGCAGGCCAGAGATAGTTGGCTTTTAGGCGCAACAGCAGTTCAAAGACTTTCTGGTAAGTTTCTGGCCCCACCTTTCCGTGTTTCTGCTCAGCCCATCGTGCCCAACCGCCGAAGCGCTCGTCGTTGATGAAGATGCCTCGATACTGCACAGATGGTTCGCCTTGAACGAAGGTGCAAGGTGCTACATATAATGCTTCTTTATGCTGGGGCGTGACGTCTGCCCACCAATACCAGGGCGACACGCCGATGGCCTCGCAGAGTGACGTCAGGCCGAATGCTGTTCCGCGACGGTCGCTGCCTGCTATCACGAGCATCTGCCCACCTTGTTTGGGGCGCTCTATTGTAGTGACGACAAACGACTCCCATTTGCCTTTGATGGCCGATATATCGATAGCCTTCTGCCTGACCAACTCATCAATCAGTCTGCTTTTCCCGACTGTACCCACAGCAACGGACACCCCCTTCGGAATACTTTTGAGAGATGTGGCAGTGGTCACTTGGGGGTGTCGGCCAGTGACACGCTCCACGTCATCGGCCAGCATGTGAGCGGTGATGTCAACCACTTTGTAGTCTTTAGCATCGGTGTATATGACAGCATCACTTATCGGGAAATAGCCTGGCTTCCGGATTTCAGAAACAGTTAGGGCTGTCTTGATGGCTACAGGTGTCTGTGCTCCTGTCGTCAATACGACAGCAGACAAAAGCAGTACTAAAATGGTTTGTTTCATGTAGAAAGATTTCTAAGTAGTGATGGTATTTTTTTTGATTCATCCGTTCTCTGCAATGATGTTCCTGGCAATGCGCTTGGCCAGAGAGCCACACCACTACACGCACAATATAAGATAGCAGTCTATCCAATCAGTTAATGTTTCTTTATGAAATTGTCGTCCACCAGCATACACTCGATGCTGAGTGTCTGGGTCTTGAAGGCGTAAATCCCGGTCTTGGGGTTGGCTGCAATCTGACGGATGGCACCGGTATTGCCGAATACCATGATGTATAAATTGCTTATGCCTTATTGAACTTTGTCTTCGGCTGTTTGCAACGTGGACAACGCCAGTCGTCGGGAAGATCTTCGAAGGCCACACCATCGTGCTCAGCAGGGTCATAGACGTAGCCGCAGATAGAGCAGACGTACTTGCCGCTGGCCTCCTGCTTGGAGAAATCAACCTCGGCAAGGATGGTGGGCACGGGGGTGTCGAGACCCATGACACGCTTGGCCTCCAGATTTTCATAGCCCTGTGGGATGTGAGTGCCGCAATAGACGGTGGGATGTTTGCGGATGAACGTCCTGCTTTGGGTCACTCTTTTCAAGGTAGTAGGTATACTAATTACAGGGACATCTGAATTTTGCTATGTTGTTCTTTGTCGTTTTTAGGGTAGGAAAGGGCGGTTAGTATCAGTGTTTTCCTGCCATAGGCTCAGTCACCTTGCTCACCGCCCAATTAAAGATTTGAGTGTCTCCGTTAATCGGGGAAACGGCATAGGCCAAAGGGGATATGCCGTGAGAGTTCATCAAGCGGGCTGCCACTTGCAACGGACGGGCGACACTATCGCACCTTCCTTTTTCAATTCAGCGAAAGCCTTGTCCACTTCCTTACGGTCAATACCGGTAATCTCTGCAATCTTGCCTGCGTTCACGGGAGCGCCGAACTCGCGCATGGCCTGTAATACTTTTTCTTTCATAATAGTGCTTTTTTATGTTAGACTTGTGTAAACAGCCAGTTTTGTGCACCGATGCATTCAATCATCTCCAATGCACCCTGGCTCCAGTATAAATCCTCTTCAGCAAGTATCCACGTCCTGCCATCATTCATATTCATAGAGCCGGATGTGAAGCAGTTTCCAGTCACCTACGCTGATGCGGGCGTGGCGTCCTTGATGGCTTTGGTCGCCATTGTGGCGACGCAGGTATTTCAGTTTGCCTTCGCTGTCAACCTCTATTTCGTCGACGGAGAGCAGACCAAGGCGCTTGCCGTGAAATCGTTTTCCTGCCTTTGACGATTGGCCAGGAGTGTTGCCTGCCTCGGCAAAACCGTCCTCACCCAGTAGTTTCTGCTGTTCCTGCTGTTTCTCTGTGGGAGTCTTGAAGTCTACGACCACGCCACTCCCTGCCAAAAGATAATCGTACTTTCCAAGTCGGATGAGCATGGCGCCGCCCTCGGGCCAGACACTGCCATCGGTGGCACGTGGGTCCCACGGCAGGGTGAAGAAATGCCGGCAGGTCATCACCACACCGTTGTCATCGATGACACGCTCTTTGTCTTCCTGGTCGAAAAGTAATCCCCATGTCTTCGAATTGAATATGGATGACTGATAGTTGAATATCTGCCGTAACAATGCATAGGCTTTCGTCACGGAAGACGTTTCTGCCGAACTTGCCTGATCGATGGCAAAGGGACTGAAGCCTAAAGCCTGATGCTCACCAAAGGCATAGAGGGCACGAACGCCACTGTTCTCACAACAACGGCTTTCTGGAATGAAGAGACGGTTTTTCACCTTGCCGCCATCTTGTGGTCGCTGGGGCATGGCATATTGCGCTGCCCACGACTTGAACCCTGTGTCGTAGATGTCGGGGGCGAGCAGGTCGATGCTTGGAGCACCCTCGCGCCAGAAGTCGATGAGATGAGCAAGCGGGCCTGCCGACGGGTATTCTCCCGGGCGGCGTCCGCGGCTGTTCATGGCGGCATTGACATAGAGCGGCATGTCGTGAATCTGTCGTGCCGCCTTGGCCAGGTGTTCCACGTAGCGGGCATAGTATAGTGCCATGAACTGCTCATCGGCATAGTCATCCGTACCATACCGCTCTGCCCAGCGCTCCTTCTGATAGGCTTTCTCGGCCAAAGGCGAATGGTCGCGTGCCGACTCCAGCATACCAATCTCATTCTCTATCTGCATCATGATGACTACCTCGCGTAGAGGGTCGCGTTCCTTGATGTGTTTCATCAAGGCAGAAAATGCTTTCAGGTCGGCCTGCAGCACGTTATCGCTGAAGCACGATGCTATCTCCATCGGCTTTCCATCGGCGGTCACGGCTCTGGGAAATCGTTTGGTGTCTTGCTTGAACCATCCCGGCGCATAGCACGACATGCTGTTCTTCCATACGCCGAACCAGAGGAAAATGACGTGTAACTGCTCTTGGCGTGCCACATCGATGGTTCGGTCGATAAGGGTGAAGTCAAACTGTCCCTCCACAGGTTCCATCAGTTCCCAATAAGCCGGAACGAGTACGGTGTTCAGCCCTAAGGCTTTCATTCGTGGCATCACTTCGTCAATGTCCTCCACCGACGTGGTGGCCGAATTACTCAACTCGCCGCCAAGGATTGGATAGGGGAGGGCAGACAGTCGGTCGCCAGCCCGACTGTATATCGAAATAGCCAACATCAGGAAAAATAGCAATTGTCTTTTCATCTTGACTGTATTGTTTTTCAATTATATTCTCTATATCTGCATATGGGTGCCTGAATCCATTCTATCGGAAGAAGGGGAATCCGTTGAACTGGGGAATGGTGATTTCTTTCAGTTCCTGAACACGGGGTTCAAAGTCTTTGTCAAAACGCTCGATGTTGCGGTCGAGGAAGGCAAGCCGGTCGACCAGCCATTTCCTCAGCACGGCTATTTCCTCATCGTATGAACACACACGATAGGCAGCAAACATACCGATGGCATCTCCAAAACCGCCAAATCCTTCCATTGAAGGGAAACCTCCAAACATTCCGGGAATGGAGTCATTGCCCATAGGCGGGAAACCACCGAAGGGGAAACCGCCGAATGCTCCGGGGATGGAGTTATTGCCCATAGGTGGGAAACCGCCGAAGGGGAGTCCGCCGAAGGCTCCGGGGATGGAGTCGTTGCCCATAGGTGGGAATCCGCCGAAGGGGAGTCCGCCGAAGGCTCCGGGGATGGAGTCGTTGCCCATAGGTGGGAATCCGCCGAAGGGGAGTCCGCCGAAGGCTCCAGGGATGGAGTCATTGCCCATAGGTGGGAAACCACCGAAGGGGAATCCGCCGAATGCTCCGGGGATGGAGTCATTGCCCATAGGAGGGAAACCGCCGAAGGGAAATCCGCCGAAGGTTCCTGATTTGAAATTGGCTTTCTGCTCCTCGGTTACCAACAATTCCGGATATTTTTTGAAATGGCGGTCCACATACGGCTGGAGCAATTTCGCTTGCGCATCGATGTATTTGCCGATGGCCTCGTCGCTTAATATTCCCTTCCTCAACTCCTTATACCGTTTTTTAACAGCCTTGCGGAACGACGGGTCCTGCAACAACCGTTGCCATAAGGCAGGAGTGGGCTGGGTGTTGCCTCCCTCGAAGCACCATGCCTCGATGTTGTTAGCATTGCAGAAATTGCAGTTACCATAAGCCAGGTTATAGTCCCAAACAGGTCCTGCGAATAGTTTCCCGATACTTCCGTCCTCCTTGTCCTTCTCCTTGTAGAAGTATGCGCTTCGCTTGTATCCGTCGGCATTCAGGCTCAGTTCGGTATGGATGAAATAATCCACGAACGAAGGCACGTCGATAAAACGGGCATATCCCCATCGTGGGTCGGTGAAGTGCTCCGATTGGATGGTGAGTTCTACAGAGTCGATAAAAGCCTTTATGTAGGCCAATTGCTCTTCTTGCAGGTTCTTTTTCTTTGGGTATATGCACGACCACACTATCTGGCTGGTTATGAGACCCTCTCCGATTCCCGGCACTTTCGACGCGAACGTGGCATCGTCCTCATCATAGGCATCTATTCGAAGGATATATCCTCCTGTCAGTTCACGCCCTTCAATATCCGTCTTTTTCAGTTTTGAGACATTCACCCGCTGCTCTCCCCGCTTGATTGCTTCGCTCAGGATGTAGATGCCGCGGTAGTCGTCGTCGACATACAGTTCCACCATTTCCGTTCTTGGCCCCCAATGTCCCATGTCTCTCCACAGTTGAAACGCCATGGGGTCTCTCATCATCGACACGTCGTTGTAGGGAGCCAGCAGCACCCAGTCGCTATTGGCAGGCAACCCCAACAAGGAGAAGTCTTTTTCTTTACCATTCTCGTCACGAAGTTCTATGGTGTATTTTTTCTGGTTGAAACTGAGCGAACTGTTTCCTCTCAACTTGATACCGATGGCGCCGTCATACGTACCTGCCTGCATCCGTGCCGGCACTTTCTTCTTGCTGGAGAGTGTTGTCGTGGTGGTGATACGCACGACAGGCAGTTCTGCTGCTGCCATCAACGACATGGCAGCCCAAAACACCATAAACAATAATCCGTATTTTTTCATCGTGATTTCTTTGGTTCTTCACCACTATGCATCAGGTTGCTGACCATCATGTGCCTTCCATGCGCATTCTGTAATCTTCATGTCGGAAAATACTGCCGTGAAAGAGGATTCCTCAGGCGAACAGGCATAGATGCCGAAACTGATTTCCTCTGCACCTGCATACATGTGGCAGATACGCATTTGGCTGAAGTTCGTGCCATCGGTGGAGCACTCGATACAATAGTCGTCCTCACGGCGGGAGAAACGATACCACATCGTCTTCACATCAGCGGGGATGGCTGTCGTGGCCCAATCCGAATAGCCATTGTTGGTCACCACGCTGCCAAGATGCTGAAACTCCTCGTTCTCATATTCCACAGAGCCTTTCAGCCAGTTCTCGCTGTCGAGATACATCACGATGCCGCACTGATCGAAACGGTGATGACTTTGTGTGAAGTCGGTTTTCACCACAAAACTGAAAAACTTCTCCCGTGTCTTCATCTGTAGCACAGGGGCATTGTCGTTCTGGAAATGATAGTATGTACGCTGCCACAAGTCGGTGTGAGGGGCGGTCGTGATAGTGATGGTGTCACCTTTCATCTCGACGCTTTTTGGTTCACGGGTCCATTGCAGGGCGTTTAGGTCAATCTTTCCGTTACCTGCAAGAGCCATCTTGACGACGTCTGTTGAATCCATAGTATCCTCTTTTTGTTCTGCCTTCTGTCCGCATGCCGCAAGCATCAGGGCAAGGCTTAGTAGTATAAGATTTCTTTTCATATTCATCCAATCAGACTAAAATGCAAATCGTTTCCCGTTCCATTTTAGCACTCTCCGTTCGGTGGTGCCGTCGTCATGATATTTAATGTAAATAATGTTTTTACCTACACGCGGCAGTTCATATATGCCGCCGTATTCAATTTCGAATCCGGGAGGATCGCAACCTACCATACGTTTCGTGGCATTATTGTAACGAAAGAAACGCATGTCACTCAGTTCGGTTATACATGGCTTTCCCTCTGTGTAACTCGCCATATCGTTAAAAGCGATTAGTTTGTGTTTTCCGTCCGACTCATTCCAGAAACATGCTTCCAATCTGAAAATATAATCAGCGTCTTCATCGCCTGAATGTTCATAAAGGATATATCCGTTTTTCGTGTCGATGGTCAACGTCTCTCCTTTCTCAAGTGGAAGACCTTTACTGTGAAGTTTCATGGCATTTTCCAATGCTTTCCATGGGCGGTCGCCAGTTTCATCCTCGTCTTCATAGTTCAATGCAGGAAATGCGGCCCATACAAAATCTGTGATGGTGGGCCTGGAACCTTTATAGTTCACTTTGATGCCATTCTGTGCCATTAACGACAGTGCGAGGCAGGTAAAGATAATTAAAGATACTGCTTTTTTCATAATAAAGTGTTTTTATCACATAAAATGTCATCTATTCAACTCGCTCATGCAAAGATAACACAATTATTTGATGTATCCCTTATCGAGCAACAATAAAAAAGCATAAAACATTATCTTTTGCTATCATGGCCGATAACAAAACTGTTTTTTCACACCCATTGCCTGATATACAACCTTACTCTTTTTTCTTACCTGCTGTTTTCCACCTTCGCTCTATTTATCACAATGGTTTCCTCATAAGGTGCGCCCATAGTCCAATATTTGTAATCATCGATATAAAGATAGGGATGGTAATACTTCCCCCAGTGTTCATGTTTTCCGAACCGGCGCTGCATATCGATGAAATACAAGAACTCTTCTTCTGTCAGCGCACATTTGCCTCGCACGATATACTCGTGAGGTGCCCACGGCATCGTCTTGGCAAACGTCCACTGACAGCGGGAGATCATTTCGCGGAGTTTGGTGTAGTTGATATTTTCCATATTAGTACATCATTCATGGTTTCATAAATGGATATATCTTTTTATAAAACACGAAATGCAATCTTGGACTGAGATAGATTCTCGCACGTTGTTATTTGACGACGACACGGTTTTGGAGCAGATTGTTCGTATGTATAATGCAATGAAAGCAGCGAGAAGGTGGAGGAAGAAAGAGATGATTCCTGTTTTTTAGGTCTCATTCATCGGGAGCCACCGTAAACTATCTGTCAATAAAGATAACGTTCTTTTAGGTAGTTAATCCACACCAATTCCTTATGGTCGTGAAAATTATCTTGCATCAGTTGGAATAGTTCCTCGAAGGTGACAGCGGTCCAAGTTTGTTGCCCCTCTTCAGAAAGCCATCTTTTATAGTTGCTAACTGCACCTTCATGTTCTCCGTCGCCGTGGAAATGTGTGTTGCCTTGTGGATATAGGTGCAGAGATAGGAAGTGAGTGATGTCATGATGTTGCACCATCGAGGCGCCTAGAAGATGGTTTCTCCATATCTGACGCAGTTCGTCACTCACTAATGGTGACCAGAGGGATGGGTATTTGTCGTCAGGGTTATATGCTTCAAGAATGTAATAGCCGGATTTCTTCATCACATCCCAGTAGCGATATTGCGGATTCTCATGGTCTATGATGGCTGCTTTCTTTTCTGCTTCGCCAGGTCTGTAACCTTCCTCCGTGTATTTGACCTCTATTCCGATACCACCTATCATACCGTCTTCAGCGAGATATCCGATGTAGGTGTCAAAGGATGTCTTGTCATTGAGATAACATGCGGTGAAAGGTCTTTCGGTGGCATCTTTATCTAGGGGAGCATACTCAATTTTTATGTCAGTTATTTCCTTTATCTTGGGTAGAGTAGATGATACATTTTCGATGATGGAATTGAAAATAGTTTTGGCACTATTCTTCATTTCATCATTGAGAGACATAGGGAAAAAGATATTCCATGGTATGTGCTCACTTCGTAGCGTATGGCACATCATCATCCCTGAAGGGGTGTATTCACTGGATTGACGTAGCCGATATATTTCTTTCAGAATATCCGCACGATAGCCCTCATAGAATATCTTGCCATCCTTTGCATCCTCCCATTTCAATAGGGCTGGCACATAGAATTCGATAGGTTCTGTACAACCTTTTGGCTTTCGTTTAACAGTGGCAAATTCCGTGATGCCATAATGGCTTTCAAAGTAATCTGCCTGTTTTCTCCGAGCTATATCTTTGAAATTCATTCTTTTTCTTAACCATTAATACATCCGTCATTCGACCATCAAAAGATCTCTGACTTCCATAAGTGCAAAGCCCAGTTGATTGAGTCCTTTCCAGTTATGCCAGTATTTGACAAACCATTCCGCATCCTCAACAGATGGTCTGTACATTTCTGGTAGTCCCCTTTGTCTTGCCATATTTGAAATTGTTTAATCTTTCATTGTATGATTATATCCAGCATCTTTCTCTGATGTTCCTGAATGTCTTCATAATTCCATTCTAAGCCAAAAGGACGTTTAATTTTCTCATTTATAACTCCGGCATCATAGTTATCCTGGCATATCTGTAACATTATCCGGAACTTCAGGGAAGCTACGCTCACCTGATTAGACTTTGTATCAAGATAGCGATTCTTTTTATCAATTGGATTCCAGTTAGATCCGGAACTGTTTGCATCTGAACCTATCATGGCAAAATTTCCAAAGCAGTTTATTTCATCAGAACTAAGTTGTTTTCCCTCACCAGCCTTAGCTTGTGGATAATAGTGTTCCAAAGACTTACGAGTACGAGAGAAATAGAAATTATTGAACGGGTCTAGTTCAAAGTCACTACAGCCAAGCTCTTCAAAGAACTGAGTTCGCTCTTTCGACCCTTTCTTTGTCTTTTTACCACGTAACTCATCTGCATATTTTTTCCAAAGTTTATAGTCGGTATAGTTAAATACATACAGAGGAATATTACATGCTCCGACAGGATAAATAATATCAAAGTCTCGTTCCACGTCTTCTAATTCGACGTTTAATTCATTACCAATAAGAATAGTTTCATCAAAACTATTTGGCTTAGGTTGTTTTAAGTCGTTGAGTTTATTTGCATCAAGGTATACGTCAAAGAAATACTTTTTAGCAAGATTTCGCAAGAATACCAAATAATTATTTAGGTTCCAATCTTCAAATAAATGGTATAAGCAATAGAACAGGTAGTTCTTTCGTTGCTTCGGTGTGAAGGCAACTTCAAACATGGACAATAATTGAATCGCCTCTTCTTGTGCTTTATTGCTCTCATACAAATCCTTAAGATAGGCAGCACTATTGCCTTTTTTATAATAGTATTGTAACTTCCATGGATTCTCAACGGCTCTATCTACACCATCTGTGTGATGTATTACGTAGTTATCAAGATAATACTTTGCCAAAAGGAGATTGAATGCAAAGTCCTTGACAAACTCTGGAGTGAGATTGATCTTTTCAAACTCCTTAATCAATTCTTTATCATCAAGAGTAAAACTCAAAGGATCAAAATCTTCTTCGTTCCACATCCTCGTAATCTTAAGGACTATCAAGAGGAAATTCGGGAAATCAATTATTGGCTGAAAACTATCATTCTGATCATCTTCGTACATGCTCTCAAGTTTTCTTATAGGAGCATTCAATAGTTCCGAAATAGTTTTTTTTCCTAATGATGAACCTGCATCAGAATTCGGGAACTCGTCGAAAGACTTTATGTCAAAACTATCCATCGTATTACCGAACACACTTGTCATCCCTGGAAGTTTCTGCTGGATATAGAAACTCATATCGCTACAGGCTTCCCATATACGACTGAATTTTTCCATCGCAACATCATCGCCGATTAACTGCTCACTGAGTTTCGCTTTTACTATTTCGTGCTTTTCCAACTGTTCTCCACGAGAGTTCATCACTTCAAAATAGTGATTTAAATCCACATCTTTTGGTACACGATAATGGATGATATGCACATTGTTCAAGAAATAATCCTTGAAAGCATCTATTTCAGCCTTCTTGTCACCCACAATGCTGCTGAGAGATTCCTTTGCATATTGGAATCCACTAAGAATACCCTGGTCGTTTTCTTCGCTAAAATTAGGCATCTTTTCTATTGTTGCAGCAGAAACTTTTCTTGCAGAATAAGTAAGAGTGTTTGCAATAGATTCGATGCCCAAAGCCTTTAGGATAATATAGATTGTTGTCAGTCGCTGTTGACCATCAATAACCTCAAATATATTTTCGTCACGTTTGTATGTGACAAGAGTACCTATATAATAAACAGGTTTCTTTAACGAATCATACACATCCTTTATCAAGGCATATATTTCTTCACGTTCCCAAGCATAATTTCGCTGATAGATAGGTATCTTGTATAATATAGAAGCCCCTCTATTAGAGAAATATATGTCGTTAATAGAACACTCTTCAAGTATGTTTCTAATTTCTTTCATCGTCATCATTTATTTATAGAAACCATTTGCTTGGAAAAAATACAGATAGTTTTCATATACACCATCTTTCTCATCCTTTAATTTCTCTAATTTTTTGCCATTGCCACTATACTCGTAGCATTCCTGCGCCCTGCCATCTTTAATGTCACCATTTGACAGAGGGCTGAGTTTATCAGCCAAAGTACTCAATAATGAGGTGGGGGTATCTTGTTTAGAAATCAGTTGGTACATATTGAATGTATTGATCTTATCACTCCATCCCATAATGTAATTCTGTGCAGAAAGCCAACCGAGGTTAGTGTATTGAGCTCTTAATGAATATGCCCAAATAAATGCGTATACGACAAATTGCTCAAACTGTTCCAGATCTTCTTTTGTCGGGTATGTTTCTGGGCAGAATCTATCAACATAAAGTAGAACTGAAGTGTCAAACAGAAGTCGTGTTATACCATTACCTTTTCCTTTCTTGAAATGTCGATCCAATGTTTTAACTATTATATTGTCATTGATATAGAACCCCTCATACTTATTGTTGTTCTGGATATCCTTTAGTATATTATAATAGTGTCTTGTATATTCAAAAAAAGGTTTTCCTGCTATTATTGGAGTGTTCAATTGGAACGCATTTACATTCCGTGTCCCCGAAACAAATGGCATAGCAGAGGAGTTGACCATATCTGCATAGCAATAGGCACTCTTATAGAATTGTGCATATGGCGTTCTTGCAGAACGTGTAATACCTTTAAAAATATGGATGTTATGCTCGTTCAAGACATTAGCCTTATTGCCATTTACCCATTCTTTGATACGATATAGGTAATTACCAAAGAAATCAGCCAAACCTCTTTGTGATACCTGTTCCCAACCCTTTACTATCTTTTCTGTCTCATCCTCGCTAATGTCGTTCATTTCGCGAAGATGGTATGCTTTCAACAAATCATGAGGATAAAGGGCCTTTCCACGTGCATTTTGGGAATCAAAGAACTGGAATGCTTCCGACACGTCGGATGTTATAACAACTATCAACTCGCACCTATTCTCAACATATTCTTTAAGACGTTCCATCTCTCGTTGGTGTTCTATCGCCCACTCGCTTCCTTCCGACTTTAAACCAACCCTTCGGTAAAGTGCATTATAATTGTTGGCAAGGTTATGGTTGTTATACTTATTATTATATATCTTCTGTTGTAGGAACTTTATACCTTCTTCTCCTAATGCTGTTAAAAGAAGCGAGAATGTGATAGTACGTTGCTGGCCATCAACAATATCATATTGTTCCTTGTCCTTTGGTTTGTGAAGGATAAGTGTACCGACTCTGTATCTTTCCTTATTGCTATTCTTGGCATCAATAATGTCATCAAGTAATTGTATAGCATTACGAGCGGTCCATTTGTAGGGACGCTGATAAATAGGTACACATAGACTTACGTCCTTGATTGGTTCCTCGCCATTAGTTATGGTTTGGCGGAGGAGCAAATCACCTATAGTAGTTATTGATAATGTCAAATTATCCATATAGTTTATATTTTAGATTTTTCCAAACTTTCCTAATTTAGGTACAAAGGTATTGCCATTCGTGGAGTTAAAATCCCAACGACTAACAACAAAATCAGAAATAATTGCTCTTATCATGACTTATTTGTTTTGCTGCAAAACTACATCAATGTTGTCCCAAATCGTGGTACAAGCGAGGGAAAAATGTCGAAAAATCCTATTTTTCAGACTTTTTCCGAGCGCCAGACGATTCGCCGCAGGCAAATCGTGGCACAAGCGAGAGAAAAATGTCGAAAAATCCCATTTTTCGGACTTTTTCCGAGTGCCAGACGATTCGCCGCAGGCAAATCGTGGCACAAGCGAGAGAAAAACTTTCTTTTTCTTGTCATTTCCCCATTAGAAGATTCCAAGAAGGCTAATGAGGTTTATTCTTTTCCCTCATATTCAGACAGCATCTTTTTCAGCATCTCGTACTCCACTTTGTATCTCTCCAGTCGGTCATAGTCCTTGGCGGTTGGATGGGATATTCTTGAGATGTCCATGTTGTTTTCCATATCCTTCATCTTGACGTGTAAAGCCAGGATGTTGCCGCCGAATCGTTGGATATATTTCTCACGCACAGGTTCTGTATGGTGGTTGAGAAAACGAAGGGCGTCGGCTATTTCCTTCCAGTCGTCGTCAGTAGGGAAGACGATGGCGTCGTCGGAACAGGGTGGTATATCATGACCCTTAAATATGTCCATCCACGACTTGTCTTCAGGGTGTTCACTCCATTTCTGAAGCAGTTGCTTGACCATGCGCAGCACGGTGTCAACATCATGATGGGTGTCTTCCTCCGCATCATGGAGGAAGCCGACGACTTGCTGTTTCCACGTTTCACCAGCACTACCGACTTTCAGCAAGTGTGAGGTGAAGTAGTCGTTGCCACCCTTGTCGTATTGACCAAGATGGAGTTTTTGGGCCACATGGGCAGCAGCATAGACGGCAGGAGTCCAAAGGCCGATGTGAGGGTTGTTTTTCTTTTCAGGCATATATATAAAGTATTTATGGTCAATAAATACCGCCATTCCTATCCCAAGAGCAACTGAGCCACAAGGGGGATAGTGAGCACGGAGAGCAGCGTGCTGATGAAGGTGATTTCAGTGATGAGCGCGGTGTCGCGACCATACCTCAGACAGAGAATGGTGCCGTAGGTGGCCACGGGCATAGCGATGACCAGCGTGTTGATGTTGACGACGAGAGAGTCGAAACCCATGGCACGGAAGATAATATACAACAGCAACGGCAGGATGAGCAGGCGGAAAGCGGTGGTGACATACACCACTCCCGAACCGAGCATCATCCGCCACGACAGCCTCGACATCGACGAACCAATGATCAGCAATGCCCCCGGCACAGTGATTCCGCCTATCATTGTGATGGGCTGGCTGATGACAGAGGGGATATTGTCGATGCCCAGCGCCACAATCAGGATGGCGAGATATGCCGATATCATCGGCGTGCTTACCAGTATCTTCGACTGAAATGCCATCCGTTGTTTCTCTCCGTTCACCAGCATCACGCCGGCGGTAAAGACCGAGAGAGTGTTTACCACGTTGAGGATGGCGGCATAGAACACCGCCTCGTGCCCGAAGATAGCGCCAACGATAGGGTAGCCGATAAACCCCACGTTGCCGAACATCAGCGCAAACCCCACCGTTCCTCGGTCTTCGCTTTTCTTGGTCAGCCACCGCGGGAGCGTCCATGCAGCGATGGCCAGCAACACATACGTAAGCAGGCTGATGCCCAGCAGTGGCAGGATGAGGCTGCGGTCGGGCAGTTTCCCTCCCATTGTCGACGACAGGATAAGGGCAGGACAGGTGATGTCGATGATGATGTTGGAGAGGCGACGGTCGAAGTCACCTCCCATATACTTCAACTTGCCCGCCACGTAGCCCACGATGACGATGGCAAGGAGTATCAGCATGATGTTGATGTTCGCCAAATTCAGGGTTTTAGTTGGTCGTATTTTGCCATGGCGTCGGCCATGATTTCATCATGGTCGAAAGCAAGTGGGGGAAGGGCGTTGACAGGAAACCATTTCGCCTTGGCGGCATCATCCTGTCCGCTTACCTCCAACGGCCGTTCCACAATGGCGAGGTATGCCACGGATATGGTGCGCCCTCGTGGGTCGCGGTCTACCTTGCAGTAGGCCCCAATCTGGTTTGCCTTGTCTATCTTCAGTCCGGTTTCCTCTTCCAACTCCCGTATGGCACATTGCTCCGTTGTCTCATCCATATTGAGGAATCCGCCAGGGATGGCCCAGCATCCTTTGAATGGCTCTTCGCCACGCTCGATGAGCAGCACTCGCGGCTCTTCCTCGGAAGTAATCACTATACAGTCGGCGGTGACGGCAGGCCTGGGATATTTGTATGTGTATGGCATAATGGTAGTACATTTGCAAATATGCCACAAAGATAGCAAAAAAGTAGGGATAACGGGGATGATTGACAACAAAAAATACACATTACATTTCATTGTCGTGCCTCAATTATTTGCCGGGGATGTTAAAAACATCGACCAAAAGGCTGATAATTCAAGGTTTTTTCCTATTTTTGTCGGCTGTAACACAGAGGTTCGCCGTGCGCGATGAAAAGGGAACGGGGTGAGACTCCCCGACTGTCCCGCAGCTGTATGACCCTTTTATGGCTCCCAAGCCAATAGGCCACTGCCTGTCGGATGCAGGCGGGAAGGCGCTTGGGGGTAGGGTCGGAGTCAGAAGACCTGCCTCTGCTATTGATTAACCATGCCTGTGTTCTCGGTGTAAGGGCGCAGGCGCAACAATTGTCAAGATGAAGGAAAAGATGATGACGTTCTGCGCGATATGCGCAGCCGTGCTCGTATGTTGCTCATGCCGGCAGCATACACCGTCGGGTGGTAGCAGTGACGTGAGTGCCGACTCTGTGGGTGGTCCCCGTTATGCCAAGGGGTATACGGTGAAGACGATGCCCGACGGGGTGAGACTCGTGGATGTGGCCGACCCCCAGAAAGACAAAGACCGCATGCCCGCCACTTATCATTTCGCCTTGGTGCCGAAGAATGTGAAGGCCACTCTTCCCGAGGGCTATACCGAGGTGCGTGTGCCCATCGACCGCACTATCGTGATGACCATGCTGCAACTGTCGAACTTCACCGCGCTGAATGCCCATGATGTGGTGAAGGGTATCACCGGAACCAAAAACCTGTTTAATAAGGATATCCTCCGCCGCGTGAAGGAAGGGGGGATCGTGAAGATAGGAATGGAAGGTGATTTCGACCCCGAACTGATTCTTGCCGCCAATCCCCAGGTGATTTTCATCTCTCCCTTCAAGCGTGGAGGGTATGATGTCATTCAGGAGACGGGCATCACCCTCATCCCCCATTTGGGATACAAGGAACTCGACCCATTGGGGCAGGCAGAGTGGATCAAATATGTGGCTATGTTCATCGGCAAGGAGAAGGAGGCCGACAAACTTTTCGCAGAGATAGAGCAGCGTTACCTTGAACTGAAACAGAAGGTGGCAGCCACCAAGGAGCGTCCCACGGTATTCAGTGGAGAGATGCATGGCGGCAACTGGTATGCTGTGGGAGGGAAGAACCACCTCGCCCAGATTTTCCGTGACGCGGGAGCCGAATATGTGATGAAAGACAATAACACCGGCGGCGTTCCCATCGAGTATGAGAAGATGTATGCCACGGCGGCAAATGCCGACTATTGGCGTATACTGAATAGTTTTCCAGGTGATTTCTCCTATGATGCGCTGAAGGCGTCGGAGCCGCGCAATGCCTTGTTCAAGGCTTTCAAGGACCATCATGTCATCTACTGCAACATGAAGAAAACACCATATTACGAAACTTCACCTGTCAGTCCCGACGTGGTGCTGGCCGACCTCGTGACTATCTTCCATCCGGAACTGATGCCCGCCGACTATCAGCCCACATTCTACCATTTGCTGAAATAAGCCGATGAGAAAAAACCTCACGCTGACCCTCTTCCTGGTGCTCGCCATCGTGCTGCTGTTTGTGCTCAACCTGTTGCTTGGCACGGTGCGCATCCCTGTGGCTGATATCTGCAGGATATTGCTCGGCAATGGTGGCGAGAACGAGATATGGAGAAACATCGTGCTCAGTTCGCGCGTGCCACAAGCCCTCACTGCGTTGGTGGCGGGTGCCGGACTGGCAGTGAGTGGCCTTCAGATGCAGACCGTCTTCCATAACCCGCTGGCAGGGCCTTCGGTGCTGGGCATCTCCAACGGTGCTTCGTTGGGGGTGGCCTTTGTGGTGTTGCTGTCGGGGTCGCTGGGCGGTGTGGCGCTCAGCAGGCTGGGTTACTTGGGCGATGTGGCGATGTCGGTGGCGGCCATTATCGGCTCGTTGACCATCCTGGGACTGATAGCCTATATCTCACAGAAAGTGAAGGGCAATGTCACATTGCTCATCATCGGTGTGATGATTGGCTATCTGGCCAATGCCATTATCGGTGTGCTGAAGTTCTTCTCTGCCGAGGAGGATATCAAGGCTTATGTGGTGTGGGGGCTGGGGTCGTTTGCCCGGGTGTCGGGCGACCAGATGTTGCTTTTCGTCATGCTGATGGTCATCCTCTTGCCGTTGAGCATGTTGTTGGTGAAAACCATGAACCTGTTGCTGCTGGGCGAGGCCTATGCCCGTAACTTAGGTCTCAACGTACAGCGGTCGCGGCTGTTGGTCATCCTGAGTTCGGGCGTGCTTGTGGCCATCGTTACTGCCTATTGTGGCCCGATAATGTTTATTGGCCTTGCAGTGCCCCATCTTACGCGTGCCATCTACCGCACCAGCGACCACCGGGTATTGATGCCGGGCACGATGCTGGTTGGTGGGGCACTGGCATTGGTTTGCAATCTGCTGGCACGTCTGCCGGGTTTTGAGGGGGCTTTGCCCGTCAATTCAGTGACAGCCCTTGTCGGCGCGCCGGTCATTGCGAGCGTGCTGTTCAGAAGGCGAAAGGATGAGGTGCGTGAATAAGGCTTTTTCTTATTCCCCGTCATATATTTCCCCGTTTTCCCCTATCAGTAGTATCTTGAGCCGATTGCTGTCGAAGATGGAAGCGCATTGTTGTTGGCAATGGCTGATGACCACATGGCAGAATCTTTTTGTTCTGTCGGCAGGGATGATGTTCCACAGGTCGCGGGCAAGGGTGAGTTGAGAGATGTCGGCGTGGCATCCCGCTTCTTCCAGCATCTTTTTGATGAATGCCTTGTCCATCGTCCCCCGACGGCTATGGGTGTCGAGTTGGCCGGAGGCCAGTTTCACGGCCTTGCCCAGCATCACTCCCATAGTCACTTGCGCTATTCCCAGTTCTTTGGCCATCTTCAGTGTCTCACCAATGTAGTTGCCGTATTCCACGAAGGCTTGTCGTGGCAGTGAAGGATAGATGGCTTTGACAAACCGCTCGCTCTTTGCCCCGCTGTTGATGACCACCCGTGGCGAGCCGCTCGCCTTGGCCACTTCCATGCACTTGCGTATGCTGTCGATGAATGCTTCTTCGGAGAACGGCTTCACGATGCCCGAGACACCGATGATGCTGATGCCACCTTCGATGCCCAGGCGTGGATTGAACGTGCGGAGGGCTGTCTCGGCACCTTTGGGCACGGAGATGGTCACCCGCAGCGGCACCCCGAAGGTGCTCAGGTTGTCGGTGAGCATCTGCCGTGGCACCTTGTTGATGGCAGGGCTACCTGGAGGGTAGTCGAAACCGGGAAGGGTGAAGGTGCCCACTCCTTCGCCACCGAGGATTTCCACTTGTGGTTGGTGGGTGATGGGCAGACGGGCAACACAGGCACGTACCTCCAGACCGTCGGTCACATCGGGGTCGTCGCCTCCTTCCTTCCACACAGCGGCGAATCCGTCGCCATAGGTCACTCCCACGTTGATGGTCTCGCCATTGGGCAGTACCACGGGCACTTCTTCGGGCGTCTCGCCGCGGAGCAGGCGGAGTGTGGCGGCGATGGCGGCAGCGGTGGCACAGGTGCCTGTGGTGAGGCCGCTGTGCAGGGGATAGAATTCAGGAAGCCATTTCTCCACCGCCCTACGCAGTCCGTGCGGACCGTTCACACACACAACCTGCACATCGGAGGATGGGATGGAGTAGGGGGGATAGGGTGGACGCTTGATGACGAAGACGGGCAGCCCATAGTGTCTTGCTGCTTCCACTTTTTCGGTGAACCCACCGCTCTGCCCACTCTCTTTTGTCAGAATGGCATCAGGATGAATCCGTTGGATGAGGGCAGTGGTGTCGTCGCTCTCATAGTATACCAGGTGGTCTTCCGGAAAGTGTTCATCTTGAGCCAATGCCTGCGACTGCGGCCTGTTGAGAATGCGAAACCAGCACTCGTTTCGTTCCCAGTATCCTCGTAGTTTGGCTATGGTGTTCACTCCTGTCAGTGCCAGTAGCCGCTCGATGCCTTGGCTTTCCAATTGGCAGATGGCATCCTGGTAGTCGTCGCACCAAATGATGTCGTCGGTGTGTGGGGGATAGATGCGGTCGTAACGGATGAGGGGAAGGTGGTTTTGCCGTGCCAGCGATATCAGGTTCTCGTGCAGAGCCTCGGCGAAGGGATGGGCGGCATCGATGAGCAGACGGATGTCGTGGTCGTGGCAGAAGGCAGCCATGTCGTTCAGGCGCATGTCGCCCTTCAGGTGAACACCGTTCACCAGGTCGAGCGCTTGTCCGTCGCCTCGCGTGGAGTAATAGTATCGCGAACCGGCTTCCTCGAGCACCTCCGCGGTCTTCCGCCCTTCTGTTGTTCCGCCGAAAACCAGTATCATGATGGGTCGCCTTTCCTGTAGAGATGGGTGAAGTGCTTGTTGTAGAGTTCGGAGAGACCCTCACGGTTGCCGATGGCCTCACCCACTACAATCATGGTGGTCAGCGTGAGGTGGTTGTCGTGAACAATCTTGGCAAGGTCTTTCAGTTGTCCGCGATAGATTTTCTGGTCGGGCCATGTGAGGTGATAACAGGCTGCCACGGGCGTCTCAGCGGGATATTCCTGTAGCAGTTCACGCTGCACGTCATCCACGATGGCTGCGCTGAGGAAGATGCACATCGTGCTCTGGCTGCGCGCCAGCAGATGGAGTTTCTCTCTCTCAGGCATCGGCGTGCGCCCTTCGCCACGGGTGAGGATGATGGTCTGTGTGCGCTCTGGTATGGTGAACTGGCTCTGCAGTTCGGCGGCGGCGGCGAGAAAAGAGGAGATGCCCGGCGTGATGTGGTAGGACATGCCGTTGGCATCGAAAAAAGCCATCTGCTCCTGTATGGCACCGAAGATGCAGGGGTCGCCGGTATGCAGCCGCACGATGTAATCCCCCTTGTCGTAGTGTGCTTTCATCAGTTCGCATTGCTCTTCGAGGGTCATGGCTGCCGACGATCGCACCACGGCACCGGGTTTGGCACAAGTGGTCAGTTCGCGAGGTACAAGACTGCCTGCATAAAGAATAAGGTCGGCCTTCTCCAGCATCCTGCGGCCTCTCACCGACACCAGGTCGGGATCGCCGGGACCTGCACCCACGATTTCCACATGACCTTGCCGGTGGCGCAGATACCGGTGGTCGATGGCGAGGGCGGCTGTCCAGTTCTTGCCCTTCACTTTCTCCACAATCAGCCTGCCATGGTTGGAACCCAGCAATGCTGCTGCCTCGCACACACTCGGTGTTCCCACATGCTTTTCCACCACATCACTGGGGTGGGGAACTTCCACGGCAGCCAATTCCTCGGCAGTGAAAAACACCACTTCTTCTTCGTATTCCTCTCTCAGCACGTCGACAAAAGGTTCATCGGCCTTCACGTCGATGGTGCAATAGCGATGGGCGCAGGGCAATATACCCTTGTGAGAGAAAGCCTCGTCTATCTGGTCGTAGATGAACTCGTAGTCATCGGGATGATGGGCGAGTCCGAAACCTATGGTTCCCACCATCGGCACGAAGTGCAGTTCGAGCATGCCTTTGGGTGCATAGCGCTTGTATGGCGTCACCATGATGAGCAATTTGTATTTCTTCGGGTCGGCCTCGCTGATGTCATTGATGAGGCTGACGTGGGCAGGGAGTGTCTTCTCCAGATAGTCGGTGCCCTTGTCGCGCACCTCCAACAGCAATGCCGTAGGCTCACGGTTGACAAAAGCAAAGATGCAGTCGTTCATGTCTTCGATATCGCTGGCTATCGGCCAGTCGAATTGCTCTTCGAATGTGTCGAGTGCCCATAGCCGGGCATTGTCGCTTTGGGTGGTGATGACGGGGTTGGCTCCCAGTATATCGGCTATAGTGTTTGTCAGGTCATTGGCACCGCCGACATGACCAGACAGCACGGAGATGGCATTCAGTCCGAAGGTATCCACACACACCACGGCAGGGTCTTCGTGCTTGTCTTTGATAAAGGGCGAGATGGTGCGCACACAGATGCCCATAGCGCCGATGAAGACGAAAGCATCGAATTCCTTCCATCGCTTTCCTACATCATTGCGGTTGATGATGGTGGCATTCAACTGGCTTTTCAGCACAAGGGCAATGTCTTTGCCTGCCTCGCTGATTTGGATGAGGGCTATTTTACGCATTTCAGTATGTCTATGGGGTTGTAGTCGTTGAGTTGTATATGGGTGGGAAGCGCCTCTCTCAGACCGAGTTCCTGGCAAGCCTCATGAAACAGGTCCTTGCTGCTTCTTCGGTCGGTCATCTGTTGTACGACAGCGGAGGAGACGCTGTTGGTGACGATGCAGCCGCCAGGCTGCAACACCTGATGCACCTTGGCCATGATTTCCTTCAGTCTGCCGCCATGGCCACCGATGAACACGGCATCGGGGCGGAGCAGGTGTGCCGTGTCGGTTTGCAGGAAGTCTCCGATATGCACGTCGATTCCCGGCGTGCCGAATCGGCGGCTGTTGTGGCAAATCAGTTCTTCGCATTCCCGGCGTATCTCAAAGGCCACCACCTGCAGGTGGGGAAACTGCAGCCGGGCTTCGATAGATACGCTGCCTGTGCAGAAGCCAATGTCCCAAAAGACGTGTCTTGCTGACAGCCCGAGGGCTTGCAGCGTGAGCAGGCGGATGGGCATCTTCGTAATCATTTTCTCCCGGTTGTTGAGTAAGTCGAACTGTTGGTCGGGGAGGCCGAAAGGGCGCGCAGGTGGCATTTCTCCCGCTGATAAGATGAGGCAGTTGGGATGGTCGAATACCTTGCGGGTAGCCTCTTCAAGCGTCAGAGACACCACTTGTTCACGCGTAGGGTTGCCGAGATGCACACCCACGTGCATCGTGTAGTAGTTGTAACCATAGTCGAGCATCCGCTGGGCAATGGTGGCAGGCGTGTGCTCACGGTCGGTGAGCACACCGATTTTTCGGGTGCGCTCTATCAAGGCCTGGTCGAATGCGGGCCAGGGACGCCCAGTGAGCGACACCACACGCAGGTCGTGATAGGGCATCACCAGGCGGTGGGCCAATATCTGCAAAGAATTGAACGAGGGATAGAGCACCACGTCTGCTTCAGGCAGTTTGCGCTTGATGGTATTGGCGAATCCGAAGAAGAGGGGGTCGCCGGAGGCAAAGACGATGATATGGCCATCATGATGCGCATATTGCTCAAAGACAGCATCGATGGGTGCCGTGATATCAATCCACTGAGCCCCTTCAGGCAATAGCGGAGCCATGATTTCATGGTGCCGCTTGCCTCCCGAGAAGACACGGCCATCGTCAATGATTCCCTTTACCTCTGGTGGGAAAAACGGTTGTGGCGCATCTGTGATACCAATGACTGTAAACTTCATAAATCCCTCCCTGGCTTGAGTTGTTCGGCATCATCAAACGTCAGGATGGCATTGCAAAGAGTGGCTGCCAGATTGCTGCCGCCCTTGCGGCCTTCGACGATGATTTTGGGAATGTCCCTGAATGGCTTGACCATGTGTTTCGACTCTCTCACGTGGACGAAACCTACGGGTGCGGCGATGATGCCGGCGGGGCATGCCTTGCCCTTGCGTATCAGGGCACATAGTTCCATCAGTGCTGTGGGGGCGTTGCCGAAAGCGAACAGGGCATCGGGATGCTCTTCCACGGCCAGCCGTATGCCGGCCTGGGTTCGGGTGATGCCTTGAGTGGCCGCCATCTCTGCCACTCGGGGGTCGCTGAGGTAGCATTTGGCTTCCATGCCAAGGCGCGACAAGGCTCCTTTACGTATGCCGCTCACCACCATCGTCACATCGGTGATGATAGTCTTGAGTTCGCCCTTCTTCACTTTTTGAAACAGGTTTTCCACCGCGTGTTCATCAGTATTCAGCAATCTTTCCATCTCAAAATCGGCGGTGGTGTGGATGGCGTGGAGCAGTGCCCATTTGTGGCCGAGGGGCAAGTCCTTGTTATGCAACTCGCCCGCAATGGTACGGAAGGAGTCCATCATGATCTGCTGTCCGGGTTTCACGTCATCGTCCTTCTCCTGTGCATAATACCCTCTGGGCGTGATGATTTTGCCCTCGCTGATATAGGATTGTGAGTTGCCGATGAGAACGACGGTGAACATATCTACATCCTCCGGGTCAAAATCACCAAGAGTAGTGACCTTTACCTCTTGCTCCTCTCGCCCCGCCTGCCGCACATAGCCTATGGGAGTCAGAGGTGAGCGCCATTTCAGAAACAGTTCTTGCAAACGGTAGAGTTGCCAGTAGCGGCCGTGCGACTTCGGATTGTAGATGGCGGTGACGAAATCGCCAGCGGCTGCGGCTTTGATGCGTTGCTCTATCACCTCCCAGGGTGTCAGCAGGTCGCTGAGCGAGATGAGGCACATGTCGTGACCGATGGGGGCTCCTAAAAGCGACGCAGCCTTCTGAAACGCAGAGATGCCGGGTAGCGACTCTATCTGTACCTGCGACTTCTTCTCGCGGGCCATCTCATACACCAGAGGCGTCATGCCGTAGATACCTGCGTCGCCAGAAGAGATGACCACCACGGTCTTCCCTTGCTGGGCCAGTTCGAATGCCTGTTCGGCGCGCTCGCGCTCCTTCTTCATGCCTGTGTCCACGCACTCGCAGCCATCGCGCAGCAAAGGCTTGATGAATTGGAAATAATACTGATAGCCCACGACAGCGTCTGCCTGTCGGAGTGCTTCGACCACGGCGGGCGTGATATCTTCGCTGCTGCCTGGTCCGATGCCTGCAATGATGATTTTCTTCATGGCTGATGGGGGTTATGGGATAGATGGTATGAGATATAGGGCGAGGGTGGTCAATGCCACCATCATCACCTCTGCGAAACGGTTGATGCGGACAGCCTTTTCCATGTCAGCGGTGATGAACTGGCGCTCGTGCTCGCCGATATAGGGCTTGTCGAAGAGTTCGCCGAAATAGTAGTGCGGGCCTCCGAAACGGCAGTCGAGAATGCCGGCAAGGGCTGCTTCGGGATAGCCGCTGTTCGGACTGGCATGGTTTCTGCCATATTTGGCGACAAAAGAGAGCAAACGTATTCTTCCGGAAGCGATGACCATCAGCAGGGCAGTAAGACGCGCGGGGATATAGTTGGCCACATCGTCGATACGGGCTGCCCAACAGCCAAAGTCCTTGTAACGCTCCGTGCGGTAGCCTATCATGGAGTCGAGCGTATTCACCATCTTGTAGGCGAGCATCCCCGGCGTGCCGCCAATGGCAAGCCAGAACAATGGTGCCGTCACACCGTCGCTCAGGTTCTCGGCAAGGGTCTCAAGGGCTGCTGCCCGCACCTCCTGTGCCGACAGTTCCGAGGTGTCGCGTCCCACGATGCGTGCCACCTGCCGGCGGCCGTCTTCCAAGGAGCGGTCGAGGGCGATGAATACGGCACGCACCTCACGGATAAGCGTGGTGCCAGCCAGACAATAGAACACCACGATGATGTCGAAACCGACAGCAAGATATACACTTGCCAGAGAAAGGAGACGGCGGATGAGCCATCCACAGAGAAACACCACGATGATGAGAATGATGGCCATCAATGCGCCTTTCATCTTGCGATGCTGCCCATGGTTGAGCCGATGCTCGCCAAAGGCAATCATCTTGCCAAACCCCACTACGGGATGTGGCAACCGCTGAGGGTCTCCCAACACGAGGTCGAGCAACCAGCCGGCAAGGAGCGAAAGGGCGTTAGTCATCGGTCAGTATTTGGTATATCTTTTTCATGTCTGTATGTTGGCGCACATGAAGGGCAAGTTTGTCGTATTGTTCTTCCTTGAAGGCAGGGTAGTCGAAGGGGGTGCCTGCCTGCTTGATTTTCTCTGTAAAGGGCGTGAGCAGGAAATCGACAAAGGACGAGTTGTCCAGAATACCGTGCACATAGGTGCCCATACATTTCCCGTCGACCATATAACCGTCGTCTCTGCCGTCGCTGAGATGGAGCAGCGGCGAGGGCTTCGCATCACCGAAAGGCAAGGTCTCGCCCATGTGTATCTCATACCCACGGCCAAACTCACATGTCACTTGCCTTGTCGTCTTCTCACCATGCATATTGGTGGTGATGGGCAGCAGCCCCAGTCCGGGCAAGCGGTCGATATCGCCCTCCACATGGTCAGGGTCGCAAACCTCTATGCCCATCAGTTGATAGCCGCCACAGATGCCAAGGACGGAGGTGCCGCCTCGGTGGGCTTTGACGATGGCTTGGGCGCAACCGTTTCGGCGCAGTTCATACAGGTCGTGGAGGGTCGACTTCGTGCCGGGCAGAATGATGATGTCGGCTTTTCCCAGGTCGTCAACATTATTGGTGTAAAAGAGGTGCACGCGTGGGTCTTGTTCCAGCGAGTCGAAGTCGGTGTAGTTGGAGAGGTGCTGCAGCATCACCACGGCAATGTTCACCTTGCCGCGTTCCATGGCCATGGATTTCTGTGCCAGGGCCACGCTGTCTTCTTCCTCGATGTGGATATCTTTGAAATAGGGCACGACACCAAGGACGGGAATGCCGCAGAGTTCCTCCATCATGCGGCGGCCCTCGTCAAACAGTTTCATGTCGCCACGAAACTTGTTGATGATGATGCCCTTGATGAGTTGCCTGTTCTCAGGAGTCTGCAAGGCGATGCTGCCATAGACGGAGGCGAAGACACCACCCCTGTCGATGTCGCCCACAAGGATGACATCGGCTTTGGCATGGCGTGCCATCGACATGTTGACGAGGTCTCTGTCTCTGAGATTGATTTCTGAAATGCTTCCGGCACCCTCCATGACAATGGGGTTGTATTGGTCTGCCAGACGGTCAAAGGCAGCGCACACCTCCTTCCGGAAATCTATGTCGGAAGCCCCCCTTCGCCAATAGTCATAGGCGTTCTTGTTGCCGATGGGCTTTCCGTTGAGCACCACCTGTGAGGTGTGGTCGGATTGGGGCTTCAGCAACAGGGGGTTCATGTCGGTGTGGCAGGGGATGCCCGCCGCCTCGGCTTGCACCGCCTGAGCCCTTCCTATCTCCAGTCCCTCGGGGGTGGCAAAGGAGTTGAGTGCCATGTTCTGGGCCTTGAAGGGGGCGGGATGGTAGCCATCCTGCTTGAAAATACGGCAGAAGGCGGCGGCAAGGATGCTCTTGCCTACGTCGCTACCAGTGCCGGCAAACATGATGGGATGGAGTTGTTTCATAGTAGATGGTACAAATGGGTGTAACTGGCCAGTACGTTCTTGTATCTGAATAGGGGGGTGTCGACGGGCTCGCCTTTGGCATTGTAAACCTGTGTGATGCTTTCGGGAGGCATCCCGAGGAATTGCGTGTAGTGGAACTCATGTCCGCGATATTCCTTGCCGTCGAGCATGAAACGCCGGTAGCCCAATGAGAGTTTGCGGTCTTGCTTCCTTGCCGTAATGCTGTAGGGAAGCACGCCACACATGGGATATTCACCCGTGTCGTCTACGATGCTCTTGCAGAGATACATCATGCCGCCGCATTCGGCAACAACCCTCCCTCCGTGCTCCGCAAAAAGGCGGATGGCGGTCATTGCCGCCTCATTTTTGGTCAGTGCCTCAAGATGCTTCTCCGGATATCCTCCCGGCAGGTATAGTAGGTCTCCTTCGGCAAGGGAGGGCGCTTCTGTCTCGGGGTCGAAAGACACCACATGTTGAAAGGCATCGAGCGCCTCTTGGTAAATGAAGGAAAACGACTCTTCGTTGCGGGCCACGACCAAGCGGGGAGTGTCGCGCCGGGCATAGGCAGCACCGTGGCTGATGGGGGCGGTAGGGCAAAGGGAGCGTAAGCCCTCCCAGTCGACATGGCTCTCAAGCAGACTCACCAACTGATGGGGCATGGCTGTATCTGAGAAGTCCAAACCCAAATACCGCGACTGTTGCTCCAGGGCATCGGATTTGGGCAGGTAGCCGAAACTCGTGATGCCGAGATCGTCGCACACCTGGGTGAGCATCTTGTAATGACGCGCTGAACTCACCTTATTGAATATTACGCCCGCGATATGGACATCTTCCCTGAAATGGATGAAGCCCGACAACAATGCCGCCATGGAGTAGGCTGCCGAACGGGCGTCGACAACGAGCACCACGGGCAGACCGAGTAGGCGTGCTATCTCCGACGAAGACCCACGGTCGCGGTCGTAACCATCGAACAGTCCCATCATACCTTCCACGATGCTGATGTCGGCATTGGCTCCATAGCGCACGAAGAGTTGGCACACGTGCTCAGGGGTGGCCATGAACGTGTCGAGGTTGATGCTGGGTCTGCCGCAAACCGACGCATGGAATTTCGTGTCGATATAGTCGGGACCGCACTTGAATGGCTGCACGGCCATCCCTCTCGAGGCATACAAAGCCATCAGTCCCCGGGCAATGGTTGTCTTGCCCGAGCCGCTCATGGGTGCCGCTATCATAAAACATGGCTTCATTGGCTCATTTGTCGGTTGCATTGGCTCAAAAGTCGGTTTAGTTGGTGCAAAAATAAAAAAAAATATCCTATTTAGAGCGGTTTCGCAAAAATGTTGTATTTTTGCACACGAATTAGGCAATCGGGTGGCTGATGCCACCGCGATGTAAGGGAACCTGGTGAGAGTCCAGGACAGTTCCTGCTGCTGTAATCCCCATTAAGGAGGTTTGTTTGTATAACGCCACTGGCAAGGAGCCGGGAAGGTAAGGCAGACTGGGGAAAGTCAGAAGACCTGCCTCAAAGATAACGACGCCCGTACAGGAAGATGCGTAGGCGTAAAATCAAATTTGTAATGACACGAAAACTGACAGCAACCTTGCTGGCATTATGTTCTTTCGTGGCTGCTTGGGCGCAGAGTGATATCTGGCGCACAGACAGCCTGCAGGAGATTGTGGTCACCGGCACAGGAACACAGCACTTCCTGAAGGATGCTCCTGTGCAGACCGAGGTCATCACCGGAAAGATGCTGCGCCAATACGCCGGAAAGAGCATCGAGGACATCTTGTCGGGCCTGTTGCCTTCCTTCGCCTTCAACGAAGACGACATGGGGTCGCAGATGCAGATGAATGGTCTCGGCAACAGTTATATCCTCATACTCATCGACGGAAAGCGCATCCATGGTGACGTGGGGGGACAGAACGACCTCTCGCTCATCGACCCGCTGAACATAGAGAAGATAGAGGTGGTGAAAGGTGCGTCGAGCGCCCTTTATGGCTCGGATGCCATCGCAGGGGTGGTGAACATCATCACGAAACGGCACGACAAGGACGGCATCCTGCTGGAGAACACCAGCCGGGTGGGCAGTTACGGCGACATCCGCCAGCACAATGGTATCGCCCTGAACTTTGGCAAACTCAGTTCATACACGAATTTCCAACTGCAGCATTCCGACGGATGGCAGAACACGGCAGTTGAACATACTGAAGGTTCGGAACCTCCCATTACCGACTCCCGCAACAAGACCGTCAACCGCCATACCAACTGGCAGGTGTCGGAACGGCTGACCTACACACCGACGAAAGACCTTGAACTTTATGCCGAGGGGAGCGTCTACTGGAAACGTATCTACCGGACGAGCGGCAAGTACGCCCATTATGACGTGAAGACCTACGACATGAAATACCGCAATGCGTCGGCCTCGGTGGGCGGCAAATGGAAACTGAACAAAACCGACCACATCACGCTCGACATCGACTGGAACCGCCATGCTTACTATTATTACTTCACGGCTAACACCCTGGTGGAGGATTACGAAAAGAGCAAAGGGACGATGTATTACCCTTATTTCCCTTATCTCCCCGGTCAGGAAGAGTTGCAGAGCGACCAGCAACGCACAATGGCTCATCTGAAAGGGGTGTTTGAACTGCCCTACGAAAACAGACTGAGCGCAGGTATGGAATACCGCTACGACTGGCTCGATGCACCCAACCGCGTGGAAGGGGGAAGGGTGAGCGACTGGACGGGAGCGTTGTACGTACAGGATGAGTTCAACCTTATCCGTAACATCAATATCACTGCCGGCCTGCGCCTCAACCAGAACGAGCAGTTCGGTACACGGCTCACGCCGAAGGTGTCTGCCATGTGGAAAATCGGGCATCCATGGCGGCTGCGCGCCACATGGAGCCAGGGGTTCAAGACACCTACCACCAAAGAACTCTACTACCGCTATGTGCGGCAGATGAGCGGCACCTATCTCTATTTGGGCAATACCCAACTCAATCCCCAGACCAGCAACTATTATAGCGTAAGTGGTGAATACACCTGGCAAGGACTCAGCGTGACGGTATCTGCTTACTATAACAAGGTGGATAATATGATAGCCCTTGTCACCATCCCCAATTATCAGGCTCCCGACGAGTATATCGTATTGTACGACCCAGTGAAGACACGGCAGTATCAGAACATCGAGGATGCCAAGACCTATGGCGTGGATGTGAATGTGCGATACACATGGAAGGAAATAGCCGTCGGAGGCGGCTACAGTTACTTGGACACCAAGGCCAACCAGTATGACACGACGCACGACAGGATGAACGAGGTGACCATCGACGGCATGGCACACCACAAAGGCAATGCATTCGCCACATGGAACCACGCTTTCTCGTCCGACTACCGCCTTGGCGTAGGTGTGTACTGCCGTTTCTCCACCAAACGCTACTACCAGATCGACGGTGACGGCAAAGGCTACCAGATATGGCGTTTGTCTACCACACACGACCTTGGCCACTCAAAGACCATGGCCTACCACGTGGAGGCGGGTGTCGACAATATCTTCGACTATGCCGACCGCACCCCTCATGGACTGCATCTCGGTACCACTACGCCCGGACGCACTTTCTACGTGTCGTTCGGCATCCGCTTCAACAAAGGAAAGAAACTCAAGAATAACTACAAGTCCAACTTAAACACAAGAGACAATGAAGAAAATTAAGTATTTGATGATTGCCATCATGGCAATTTGTGGAGCAATGAACTTCACAGCATGTAGTGATGATGATGATGATGCCAAAGAAAACAACTACATCATTTACCAAAATGCCGTCAACAAGACGGTGAAGTCGCAGAAGAAGAACTCAAAGGTCATCCTCCTCGTTGCCTTCGGTTCTACATGGCAGCAGGCATACGATGCCTTCGATGCTACCGTGGATGCCTACAAGGCAGCATTCCCCGGCTACGACGTGTTCCTCTCTTTCTCATCCGCCATTTGCATCAACCGTGCTGCTGCCGGTGAGAACGTGAAGTCACGCAACTTCTACGCTCCTCCATTCTGGCTCAATGCTTTTGCCCAGGACGGAGTGAAATACAGTGAGATTGTGGTGCAGTCGCTGCAGGTCATCCCCGGTGAGGAATACACCCGCGTCATCAACTACATCAAGGACTTCGCCAACAACGCCAATGGCGATATTGATGACAAGTACCTGGCAAATGTAACACTGAAACTCGGTGTGCCCCTGTTGCAAGATGCTGAAAGCGATGTGAACGAGGTGGCCTCGCAACTCCACACGCTCTTCGCCTCCATCGCAAAAGACGGCATCGTGACTTTCATGGGACATGGCAACCCCGACTCCTACGACACCTACAAGGCCAACGTTCGCTATACCCAACTTGAGAAGGCCCTTCAGCAGTATAGCAAGAACTACTATGTGGGCACCGTGGACATGATGCATAATTTCAAGACCCATGTGCTGCAGCGCATGCAGGCCAACGGCATCATGAGCGGCACGGTGTATTGTGTTCCACTGATGTCTATCGACGGCGACCATGGGCACAATGACATGGCTGGTGACGATGATGCATGGGACAATGGATTCAAACTCAACAAAGAAGGCGAAGTGGAAGACACCAGTTGGAAGATGTTCTTCAGCCATATGGGATACAGTTGCGACAACTCCACGATGGTAGAGAAAGGTCTGCTCGAATGGCCTTCCATCCGTCAGGTTTGGATGAACCATACCAAGGATGCTATCAACGGCGAGCCTCTCGACTACTATCACTCCAAGAATCCTGAAGAGTAATGGCATCGTTGCAGAACAAGAAAACACTTATCCTCATAGTGGCACTCCTTTCGGGGAGTGCCACTTTCGCGCAGATACACCAGACGGAACGGCGCGACTCGTCGATGGCTGGCCAAACCCATAACCTCAATCCTGTGGTGGTGACGGGGTCGGGGCACCATCAACGGCTGAAGTCGACGGCTACTCCCGTGCACGTGCTCTCCAGCAGAGAGATTGCCGAACAGGGCATTACCACCTTTGATGCCGCCATACAGCGGATGATGCCGCAGGTGTCGATGGCACCCAACTCGATGGGGACATTCCTGCGCATGAACGGCTTGGGCAACAAGTATGTCCTCATCTTGGTAAACGGACAGAAACTCTCTGGTGACATCTCCAATAATGTCGACCTCAACCGCATCAACATGGCAAGGGTGAAACGCATCGAGGTGCTCGACGGGGCGGCTTCATCGCTCTACGGCAGCGATGCCATCGCAGGTGTCATCAACATCATTACCGACCAACCAACACAAAATCTTTTCAATATAACCTCCGATACAAAGGTGTCGGGAAAAGGACAGTTCACCGAGAACGTGACGCTCGATATCTTCAGCCACGGCTTCGGTTCATACACCTCGTTCGCTCACGACAGGGCCGATAGTTACCGCAACAACGACTTAGAATTGGTGAAGGGGTCGGAAACGGAGACTCAGCAGACTGTCTCGCCTTTCTTCACTGGTTATCACTCCAATGTCGTAGGACAAACATTCACCTTCTCGCCCAATGGGCGCGTGGCACTGAATGCAGGGGTGAACTACTCCGACAAGATGACCGACCGTCCCGACACCCGCCCCGACGTTGCAGGAGGACTCGATTATGAGATGCACTATAGAGGCCTGCGTTGGAATGTGGGAGGAATTCTCAAGTTTTCCTCCAGAAATTCCCTGCAGGCCGATTTCACCATCGACCGCTTCCGCTACGGCAAGGAATATGATGTGGCAACGAAAGACTATGAGGTGGGCGACTATGTGCAGTCGAAGAAACAGCGGTCGATGGAAGGCGAGGTGAAAGCCATCCTCGGGCTCACCACCAATTCCACTACCATCGTCGGTGCCGACTGGCGCAATGACAAACTCAATGCCTCGTCAGGGAATATCGATAAAGACGTGTATACCATTGCTGCCTATGCGCAGCACGAGGCGAAGTTTCTCGACCGCTTCACGGCTACCGTCGGACTACGCCTCACTCATCACGAGACTTTCGGACAACATCTCACCCCTAAGGCCACGCTGATGTATGCACCGGGGAATATCCGCCTGCGGGCCACCTATTCGGCTGGCTTCCGGGCCCCTGGACTCGATGAACTCTATTATCATTATTTCTCCGTGAACAGGGGAAAGGCACAGATAAGTTTCGGAAACCAGACGCTCTCTCCCGAGAAGAGCAACTACTTCTCCCTAAACGCGGAATACCGCACACAGTTTCTTGCCGTCAGTCTCACTGGATACGTGAACCGTATCAATGACATGGTGGTGAAGAACAATGTGGCGGTGGATGACGCGGGATTAGCGAAGTTGAGGACGGAGTTCCCGGAAATGACCGACGACCAGGCTGCCAAACTTGAGCATTACGCGCTCTATCAGAACAGCGACAAAGGCGACGTGAAAGGAATGCAGGTGAATGTATCGGCCAATCTCTTCCGTGGGTTCAACCTCTCTCTGAATTATGCATATACCCATGCCCGAACGAAGAGTGGCGAAGAGTGGCGTGTGCTCGAGCGCAGCATCCGGCATGCCGCAGTCATTGCCGCCAACTATCACCATGTGTGGGGAAAATACGGACTGAATGTGAACCTGAACGGAAGGTTGCAGTCGAAAACTTATTATCCGGATGATGAAGACGCTCCGGGATATGGGGTGTGGAACATCCACACGACGCATACGTTCGACGGTCTAGGATGGGCCACCCTGGAACCCAGTGTGGGAGTGGAGAACATCTTCGACCGGGTGGACCGGCGGGTTGACTCTTCGAAACGGAAATATGCCCTCTACAGCCCCGGGAGAATGGTGGTGGTAGGACTTAAACTTAAACTGAGGAAATAACAATGATACACGGCCACGGAGACGACCTTTTCAACTATCCCGAGATACGGTGCAATTTCAGTTCCAACATCTACGCCCATAGCGACATGACAGCGCTGAAAACGCACTTGTGCCGCCACATTCATTTGATAGGCAACTATCCCGAGCCTTCTCCCCGCTCACTCGAAATGGCCATCGCTAACAAATATGGTGTGTCGGCAGAGAACATCTTGGTGACCAATGGCGCTACAGATGCCATTTACCTCATCGCGCAGACCTTTGCGCGCAAAGGTAGCACGCATTTCAGCATTGGCGAGTGGCCCACGTTCTGTGAATATGAAGATGCTTGCCGGATGGCAGGGTTGACTCGTTGGAGTGGGGGAGAAGAAGACGGCGTGCCGGCCTCAGCGGTGCTGCGGTGGGTATGCAACCCTAATAACCCCACTGGTGATGTCTATACACGGGAAGAGGTGGAGAAGTTGGCACAAAGATATGGTATCATTGTCATCGACCAATCGTATGAAGACTTCACCCTTGCACCGATGATGACGCATCAGGAGGCAGCAGATTCCAGCAACATCATTCAGATTCATTCGCTCACCAAGAAATATGCTATCCCCGGACTGCGTGTCGGCTATATTGTGGCACCCCGTCACCTCATCCATTTGCTCCGGGAAAATATCCGTCCATGGTCGGTCAACACGCTGGCGATAGAAGCGGGGAAATGGCTGATGGAAAACGATGCCAGCGGTTGCCCCTCGCTCTCAGCCTACCTTGGTGAGACCAAACGGCTAGGCCGTATGCTCAGCCAAATACCAGGTATCATTGTCCATCCTACCCATACTCATTTTTTCTTGGCGGAGACAGAAAAGGGAACGGCAGCCCTTCTGAAAGACTATTTGGCCAAGAACCATCATCTCCTTATCCGTGACGCCTCAAATTTCCAAGGACTTACTCCCCGTCATTTCCGTGTTTCCACCCAATCATCAGAGGAGAACGATTGGCTTGTTGCCGCCATAAGAGAATATGAAGAAGATGATGGCCAAAGATAGCAGATGCGCAGCAGAGAGGTCTTTCTTACTCCAGAAAATTGAGCGACCTGCGGAACGTTAATCGTCTGCAGAGTAGATGCTGTCGCGCAGGCGGAGCAATTCGTCCTTGGCTTTCCGGGCGGCTTCCTCGCCACGTAATATCATCACATCAATGCTGTTGTCGCTGAAACTCGACACCCCAAACTCCCATAGGTTGGGGCGGATATACACGTCGGCATCCTCGCGGTTGGCCTTGAGTTTCTTCCAGTCAGGGCGTGATACCAGCCAGTCGAGCAGACCGCCGATGCCAAACTCCTCCTTCAGGGAGAAGTCGCGGTCGGCATGGTCGACTTGGTCAAGGTCGATGGCAATCACCACGTCGGCCCCCATGACGCGAACCACGTCGACAGGAAGGTTGTTGAGCATCCCACCGTCGACCAGGGTTCTGCCTTTCCATTTCACGGGCTTGAAGGCTCCGGGTATGGCCATGCTCGCACGCATAGCCAGTTCCAGTTCGCAACTGTCCATTATCACTTCCTCATGGGTGTGGATATCCACCGCCACGCAGCGGAATGGGATGGGCAGGTCGTCGAAACTCCTCACCCCATCATACTTCTTGGTGAGATGGTCGAGCATCGTGGTGATGCTGTCGCCGCTCAGTCCTACGCCATAGGCACCCTCGGTGCTGCTGGCTTTTCTCCCTCGTACGGGGAATCCGAAAACATAGGTTACGCCGCCTTCCTCCCTGATGGGGTCGCCGCTGTATTCGTCGTTGCGTCCCCCAATCAGCGACAGCCATTTCTGTTGGCGGAAAATGGTGTCGAGTTGTTGCGCGTCGTAGCCGATGGCATAGAGTCCTCCCACAATGGAACCGATGCTCGAGCCGGCGATGTAGTCGATGGGTATGCCCATCTCCTCTATCACTTTCAGCACGCCTACTTCGGCGGCTCCTCGTGCGCCCCCTCCTCCCAGGGCTATGCCCACACGGAGGCGGTGCCCGTCTTTTGCCACGCAGGTGGCAGAGAGGCAGAACAGGGCGATGATGGTGAGAAATACCTTTGTCTTCATGTTGCTGTGATGTCGTTTAGTCAGTGGAAGAGGCATCGTTCGTTTCGTCGATGTCGAGTTGCAGGGGATGATCGCGCCAGTATTGCTCCTCATCGAAGGTCACCATTGGCTCCACACCTTCGAAGTCTTGCCTGAAGTATATATCGGGGTCAGGGTCGGGGGCTACCGACTCTGGCGCGATGTAATAGTGGTAGCGTGAGAACTCCTCGGCTACACGGCTCCTGCGTACGCCTGGGCTGTAGCCTTCGTACTCATGGTATATCGGAGGCTTGCTTTCGTCGCGGTGGCCCAGGAGGTCGATGGCTCGTCGGAGTGTTGTCCGGTCGCAGCCCGTCAGCATGATGGCGCACAAGAGAATGGTGGCAAGACCATATATCCTGCCTTTCCATTTCACCAGTGATGTTCTGTTTGCCGACAGTTGCATTATTCCTTTCGTTTGTGCTGCAAATATAGTTAAAGCCGAGAGGAACACAAAATAAATTAGATTTATTTTTGTTTCCGAGGCGCCTCCTATATTGGCCACGCAGTGGCAAATTAGTGAAAAAACCGAATAAGCGAGCAAAAAACAAATCTTTGTTTTTTTCGAGCGGGAGGTTTTTATCCAAAGCCGAGAGGAACACAAAATAATTCAGATTTATTTTTGTTGCCAAGGCGCCTCCTATATTGGCCACGAGTGGCAAATATAGTGAAAAAACCGAATAAGCGAGCAAAAAAGCAAATTCATTTGTTTTTTCGAGCGGGAGGTTTTTATCCAAAGCCGAGAGCAATGCTGAAAAATTTCGCAGAACATACGTCTCTTTCACTCACGCTTAGTTCTCTTTTTTGGTAAACTTTTGTCTTTGGATGGAATTCAAAATGTTCCAAAAAATCAATCTGCTTATTCGATATTTACTTTAATATGTTCGCTTAATAGATAGTATTACAATAAAATACTTGCGATGGCTTAATCTAAATTGTAATGTTTTTCCGCAACTTCGTGTATGTCATGGTATACTAAAAAATCAATTTCAAATATTCATATCTCTTCCTTTTTTTCTTCACAATCCTTTCATGTTCTCATAAAAAGTTTGTAGATTTGCAATCCCAATTTTATTATTACTATCATGAGTCAACAGAAAACCTACTCCTACGACGAAGCCTATGCCGCTTCGTTGGCATATTTCTCAGGCGATGAACTCGCTGCGCGTGTATGGGTGAATAAGTACGCCATGAAAGACAGTTTCGGCAACATCTACGAGAAGTCGCCAGAAGACATGCATTGGCGTATCGCCAACGAAATAGCACGCATAGAGAGCAAATATCCCAATCCCCTCTCGGCCGAGGAGGTGTTCACGCTTCTCGACCATTTCAGATACCTGGTGCCTGCCGGCAGTCCGATGACGGGAATAGGGAATAACCATCAAGTGGCTTCATTGTCGAACTGTTTCGTGGTGGGACTCGATGGCAATGCCGACTCCTATGGTGCAGTGCTTCGCATCGACCAAGAGCAGGTGCAACTCATGAAGCGAAGGGGTGGAGTGGGGCACGACCTCTCTCACCTGCGGCCTAAAGGCTCGCCGGTGAACAATTCTGCCCTCACCAGCACCGGATTGGTTCCCTTCATGGAGCGTTACAGCAATTCCACCCGTGAGGTGGCTCAGGATGGTCGCCGTGGCGCCCTCATGCTCACCGTGAGCATCAAGCATCCTGACAGTGAGGCGTTTATCGATGCGAAGATGACCGAGGGGAAGGTGACAGGAGCCAATGTCTCCGTCCGCATCGACGATGATTTCATGAAAGCCGTGGTCAACAACCAGCCCTACGTGCAGCAGTTCCCCGTAGACAGCGCCACGCCGGAGTTTGAGAAGACCATAGACGCGAAAGAACTGTGGACGAAGATAGTGCACAATGCATGGAAAAGTGCCGAGCCGGGTGTGCTCTTCTGGGACACCATCATCCGTGAAAGCATCCCCGACTGCTATGCCGACCTCGGCTTCCGCACCATCTCCACCAACCCGTGTGGGGAAATCCCGCTCTGTCCCTATGATTCTTGCAGACTCTTGTCTATCAACCTCTATTCTTATGTCGACAACCCCTTCACCGCCGAGGCGAAATTTGATTTCGCCAAGTTCAAAAAGCATGTGACTCTCGCACAGCGCATTATGGACGATATCGTAGACCTGGAACTGGAGAAAATCGAGGGCATCATGGCGAAGGTGAAGAGCGATCCTCAGAGCGATGAGGTGAAAGGCGCAGAGTATCACCTATGGGAAAAAATCTACGACAAGAGCGGTCTTGGAAGGCGAACCGGCGTGGGTATCACTGCCGAAGGTGATATGATAGCCGCACTCGGACTGCGCTATGGTACAGAGGAAGCCACCGATTTCGCTGTTGAGGTGCAGCGCACCCTGGCGCTCGCTGCTTACGGCTCATCGGTAACGATGGCAAAGGAGCGTGGGGCTTTCAAGATCTACGATGCCAAGCGCGAGGAGAACAATCCTTTTGTGAGGCGTATCAAGGAGGCTTCCCCCGAACTTTACGACGATATGGTGAAGTATGGGCGTCGCAACATCGCTTGCCTTACCATAGCACCTACAGGCACCACCAGCCTGATGACGCAGACCACCAGTGGCATAGAGCCTGTCTTCATGCCGGTCTACAAACGCCGTCGCAAGGTCAACCCCGGCGATGCCAACGTACATGTGGATTTCGTCGACGATGTGGGCGATTCTTTCGAGGAGTATATCGTCTATCATCCCAAATTCCTCCAGTGGATGAAGGTCAACGGACTGGATACCGAGCAGCGCTACAGCCAGGAGGAAATCGACCAACTCGTGGCACGGTCGCCCTATTTTAAGGCTACTGCCAATGACGTAGACTGGTTGATGAAAGTGAAGATGCAGGGCAGGATACAGAAATGGGTCGACCATTCTATCAGCGTGACCGTCAACCTTCCCAACAACGTGGATGAAGAACTGGTCAACAAACTCTATATCGAGGCATGGAGGTCGGGCTGCAAGGGCTGTACCATCTACCGCGACGGCAGCCGTGCTGGTGTGATGGTGGCTGTAGACAAGAAAAAGAAGAAGGAGACGAAACCAGAAGAGAACTGTCCTGTACACCCCGAGGTCACTGAGGTGAGGCCACAGGTCCTTGAGTGCGACGTGGTGAGGTTCCAGAACAACAAGGAGAAATGGGTGGCTTTCGTGGGCTTGCTCCATGGCTATCCCTATGAGATATTTACCGGTCTTCAGGACGACGACGAGGGTATCGTTCTACCAAAAACAGTGACGAAGGGCAAAATCATCAAGCAGACCAACGAGGATGGCAGCCACCGCTATGACTTCCAGTTTGAAAACAAGCGTGGCTACAAAACCACGGTGGAGGGCTTGAGCGAGAAATTCAACCCCGAGTATTGGAACTACGCCAAACTCATCTCGGGGGTGCTGCGCTACCGGATGCCCATCGAACATGTCATCAAATTGGTCAGTTCGTTGCAACTCAAGAGCGAGAGCATCAATACCTGGAAGAATGGTGTGGAGAGGGCACTCAAGAAATACATTGTCGACGGCACAGTGGCTAAGGGAAAGAAATGTCCTGAGTGTGGCAACGAGACGCTGGTCTATCAGGAGGGATGCCTCATCTGCAAGAACTGTGGTCACTCAAAATGTGGATAGCAGATGATGACATTCAGCGAAGGGCTTGTTTCGCTCAATAAAATAAGGGTGTTCGCACGCCATGGCGTGCTCGACCAGGAACGGCTCACCGGAGGCGAGTTCGTGGTCTCTGTGGTGGTGAAGACCGACTTTTCCAAAGCATTGCTTACCGATGCTGTCGACGACACGGTGAATTATGCCGCCCTGCTTGAAATCGTCAAGGCGGAGATGGCGATACCGTCGCGCCTGCTCGAACATGTGGCAGGCCGCATCGCCTCGAAGGTGTGCGAGTCGTTTCCCTCGGTCAGCGAACTCTGGGTAGAGATAGAGAAGGTAAGTCCACCATTGAAGGCCGCTTGCCGGTCGGCAAGTGTGAAAATCCATGTGAAAAATATCTAAAATTGGCGTTATTGGCGGTGTTTTGCACAAAAATCATTATTTTTGCAGACGAATAGAATTGGAAATGCGAAAAATAATCTTACTCACCCTTGTCTTTTTGTCGCTCGCCATCGCTACTGCCTTGGCGGCGAATAAGTTTACGCTCGTCATCGACGCAGGTCATGGCGGTCACGACTCGGGTGCCCCTGGTGCCATCTCCAAGGAGAAGGACATCAACCTGAAGGTGGCGCTGGCTTTCGGCAAAATGGTGGAGAAAAACTGCCACGACGTGAAGGTTATCTACACCAGGACGACAGATGTCTTCATTCCCTTGAGCGAAAGGGCCAACATCGCCAACCGAAACAAGGCCGACCTGTTTATCTCGGTACATACCAATGCGCTCGACGGTGGCAAAATCTCACGTGGGTTCGAAACCTATACGCTCGGTATGCATAGGGCCAACGACAACCTCAATGTGGCTAAGCGAGAGAATTCTGTCATCCTCATCGAGAAAGACTATAAGCAGCGCTACGCCGGCTTCGACCCGAAGTCGTCGGAGAGTTATATCATGTTCGAACTCATGCAAGACAAGAACATGGCTAAGAGTGTAGACCTGGCCAAACTCATCCAGAGCGAGGTGTGTGCCGTAAGTGGAAGGGTAAACAAGGGTGTGCACCAAGCGGGGTTCCTCGTGCTCAGGGAGACCTCGATGCCGAGTTGCCTGATAGAGTTGGGATTCATCACCACCCCCGACGAGGAACAGTTTCTCAACAGCGCCGACGGTCAGAACCTCATGGCGAAAGGCATCTACAACGCCTTCTTGAAATACAAAAAACAGCACGGCTCAACGAAAATCGCTGCCAATGGTTCCTCGGATGCCTCTGACAATACCCCTGTCTTGGCTCAGCAAACCACTCCTGCTACACCGGCCCCGGCCCCTTCAACTACTCCGAAACCTACGACTTCCACTCCGAAGCCTTCCACTTCCGCTCCGAAGCCCTCGACTTCCACCTCTGCATCTTCTTCTGCTACTCCGAAGGCACCTTCCACCCCAAAGCCTTCTTCCACCACGGAATCTTCTCCATCTACAGCACATCCCGTGGCTACTCGTCCGTTTGTGGAAGACGATACAACTTCTGTAACACAATTTGCAGAACAACGAAGCGTAAGGAAGTTGCCCACTACTTCTACCGCCTCACCTCCTCCCGCCATACCGGCACCCCCACCGCCTGTAACTGCCGCTGCGGCTCCACGCCCCGCTACACCGGCTCCCCCGCCTCCTGTAACTGCCGCTGCGGCTCCGCGCCCCGCCACTCCGGCACCCCCGCCTCCTGCAACTACCGCTACGGCTCCACGCCCTGCCACACCGGCTCCCCAACCCCCTACGACTACCGCTGCGGCTCCGCGCCCCGCCACACAGGCTCCCCCGCCGCCTGCAACTACCGCTGCGGCTCCACGCCCCGCTACACCGGCTCCCCCGCCGCCTGCAACTACCGCTACGGCTCCACGCCCCGCTACACCGGCTCCCCCGCCAATTCCTTTACCCTCTTCTGATACTGTCCGCGTCACTGCGACCATTCCACCCCCTCCGACACAACCAACTCCCGTAACTTCCCAGCAACCTGTTGCCCAGGATAGTCCGTCAGTTCCATCTCCAACACCTGTTGCTCCTCTGCTTGAAGCGGGCGGAAGACCGATATTCAAGGTGCAAATAGCAGCCAACAGTTTGCAACTGCCTGTAGACGATGCAGTGTTCAAAGGGTTGCAAGGAGTGGACATGTATGTAGAAAACGACCTTTATAAGTATACCGTTGGGGCGACTCCCGACTTTGAGGAAATCAGCCAGTTGCGCAAGACTGTCAGTGAGTTGTTCCCACAGGCTTTCATCATTGCTTTCCGCGATGGCATGAAAATACCTTTGGCACAGGCCATAAAAGAATATAGAAACGCTAAACAAACCAAATAAGATGAAAGGATTCACCAAAGAAATAAAAATAGCCCTGGTGGCAATTGTAGGCATTGTGCTGTTGTTTTTCGGCATGCAGTTTCTCAAGGGAGTGACGCACTTTTCCGACGACACTACTTATTATGTGTCATTTTCAGATGTCAGTGGCCTCACAGATTCCAGCCCTATCAAGGAAAATGGATACAAGGTGGGATTGGTCAGGGGAATCAATTACGATTACAACCATCGGGACAAGATTATCGCAGAGGTGGAAATCGACGACCATCTTAAGATTCCTAAGGGTACGGTGGCAGAAATCTCAAGCGACTTGCTGGGAAATGTGCAGGTCGACCTCATCTTGGGCGATGCTGCCAACGGCTACCTCAAGGAAGGCGACACCTTTGAGGGAAGGCTCAATGGGGGCGCTATGGCCAAGGTAAAGGAAATGGTACCCCAGATACAGGAAATGATGCCGAAACTCGATGCTATCCTCTCTTCCATCAATTATATCCTTGCCGACCAGTCTATCATCAGCACCCTCCATCATGCCGACCAACTCTCGGGTGACCTCACGCAGACCACAAAAGACATCAACTATCTCATGGCAGACCTCAAGAGCAACGTGCCAGGACTCGTGGGAAGGGCTGATGGCGTGCTGCAACAGGCTGGAACGGCCATCGGCAGCGCAAGTCAGGTAATGGACAACGCAGAGCGCCTGACCAGCAATCTCGCCGCTCTCGACCTGCAATCCACTCTGGAACAACTCAACCAGACGCTCGCCAATCTCAAGGGGATTACCGAACAAATCAACAGCGGAAACGGTACGGTGGCTAAACTGCTCAACGACCGTGAGGTATACGACAAACTCGATGCCACACTCACCCATGTCGACTCCCTCATGATCGACCTGAGACAGCACCCCAAGAGATATGTGCATTTCTCGGTGTTTGGGAAAAAAGACAAACCTGCTAATCCCTGATACCTGACGGCTCAAATACCCCCCTAAAAAGGTATTTGAAAATGCCATGGGGTAAGGATGAAAAAAAATGCTCCATTAGACGTAAAATAGAATGCGTCTAAATAATTGTCTGCGTAGAAATCACTTTATCCAATCCACCAAAATGCGTAATTCTTAGGCATTTCCGTTGGCTTTATACTAACTGTTTACATGATGCTTCGTTTCGGTGTTCTTTTCTCTAAGTGCCAATAACACAATAACTTGCAAAAATGCAAATGTAAAGAATTTTTCACGCAACCACATTGCAGCCTAAGTGCCGAGTTTATAAGTATTTACGTTCTTTGGTTATAAAGTAGCATAAATCTTACATTTGTTTATCAGAAAAATTATTGCGATATTTGCATTCGATTTCGGAAGGGAGTGAGTGCCCTTCACCTTTTCAAAACAAATAGTCAATGAAAGTAAGTCCAGCGCAACTCTGGCAGCAAAGCCTCCAATTGATAAAAGGCAATGTGTCGGAGCAGCAATTCGAAACATGGTTCAAGCCCATCGTCTTCGTGTCGTATTCACCGGCCACGATGACGATACTCGTGCAGGTGCCCAGCCCCTTCGTGTACGAGTATTTGGAGGAGAACTTCGTTGACTTGATAGGAAAGGCTCTGAAGAGGTATTTTGGACAGAACGTTCGTCTCACCTATCGTGTCGTTACCGACAAGACAAACGACAAGGGCATGGTGCTGCAGTCTGATAATACGCAAGACCAAATTGAAAAACCTCTTCCACGGGAGAATGCCAATCAGTCGTATGGCGTCCTCGACGCTTCCCGGCTCCAGCCCGTTGACCCACAACTCAACCCCCAGCAGACTTTCGAGAACTTCATTGAAGGCGACAGCAATAAACTTCCACGTGCGGTGGGACTCTCCATTGCACAGAATCCTTCCACCACCCAGTTCAACCCCATGTTTGTCTTTGGGCCTTCAGGGTGTGGAAAGACTCATCTCATCAATGCCATTGGTGTAAGGATAAAGAAACTCTATCCCCAGAAGAGAGTACTGTATGTCAGTGCCCGACTTTTCCAGGTGCAATACACCAATGCCGTGAGATTCAACACCCTCAATGATTTCATCAACTTCTACCAAACCATCGACGTGCTCATTGTCGATGACATACAGGAGTGGATGACCTCACCAAGGACTCAAGATACTTTCTTCCATATCTTCGACCATCTCTTCCGTACGGGCAAGAGGGTCATCCTGGCATGCGACAGACCGCCAGTCGACCTGCAGGGAATGAACGAGCGGCTCATTACTCGTTTCAGTTGCGGGCTTATCGCCGAACTGGAGCGCCCGAATGAGCAACTTTGCCTCGATATCCTCAATGCCAAGATACTTCACGACGGACTCGACATTCCAGAAGATGTGGTACGTTATATCGCACATACCGCTAATGGAAGTGTGCGTGACCTCGAAGGCGTGGTCAACTCCCTGATGGCGTATTCCATCGTTTATAACAGGAGCATCGACATGCAACTTGCCGAGAGTCTTGTGAAACGTTCGGTGAAAGTAGACAACAACCCGCTTACCATCGACGAGATTCTGGAGAAGGTGTGCCAGCACTATCATGTTGCTCCAGAGGATGTGAGTGGAAAGAGCCGCAAGCGCGACTTCGTCGTAGCACGGCAGGTATCGATGTATCTTGCACAGAAGCACACCAAGATGCCGGCATCAAGGATTGGCAAACTCATCGCCGGTCGCGACCATTCCACAGTTCTCCACAGTTGCGAGAAGGTGGAGGAGCGCATGAAGGTCGACCGCCAGTTCCAGGATGAGATCATCAGCATTGAAAATTCTTTCAAACTTAAATGATAACTGACACTCTAACTTCGAAAAGGAGGATGTAGCGATACATTCTCCTTTTTCGTGTTTAATGGGGGTGTAGGTTTTCTAGATTCTCTAGATATTCTAGATTCTCTAGATTCTCTAGATGCCATAAAAAACATGCACCTGTTCTCACGAACAAGTGCATATCTTATAACTTACTAAAATAAATTAACTCAAAGATGTCGACTCTCTCGAGGGGACTTTACCTCACAAAGGTGAGGTTTTAGCGAAAATTATTATTGTCTTTGTCTAAATCGCGTCAATTTTAAGGGTTGATTTTACAATCATTTTTTGACGATGCAAAATTATATTTTTTTGTTCACTTTTGCAAATTTTTGGGTAATTATTTTCACTACCTCCATGCCGTGTGCGGACACAATTATTTTGACATCAGCAATTTGATACAATATTGCGCTTTTTGCATGAAATAATGTCAGGAAAGTCCTTTTTGCCTTCTTTTTCAGACAGTAGTTTTTACGTCGCTGGAATCCTGGATATTCATCATTTTTCGCCATTTCACATACCCAAAAATGGCGATGACGACGTATAAGGCATACAGGCCAGCCTTGAACGGGATGTCTTTGTATACATACAGCACACAGGTCACCACATCGACGACTATCCAGATGAGCCATTGCTCAAGGTATTTCCGTGCAAGGGCCCAGATGCCCACGAAACTCAGTGCGGTAGTAAAACTGTCGGCCACGGGCACGGTGGAGTTGGTTTGAGTGTCCAGCAACCACCAGATGGCCCCCCAGATAGCGAGCGTTGCGATGGTCCAAGGCAAGATGAGGCTGCGTTTGAAGTGGGTGACGGGCAGTTCCTGTTTGCTCGTGGCATTTTTGCTCCCCTTGAAGAATTTCCAGTTCACGAATCCGTAGATAGTCATCGCGATATAGTAGCATTCCATGCCGCAGTCGGCATACAGTCCCTTTTGGTAATAGAGCACGATGCCGAGAGCCTGCATGACGAATCCCACCAGCCACAGCCAGATACTCGCCTTGTATTCCAGGAAGATATAGGCGAGTCCCAGCAGTGTGGTGGTGATGTCGAGCCAATGGCTCTCAAGGAATGTGGTGTCCATGGCTTACCATTTCAGGGTGATGCTTGCCATGGTGGTGAATCCTGCCATGGGGATGAATCCGATTTGGTAGTATCGGTTGTCGTTGGGGTGTCCGGCACTCTCGCAGATAGCGGAATATACCCATCCGCTACTGGCGTAGTGGTGGTTGAACACATTGTTGAAGTTCAGTCCGAAGACGGTTTCCTTTACCAGTTTCCGTGGCTTGAGGGTGTAACTGATTTGGATGTTCGACACGCTGTAGCCAGGCAGTGAGCGGTCGGTATTCTCGGTATTGTCGAGATATTGACGGCTCACATAGTTGGTGTGCCATGTGGCCTGGAATCCCTTCTTGTGCACGTTGATGAATCCGTTGAGGATGGCCGAGGGCGAGAATGCCAGCGTGGAGTTGTCATAGTGGATGGTCTGGCTTCCGTTGTCCCAGTCTTCCACCACCTCGTCGAAGTCCTTGATCTTGTTGGCGCTCAGCGCGGCATTGCCTTCGATGGAGAGCCATGGCGTGATGTTGTAGCCGGCGGTCAACTCCACCCCCATGCGGTAGGAATCCTTGATGTTGGTGGTGAGGTTCTCGCCGATGTCGCTCACAAGTCCTGTCTGCACGAACTGGTCTTTGTAGTCCATGTAGTAGAGGTTGATGCCGGCGTGCCACAGTGAGGAGGTAAAACTGTATCCGGCCTCGAAGTCGAGCAGTTTCTCTGCTTTGGGTGCGGGATAACTGCCGTTGTCGGTGAAGTTGTTGCGTTCAGGCTCCCTGTTGCTAGTCGCCACCGACAGGTAGGCGCGGTGCTCGTCGGTGTGGTAACTCAGTCCGCCCTTGATGTTGGCAAAGTCGTATTTCTTGTCGATGTCGAGGCGCTGGTTGGTATATGAGCCGTCTTCGTTCTCATAGAACTTGTCGTTGATGCCGTCGGTGGTATAGTTCACGTGGCGGTATTGTACGTCGCCGAAGATACTCAGGTGCGGGGTAATCTTGTAGGATGCCTTCAAGTAACCGCTGTAATCGTCTTTCTTGGCGTCGGAGTCATAATAGGTGTATTTGCCGTTGGCAAGGAGTTTCTTGCTCAGTTCGGGGTGCGCAATGTAGGTGATGTGCCCGAAGTGGTTGCCGCTGAACCGTTGCAGGGAAACGCCTCCCATGATGTCCCAGTAGTCGTTCTTGTAGTTGGCGTTCCATATCAGGCCATAGGTGTCTTGTTTCAGTCCTTTCTTGCGGATGAAGTCGGTGCGCTTCACAGTCTTCCCCTCGCTGTCGGTGAAGTTCTGGAGTCCGAATTTCTTCAGTTTGTTGTCGAACCTGAACTCGTTGTAGTATCCATAGCCGTGGGTATAGTGGAGCGATGCCGTGGTGTTGAGGTGTGTGTTGACATCCCATGTGAAGGAGAGGATGTTGTGGCTCTGCCAGAAGTTGTCGGTGGCCTGCTTCCAAGGATCGCCGTTGGCATAGGTATAGCGGTTGGTCACGTATTTGCCGTTGGCATCAGTCAGGAAACCTCCGTCGGCATTGTATGCCAGCGTTTCGTAGAGGGTGTTGTATTTGCCGAGTCCGGCATCGTAGAGGTCTTTGTAGGTGCGTATGCCGGTATGCGCGCCATAGGTGCCTTCCATGAGCGAAAGGTCGTTGTCGCCGGCGGTCACGCCGTTCCATGCCTGACCGGTTTTCTCGAAGTTGCCGAAGTTCTTGTAACGGATGATGAACTTGTCGGTGAGGTATCGGAGACTGCCGTAGTAACTTCCCGAGCGACCTGAAGTGCCGTGGATGAAGCCATCGGTATTGGTCTCATGGTATGCACCGTCGAAGACGAAGTGGTTCCAGAGCAGTCCGGTGGTGAATGACCCTCCGACGTTGAACGTGTTGTAGGAGCCGTAACTGAAGTTCAGGTCTGCCGATGGGGTGGGAGAGGCGGCTTTCGACGACAGTGAGATGCATCCGCCGAAGGCACCGTCGCCGTTGGTCGACGAGCCCACGCCACGCTGTATCTCCACGCTGCCCAACAGTGAGCCATAACTGTTCATGTTGGCCCAGAACACGCATTGGTCTTCGGGTGAGTTGAGTGGCACGCCGTCGAGCGTCACGTTGATGCGGGAGTCGCCGGCACCTCGGATGCGCATATAGGTGGTGCCGGTACCGAGTCCGTTCTCGCTCCAGGCGATGATGCCGGGGGTCTGCGAGAAGAGGAAGGGCAGTTCTTTTCCTGTTTTCGAGAATTCCTGCAGTTCGGCTTTCTTGATGTGAGTCATGGCATAGGGTGCGTCTTTCTGTGCGCGCACGCCTTTTACCACCACTTCATGCAGTTCTTCCAGCCTCAGCGAGTCGGGAGTTTGTGCCACCATCAGTCCCGTCAGGGAGAGCAGGGCACACGATAAAAAGGTTCTTTTCATAATACCTTATAATATAATGAATATGATAAGGGGGAGAGAAAAACGGAAATCCCTACGCCGGCATTACCCGGATCAGGTATGAGGGTATGATCTCAGCCCGAACTATCGGGCACCCCTTAACTTGCATTCTGCAAATCGGGTGCAAAATTACGCTTTTTTTTGATAATATAGGCATTTTTGCAAAAAAAATGTCCATGCACCTCAAGAGGCGCATGGACATTTTGGTATTTATAACATCTATAGTTTCTATAGTATCTATAGTATCTATAGTATCTATAGTTCCTATGGTTTTGGGTTATTCACCCATCACCACAGTTACCTCATGGCTGCCGGGGGCGTAGCCGATGACGTTGCCCTCGATGGGCGTGCCGTCGACTTCGATGCTTGCCACTCCTCTGCTCACGCCTTGAGGATTGCTCACGCGGATGCGGTACTCCGCGTCACGGAACTTGCGTTTCACCGAATACTCCTGTGCCGTGCTGGGCAGGCATGGGTCGATGCGCAGACCGTCGTAGTCGGGCTTGATGCCAAGGATATACTGGCTGACGGTAAGCCACATCCATGCGGCAGTTCCGGTGAGCCAACTGTTCTTTCCTTCTCCTGGCCGTGCAGCATCCTTTCCTGCCACCATCTGGCAGTTGACGTAAGGTTCCACCTTGTGTAGCGTGCTGAATTTCTCTTCTACGTAACTGGGGAGTATCTTGCGGTAGTGGCTCCAGGCGTCGTCACCCCGTCCGGCGAGTGTCTCGCCGATGATTACCCATGGGTTGTTGTGGCAGAAGATGCCGGCATTCTCCTTGTATCCCTCCGGGTAACTGCTGATTTCGCCATATTCATAGATATACTTCGTGAAAGCGGGGTTGTTGAGCACGATGCCATGCTCGCACTCCAGGTATTTCTTCACAGAGTCGAGCGACTTGGCCACCATGCCTTCTTCGGCACCGATGCCAGCCATCGTACACCATCCCTGACTCTCGATGAAAATCTTGCCTTCATCATTCTCCTTCGACCCGATCTTGCGGCCGTAGAAGTCGTAGGCCCTGAGATACCACTCGCCGTCCCATCCGTCGCGCTTCACGGCTTCCACCATCTCGTCGACGTGGCGCTGGGCACGTGTGGCTTCTGCCTCGTCGCCAATTCTGCGGCACAGGTCTACGTATTCGTTGCCCGTGACCACGAACAGTCCGGCAATCATCAGGCTCTCGGCTTTCGACCCCTCGGTCTTGTTCTCCGTGGTCTGGAACGACTCGTTGGGGTCCCATGAGAAGCAGTTCAGGTTGAGGCAGTCGTTCCAGTCGGCACGCCCGATAAGGGGCAGGCGGTGTGGGCCGAGGTTCTCTACCACGTGGTCGAACGATACGCGGAGGTGCTGCATGAGCGACACCTCACTGCCGGGCTGGTTGTCGAAGGGCACCGGTTCGTCGAGGATGCTGAAATCGCCGGTCTCCTTGATATACGCCACCGTACCGAAGATGAGCCAACAGGGGTCGTCGTTGAATCCTCCTCCGATGTCGTTGTTGCCGCGCTTGGTCAACGGCTGGTACTGATGGTAGCATCCGCCGTCGGGGAACTGTGTCGACGCGATGTCGATGATGCGCTGGCGTGCCCTTTCCGGTATCTGGTGCACGAATCCCACGAGGTCTTGGTTGGAGTCGCGGAATCCCATGCCTCTTCCGATGCCGCTCTCGAAGAACGACGCCGACCTCGACATGTTGAAGGTCACCATGCACTGGTATTGGTTCCAGATGTTCACCATGCGGTCGAGTTTGTCGTTGCCGGTGTCTACAACGAAGATGTCGAGCAGTGCGTCCCAGTAGTCTTTCAACTCAGCAAAGGCGGCATCCACTTTCTCGGTGGTGTCGAATCGGGCGATGGTCTCCAGGGCCTTCTTCTTGTTGATGACCTTTGGAGCGATGAATTTCTCGTCCTGCTCGTTCTCCACGTATCCGAGTACGAACACGAAGTCGCGGCTCTCGCCCGGAGCCAGTGTCACCTCGATGTAGTGTGAGGCAATGGGACTCCAGCCGTGGGCGTGGCTGTTGCGTGGACGTCCCTCCATCACGGCGTCGGGACAGTCAAAGCCGTTATACAGTCCTACGAATGTCTCGCGGTCGGTGTCAAATCCGTCAATGGGGGTGTTCACGCTGTAGTAGGCATAGTGGTTGCGGCGTTCGCGGTATTCGGTCTTGTGGTAAATCACCGACCCTTCTATCTCCACCTCTCCTGTAGAGAAGTTGCGTTGGAAATTCTCCATGTCGGTGGCGGCATTCCACAAGCACCATTCCTCGAACGAGAAGAGTTTCAGCGCGCGCGGCTTGTCGGTGGTGTTGGTGAGGGTGAGTTTCTGCACCTCACACCAACTCTTCAGCGGCACGAAGAAGAGTACACTGGCTTCAATGCCGTCTTTTGCAGAGGTGATGCGCGTGTAACTCATGCCATGACGGCACTCGTAGTGGTCGAGTGGGGTTTTGCAGGGCTTCCACCCCGGGTTCCATACGTTGTCGCCATCTTTCAGGTAGAAATACCGTCCGCCATTGTCCATCGGCACGTTGTTGTAGCGGTAGCGGGTAATGCGGCGGAACTTGGCGTCTTTGTAGAAGGAGTAGCCTCCTGCGGTGTTGGAGATCAGTGAGAAGAAGTCCTCGTTGCCCAGGTAGTTGATCCAGGGCCATGGGGTCTGAGGGTCGGTAATCACATATTCGCGGTTGGCATCGTCAAAATGCCCGTATTTCTTGTTTTCCATCGGGTTGTTTTTTTATGGATTCTAGATAATCTAGATTTTCTAGAGGCTCTAGTGATTAAGGTTTATTTTGAGATTTTCCTGCCTTTGGGGTCGAATTTGAATGAGGTGCCGTCGAAGTGAATCTTATAGGCGAGAGAGTCTTTCTTGTCGGTGTATTCCAGCATCTCGATGTTGTTGCCCTCTACGGGGAAGACCATCGTCAGTTCGCCGTAGATGCAGTCCATGGCCTGTGCGATTTTCTGTGCCACGTTGGGGTTGGGCACCAACTCACCCTTGGCGGGGTTGTAGTCGAAGAAGGCTGCCACACGCACCGGACGGTTGGGCTTCTCCACAAACTGCTCCATGAGCACACCGAGCATGAGGTGACCGTCTTGGCATTTCCATACCTTTCCGGTGGTGGCGGAACTCAGGTCGGCGGTGGTGGCCACCTTGATGTAGTTGGCTTCTGGCTTGTCTTCTACGGTGAAACTGTCTTTCTCAGCACTGTAGCCATTCTCGTCGAGCAGGTAGCGCATCATCTTGCGGTTTCCCTTGAAGTCGAGATAATTCTTGCAGAATGCACGCATCAAGGGCTTTACCCCAGCCTCCTTGTCGGAGATGGTGGGAATTACCATGCCCGACCATGTGGATGCCAGGAGGTCGAGCCCAGAATCGCTGATGGTGTCGCACCTGGCTTCCTCGGCAGCCAATTGTTCCATGGTGAAGTCGTCGACGGGCGCTTGCTTGTCGGTCTTCTCTGTACATGCGTTGAATGCCAACGCTGCTGTGGCGATGACGCCAAAAACAAATGCTTTCTTCATAAAAGTAGATTTTAATGTTTTGATGTGATTTTCTGAAAGCAAAAATACAAATAATTGACATTTGCCCCAAGTTTCTCACTCATTTATTATGTTTTTTTATATCTTTACAATTTTGAAGGGAAGATTCTTTTGCTGTAGAGCGAGAAAAATCTTTTCATTACTGTTGTTTTTCACACAACATTGGTTATCTTTGCAATGAAAATGTAAAAACAAGCCAATAGCCGCTCTTTGCGGCATTAACTCAAAACAAGACATCCTATGAATGACACGCACCTGATGATGAATGCCAACCCATTGGTGACATTCCTGCAAAAACCTGCTGTCGACTTCACAAAGGCCGACATTATCCGTTACGCCGAGGCCAACGGCATCCGCATGGTCAACTTCATGTATCCCGGAGGCGACGGTAAGTTGAAAACCCTCAATTTCGTCATCACCGACAGGGCCTATCTCGACACCATCCTTACCTGTGGTGAGCGGGTGGATGGCAGCAGCCTTTTCTCTTTCGTCCAGGCGGGCAGCAGCGACCTCTATGTGCTGCCGCGGTTTGCCACGGCTTTCCTCGACCCCTTTGCCGAGATACCCACTATTGCCATGCTCTGCTCGTTCTTCGACAAGGACGGCCAACTGCTTGAGAGTGCTCCCGAGCACACCCTCGCCAAGGCCTGTAAGGCATTTACAAGGGTCACTGGCATGGAGTTCCAGGCCATGGGCGAACTGGAATACTATGTCATCTTCGACGACAACTACCTCTTCCCCGCCATCGACCAGCACGGCTACCATGAGTCGTCGCCCTATGCCAAGGCCAATGAGTTCCGGGCGAAGTGCATGCAGTATATCGCACAGACGGGCGGACAAATCAAATACGGCCATTCCGAGGTGGGCAATTTCGTGCTCGAAGGCAAGGTGTATGAGCAAAACGAGATAGAGTTCCTGCCCGTGAAGGCAGAGAATGCCGCCGATCAACTGATGCTCGCCAAATGGGTAATCCGCAATCTCGCCTACAAGATGCAACTCAACGTCACCTTTGCTCCGAAAATCACCACGGGCAAGGCAGGTTCCGGACTCCATATCCACATGCGTATCATGCGCGACGGCAAAAACATGATGCTGCACGAGGGGAAACTCTCCGACGAGGCCCGCAAGATGATTGCAGGCATGATGCTACTCGCGCCCAGCATCACCGCCTTCGGCAACAAGAACCCGATGTCGTATTTCCGTCTCGTGCCCCATCAAGAAGCGCCCACCAACGTGTGCTGGGGCGACCGCAACCGCTCGGTGCTCGTCAGGGTGCCCCTGGGATGGACGGCACAGGTCGACATGTGCAGCGTGGCCAATCCCAATGAGCAGCCCTCGCATACCGACACGTCGATGAAGCAGACCGTGGAGATGCGTTCGCCCGACGGCTCTGCCGACCTCTACCAACTCATTGCCGGTCTGTGTGTGGCTTGCCGCACTGGCTTCGAGATGGATGATGCCCTCGCCCTTGCCGAACGCACCTATGTCAATGTCAACATCCACGATGAGGCGAATGCCGCACGCCTGAGTCAACTCTCCGAACTGCCCGACAGTTGTGTCGCCTCTGCCGATTGCCTGGAACAGCAGCGCGCCTACTACGAGCGAAATGGTATCTTCAGCAGCGCGATGATCGACAGTATCATCGAGCAGTTGCGTGCTTTCGACGACCGTACCCTCCGCCGTCAGGTGGAGCAATACCCCGACGAGGTGCAGAAACTCGTCAATACCTATTTCCACTGCGGCTAACCATGCGATAACAATCCATTTCCCCATGCGTATTCCCTAACCGCACTGTAGATTTTCTTTAAATAACAACTATTTTGATGACTCATTGTTTTTTCTGGTTGTCTCGGATGATAAAACGTATCTTTGCAGTCAAATTGAATGTATCAGCAACCTTTGTTTCATCATAAAAACAAATTTATGAAAATATTGACAACAAGTGATTGGCATCTCGGCAACCTGTTTCATGGTAACGACAGGCTTCCCGAACATAAGCATTTTCTCTCATGGCTCCTCACACAGATTGAAGGACAACAACCTGACGCCTTGCTCATCGCTGGCGACGTGTTCGACAACAGCAACCCCTCGGCGGCAGCGCAGTCGGCATACTATGAGTTCCTGGCTGATGCCATGCAGAAATGCCGGCAGATGCAGGTCATTATCACCGCCGGCAACCATGACTCCGCAAGCCGGCTGGAGGCACCACGCCCGTTGCTCGCACGCCATCAAGTGGACATACGTGGTGTGGTCCACAGGTATTGGAGAACGGACGATGAGGGTGGCAAGTGGCAAATCGACTATGATGATTTGATGATACCCATCATTGGAAAGGATGGGGACACCGCCATCATACTGGCTGTGCCCTACCTACGAAGCGATGTCGTGCAGAATGCCTCCTACTCTAAGGGTGTGAATGATTTCCTGCGAACATTAACGGCAAAGGCGAGGGAAAAACATCCCGGACTCCCGCTTGTGATGATGGCTCACATGTATGCCAAGGGTGCCGACATCGCTAAAGAAGATGCCAGCGAGAAAATCATCATCGGAGGACAGGAGGAAGTCAACATGGAAGGATGGACCGACCATCCCGACTACATGACCTGCGGACATATCCACAAACGTCAGCACATCTGGAACACTGACTGGGCACGATATACAGGCAGCATCCTGCCCTTGTCGTTTGCAGAGAAGGACTACACGCACGGCATAGACCTTGTAACAATAGAAAAAGGGATGAGACCCAACGTGAAACAACTCGTCTATCAACCACAGCACCAGCTGGTCATCCTCCCCGAAGACGAAGCGGATCTGACCCCCAAGAAACTAAAACATCTGATTGATGAGAAACTCAAAAATAGGATTAACGGAGAACGCGACGAGCATTTTGACTATGTCACGCTGAAGGTCAGACTGGAAAAAATAAGCAACGATGACATCAAGGCATTGGAAGACCTTGTCAACGGGAAAAATGCCGTGTTGTGCAAAATCCAAAAAATCATCCCGATGGTGGACATCCAGACCATCACTGGACAACATTCCCTCAAGAGCATCGAGGACATCCTCAACCGCGACCCTATGGACACGCTGAGAGAGGCTTTCTTCATCAAGCACAATGCAGAGATGAATGAGCAGCAAGAGGCCATGCTCTCTGAACTGATCAGTGGAATCAAGAACGAATCAAACGACTGACATGAAAATCCTGAAACTCGAAATACTCAATCTCGCCTCTCTCGACAAACAAGGAGGTGAAGTCATCAACTTTATGGAAGGTGCCCTGGGCGATAGCACCATCTTCAGTATTGTGGGACCGACAGGCAGCGGCAAATCCACCATCCTTGATGCCATCTGCCTCGCCCTCTACAATCGAGCCCCACGCTATCCAAGGAAGAAACGTGAAAGGAACAAAATTGAGATTTATGGTGCACCTGACAAGCAAGAGGCCAACCGGCTGGCCCCCACAGACTGCCGCAACATTCTCACACGAGGAAAAAAGGAAGGATACAGCAAACTGACATTCCTTGCCAACAATGGCAATGTATACAGGGCTGAATGGCATATCCGTTTCAAGTCAAAAGCATATGAAAATACTGTCACTATTCTCTACAAGATTTCCACAGCTCCAGATGGCAGCCTTCAAGAAGAGACGGCAGAATGGGATGACTTGCCCACTATCATCGGACTGGAATACGAGCAATTCCTCCGTACAGTGCTTATCGCACAAGGTTCGTTTGCCAATTTCCTCACAGCCAATGAGGACGAACGGTATGAACTGCTGGAGAAACTCATCGGTTGCGAAGATTTGTACATCCGCATCGCCAGCGATATTAAAAGCAAAAGGGATGATGCCTTGGAGAATTACAACAGGGTCAACGCCTCGATAGAGGCAGTGAGGCAGAACCTGCTCTCCGAAGAGGAACATAGCCAACTCGAAGAGGAGATCGGCGAGTTGGAAAAGGTGGAAAAAGAACTGGCTGCCACAAAGAGAAAGGTGGAAAAACAACTGCAATGGTACGTTGACGATGAGAAAATGGTCACGGCCATCGGACAGCAACAAGCCTTAGCCGACAAGGCAAAACAAGAACTTGACGAATACCAACCTTCCATCCAGCAACTGAACCTCCATGCCGCCATCGCTCCCGCTGTGGAGAGCCTGAAGGATGTGAGAAGAATGGAAGAAAGCATGGATAACTTGAAGAAGGCAATAGAAGGAGATGAGCAGAATGCCACACAAAAGGAAGGCCAAATCCTCTCAGCCACCGACAGCCTCAACCAACTGAAAGAAGAGGCCGTCAAAAGGCAGGAAGCCATCGACGAAGCAACACCCCATATCCAGAAAGCCCGTGAACTGAGGACGAAAATCGATGCGGCAAAAACTGTTTGCGACGATAAGCAAAAAGCCAAAGAAACAGCAGAAAAGGAGAAAGATCTTGCGGAAAAAGCCTTGAAAGACAACAGCACAGCCATCGACAAAGCCCAAAAGGATGTGGAAAACGCGATGGAAGAAGAACAAAAGACGCTGGAGAAGATAGAAGAGAAAAACGCAAAACTCTCAGTGGCGGTGGCTAAGGCCGAAGAATTTTTACTGGCCGAAAAGCAAAAGGTCGAGGGTATGGATGCTGAAGAATTGCGGGTCCAAATGACACATGCCGAAACCGACTGGCAACACGCTAACCGTGCTTTAGAACTGGCAAAATATCTTGACAACGCCAAAGAAGAACAAGCCTGTACAAAAGCTCGCCATACAGAGTTGAAGGAAGAGAATATGAGCTTGTCAGAAAAACTGAAGAAGCTCAACATCGACACGCTGAGAAACGAGGTGGAGACGCTCCGCAAGACATATACCCTGATGACAAGCGAGAAATGGGAACTCCACCGTGCCTCACTCGAAGAAGGCAAACCATGTCCTTTATGTGGCGCCACGAAACATCCTTACAAAATGGATGAGACACGCTATGAGGAAACAACCACTGAATTATACACATTGCTCCAAAGCAAAGAGGAATCACTCAAAGACCAACAACAGAATGAAAAGGAATGGTCTGGAAAGATCAAGAAAAACGAGGGCATGATATCGGGGTTGGAAAACAAGCTACAACAACTGAAAGCCGACATTGAAAAGTTCGATAGTGAATGGCAACGCCTGCACGAACAATATCCGCAACTGAGAAGAGACAAGGACGAACTGGAGGCAGTCTTGCCATCATACGAGAAGAAGAAGGAAGAAACAAACAACAAACTGACTTTCTTCAACAATGTGCAGAAAGAAATAAGCAACTTCACCAAGAAGAAAGACAAGGCTGTCAAGGAACTGTCAGAGTATATGGAAGAAGCCAACAATAATTTAACCAAGGTACAGCAGAAAGTCAATTCCGCCAAAACTAAATTGGTTGAATGCAAGGCTCTTACAGAAACCCTCCAACAACAAGAAGAAGAGAAATGCAAGGCACTGAACGAGGCTTCCACCGCATGGCAAGAGGCTGATGACACCCTCAAGGAATTGCTTACAGCTTTCAAGAGCGAACTGGAGGGTGAGAACCCAGATGTCGTTGAACAACGGCTGATGAGAAACAAGAAGGATGCCGACACTGCTGTATCTCAGAAAAACGAGGAGATATCAAAGATGAATGCTGCTCTCGGAGAAATGAAAGGAGCCATGCAGACCAAGAGGAACCATCTTGAAGAGGAAAAACAACATCTTGCAGCAAAAAACACCGAGTTGACAGTATGGATTGACCGCTACAATGACAGGGCTGACAGGATTCAAGACATCTCCATGGAGGATGTAAAAAACATGTATCAGTCCACGGAAAACTGGAATGCCATCCAACAGGAGAAAGAACGACGCAGCGAGAAGGTCGCGACAACTTCAGCTTTGCTTCACAACGCAAAGAAAGCACATGACCAGCACCACACGGACAAACCGGATAAAGAACGAGAGACGCTGCTCACAGAATGGCAGGAACTGCAAAACAACAGCCGAAACGACGAACTTGTGGCTGCAAAGGCAAGGATGAAAAACCATCTTGATGCCATCACACAGTTGGGTGACAAGGTGGAAGAGCTGAACCAGGTCACAAAAATGAAGGATGATTGGAAGGAAATCACCGAAGCCATCGGAGGCGACGGAAAGACCCTCCGCAAAATCGCGCAATGCTATACACTGAGTTTCCTCATTGAACATGCCAATGTGGAAATCAGAAAATTCAACAGACGCTATGAGCTGCAACAAGTGAAGAATTCACTTGGCATCCGTGTCATCGACCATGACCGCGCAGACGATGTGCGTGACACCACATCTTTATCTGGAGGAGAGACTTTCATCGTCAGCCTCGGACTCGCACTGGGCCTCTCGGCATTGTCGTCCCGCAACATTTCATTTGAAAACCTATTCATCGATGAGGGATTCGGAACACTCGATCCCGACACGCTGCTCACAGTCATCGACTCCCTGGCCATGCTGCAAACCTCTCAAGGCAAGAAAGTAGGCGTAATTAGCCATACCGACACCATGAGCGAACGTATCACCACGCAAATACGCATCATCAAGAATGGCAGTTCTGGAAGCAGCCACATAGAGATTTATCCATGATACCAAACTCAAATACAAGTGAAGCGTGCCGACCCGGTGAGGAGTAGGATAGAGGTGGTGAGGATATAGCATCCCCAAAGGTCTCTAAGGCCCCTAAGGGCCCTTAAAGACTTTAGGGTCGTTCTTGATTGCTTAGCCATTGTTCGGCGCGCTCCAGGTCTTCGGGGGTGTCGATGCCTACGGTCTCGAAGTCGGTGATGGCGACACGGATGCGGTAGCCGTTCTGCAGCCAGCGCAGTTGCTCGAGACTCTCAGCCTTCTCCAGTGGCGACTGTGGCAGGCGGGTTACCTCATGCAGCACCGTTGTGCGGTAGGCATACAGTCCGAGGTGCTTCAGAAACGGATAGTGCCCCAGCCAATCCTTATGGTCCACCCCCCTGACGAAGGGTATCACGCTGCGGCTGAAATAGAGGGCGAAGCCGTGGTTGTCGGTGACTATCTTCGGGGAGTTGGGATTGTCTACGGCATCGATGTCGGCGAATGGCTTGCCCAAAGTGGCAATCTGCGTCGTCGGGTCGTCGAAGCATTGGCAGAGCAACTCAATCTGTGCCGGACGGATGAAGGGTTCGTCGCCCTGCACGTTCACCACTACGTCGTAGTCGCCGCCGATCTTCCGTGCTGCCTCGGCAATGCGGTCGGTGCCGCTCTTATGGTCGGGCGAGGTCATCACCACCTTGCCGCCAAACGACGTCACGGCATCGTAAATACGATCGTCGTCGGTGGCCACATAGGTGTCTTCGAGAACGCCAGACACCTGTTCATATACTCGCTGTATCACGGTCTTGCCACCAAGAATGGCAAGTGGCTTGCCAGGAAAACGTGTCGACGCATACCTGGCGGGGATGATTCCGATAAATCTCATTTTTCTATAATTTTATGGCAAAAGTAATGAATATCTCCGAATTAGCCGCCTGCCGCCCGTAAATAATGCGGAAAAGATACAGAATCGTTTTGGGGACTTGTTGTTTATGGCTCTTTATTAAGTGGAGAGATGATGGACTTTCCTGTCGATGATATGGGGATGAGATGTCGCTGAAACGATATAATTTGCGTTAATTCGACGATTTCAATCATTTTTTTCTGTTTTGTTTGGGCTTTTTTTCGAAAAAAACTTAATTTTGCAAAGATTATCAACACTAATAATATATAGTTGCACTTTATCGACAATAAAATCGAGTATTGCCGAGAAGGATAAACGAGAATTATCGTGAGCCAGCGAGGCCCTTTGAAGGGCTGAATCCAACTGAACAGAATCAGAAGGAATAGATTCCACTCACAAATTTTAGTTTTATTACTCACTTTGAAATTACAAATTTACAATAAACAATTATGAAAAGAATTGCTTTCTTCTTGTTTGCGTTGCTGGTTTGTGGAAACATATGGTCACAGACAAACATAGAATTGTTTAGTATCGACGATGTGGTTATTGAGCCAAATGGCACAGCGACCATTTACGTGGCTACTAAGAATTTGGAGAGTTACGAATTAAAGGGTGGAATGTTCTATATTTATCTGCCTGCCGGTATTTCTGTGAACGAAATAACGGCGTATGATGAAGAGGCAGAAGAAGAAGTAACATATCCGGATATTTCGTTGGTAGGTACATATAATAAGAATTATTTTAATATTAATTATTCGCAGAAAACAGGATCTATCAAATTTGTGCTCACCCACAAAGCTACAGAATCTGTTATTAAAGAATCCAAAAGATTTCTAAAAATAGGAATCAAAGCAGATGCCAATTATCCTACCAGTGGTGTTGAGGCTATAATGGGTGGTGAAAAAGTAGATGAAAACTATGAGCCTATTCAAATCTCTTCTGCCGGAGACGAGAAATATGTACAAGATGCCTTTCATTTTAATGTTACGGTACCCCTCGATGAGGTAAAGGATTACGAAGCATTTGATGCATACGAAGGAAAAGTTGCAGTGAAGCGCACTATTAATTCCGGTAAGTGGAACACCATTTGTCTGCCGTTCGATATCCCCAGTAGTAAAATGTCGGAAGTCTTCCCAGACAATCAGATTACCCTTGCGACTTTAGATGATTGCAAGAAACATCAGGATAGCAACGGTAATGTTACCGGTTTCGGACTTTATTTCAAGACGCTTTCTACTCCTGCGATTGAAGCCAATACACCATATCTGATTAAGGTAACTTCAGATGTTACGCAATTTGTGGTGAACGAGACTGCCATAGTTCCCATAGAAGGTAATCCAAAGACTTCCGTATCAGGTTGTACCTTTGTAGGCAACTACACTTATATCAAGAACCTGGGTGAGAACACTCCTGTGCTCTTCCTTTCCAACAATGAATTCCGCACCGCCATTGGCAAAACCAAACTGAAGTCATTCCGCGGCTACTTCGTTGTGGATGGCTATGCAGAATACCATTCAGCAGCCAACGTCAACTATTTTGTCGACGAGGAACAGGCTACCGAGATTGTGGGTCTCACCACAGGCCAGGGTGCCGTGGACGCTGTATACGACCTGCAAGGCCGTCAGGTAAAGGTCGATGGCGATCTCAACTCCCTGCAGAAGGGCGTCTATATCGTCAATGGCCAGAAGGTTACTGTGAAGTAGTGAGTGCAAAGGATTATTCAAGAACATAAAGTTAGTATAACGATGAAAAAAACATATATTCAACCTGAAGTCGAAATCACCTTGCCGTTGTTGGAAACAGCAATCTTGGGCGTGAGCCTTAACATAGATGACAAAAATCAAGGTTCAGGCGATGCTGAAGATGATGAAGAAGGCATTGAAGGCGACGCCAACTGGTTTAACCACTGGGAGGAATTCAGTTGAGAGAATAACCTTGTCGGGTGGGCATTTTATGCCCTCCCGGTTTCATACAAAATGATACGACAGCAGTTGCATAATTAATAATGTGGCTGCTGTCTCTTTTCTAACATGAATTGCCTTGAATGGTGGGAATAAATGAAATGCATGGTCATTCAGGTGAAGAATAAAGATTTTATAATGAATATGAACAAGGCATATATCCTTTTCGTGCTGGCCCTCTTCTGTGCACAAGGGCTATGGGCAAAGACCTTTGAGGCCGACGGCATCTGGTACGAGACGACATCGACTAATACCGTCAGGGTGGTGGAAGAGCCAGCGGCATCGGGAGAAGGCACGTCGTTCTCGTTCCGGAAATGCTATGAGGGAGATATCACCATCCCCGAGACGGTGACTTCGGGAGGGAATACCTACTCCGTTGTGGCCGTTAAAGACGGCACCTTCCGTGAGTCGGCGAAACTCACCAGCGTCACCATCCCTGCCACCCTTACCGACCTCGGCAACGCACCTTTCGCCGACTGTCCCCGTCTGGCATCTATTGCCGTGGCAGAGGACAACCCCTCCTTCGCCATCGTCGACGGTCTGCTCTGCGACAAGGCCGTTGCCATGCTCATCGCCTGTCCGGGAACGGCAGAAGGCGATGTCGCAGTGCCGTCGACCATCACCACACTTGCCACATCGGCATTCCATGGCTGTGCCAACATCACCTCCATCACTCTTCCTGAAGGGGTGACATCTGTAGGCAAACACGCTTTCCAAGGATGTGCTCAACTCATCACCGTCAATCAGCCCGAGGGTATTACGACTATCAGCGACAGCACGTTCTATTACTGTTCGGCACTCACCAACATCACTATCCCTACCACGGTGACCAGCATAGGGGTGAAGGCATTCTACCATTGCAACAAACTCACGGCTCTCACACTGCCTGCTACCGTCGAGACACTCGCCGACTATGCGTTCAGCCTGTGTTATGGACTGACAAGTATCACGTTATCCGACAACTTGAAGACCATTGGTTATCGTGCTTTCGAGAACTGCAGCAAGGTAAAGAAAATCACCATCCCCGCACAGGTGTCGGAAATCGCTACGTTGGCGTTCTGTGGATGCAGCAGCCTGACGGCCTTCACCGTGGCAGAAGAGAACTCGTCGTACTGCAGCCTCAATGGGGTGCTCTACGACAAGGCTGTGCAGACACTGTTGTGCTACCCCTGCGCGAAGTTGGGCGACTTCGACATGCCCTCTACCGTCAACACCATCGGTGAGTATGGCTTCTATTCTGCACGCTTGCTGAAAAGTATTGTGCTGCCCACCTCGGTAAAGACCATCAAGGATGGGGCTTTCCGTCTCTGCAGCGGGCTCAAGACCATCACCATACCGGCTTCGGTCACTTCGCTGGGCAACAATCTTTTCGTGGCTTGCTCGGCTTTGGAGTCCATCGTGTATTATGCCGCCGAACCACCTGCCATCAGCGAGACGACATTCACGGAGACCAACCTTGGTGTGCCGCTCTATGTGTTGTCAAGGGTGGTCGACGATTACAAGAATGCGGCGTATTGGAGCGGATTCATCACCATCCTCCCTATCGACGAGAGCGTGGTGAGCGGACTCCTTGGCGACACCAACAACGACACGTTCATCAATATGTCCGACGTGACACAGGTCATCCACTATATCCTTGGAAAGGAAGTCACCGATTTCAGATGGCAGAGGGGAGACCTCAACTTCGACGGTTTTATCAATATAACGGATGTCACCACCATCATCAACCGTATCCTCAACAACGAATGACACCGATGGGGCATGGAATTATCCATTTTGACACAAGTAAGTGTGGCAAAATGGATAATTTTTTTGCATTTTTTCGACCAAATCGGTACAACCAATCATGATTTTTTTTATCTTTGCGATGGATCGCAAAGTTATTCCATCTTCCATAAAACTAAGTTGGAGTAAACGTGGGCGAAGCCCGCACAAACAATCGAGCGGTTGAGCCACCGCCCTGGAGAGGGCGGGGGACGGGGGGTGGGTCGAGGCCTCTCCTTAGGACAAGGAGAGGTGGGAGTGGTTGTGACCCCCAAGCCGAAGGCTTGGCAAAGTTGTTATTCTGGGCTCCATTTTGAGTGTTGCCCAATTCGCTTTTCGGGATAAAAAAGCAGCAAAATGCTGAAAATACCTTTGATATCACACCTGAATGTATAACATAAAATCCTGTAAGACTATGAAAATTGGTATTCCAAAAGAGATTAAGAACAATGAGAACCGTGTGGGAATGACTCCCGCAGGAGTGGCCGAACTCGTGCATCATGGCCATGAGGTCTATGTGCAGCATACCGCCGGTGAAGGTAGCGGCTTCAGCGATGATGAATATGTGAAAGTGGGCGCAAAGATTTTGCCTACTATCGAAGAGACTTATGCCGTGGCCGATATGATTGTGAAGGTGAAAGAACCCATCGAACCAGAGTATAAACTGGTGAAAAAGGGACAGGTGCTCTTCACCTATTTCCATTTCGCTTGCGACAAGCCCCTCACCGACGCAATGATCAAGAGTGGGGCTGTATGCGTGGCATACGAGACCGTGCAGTTGCCCGACCGCTCGCTGCCGCTCCTCATCCCGATGAGCGAGGTGGCAGGACGCATGGCTACCATCAATGGCGCATACTACCTGCAAAAGACAAAGGGTGGAAAGGGAAAACTCATCTGTGGCGTTCCTGGAGTGAAACCGGCTAAGGTGCTCGTCCTTGGCGGTGGCGTCGTGGGACAGGCTGCTGCTCGCGTGGCTGCTGGCATGGGGGCGCAGGTCATCATCACAGATATTTCACTGCCGCTGTTGCGACGACTCACGGCAGAGATGCCCGCCAACGTGGTTCCGGTCTACTCCAACAAGCATAACATCAAGCGTGAACTGGCAGATGTCGATATCGTCATTGGTTCGGTGCTCATCCCCGGCGACAAGGCACCGCGACTCATCACCCGCGACATGCTGAAACTCATGCAGCCGGGCACCGTACTCGTCGATGTGGCCATCGACCAAGGCGGGTGCTTCGAGACCTCAAAACCCACCACACACTCCGAACCGGTTTATACCGTCGACGGAATCGTGCACTATGCCGTTGCCAATATCCCTGGCGCCGTGCCCAACACGTCGACCATCGCCCTCACCAATGCCACGCTGCGCTATGCTCTCGCCTTGGCAGACAAGGGATGGAAGAAGGCATGCAAGGACGACCCCGCACTCTTCAAGGGACTCAACGTGGTGGAAGGAAAGGTCACCTACAAGGCCGTGGCGGATGTCTTCAACCTGCCGTATGAAGAGATAGTCTTGTAAGATTGGCCATAGGGCTTTACCGTCTAATTTATCATAACGAACACGAATCAACCTCACACGAATAAGAAAATGTTTTTTCGTGTAGATTTGGTTGATTCGTGTTCGTCTCAATTTCAATGAGGACGTGTCAAATTGATTTTTTAGTCGCCTACGGCGAGAAATCTTTCAAATCTATGCAAATCTTTAAAATCTTTTTTTCTATTTGTTATTTGTTTGATTTGTAACGATTTGTGAGATTTCTGCGCGAAGCGCACTCATTCGCTTTTGACACACTCTTTTTAATAGATAACTTTCTTCCCGTTGACGATGTATATGCCTTTGGGCAGTCCGTCGAGGGTGGTGGCATTCTTTCTTACGAGCACCCCTGAGATGGAATAGACATCAGAGGAAACCGTGGTGGGAATGGGTATCTCCGGCACGTCGACGGGGTCGAAGACACTGTTCACCGTAAAGGTGTAACGGCTGCCCAGCCAGTCGAGGGTCTTCGACTGGTGGTCGGTGTATGCCCTCATCCGCAAGGCATAGTTGTGGCCCATCTGCAGGCTCTCGAAACGGAATGACAGGTCTGCTGTCTGATGGGGGGCAATGTTAAGATTCTGTGTCTTGTCGTAGGCAATGTTGTAGGTCTTGGATTCTTCGAACAGGTAGCAGTAGATAGGCATGTAATACCCATCAGAATTGTTGTTGCGTATCTTCACCCTGAACACGGCATCGGTATAGGAGTCGATTTCGTAAGACACAACACTGAGGTTGGTCGCCGAGGTGGGAGCAGCCTTGATGTCCACCTCCCAGGGGGAGAGGTTGTTGGAGCCATCTTCCAGAATGTCGAGCCATATCTTCCATTTCCCGGTGGCATCGGGCAAGAAGTAGAGTGAGGCCTGCTCCGTTGCTCCCGACTCTATGGGCATGTTCACCTCGTCGACAGTCTCGCCCTTGTTGTTCGTCCGAGAAGCGAAGAGATAGAAGAGGTCGCTGTATTCCTCACCGTTGTTGCTTACGGTAATCTTTACTTCCTGAGGCTGGTTCACTATCTTGTTGCCCACAAACTCTACGTTTTCGATAACCATTTGGGCACGTGGATGATAGGTGATGGATGTTGCCTGTCCACCGCTGAACTTCACTTCATAATATTTCTTGTAGTCGCCGATGACATGATACCACCCGCACCCTGAGAGGATGGCATAGGGATAGAAACGATAGGTGCCGTTGTCAAGCGACATGTTGTCGAGGTTGAGGTTGTAGGTGTTGACATCGTAATGCTCGTAATGGGCGGTGGTTTTACGCACTTTAAACGTGCTGCCGCCAAACATGCTCTCATCCTGATAGGCAAACCCATATTCAAAGTCACCGGGCAAGCCAGTGAGGTTGCAGTACTGTGCCATCAGCGTATGTCCTTCGTTGGTGAAGTCGTCGAGCGTGAGCGTGCGCTTCTCGTCAGTGGTGTCGGTGGGTTTCTGGATACCCACTTCGGCACCTTGGTCGGAGGAATAGCCATTGTTCGAGGTGCTGCTTCCCGTACCGCCACCTCTGGGGTTGAGTATCGACAGTTTGAAGAAGCCGTTGCAGTAGCCGTCCCATCCCCAGTTGATGTGGTAGAATCCATTCCCGTCGTAGCCGTCGCAGACGAAGGCATGTCCTCCTCCAGGGTTGGAACCATGGTAGATGACTGGCCGCCCGTGCTTCAACTCGTTGTAAATCAGATTGTCCCATCCTTCGGCAGAATAGTCGGAACGTCTCACATAGCGTGTGTTCACGTCATAGTTGAAGTAGTCGCGCAGGGCCTTGGTAAAACTGCTGGCGGATGCTGAGGAGGCGTCGGTGCCATAGTTTATTTCCAAGGCCTGTCCGCAGTAGCGCATGAGTTGTGCTACGGCTTTCTGCTGAGCCGCCGTCTGCCCCTCGTCGTAGCGGTCTACCATGTCGTTCCAGGAGAATTTCAGTTTCGAGAGCGATGACAGGTAACCGATGTCCTCATTGGGGGTGTATCCGGGAATCACGGCAGTATAGGCTTTCGGCCATTCGTAGTAGCGCATCACCTGTGCCATGGCGGTAGCAGCGCATCCCGTCATGCAATGTTTCCCGTCGATGGTGGGACAGAGTTGGTTGTAGGCCTCACCCTCGGCGGTGTCGTCGCCTTGTCCCCACATGGAGGACACCAGTTTGCCGATGGGGGCGTGGTTCTCCACATACAGGGGCTTTGTCTCCATCCGGCCGTCTTGCACAGCATCAATCTGGTTGGCATATCCTTCCAGCCATATCCGCATGGTCTCGGAAAGTCGGGTTTCATCAAACTGGCTGTCCATGCCATAGCCTAGAATCTCTTCGGTGCGCTCGTCGGCAGAGACGATGACGAAACCCTTGCCTTCAGTGGCATTGAAAACATAGTAAGGGGCAGGCTGGGCCTGAGGACGTGAAATTTTCGCCGCCACAAGGCCTTTCTTCGTCGGCATGCCTTGCAGTTGCATAAACGACAAGGCCTTCTGTCGTGCCTGTTGCTGAGTAATCACTTGTGCGTCGCAAAGCAGGGAGACGACGAGAAAAAGAATGGATAATAATGTCTTGCGTTTCATGGGGTGATGGGTATTAGGTGGTATAGAGTTTTCTGGTATCAAAGGTTTTTAGGCGATAAGAGGCAATCAAGCCCTTTTGAAAGGTGTTCTTTCAAAAGGGCTTGATGATAGGGTCATTTTTTCTTCAGTTCGGCGAGCGAGGCTTTCAGCGACGCGATTTTCTCTGTGGCATCGCTGCGCTTCTTGCGCTCCAGCGCAACCACCGCCTCTGGGGCATTGGCGACGAAACGCTCGTTCGACAGTTTCTTTTCCACACCGGCGAGGAAGCCTTCGAGGTGTTTCAACTGCGCCTCTTGCTTCTCTATCTCGGCAGCCACGTCGATGAGACTGCCAAGTGGTACGGCAAACTCGTCAGTACCTACCATGAACTGCGCGGCATCGGCAGGCTTGCTGTCCACCACATCAAACGACTCAAGGTTGGCCATCTTGGTGATGACTTCGGCAAAGCGCGCATAACTGTCGGTTGCTACCACTTGCAGGGGAAGTTTCTCTTTGGGGGCAATGACTTTCTGGTTGCGCACCAGGCGCACGCCCGACACCACTTGCTTCACCTTCTCGATGTTGGTAATGATGTCGCTGTCGCCTTCCTTCGGTGCTTCTACATTCAGACACTCGCGCATGATGCTTTCGCCCTCGGCGCGGTCGTAGAGGTGCTGCCACAGTTCCTCGGTAATGAAGGGCATGAACGGATGCAGCATCTTGAGCAACGTATCGAAATAACCAAGGGTCGTCTCCAATGTCTTGCGGTCGATGGGAGAGCCGTAGGCAGGCTTCACCATTTCCAGGTACCAACTGGAGAACTCGTCCCAGAACAGTCGGTATACGGTCATCAGCGCATCAGAAATGCGATATTTGCTGAAGTGGTCGTTGAGTTCTGCATTCGCCTCACGCAGTTTGGCTGCAAACCATTCCGTGGCGATGCGGCACTCCGTAGGCTGTTCGATGTCGGCCACCTCAAGTCCTTTCACCAGACGGAAGGCATTCCATATCTTGTTGTTGAAGTTGCGTCCCTGTTCGCAGAGGACCTCGTCGAAGAGAATGTCGTTGCCGGCAGGGGCAGAGAGCATCATGCCCATACGCACGCCGTCGGCTCCATACTTGTCGATGAGTTCGATGGGGTCGGGGGAGTTGCCGAGGCTCTTCGACATCTTTCTGCCCAGTTTGTCGCGCACGATACCGGTGAAATAGACGTTCTTGAAGGGGAATGTGCCCATATACTCCTCACCGGCCATAATCATGCGTGCCACCCAGAAGAAAATGATGTCGGGGGCTGTCACGAGGTCGGAGGTGGGATAGTAATACTTGATTTCTTCGTTGCCGGGGTTGTTGATGCCGTCGAAGAGGCTGATGGGCCAGAGCCACGACGAGAACCAGGTGTCGAGGGCATCCTCATCCTGGCGCAGGTCGCCGACTTGCAACTGTGCGTTGCCGCTCTTCTCACGCGCGAGCAGGAGGGCTTTCTCGGGAGTCTCCGCCACCACGAAGTCATCGGCATCATTGTAATAGTATGCCGGGATGCGGTGTCCCCACCACAACTGGCGTGAGATACACCAGTCTTGGATGTTCTCCAGCCAATTCTTGTAGGTGTTCTTGTACTTGGCAGGATAGAACTGCATCTCGCCTTCCATCACTGGTTTCAAGGCGATTTCAGCGAAGTGCTTCATGCTGAGGAACCACTGCAGCGAGAGACGGGGCTCAATGGCAGTGTCGGGATTACGCTCCGAATAGCCTACCTTGTTGGTGTAGTCTTCCACACGCTCCATCAGACCAGCATCCTTGAGGTCTATCACAATCTGCTTGCGGCAGTCCATGCGGTCCATGCCCACATACAGAGGACTGGCTTCCGAGATGGTGGCATCGGCATTGAAGATGTCGATGGTTTCCAAATTGTGGGTCTTGCCCAGCATATAGTCGTTGGTATCGTGGGCGGGTGTCACCTTCAGGCAGCCTGTACCAAACTCGATGTCTACGTAGCGGTCCTCAATCACCGGAATCACGCGGCCCACAAGGGGAACAATGACCTTGCGGCCTTTCAGCCATTGGTTTTTCGGGTCCTTGGGGTTGATGCACATGGCGGTGTCGCCCATGATGGTCTCCGGACGGGTGGTGGCCACTACGGCATAATAGCCTTTGGCATCCTTGTGGATGACATTGCCTTCCTCAGCCAGGGCCGACTCGTTGTCGAGGGTGGTGAGACCGTCAACGTAGTATTTCAGATGGAAGAGATGACTCTGCTCCTCCCTGTATATCACCTCCTCGGTAGAGAGGGCGGTAAGGGCTTTCGGGTCCCAGTTCACCATGCGGAGACCACGGTAGATGTAGCCTTTGTTGTAAAGGTCTACAAACACCTTGATGACGCTCTTGCTGCGCTTCTCGTCCATGGTGAAAGCGGTGCGGTCCCAGTCGCATGAGGCACCCAGACGGCGCAGTTGCTTCAGGATGATGCCACCGTGCTCATGGGTCCAGTCCCAGGCATGCTCCAGAAACTGCTCCCTGGTGAGGTCGTGCTTCTTCACGCCCTGTTCCGACAATTTCTTCACCACCTTGGCTTCGGTGGCAATAGAGGCGTGGTCGGTGCCGGGCACCCAACAGGCGTTCTTTCCTTCCATACGGGCTCGTCGCACCAGGATGTCCTGGATGGTGTTGTTGAGCATATGTCCCATGTGTAGAACTCCCGTCACGTTGGGTGGGGGGATGACGATGGTATATGGCTCACGGCCATCGGGTTTTGAACTGAATAACTTGTGGTCAAGCCAATACTGGTACCATTTCGACTCCACGTCCTGTGGGGTGTACTTACTTGCTAATTCCATATTATATTTTATACCTATTTTCTTTTAAGGGTACAAAAGTATAAAAAAATCCAATAATTTAAGCCTGTTGGATAAAGAATTTGTCGTATCTTTGCAAAAAGAAAAGAAAACATGAGAAAACTTTCTTTATTCCTTACACTGTTCTTGCTGTGCCTGAGCGCTCAGGCTCAGCAGACTTATGGCAGTCAGCAACTCGACCTCGTGAGGAAGATGCTGCGCAACCCATCGTCGCGCAAGCCCTTGCCCAAGATGATGACAAACGACCGCGAGTGTGAAAAAGGTATCTATGCGCTTGAAGAACTCAGCACCGAGGCGCTTCATCTGCTCTCCGACAGCATGAAGGCGCGTTATGAGGAAAACGAGTTCATCTTGCCTGCCATCAAATACGTGGTAGAGGATACCGTGCAGCGCAGGCGCACCACACGGAGTGTGGAGCACGAGCAACTCAGGTATAAGTGTTTCACCGAAGAATGTTCCCGTCTGGAACGCAACCGCCAGGCAGAACAGCGTGCAGAACCTCAAGGAGAGTTGGTGTATGTGAAGTTTGATTTCAGCGGGATGGCACACAACCCCCGTATGCCCATGAGCCTGGAGAAGGGCGAGGGCGACAAAGACATAGCCAAGACTGGATGGCAGGAAACACCAAAGGAGGTGGCAAAAGGTGGACTGGAGCGTATCCGTGCCTTGTTCTCCGAACAGCATTTCTACCAGATTCATCCTGGATATTTCTTCCGTAGGATTAACTTGCCAAACATCCCCATGGAAAGGGTGCTCGATGGCATACACTGGTCGCTCACCATGGTCTATGCCGATGGCACTCGCATCACCTCCTCGGGCGAGGAGTGGCCGAAAGAACACTCGCTCAACGACTTGGAGCGGCTGATGAATGAGATTATCTTCCCGGAATCTCCTCAATAGGCGCTGGCCTTCCGGGGGAGCGGTTATTCTTCGGTGGGGTCTCCACTAATATATTAATGTTTCAACCATGCACTCAAGAGAAGAAAAAATAGAAGCGTTCGGACGGCTCCTCGATGTTCTCGACCGCCTGCGTGTGGAATGTCCCTGGGACAGGAAGCAGACCAACGAGAGCCTGAGGCCCAACACCATCGAAGAGGTGTTTGAGTTGTGCGACGCATTGATGAAAGACGACAGTAAGAACATCTGCAAGGAACTGGGCGACGTGCTCATGCACGTTTGCTTCTATTCCCTGATCGGCCAGGAAAAAGGCGACTTCGACGTGGCAGATGTCTGTCAGAAACAGGCCGACAAACTCATCTTCCGCCACCCTCACGTCTATGGTGAGGTGGTGGCAGAGTCTGCAGAGAAGGTGTTGCAGAACTGGGAACAAATCAAACTGCGTGAGAAAGACGGCAACAAGACCGTGCTCTCGGGGGTGCCACAGGCGCTGCCGAGTCTTATCAAGGCCTACCGCATACAGGACAAAGCCCGCAATGTGGGATTCGACTGGGACAAGCGTGAGGATGTTTGGGCAAAGGTGAGAGAGGAACTCGATGAGTTGCAAGCCGAACTGGAACGTGACGACAAGGAACGGTCGACGGCAGAACTCGGCGACTTCCTTTTCAGTGTCATCAATGCTGCCCGGCTCTATCACCTCAACCCCGACAACGCCCTCGAACAAACCAACCAGAAGTTCATCCGACGGTTCAACTATGTGGAGCAACACTCCATCCGCGAGGGAAAGCCGCTTACCGAGATGACGTTGGCAGAGATGGATAAACTGTGGGAAGAGGCAAAGAAAACAGAAAACAATAATTGAAAACTGAATATTTTTATAGGCATGAAAATAACAAAAATCACATTCGTTGCTGCATTGGCACTGATGGCCGTAGGTTGTACGGATAAGAAAGAAGCAAACATCCCCGTCATCAAGGAGACGAAGGCCGTCGCACAAGGTGATGAGACAAAATTCGGAGAATGTGTCAACGCTACCAGCCACTCTTTCCAGTTGGTGCAGATAGACGGCGACACCCTCGACTTCATCGTTGAGGAGCAATACCTCAGTCCTGAAGACAGCCTGGTCGTCGGCGACGTGGTATGTGGCGGTCTCTACGACGGCAACAAGATGGCTGTCATGGCTACCCCAGGTGAAGAGGGACTGGTGGTGAGGAAAGCCATCAACGTCACTTCGCTCATGGGGCGTTGGACCAGCCTCGCCAAGAATTTTGAAATCAAGGACGGTGGCGTGGTGGAGTCGCACGTGCAGAATGAGTCGAACCCCTACACGGAGTGGAAAATCCTCAATGGCAAACTCGTGCTCTCCAAGGATACCTTTAATATTCTCTCCATCGGCAACGACTCTCTCTATCTGGAGAACGAAAAGGGCATCTACGCCTACAAGCGTCAACTGGAATAGCGGGGCGCATGGAGGACTTCAAGGTTCATGTGCTCGGTTGTGGCAGCGCGCGCCCTACGATGCGCCACTATGCTTCGTCGCAGGTCGTTGAGATCCGGGGAAAGATGTTTCTCGTAGACTGTGGCGAGGGAACGCAGATGCTCCTCATGAGGGCGCGAATCAATTTCAACAAAATCAAGGGGGTGTTTGTCTCACATCTCCATGGCGACCATTGCTTCGGACTTATAGGCCTCATCAGTTCCTTCGGCTTGCTGGGACGTAAGGCACCGTTGTTGGTGTGTGCCCCGGCACAGTTTGAAAGTCTCTTCCATGAGATGATGAAGATGTTCTGTGGTGGCCTGGATTATGAGGTGATGTTCCGTCCGCTCGATGCCACCCGGCAGCAACTTGTCTATGACGACCGGACTCTTTCTGTCGTTACCCTGCCGCTGGAGCACCGGGTGCCATGCTGCGGTTTCCTCTTCAGGGAGAAGCCAACTCTTCCTCATATCCGACGTGATATGATCGACTTCTATGGTATCCCCGTCAGTCAAATCAACAACATCAAGCAGGGAGCCGACTGGGTGACGGAAGATGGCGAAGTGGTGCCCAACAGCCTGTTGGTGACCCCAGCCGATGCGCCAAGGTCGTTTGCCTATTGTTCCGACACGAGATACATTCCCACTCTTTACCGGCAAATAGAAGGAGTGAGTCTCCTCTATCATGAGAGCACTTACGAGAAGACCTATGCCGCGTTGGCAGGCCTCTATTACCATAGCACGGCAGCCGAGGCAGCAACGGTGGCTCGCGACGCACAGGCCCGGCAACTCATGATAGGGCACTACAGTTCGCGCTACAACGACGAGCAGCCGCTCCTCGATGAGGCAAAGAGCATCTTCCCCAACACCATCCTCGCTCAGGAGGGGCTGGTCGTCGATATCTTGTGATTTTCCTCCGTCCCTCCGTTCCTTCGTCTCTCCGTCTCTCCGTCCCTCCGTTCCTTCGTCCCTTCGTTCCCCTCTGTCTTCCCCCTGTCCCGTATGTTGCTGTATTACAGCAACAAACCAAACAAAAGAAAGGCCGCAAGCGCGGCCTTTAGGGTCTTTAGTGCCATCAGGGTCTCTGCGGCCTATAAGGTATTTATCACCAGCCCGCCCATGTCTGGCGCCACAGCAGCCGGGCCAACTCGTCCCATCGCAGTATGGTGGCGCCAAAGAAGTCGGCGGTGTAGCCATTGAGCATCCGCTCGGCTTGCTTCGGGTCTTCCGACTGTAGCCTTTGCCAGGTCTGTTCTACAAAAGGCAACTCTCTTGCACCTTTTTCTATGAAATAGTCGCGTAGTGGCTCCAGAGTCTTGCGGTAGGTTCCCCACCTCAGGGTGGCGAGCCTGTTGGCTTTCCTGAAATGCCACAGTGCTGCATCGTCGCGCTCGCTATGCTGACCACAGATGCTGAGGAGAGTGGGCAACTGTGTCGTTCCGCTGAAGATGGGGAAACGTGGACTCTCCCCGGGGTTGTCGAGGCACATCCATACTACGCCTCCCACCTCGTCGGGCAGCCATGACCGCAACTGTATCACGGTGCTGTAGGCACACCAAGGCACGCTCACCGTTCGGATGTTCTTCATCACCGAGTCGCCCATAGCGTAATACATGTTGATTTCATCAGGGCGCATCCAGGGATTGGAGACAGGTGAAACGATGCTGTCGGGCTCTCCTTCCACCAAATTGCCGTCCTTATCCTTGCGCTTGGGATTCACTATCTTGTGGCGTCCACTGAGGTTCTTTTCCGTACCTTCGAAATAACTTCCCAAAAGCCGCATCACTTGTTCCACACTCACTTTCGCGTCGGGTCGCACGCTGAGCGGCAGGTTGGCTACGGTGTCGCTCAGGTGGAGTGAGGGGGCCAGGGCGTTGAGGATAAAATGTTCGCGCACGCTGTAGTTCTTCACTTCGTTGAGGTAGTTGCCCCCACTGTAGGCTTTCCAGAAACAGAAGGGTTGCTTGCCGTCCCACCATTTCATCTTCTTCGCCACATCCAGCACGTTGTCGGAAGCCATGTAATGGTCGGGGTCACTGAGGTCAATCTCGCCGATGCGGCTGATGTTGGCCGACACGCTTACCTCGTCGTCGGGGATGCGCACAGCGGCCCATACACCACCGATGTTCTTCTCTCCCTCGCCGAAGATTTCGAAAATCCACACCTCGTTCTTGTCGGCAATGGTGAGGCATTCTCCGCTGTCGCCATAGCCATATTGTTTCACAAGGTCGCCCATCAGGCGGATGGCCTCACGGGCGGTAGAGCAGCGCTCCAGGGCGATTCGCTCCAATTCCTCTATCAAGAACAGGCCTTTCTTGTTCTGCAACTCCTTACGGCCGGTGATGGTGGTCTCGCCGATGCCCAACTGTTTCTCGTTGAGGCAGGGATATGCCGTGTCGAGATAGCGGTAGGTGTGGGCTACCTGTGGTATGCTCCCCCTGACATGCATCTTCGTGCTGTCGGCAGCACTTTGCGTGTGCATCCTGCCATCGTAGATATCCACTCTCGTTCCTTCCATGTGGTCCTTGGCGGGCACCACCTGCATCCAGGTGCGATACCATGAGTCGCAGGTGTGTGAGGTGATGACGGACCCGTCGGTGGAGGCAGCCTTTCCCACCATGATGCTGGTGCACGACATGCGCGACATGCCTTCAATGGTCATCTCATCGGGCTGCGAGAAACAGGCGAGTGGCACGAGTAATGCGGCCACGATGGCGGCCATCTTTCTTGTTTTCATTCTTGGTTGTTTTTTTCTATAGATTTCTATAGATTTCTATAGTTTCTATAGTTTTCTATAGTATCTATAGTTCCTATAATAAATACTTCGCTATCGCTTTCAATTGTTCTTTCCATCTTCCGGCTACGATGACATGATGGTTGCCGATGGGATGGGTGAGGAAATAGGCCGTGTGACGGGGCTTGTCGAGACCGATGGCCAGTTGGGTGCGGCAGAGGTCGGGCTTCGACTCATTGCGCAGCAACTCTCCCTCGGCAACAAACATCCTTGAGCAATCGCCGGCGAGTTTCACCATGGTCACACCGCCTTCATGCATCCGACCTCGGATTCCTACACCAATGCCCGACTCGAAGTGGGTGTCCAGTTCATAACTCTCCACCATGTCGAAGGGAATGGTGCAGTGGGCAAAGACCATCTCGCCTGTCTCGGGGTCGATGCTCGAAGGATTGGCTTGGAAACCCGACACACCTGTAATGGCACGCGCCACCGCCATCGTCAGCATGGTGGGCACGTCGCCTTCACATCCCGCTACGAAGCCCTCCGCGTTCAGGCGTGCCAGTGCCAGGCAGCCGGTATTGTGCACGGCCGTGAGCAGGTCAAAACAACGGATGGTGAATCCTTGAAGCCGATGCTTCTCCACGACATGTTTCAGTGCCTTGTAGATGGCCGTCGCACCGGGCAAGGCATCTTTGACAACCTGTGGGGTGGTGGGGACACATGAAATCGGCTCCTCTTGCGGAGAGATGGCTTCGATGACCTCTTTCATGTCGATGTGCACCAGTTGGATGCCTGTTTTCTCATATACAACGGCATCATCGGTTTGACTGGAAATCAGCCAGTCGGACGGAGCGCCGATAACGCCCAAACGCATGCCGCGGAGTTTGGCGCGTGCTTCATGGGCTTGGCACAGCACGCCTATGCGGTGGGCTACAAATGTAGGGTTGCCATGCAGTATCTCGCCTTCCTCGCCTTGTAGGCGCAGGTAGGAGAGGATTTCCATCGAAGCGGCCAGTGAGTTGCTTTTGCCCGAGGTGAGGAGATAGAAAGGGTGTCGGCTCTTCTCGCGCAACAGGGGCAGGAGTCGGGCAAATATGCCTTCGGTACCACCGGTGCGTACGTAGATGAGGCTGAAGCCATGGCCATAGTCGCTGTAGTCGTCGCCTTTCAGGGTATAGTCGATGTCGAGACCCGAAAGGAATTCCCGGGTCACGGCATCCACGGCCTTGGCATCGTGCAAGGCCGAGGTAAGGGTGTAGATGGAGATGTTCATTAGGATTCTTGCTTATCTCGTTTTCACTTGCTGGTAGCCCAGCAGCAGGTCGGTGCGCCCGCCGGGCTCACGATAGTAGACCAGGGCCTGGTATTGGTTCTCGGTCTCGAAGAAATTTCCCTCAGAGGGGAGGAAATGAGTATAGCCGGCCTCATCGAGCAGCAGGTATTGGTAGGAGTAGTAGCCCATTTTCAGTATCACCGCTGCCTCATAACTACCTGTGGCATAGTCATACTCCATGCGGTAACGGGGAAGAAACTGGTCGTTGGTCCAGACACCATTGAGATAAACCTCGCCGTCGTATTTGTCGCTGAACACCTGGAAATGTGCCACCACATATTCCGAGGTGCGGTCGTTCTCCACATTGTCGCTGTTGCGGATGTAGAAACAGCCATTGGCATCCTCATCGTAGAGGTAGTTGGGACGTCGCTCGTCGGCGAAGATGTAGGCATGGAACATCTCCCCGTCCCATCTGATTTTGTCGACACCCATGCTGGGGTGATCGGTATCGAGCACCTCGAATTTCCGGTACTCGTTGCCACCTTCGAAAATGAAGTCGCGGCAGTGCTCCCATCGCAGGCTTTCGTTCATCGTGAACTGTGGTTTGGCATTTATTCTGGCATTGTCCCATCGGCCGTTCTGCATCACCACGGTCTTGATCTGCGTGGAGGGGTCGCTGACATTCAGTCCCCTGTACGACACCAGCATGCTCACTTGCTGGTGCGACTGGTTGACATCAATGTCGGTGTTGGTGGTCACACCAAGCGAGATGCTCATCCGTGGGTCTACTACCATGAAACAGGCACTGAACATCGGCTCCTCGTCGTTGTTGTCGTCGAGCACCGTGATGCGGTAGTTGCCGCTCATCTTCAGCCGGCAATGCTCATTGGGAATGGAGAGGTGATAGTGGGTATAGAGCACATTGGTGTTGAGCGACTCCTCGATATCTTCGATGAGGTTGCCTTCAGTGAATCCGTCAATGTAGTCGCTGGTGAATATTTCCTCACTGACGCTCCAGTCGGCCTCGCAGTGTTCGATGCGATAGGTATAGCGGTGATACTCGTGAGTCTGGTCGTCGAACGAGATGTGGATGGGTGCGCCGCCTAACGTGGTGACGGGAGGCGACAGCCAGTCGTTGCCGCTCACCACCTGAAGCGATGAGATGCGGTCGTTGAAAATCTCGTGGCGCTGTGCCCTCATGGCCATCGCAATCGACAGGAAGAGCACGGTAAGTATAGTTGTCCTCAATCTCATCATTTCCAAATCTCAAATCTCAAACATCGTGCAAGCCGAGTGCAGACGAAAGTTTACTTTCTGTATGCCGAGGCGCTGCCGATGTTCATCATGCGCAGCATGATAAACCTCAAACCTCAAACCTTAAATCTCCAACCTCCAACCTCCAACCTCCAAGATTTGCTTGGCGTGGTCTTTGGTCTTGATCTTCTTCGGACCAATGATGCGCTCCACTATGCCTTCCTCGTTGATGATGAAGGTGGTGCGGAACGTGCCGAAATATTTCCTGCCATACATGCTCTTTTCTCCCCATACACCAAATTGCTCCACAAGTTGCTTGTCGGTGTCGGCAATCAGGTGGAAGGGCAGTTCGTGCTTGGCGATGAACCGCTGGTGCGACTTCGCGTCGTCTACACTGGCTCCCAATACGGCAAAGCCTTGGGCCTCAAGGGCTCCGATGTTGTCGCGCAGGTTGCAGGCTTCGGCAGTACAGCCCGATGTCATGTCTTTCGGATAGAAATAGAGCACCAGTTTCTTGCCTTTGAAATCACTGAGACGAATCTCATTGCCGTTCTCGTCGTGCCCCAGCACTTCCGGGGCTTTGTCTCCAATTTGTATCATTAGTGTATTCTTTTTTTTATGGTTTTCTATAGTTTCTATATTATCTATAGTTATCTATAGTTTTCTATAGTTACTATAGTTTCTATAGTTCCTATTTCTCTATATATATTCTGGCGTCTACAGCGGTCACGCCATTCTCGTCGGCGAGGAGTGGGTTGATGTCCATTTCCTTGATTTCGGTGGCGAAACGCAGGAGGGTGGAGAGCCGTACGATGACCTCGGCATATCGTTGCTGGTTGATGCCTTTCTGACCGCGTGTTCCCTCGATAATCTTGTATCCACGCAGCGATTTGATCATCGAATAGGCCTCGCCGTACGACAGTGGGGCCAAACCGCTCGATACGTCTTTGAGCACCTCTACAAAGATGCCTCCCAGACCGCAGAGCACGATGTGTCCGAAGCGTGACTCATATTTCGCTCCGATGAAGAGTTCCGTGCCACGAAGCATCTTCTGTACCATCACGCCGGTGGCATCCTTGATTTTCATCATCCGTTCAAACTCCATCTTCAGGTGCTTGGCGTTTTTGATGTCGAGAGCCACGCCGCCTACGTCGCTCTTATGAACCGGGCCCACTACCTTTGCCACCACGGGATAGCCCGTGCGCTCGGCAAAGGACACCAATTCCTCACATTTGTCGCTCACCATCTCGGGCACCATCGGTATCTGCGCACATGCCAGGAGGTCGTGCACGAGGTTGGGCGAGATATAGCCGCTCTCCTTGATGCCGGAGATAATCTCACGGATGCGGGGCACGTCGATGCCGAAGAGTTCTATCTCTGGTGGGGCGGGTGGGGGAGTGCGCATCACTTGTGTCAGCGCGGTGGCGAGGGTCACTTCGTCGCTGAAGTTCACATGTCCCTTGCGCAGGAATTCCTCTACCTCAGGGCCGGCAGTGTGCAGACTCGGCAGGATGGGGAAGACGGGCTTCTTGCATTCCAGTATCTTCTTGTGCAACACGTCATAGGTCTCATACAGTTGCACCAGACCTGGTGTGCCGAAAATCACCATGATGGCATCGATGTTGTCGAAACGCTCTTCACAGTAGTCGATGGCGATGCCCAAATGCTCCGGCGTGCCGGTGGCAAGGATGTCGATGGGGTTGGCGGTAGAAGCACCAGGGTAGAGTTTCGTCTTGAGTTCTTCGCCAATCTCCTTGTCAAGGGGAGGCACGTTGAGCCCGCCTTTCGACAAGGCATCGGTAAGCATCACGCCGGGACCGCCGGCATGGGTCACGATGGCGAAATTCTTTCCCTTGATGGGTGGGAGGGTGAAGATACAGCCTACCGTGGTGAGTTCCTCACGCGAGAAACATCTCACGATGCCGGCCTTACGGAACAGGGCTTCCACGGCGGAGTCGCTGCTCGCGATGGCACCGGTGTGCGACGATGCCGCACGGCTTCCGCTTTCCGAACTGCCAGCCTTGATGGCGGCAATGCGGCATCCCTTGCGGATGAGTGAACTGGCATGGAAGAGCAACTTGTCGGGATTGCTGATGTTCTCGATATACAGCAACTTCACCTTGGAGTCGTGTTCGATGTCGAAATTCTCGTCCATGTATTGCAGCACGTCTTCTATGCCGATTTGCTTGCCATTGCCGATACTCCATACAGAGTTGAACTGCAATCCCTTGATGACTGCCGACTCGAGGATGAACACGGCGGTGGCTCCAGAGCCGCTGATGAAGTCTACTCCCTTGGGATTGAGGTGGGGGATGGGCTTGGTAAAGACACTGTGATGCCAGGAGTTGAGAAGGCCGATGCAGTTGGGCCCGATGAGGGCTGCGCCATACTGCTCACAGGTGTCGATGATGTCCTTCTCCAAGGCAGCACCGGCAGGCGTCTCCTCTCCAAAGCCGGCGGTGATGATGATGAAGGCTTTCACGCCTTTTTCCGATGCGAGCACTTTCACTGTTTCGGGACACAATTTTGCCGGAATCACCACTACGGCAAGGTCGGTCGGCGGGATTTCCTTCACGTCGTGGAACACTTTCACGCCCTGCACCTCGTCTTCCTTGGGATTGACGACACGTAAGACGCCCTTGTAGCCGCCATTGAGCAGGTTGCGCACTACAGCACCTCCCGGCTTGTGGGTGTTGTTCGAACCACCCACCACTACAATACTCTCTGGTCTAAGAAGTTGTCTGTTGATCATAGTTTAGCATTTGGGGGCTTCGCCAACTGTGGCATAGGTTTCCGCCTTGTCGATAGCATGTTGTCTCCGCCCGGTTATTGCAATATCTCTGCGAAGATACGAAAAAAAACTGAAAGTCCATGCTTTTTCTCTTCGAAAGAGAAAATTTTCTTTTTTTTTCAGAAATCAAGTGCCTTACTCGATATTTATGCTCATTTTTACACATGTAACCAACCTCACGCTCACCGACAACGGTGACGACAACGATGTGGAGTGGGAGAGAAACAATTATCAATGTCCTATTTTGAACAACTCCTTGGTAGAAAACAACTTCTTTTGTTGAAAATATGGATACATATTACCTTTTTTGGCAAAAAAAATTGTGAATACTAAAAATAACAATTATTTTTGCAGATTATAAGTCGCGCTTAATTCAATTATGCTCTAAATATTAATAATAATGTGAAAAAAGACCGGCCTCATATGATATAGCAGTGAAGATAGTATTAATTTTTTATTCAAATACCTATATATTAAAATAAATTGAACCATGAATCAACGAATTAAAGCATTACTAATTATGCTGCTTGCATTCACCACGCATTGGGTGCAAGCGCAAGATGTCGCGAAGATCGGCTCGACCGGATATGCGACTTTAGCAGATGCCGTGGCAGCCGCAGACGTCGGTGCAACTATCGAAGTGGTTGCGGCCGGCAACTATACGTTGCCCAACCTGCCTAAAAATGTTACCATCGAAGGCAAGGCCGACGGTGTGGTATCCTTTACTCATACCACAGCGGGCAACGTCGCCAGTGTTCCCAACGGAGCCACATTCAAGAACGTCAAGTTCATTTGGGGCAACGTGGACTACCATGGT